>JAYUFB010000017.1:0-41509 GCA_043738945.1 Gammaproteobacteria bacterium
CAATTCATCCAAGCCCTTCTGTTGAATCTCGGCAGCATAGTCAGTCTTGAAGCTCTTGAGGTAAGAAATACCGTCGATAACCACGTCATAGGCCTTCCAGCCCGCCTCGGTTTTACGCAATTGAAAAAATACCGGTACTTTTTCACCGCTGGAGCGTTTTACCTCGGTCCGAACCGTAGCCACCTTGTCGGCGGCATCCCCTTTATAGGGAAAGATAACCAAACGGTCTGCGGTAAAACTCAAAAGCGCTGTGCCGTAGTTGTGTAATAGTGAATGATAAAACCCGGCAATAAAGCGCTTGCGCTGCTCAGCGGTTGCCGTGTTCCAAGTTGGCCCCAAGACACGTCTTGCCGCGTACTCGGTATCAAATTTCGGCAGTAATACATTTCCGACCAAGTCATCCAACTTCGCGGGGTCTTTGGCGTACATAGGCCGGTTTGCATCAAGCTCTACCAACATGCGCTTCGCGGAATACTCAATCAACTCTTGAGGCCCCATCGCCCCAGTGTCTACCGTCGAACCGGCTTTACCAACAGTGCCCGCGCCATCGGCAGCGATTGAACCCACGGCGGAGCCAATGCCCCCCCCAACCAACGTAGCGAGCAACGCCGTAGCCACGGCAAAAAATACATGCTTGTTCATTTCGACTTCTCCGTAACATGGGTGGCGTCCGTCTTGAAGGGATCCAAACTGGTTCCACTCGTCGCGCTTTTGCCAATATTCGCTACAAATTGACCAATTAAATTCTCAAGCACTATTGCTGACTGGGTCTGGTCAATTTGATCCTTATCCTTCAAAAAAGTTTCCGCACCGCCGGGACTTAAACCAATAAATTTTCCACCCAACAATCCTTGAGTAAAAATACTGGCATCGCTATCACTCGGTATTTGGTTGTATTTAGCCTCCAAACGCAGCGACACCACCGCTTTGTAGACCTTAGAGTCAAACTCAATTTTGGTCACGCGCCCCACCTCAACCCCTGAAATCGAAACCGGCGCGCCCACCTTAAGGTCGCCAATATTGTCAAATTTCGCCGTCACATCGAAATGCGGAGCATTACCGAATGAAATGCCGCGGCTCGTCGTCTGCGTGGTCAAAAAAAACAAGGCCGCAAAGCCTAGCAACACGAATAATCCTGTCCCTAAATTTAAAGTCCGCGACTTTTGCATATATTCAATCCTTTACAGAAACGCAGCTGTAATCAAATAGTCTAAAAACAATATTACGACCGCTGAGGTCACTACGGTGCTGGTAGTGGCCCGCCCCACCCCCTCAGCAGTCGGTGCCGCGTAATAGCCTTGATACACCGCAATGGCGCTACAAGCGATACCAAACACGCAACTCTTAACAATGCCCTCACTAATATCCACAATCCCAACCGACGCTCGCATCTGTGACCAGAAACTGCCCGAATCCACACCCATGATTTGGACACCCACTAATTGCGCTCCGTACAATCCAACCATGCTAAAAATGGCCGCGAGTAACGGCATTGCAATAACCCCGCCCAAAAATCGCGGAACCACAACTCTGCGTATGGGGTCAATTGCCATCATTTCCATGGCCGATAACTGATCGGTAGCCTTCATGAGCCCCAGTTCAGATGTCAGCGCCGTCCCGGCTCTTCCGGCAAATAGAAGCGCAGTCACTACCGGCCCGAGCTCTTTAACTAGACCAATGGCGGCCGCGGTGCCAAGGGCCTCTTCCGAACCAAATCGCTGCAATAGCTGATAACCCTGCAAGCCCAAAACCATGCCGACAAAAAGACCGGACAACATAATAATGACCAGCGACAATGCCCCTGAATTATAGGTTTGCTGAACAATCAGATCCACACGCAAAAACGCTCGCGGAGAATTGATCAATAAGCGGAATAAAAAACGCACCAAAGCGCCCGCCGCAATCAACGACTCGGAAAGACTGTTCCACAATTCCTTAAACAAGTTTATGCCTCTTCACGAGCGAGTAATTCGCCAAAATAATCGGCGGCCGGGAAATGAAAAGGCACCGGACCATCAGCAAGTCCACCCATAAACTGCGCAACAATTTTTGATGGATTGGAATGTAATTCCTTAGGCGTGCCGTTAGCAACCACCTTGCCACCCGACAACAGTAATATCTGATCGGCCACCGATGAAATCTCTTTCACATCATGAGATACCACGATGCTAGTAAGACCTAGTACATCATTTAAGCGGCGGATTAAACGCAATATAACGCCCATGGATATCGGATCCAATCCGACGAAAGGTTCATCGTAAATTAAGATCTCTGGATCCATGACAATGGCTCGCGCCAAAGCCACCCGTCGGTTCATGCCACCTGACAACTCTGAGGGCATAAGCTCGGCCGCCCCCCGCAGGCCCACTGCTTGCAACTTGGTCAGGACCAGTTGCCGGATTAGGCGCTCCGGCAAATCCGTGTGCTCCCGCAAAGCAAACGCGACATTTTCAAACACACTCAAATCCGTCAAAAGGGCGCCGTTTTGAAAAAGCATTCCCATACGCTGACGCAGTTTATATAGCGCTTCACGAGTCAACGACTTAATTTCCGAACCAGCCACCTCAACTGAGCCACTATCTGCCAGTACCTGACCAGTAACCAAGCGCAGCAGTGTGGTCTTGCCGGTACCGCTAGGCCCCATAACCGCGGTTACTCGACCTCGTGGAATCACCATATCCAAGCCATCAAAAACAGTTCGTCCTCCCACGGCATAGTTGAGGTTACGAATCTCTATGATGTTGGCTTGACTCATGGGTGAATCACCAGACGCGCCGAAGGTCGCCACAGATCTAGCCACAGGTTTAAAGTTTTTAGAATGGAGTATTTTCCATGGACGACTTATAGACCCCAGTTGCGGCCAGTCCGTTCAATTTAGCGCGCTTGAACAATGCCTGCTGAGCCGCGTCGACGCGCTCCGCTTTACCGCTCCAGCTCATTAAGACGTCCTCTTGAAGAGCACGACCATAACTAAATGTCAGTGTCCACGGTAATTTTCCTGAAGCGTTCATTAAATTCAGGTGTAACGTCGCCTCGGACGGAGTTTGGCCACCCGATAAAAACGCAATACCTGGGACCGCGCTCGGCACGTGCCGCCTCAAGCATCGAATTGTCGCGCCAGCAACTTCGTCAGGCGATGCCGGTACCGAACATTGCTTGCCCGCGATTACCATGTTCGGTTTAAGTATCATCCCTTCCAGGTGAATCCGTGCCGCATACAAATGTGCAAAAACACTTTCTAAAACACTATCCGTCACTTGCTCGCAACGTTGTAGCGTATGACCGCCCTCCATCAATACCTCAGGCTCTACGATCGGAACAATTCCTGCTTCTTGACACAACGAAGCGTAGCGAGCAAGCGCCGCTGCGTTGGCGTCAACCGCATAGCCGCTAGGCCCACCTGCATCCATATCTAGCACGGCACGCCATTTCGCAAATCGAGCACCCAATCGATAATACTCAGCGAGGCGTTCACGCAATCCATCGAGACCTTCAGTAATCGTATCACCCGGAAATTCTGGCAAAGCCTTTGCCCCCAAATCCACTTTAATACCGGGCACCATGTTGTGCTGAGCCAAATACACCGGGAAAGCCACACCTTCCCGAGTCTTTTGACGCAGCGTCTCGTCATACAAGATCACGCCGCTGATGTACTCGTCCACCCCGGACGCAGTAAATAACAATTCACGGTATGCACGTCGATTCTCTTCGGTGGACTCCACCTTAATAGTATCGAAGCGTTTTTTAAGCGTGCTATTACTTTCATCAGCCGCCAAGATGCCTTTACCTCTGGATACCAAAGCCTGAGCAGTCGCGGTGAGTTCTTGTGTGTTCATAGGCGGGATCACTTTTTAGATTCTTTCACTTAGGTTCTCAATTGGTTAAGGATAACAAAATTACCCGGTAACCGCCCTGCGGGTGGAAATTCGACCCAAATAGGACTAAACTAGTCCCACTTAGTTCTTTGGCTTGCTATCACACCCTAATTAGGGCACCGAGTCTATATGTTACGCATGGGAAAACTTACGGATTATGCAACCGTGGTACTCGCAAGCTTAGCGCAGGAAGCCACGCGCCACCGCGCTGCTGCAGAACTCGCCGAACGCACTCATTTAAGTCGGCCGACCGTCAGCAAGGTGCTTAAAGAGTTACAGCGTGCGGGGATGGTGATCTCTTCGCAAGGATCGTTGGGGGGATACCGTCTCGCACGGGACCCTAGTGAAATCACTGCTGCACAAATTCTTGATGTCTTCGAAGGACCTATTGCCATCACGGAATGCAGCGGTGCCGCGAGTCAGTGTGGCATTGAACACCGCTGTCGAGTCAGCGGACCCTGGCAAAAGGTGAATGCAGCTATTCGCCGTGCATTGGAAGAGGTAACGCTACATCAATTGGCGGGACTTGACTTGGCGAAGGGACGTATTCCTGAGCGAGCCGCGGAAAAAACAAAATCAGTTGGATTGCTCCGTGGCCAGTAAACCCCAAGACATTGAGGCCCTAATTAGCCAAAAATATCAGCACGGATTCGTGACTGATATCGAATCGGACAGTTTTCCTGTTGGACTCGATGAAAACGTTGTGCGAGCGATTTCCCAAAAAAAACGCGAACCTGGGTTCTTACTCAACTGGCGCCTCAAGGCATTCAAGCACTGGCAAACCCTGAGAGAACCAAACTGGGCTCATGTACATTACAAGCCCATTGATTATCAAGATATCTCCTACTACTCGGCACCTCGGGCGCCGGCGAATGCCCCAAAAAGCCTGGATGAAGTAGATCCAAAGCTGCTCGCGACCTACGCCAAGTTAGGCATCCCCTTGCACGAACGCGCAAGGCTCGCTGGTGTCGCTGTGGACGCAGTGTTTGACAGCGTCTCGGTAGCCACCACCTTCAAAGACAAACTCGCAAAAGCGGGCGTCATATTTTGCTCATTTTCCGATGCAGTGCTCAATCACCCCGATTTGGTTGAACAGTACTTAGGGACAGTAGTACCCATTGGTGATAACTTTTTCGCGGCGCTCAATTCGGCTGTTTTTTCCGACGGTTCATTTGTTTACGTACCCAAAGGTGTGCGCTGCCCCATGGAGCTATCAACTTACTTTAGAATTAATGCCGCGAAAACCGGACAGTTCGAGCGTACGCTGATTATTGCGGCGGAAGGTGCCACGGTCAGTTATCTAGAAGGGTGCACGGCACCAATGCGCGATGAAAATCAATTGCATGCGGCAGTGGTTGAGCTAGTGGCGCTGGATGATGCTCGAATTAAATATTCAACAGTACAGAATTGGTATCCCGGCGATGAGAATGGCGTCGGTGGAATTTATAATTTTGTTACCAAACGTGGTGAATGTCGGGGGCGTAACGCCAAGATTTCCTGGACTCAGGTAGAAACTGGGTCGGCCATTACATGGAAATACCCTAGCTGTGTATTGCGGGGGGAGAACTCGGTGGGCGAATTCTATTCGGTAGCAGTGGCTAACAACTACCAACAGGCTGATACCGGCACCAAAATGATTCATATCGGCCGCAACTCGCGCAGCACCATTGTCTCAAAAGGTATTTCAGCTGGTCACGCCGAAAACACCTATCGCGGTTTAGTTAAAATACTGCCCAGCGCAATCGGTGCTCGAAATTTTACGCAGTGCGACTCGCTGCTCATGGGCCCGAATTGTGCCGCCCATACATTTCCCTACATGGAAGTCAAAAATACTAGCGCTACCGTAGAACACGAAGCAAGTACATCAAAAATAGGTGAAGACCAGTTATTTTATTGTCTACAACGCGGCATTTCAGCGGAAGATGCAGTCAATATGATTGTGAATGGATTCTGCAAAGTGGTCTTCAAAGAATTGCCGATGGAATTTGCGGTCGAAGCGCAAAATCTTCTTGCCGTCAGCTTGGAAGGCGCGGTCGGCTAACGCAAAGGAAAAAATCTTGTTAAAAATCTCGAATTTAAACGCGCGCATAGGCGATAAAACCATCCTCAATGGAATCGACCTTGCGGTCAACGCAGGCGAAGTACATGCCATTATGGGACCGAACGGGTCGGGCAAAAGTACCCTAGCGCAAGTTTTAGCGGGCCGCCCGGAATACGAAGTAACCGCAGGTACGGTGAATTTTGACGGTCATGACTTACTGGCCTTATCCACCGAAGAGCGAGCCCGCGCGGGCCTATTTTTAGGCTTCCAATACCCGGTGGAAATTCCCGGGGTGAACAATGTCTACTTACTTAAAGCTGCATTAAATGCCAAACGCAAAGCCGCCGGAGAGCCAGAAGTCGATGCCTACGAGTTCTTGACGTTGATTAAGCAAAAAATGAAACTCATGCAAATGAGCGAGAGTTTTTTAACTCGTGGTGTGAACGAGGGATTTTCTGGTGGCGAGAAGAAACGTAACGAAATATTACAAATGTTGGTCTTAGAGCCAAAATTAGCTATTCTCGACGAAACCGATTCTGGGCTCGATATCGACGCACTGAAGATTGTCGCACTGGGTGTGAATAGTCTGCGAAGCCAAAGTCGCGCCATTGTGCTGGTCACTCACTACCAACGATTGCTGGACTATATTGTCCCCGATCATGTGCATGTGCTATCCGGCGGTCGAATCCTGAAATCAGGCGACAAATCGCTAGCGCTTGAACTCGAGCGTCGCGGCTATGATTGGGTGCGAGAGAGCGCTGCGGCATGATGGTAAGCTCGGCTATGCGCTCATTTGAAGAGCAATGGCAACGACGCAGCGTCGATCCCATTCGCAATGCCGGGCCCATTCACGGTTTGCGAGAACAAGCCATGCGACGGTTCGTAAGCCTCGGGTTACCCTCCGCTCGCGACGAGAGTTGGCGTCATACTAATCTGCGCCAATTGGCTGCTTCGCATTTTGTGGATGCACCTGATGTGCCCTTCACATCTAGCGCTGGCAGCGCCGAACTTTCCTGGTTGGCTGCTAGCGGCATACCTACCATCCTTATGGTCAATGGTTACCCTCAGCTTGCCACACTCGATCAGCGATTCTTTAGCGGGATTTCGATTAATAGCCTTGAAAGAATCGCGAAAACAAACCCCGAAACTTTGGTAAAGTTCTTACAACCCTTGTCCGACTTAGAGCAACGACGCTGGCTACTGCTTAATAATGCACTGTGCGTCGACGGATTACATTTAAAAATAGCTGAAAAAGTAAATGCTCCTGTACTAATTATTCACGTCTCCAGCGGCAATACGCTGTCCGGCGCAACTGCACCCGTTAGCAACTATCCACGCGTTATCATCGAAGCAGCTAACAACTCGACTGCGACCATCATCGAACATCACGTGGGAGCGAGTCGCCAAAGCGTATTTTCAAATTCCGTGACCCATCTAGCCATTGGCGATAACGCTAAAATCGAGCATTATCGAATTTTCTCAACCGAATCTAATAGCAGCCATATTGATAGCTTAGACATTCGCCTCGGTCGAGATAGTCATTGCCAACAATTCACGATTGTCTTGGGCGGCGGGCTAGTTCGTACCAATTTAGAAGCCGAACTCAACCAACCCGGCGCCGCGCTAGACAATTACTCGCTTCTGGTAGGGCATGCGAGTAGACACATCGATTGCGTCAATATAGCGCGGCATAACGCACCCAATACCACCAGTAGACAAACGGCTCGCGCCATCGCTAGCGATGAAAGTCGGGTCATAATTAATAGCAAGGTCGTGGTCGAAGTCGGCGCGCAACACTCCGACTCACAGCAGTCCTGTCGTGGCTTACTGTTATCGCCCAAGGCTGAAATTGATACCCGGCCACAATTGGAAATTCACACCGATGAAGTTAAGTGTGCGCACGGTGCGACCACGGGCCGGTTGGACCCCGATATGCTGTTTTATATGCTATCTCGGGGCCTTGATCGCAACACCGCTCAAAGCCTATTGGTATATGCTTTTCTCGCCGACGTGTTAACAGGCATGTCGGTTGCCGGGGCTCGATCAGCGATTGAAAATGTGCTGGTCAGCCAATTGCCAAATTCACAATTGTTACGGGAATTTCAATGACTTTTTCTTTATCAGGGATCCGGCAAGAGTTTCCGGCGTTAGCCCGTGTCATACACGGCAAACCATTGGCTTACTTGGACAGCGGCGCCTCAGCCCAACGACACAATAGTGTCATCGACGCGGTCAATGATTATGAACGAAATCATCATTCCAACATTCATCGTGGTGTTCATACCTTGAGCGAAGAAGCTACTGAGCTGTATGAAAGCGCACGTGAGCGCATGGTGAAATTCTTGGGCGCCAAGTCTTCGCGTGAAATTATATTTACGCGCGGCACTACCGAGGCGATCAATCTGGTGGCGCAAAGCTATGCAAGACCGCTACTCAAGGTGAATGATGAAATTCTAATCACTCACTTAGAACATCATGCCAATATCGTACCGTGGCAAATGGTCTGCGAACAGACTGGCGCAAAGCTCGTTGTCGTGCCAATGGATTCGCAGGGCGAGATCCATCTTGAGGCAGCAATAGCGCTCATGGGGTCACGCACACGCATATTTGCCTTTGCGCATGTCTCCAATGCGCTAGGCACGGTATTGCCCATCCAAAAACTAATTGAAGCTGCGAAAGCTCGCGGCATCACCACCCTAATTGACGGCGCACAAGCCATTGCACATTTTCCCGTCAACGTACAAGCACTCGGCTGTGATTTCTATGTATTTTCCGGTCACAAAATGTTCGCCCCGACCGGCACGGGAGTGCTGTACGGACGCGAAGCCCTATTAGAAATGATGCCTCCCTGGCAAGGCGGCGGCGACATGATTTTGACGGTAAGTTTTACAAAAACCACGTACAACGGTTTACCTAATAAATTCGAAGCGGGGACTCCTAATATTTCCGGTGTAATCGGTTTAGGAGCGGCCGTTGATTTTCTTAACAGTCTCGACCGCGATGCCGCGCATGCCCACGAAACAGCGCTTTTAGAGCATGCCACTGACCGCCTAGGGAAAATTCCAGGCCTCAAGATTATTGGTACCGCCACGAATAAAGCTAGCTTAGTGTCTTTTCTGGTTGAAGGTGTGCACCCGCATGATCTTGGAACAATTCTTAATGAAGAAGGTATCGCGATACGTACCGGCCACCACTGCGCCATGCCCGTGATGGAATACTTTAAGGTACCCGCCACCGCTCGGGCATCATTTGCATTCTACAATACGCTTGAGGAAGTTGACCGTTTAGGCGGCGCCATCGAGCATGCCGTCAAGATTTTTTCCTGAATAGGATTATGTATGGACCTACAAGATCTATATCGCGACGTCATTCTTGACCACAATCGTAAACCGCGTAACTTTGGACCGCTTGAACCTGCCGATGCCAGCCTTGAGGGTTTTAATCCTCTATGCGGCGATCGCCTTACTTTGCGTCTAAAATTCGCGGGAGAACTCATCTCTGACATTCGATTTGAAGGTCAAGGATGCGCTATCTCCACCGCCTCGACCTCATTGATGACTGAGGCGGTCAAGGGGAAGACTCGCGATCAGGCACTCGTATTATTTGAACGCGTTCATGAGCTTTTGACCAATGACGCCGCTAACGCGGATGAACTGGGGAAATTAGCGGCCCTTTCAGGGGTACGCGGGTATCCCGCTCGGGTCAAGTGCGCAAGTCTATGCTGGCATACCCTAGTATCGGCTTTACGTCCACCCGCTACCACCGAGTAATTTTACAGTTATGTACTCGCATGATAATGAAGCCTTTGTAGTACAACGCGAAATCAAAGCGGTCGCGATTCCAGCAGGTGTGGAAGTTAATCTAAAAATTGGCGCGGTGGGTTACGTCACACAAGCACTGGGAGGCAGCTTTACGGTCTATATCGACGGTAATCTCTTTAGAATTGTTGGGTCGGATGCGGATGCTATCGGAAAGACTGCGGCTAGCGCGCCCGAAGTTCCGCCGGGTGCTTCTGAGGATGATTTCAAGAACATCATATGGCAACAACTCAAAACCTGTTACGACCCGGAAATTCCAGTCAACATTGTAGACCTCGGCTTAATTTATACCTGTGATATCAGCAAAAACGCCGATGCTTCGCGCACTGTGGACATTAAAATGACGCTCACCGCACCAGGCTGCGGCATGGGTGAAGTTTTGGTGCAGGACGTTCGTGACAAAGTACAAATCGTGGCTTCAGTGACCCACGCCAACGTGGAGCTGGTATTCGATCCACCCTGGAACCAATCGATGATGTCGGACGCCGCCCGCTTACAGACCGGTATGATGTAAGCCGCAATGACTTCTCGCCGTCTGACCCTACTGCGCCACGGCCAGGCGCAACCCATCGACACCTGCGATGAGGATTTTGAACGCAGCCTCACGCATCGCGGCGCAATAGAAGCAGAAGAGATGGGTAAGCGCCTACGCCTACGCAGCTTGGTCCCTGATCTTATTTTAGTGAGCCCCTCCGAGCGGACCTGGGCTACCGCAGAAATAATCGCCAATTTTAGTGAATGTGATCCAAAGCAAATCCAATGCGCGCGGGAACTCTACTTAGCCAGCGCTGAGAGTATCTGGCGACTGGTTCAAAGGCTACCGGCCAGCGCTCACCATGTGCTCGTATGCGGTCACAATCCAGGCCTCAGCCATTTAGCGAGTCGACTTGGGCCCAAACCGCAAAATCGAGATTTGCCCACTGCGGGGCTGGCGACCGCAGAATGGAGCGGTATCAGTTGGGAGCAACTAACGCCTGAGACCGCACAACTCTGTGATCTCGACGATCCAGAAAGCATGGCCGATCTATGGGTTTAGGTTTGATCGCGCTGTAGTTTCATCAACAAGCGTCGATCGCGTTTATCAGGTCGAACCGGCGGTCTAGGCCGTGTCAGCTGCGCCAGACGATGTTGTTCCCGGAATAACGCTCGTCGCGCAAGGCTCGCAGGCGTCTCCAGATACTGAGCGCTAGCCTCGGCCGCAGAACCGCGTCGATGTGGCAGTCCCAAAACACTGAACTCGGCCGTGACCCCCTGTAACGATACCGTAATCTGATCGTCAATCCGCACGCGATGGGCCGGTTTGACACGCGCCGCGTTCAAATGCACTTTGCCGCCGTCAATCGCTTCGGTCGCGAGCCGCCGCGTTTTGTAAACCTTAGTAAACCAAAGCCATCGATCCAAGCGATGTTCCACTATAATATCCCTATGAAAACTTTTCGTGAGCGACTCAAGGAAGACGCCCAAGCACTTGAGGGCGCAGGATTACTCAAGCGTGAACTGGTCATCGGCTCGGCACAAGGTCCAGTAATTACACTGGCTGATGGGCGCGAAATGATTAATTTGTGCGCCAATAACTATTTGGGTCTCGCCAATCATCCCGATATTATAAGCGCTGCGCACCGAGCGCTGGATAAATTTGGTTACGGCGCAGCCTCGGTTCGGTTTATTTGCGGCACTATGAGCGTACATCGGGAACTTGAGCAACGACTGAGCAGCTATCTAGGTATGCAGGACACGATTCTGTACTCTTCGTGCTTCGATGCTAACGGTGGATTATTTGAAACCTTGCTCGATGAAAAAGACGCCATCATTAGTGACTCGCTCAATCACGCCAGCATCATTGACGGTATTCGTTTGTGCAAGGCCAAGCGCCTTCGCTATGCCAACAATGATATGAATGAACTTGAGCATTGCTTACAACAGTGCGCCGATGCGCGGGTACGTTTGATAGCCACAGACGGCGTATTTTCGATGGACGGATCAATCGCAAAATTGCGTGATATATGCGATCTGGCTGAGCGCTTCAATGCGCTAGTCATGGTTGACGATTCACACGCCACTGGTTTTATGGGTAAGCACGGCCGCGGATCTCATGAATTCTGTGATGTGATGCAACGCATCGACATCCTCACCGGAACACTCGGCAAAGCGTTGGGCGGAGCTAGCGGCGGCTATATCAGTGCCAGCCAAGACATTGTGGCGTGGCTACGTCAGCGATCGCGCCCATACCTTTTTTCCAATAGTATTGCGCCCATGGTGGCCGCCGGAACCATGTGTGCTTTGAATATTTTGGAGAGCACTGACACCTTACGTCAGCGACTGCACAGCAATGCGCGCTATTTTCGTGCTCAGATGCAGCAATTGGGCTTTTCGCTGTTGCCGGGCGAACACCCTATTATCCCTATTATGTTGGGCGAGGCACCGCTGGCGGTGCGCCTGGCTGAACTAGCCCAAGCGGCCGGCGTGTACGTGGTGGCATTTGCGTTCCCGGTGGTGCCGCACGGCAAGGCGCGTATCCGCACTCAAATGAATGCTGCGCACAGCTTGGAACAATTAGATCATGTGATCACAATATTAAGCGGCGCTGCACGACAGCTTGGCGTTATATCTTAAGGAAAATGAATGAAAGCTCTAGTCAAAGCGCATGCAGAACCCGGTATATGGATGCAGGACGTAGCGGAACCTAGTGTCGGCCATAATGACGTACTTATTAAAATAAGACGTACGGCTATTTGTGGTACTGATATGCATATTTATAACTGGGACGCATGGGCGCAGAAAAGCGTACCGGTGCCCATGGCAATAGGTCATGAATACTGTGGTGAAATTGTTGAACTTGGCAGTGAAGTTCGCGGCTTGCAAGTGGGTGATCGCGTCTCGGGAGAAGGGCACATCACTTGCGGATTTTGCCGCAATTGTCGTGCGGGGCGCCGTCACCTATGCCGCAATACCTTAGGCGTTGGCGTGAATCGAGCGGGTGCGTTTGCCGAGTATCTGGCGATACCCGCCGTTAATGTATTCAAGCTCTCCGCTGCTATCGATGATGAGATCGCCGCCATTCTGGATCCTTTCGGCAATGCCACGCACACGGCTCTAGCGTTTACTGTGGTCGGCGAGGATGTGCTGATCACCGGCGCAGGCCCAATCGGCATTATGGCGGTAGCTATCGCGCGCCATTGCGGTGCCAGACATGTGGTCATTACCGACGTCAATGATTATCGCCTGGAGATTGCAGCGAGCCTAGGAGCCTCCAGGGTCGTCAACGTTAGTCGAGAGTCGCTGGATAACGTCATGCGCGAGCTCGGCATGGAGGAAGGCTTTGACGTGGGCTTCGAGATGTCCGGCAATCCTACGGCGCTACGGGAGATGCTGCGCACTATGAATCACGGCGGTAGTATTTCATTACTCGGAATTCCACCCGGAGACACAGCGGTAGATTGGAATTTAATTATTTTTAAAGGACTGGTCATCAAGGGCATTTACGGGCGGGAAATGTTCGAGACCTGGTACAAAATGTCCAGCATGCTACAAAGCGGCTTAAATATACGACCGGTGATTACTCATCGAATTGGAGTCCATGATTATCGCGATGGATTTGAAATCATGAATTCCGGAAAATCAACCAAAGTTATTTTAGACTGGTCGAGCCTCTAAGCACCTGACGCAGATCGCGTGGTTCTTGACACCAACAATAGGCGTATAACCCGCGGGGATCATTTAGACGGGCAATATCTGTTGCCTGTTTTAGGACCGGATCTAAAATCTCAACGATGCTACTAGCCCTAGGAAATAGCCCGAGTGCATACCCTACGCGCGAGACTTGTGAATGCAATTGCATGAGCAGTTGTTCGCGCAGCGAAAGATCGCTTTCGATATATTCCGCTTCATAATCGCTGCCGAGTTCCGCTAGTTTTGCGGCAGCCTCAGTCGCATCTTTGAGTCCTCCAAGGTGATCGACCAGTCCGATACGTTGCGCGTCCACACCGGCCCATACTCGACCCTGAGCAATTTTATCCACATCTTCAACGGATTTTTTACGACCATCCGCAACACGTTGCATAAAAACAGAGTAAGCATGGTCGACAGAATTCTGTAACAACTTACTCATTTCAGGCGAGATACTGCGATCAAGACGCATAGAACCCGCTAGCGGCGTAGTCCCAATACCATCTACAGTGACGCCTAGCTTTGCGAGCGTACGCGCAAAGGTAGGCACCACCGAAAACACTCCTATTGACCCAGTGAGGGTGGTGGAACTCGCAAAAATTTGATTTGCAGCAGCCGCAATGTAGTAGCCCCCTGATGCCGCATACGTGCTCATCGAGACCACCACCGGTTTACCAGCTTTGCGCAAATTTTGTACTTCGCGCAAGATCTGCTCTGAGGCAAACATGCTGCCACCGGGACTATCAACGCGCAGCACCACCGCCTTCACCGAATTATCGTAACGTGCCGAACGCAATACGTCGACCGTACTATCACCTCCGATGGTACCCGGTGGTTGACGACCGTCGAGAATTTCGCCGGATGCCACGACAATTCCGACGCGCGCCGCGGATTTACTTTTCAACACCAGTTTGGACCTGACTGAGACCAAATATTGATTCAGTCCCACCGCATTGAACGAATGCGAATCGTCATCCTCGCCCACCAAACCCTTGAGTTCGTCGGCGACCTGGCGTCGACTCTTCAAGGCGGTGACCAAGCCCTTTTGTAAAGCAAGCTTGGCCGCATCGCCATTTACAGCGGCCAATGCAGCCGCTTGGTCTCCAATATATTCGCTCAGTGCTTTGATAGGCAAGGAGCGAGCTCGCGTGACATCCTGCTGGTAGGAATTCCACAACGCATCCAACCAAACAGTACTTTCTTGGCGCTCAGCTGCAGACATTTCACTACGCGAATATTGATCGGTATAGCTTTTATAAGTACCCGCTCGGTAAATATTAACGTCCACCCCAAGCTTATCGATCGTATCTTTCAAAAACATACGGTAATAACTAAAGCCGGTAATTTCGATCGTGCCGAGAGGATCGAGATACAGCTCGCCGGCCTGCGCAGCAAGATAATACTGATCTTGATCGAGAAAATCGGCAGCAACCACTACACGCTTACCGGAGGTGCGAAATTCACGCAGCGAGGCAGCAATTTCTTGCAGCTTAGATAAGCCCGATTTATCCATCTGCGCCAAATCCAGAACAATCAATTTGATGCGCGAATCGTTCTTAGCCGCATCAATAGCGTCGGTGACGTCTTTCAGCAAAGTTTCAGGCGAGGGACCGCCCGACGCCTGACCAAAAGCGCGGCGCAAAGGGTCGGTCGCCAACTGCTCGACCAACTCCCCCTCTGGCGCAATAACCAATGCCGCTGACTTGGGCACCGAGGGGATAGAGGTATGAAATGCCGCAACTAGAAAGCCGGCAATGGTTAGCAATAAAATTAGATGCAGAACCTTACGAACGCCGTCAAGCAGCCGCCAAAGTATCCCCAAAAATCCCCGCAACGCGGCTCCAACACCCATTATTTAGATGTCAAGTCTTCTCGTCGATACGGGCAGCCTTCCCAGAGAGTTCTCGCAAATAGTAAAGTTTGGCACGGCGCACGGCCCCCCGGCGCTTTACGCTGACTTCACTAATTGCCGGACTATACGTCTGAAATACCCGTTCAACGCCCTCGCCGTGCGATATTTTTCGCACCGTAAATGACGAATTAAGGCCGCGGTGCTTCATCGCGATGACCACCCCTTCGTAGGCCTGAACACGCTCTCGCTCACCCTCAACGACTTTCACCTGCACGATTATCGTATCGCCAGGATTAAATTCGGGAAGTGTCCGTGTTGCACGTTCACTGTTTAATTGTTGAATAATCTTATTCATAACATCGACCTCGCCTTCTTAAATTCTTCCAACATTATTCGTTCTTCTGCACTCATTCCACGGCGTTCCAGCATTTCTGGCCTACGCAACCAAGTGCGCCCCAGAGCTTGCTGCAATCGCCAGCGCTGAATTGCCGCATGATCCCCGCCCATCAATACCGCAGGCACCTCGTCTGTGCCCACCTGCGGTGGACGCGTATAGTGCGGCCAATCTACCAAGCCGTCACTGAATGACTCTTCCACAGCCGATTGCGCCGAGCCTAAGGTACCGGGCAACAATCTCGCGATCGCATCGATCACCACGAGTGCCGGTAACTCGCCACCCGAGAGCACATAATCGCCTATCGACCATTGTTCGTCGATCTCGCTCTTTAGAAAACGTTCATCAACGCCCTCATAGCGCCCCGCTACCAGCACCAAACCAGGCCAAGCACTCGCTTGTCGTGCTACGGCTTGGTCAAATTTTGTCCCATCTGCCCCTAAATACACGCGCCGTGAGCCTAACGGCATACTAGTCGTCGCGACCTGCAACGCGTCGCGTAATGGCTCAACTTTCATCACCATGCCCGGACCGCCCCCGTAGGGTCGATCATCAACCGTATGATGCACATCATGGGTGTGCAGCCGCGGATCAAAACACTCGACTTTAAGGACTGCGTTGTCTATCGCCCGTCCTAGCACGCCGTGCGCGAGCGCCTCGCGCAACATCACAGGAAACAACGTGACGACCGCAATCCGCACGTTAGGTGGGTCCGCTGTCCCAATCCACAACAATACGCCGTGACTTCAAATCTACTCGTCGCAAATACTGCGGCAAGGCGGGTATCCAATATTCCTTCTCACCGCGCACCACCATAAAAGCATGCGCCGGTGTTTCAATAAAATGTTGCACAGTCCCGAAACTGGCCTCACTCATATTCACCACCTCGCAACCCAATAGGTCGGCTCGGTAGTAATCATTTTCTGCACGGGCCGGTAGTTCGGCACGTAATACACAGATCTCGGCACCCCGCAGACCAATGGCCTGGTCTCGATCACGGATGCCTTCAAACTTGGCAGTCAGTTGACCACCGCTACGGCCGCTCTCCTCTATGCGATAAACTCGCCACGCTCCCTCACGGCCAACGTGCAAGCTACGATGTTCTAACAGTCGCGCAGCGGGTTCAGTGAATGAACGCAACTTGACCCAGCCTCGAACGCCGAAGGGCGCCCCTATGCTACCGATCTGAATGAGCGCTGGGTCGCTCACCGCTACACTCCGAAACTCAGGCCGACCCTCAGGCCGCCTGCTTGCGGAAAGTAGTCAACAGCTGCTTGACGCGATCCGACATCCTGGCGCCTTTCGAGGCCCAATGTTCGATGCGAGCCACGTCCAGCCGTAGTTTCACTTCGGCGCCGCGTGCGACAGGGTTAAACAAGCCAACACTTTCAAGGCTGGTGCCGCCTTGACGTTTGCGACTATCCGTCACTACAACATGATAAAAAGGCGTTTTTTTGCCGCCCCGTCGAGTCAATCGGATCGTCACCATCGTTTTTCACCTTGAAGAAGAGCTAAAGCGAAGCCTGTGCCTAGCCGACAATTGTAATGACAATCAGGGGTCAAGGGCAACCTTATCTTTAACCTAATGGGGGAGACGCCCGCCCAAGCCGCGCATCATATTCTTCAACATGCCGCCTTTTGCGAATTTCTTCATGGTCTTCTGCATATGGTCAAATTGCTTCAAAAGACGATTAAGCTCTGGTAGGGGAACCCCCGCACCGTTGGCAATGCGGCGTTTACGGGAACTATCCAGCATATCGGGACGACGCCGTTCTCGGGGTGTCATAGAGTCGATAATCCCCATTTGGCGCTTCAAAGCCTTAGGATTTACCGCGCTGGCAGCAGCACTCGCATTGGCCTTCATTTGCGCCGGGAGCTTATCTAGCAAGGCGGACATGCCACCCATATTGTGGAGTTGGCTCAACTGATCGCGTAAATCCGCCAAATCAAAAGCCTTGCCCTTGCTAATCTTCTGGGCCAGCTTTTCGGCCTTTTCCTGATCAACCTGCGACTGAACTTGTTCTACCAGCGATAACACATCGCCCATGCCTAAGATGCGGGAGGCTATACGTTCGGGCTGAAACAGCTCCAACGCGTCAGATTTCTCTCCCGTACCCACAAAAATAATGGGTTTGCCGGTAATTTGCCGCACCGACAGCGCAGCACCTCCTCGGGCATCGCCGTCAGTTTTTGTGAGAATCACCCCGGTAAGGCTTAGCGCTTCATCAAAGGCCCGCGCCGCATTGACGGCGTCCTGGCCCGCCATACTGTCGACCACAAATAATCGCTGGTGCGCTTTAAGGACGGTTTCCAGCATTTGCACTTCCGCCATCATCTCGGCGTCCACGTGCAAGCGGCCTGCGGTATCCAGCAATAGCACGTCGTATGCCTGCAAAGTCGCTTCGGTCAAAGCGCGCTGCGCAATCGCTACCGGCTCTTCCCCGGCATGACTCGCGGCAAACCCTGCACCCACCTGCGTAGCTAGAGTCTGCAACTGTAGAATCGCAGCAGGTCGATAAACGTCGGTGCTCACCATTAAAACTTTCTTTTTTTCCTTTTCGATCAGCCAACGGGCCAGTTTTCCCGCGGTCGTGGTCTTACCCGCGCCCTGCAACCCGGCTAGCATGACTACCACCGGCCTTTGAGCCCGAAGATTAAGTCCGGTACTCGGCTCGCCCATGAGTCGCACGAGTTCCTCATGCACGACCTTGATAAAAGCCTGCCCCGGGGTCAGGCTCTTGGTCACCTCTACGCCGATTGCACGCGTCTTTATCGACTCCGTAAAAGTCTTAACGACAGGCAGAGCAACGTCGGCATCCAGTAATGCCATTCGTACCTGGCGCACGGTATCCGCGATATTCTCGTCGGTTAGTCGACCGCGACCCGACATCGAACGCACCGCCGAGGAAAGCTTTTCAGTTAATGTGTCAAACATAACCCCATTATAGTGTGATTTACGGTTTGATTTCAGCGGCAGCTAGGCGTACTTACGTGCTTTATGTCATTATTTGCGGGTCGTGACGCCCGCATTCACATATTTACACCTCGTGATATCCGCTGGCATTCTATTGCTGCTGTATAGCGCCAGTGCCTGGGTCATGCTGCGAACCATACGCAATCCACGGCTCGAACCCTTTGCCTGGGGTTTGAGTATTGCCGCCCTCTTCGCCCATAGCGGAGCACTGGTTGGGGTTATGCGTTTCACGGGATCCTCCAATTTTGGTTTAACTACGTCAATTTCTTTGTTGGCATGGACCATTGCGGTGCTAGCCCTGTGTTTTGCAATTGAGCGGCAAAATCGGGTACTAGGGGCAATTCTGTTAGCGTGCGCAGGAGTGGGCGCCGCAGTAACGGGCGGCCCGCGTGAGTTTGCAGAATCCACAGCACCGGGTTGGGAGCTCACGGCTCACATTATGCTTTCAATGGGTGCTGCCGCGCTGCTGTTTGCCGCAGCCGCCACTGCGCTATTGTTAGTATTCCTCGATCGCCGGTTGCGTACGCGGCGAATCGCCGATCTACCCAGCGTGCTGCCGCCACTCGACACGCTCGAAAAAATTATGTTTCGGCTGATCGGTGCGGGGTTCGTGCTACTGACTCTCGCGCTATTCACTGGGTTTGTCTTTATCACTAATTTATTTGCCCAACATCTTGAGCATAAAACAATATTGTCGCTTATCGCCTGGGTCATTTTCGGCGTACTTTTGATCGGACGAACCCGTTATGGCTGGCGTGGACGATCGGCAGTGCGATGGACTTTGAGCGGATTTGGGGTGCTGGTATTGGCATATTTTGGTTCAAAATACGTGCTTGAAAATATACTCGGACGGCATTGGGGCTAGCCCCACGCGAATGGCACACCCCACGCTCGGACTCATGTTTGGTAGCTTAGTGGCACTGCTAATTTTGGCCGCGTTCTTAGCGGGCAGTGAAACGGCCTTGATGAGGCTGAATCGCTATCGACTACGTCACCAGGCCAATGCCGGTCATCGTGGTGCACGACTGACGGAAAAATTACTCGCGCGCCCTGATCGCCTGATCGGTCTAATTTTGTTGCTGAGCACTATTGTGAATGTGGTGACACCGACCTTAGTAGGTCTCATTGCATTTCGGTTGGGTGGCGATTTTTTGGTGGCTATCTGCGTCATTGCGCTTACATTTATCATGCTGATTTTTTGCGAAGTTGCCCCGAAAACCTTCGGCGCGTTACACCCCGCTCGGCTCGCGCTTCCGTCGGCGTATGTCTACACACCGCTACTGCGACTCCTCTATCCGTTTGTGTGGGCGACCAACTTGTTAGCGAATGGCGTATTGCGGCTTCTTGGCGCGTCGCAACAACAAGCGTCAAATTCTCTCAGTAGCGAGGAATTTCGCACGGTGGTCGCAGAAGCCGGCGCGATGATCCCGCACCGCCATCAGCAAATGTTGGTCAGTATTTTAGATCTTGAAAGTGCCACGGTTGAAGACATCATGATTCCGCGCAATGAAATTGTCGGTATCGATGTGGAGGATGACTGGGATCAAGTTGTCGAACAACTTCGTCAATGCCAGCACACTCGTTTACCCGTATACGAGGGTGAAATAGATCGCCTCATCGGCGTTTTGCATATGAAGCGTGTGGTCCATGAATTGGCGCGTGGTCGTTTGGATCGCAAGAGCCTAATCGAAGTGGCGAGTGCTCGCGAGGCCTATTTTGTGCCATCTGGCACTACACTTAACCTGCAACTATCTAATTTTCAGCGGGACAAGCGCCGTATGGCTTTCGTGGTCGACGAATACGGCGACATTCAGGGCCTAGTAACCCTTGAGGATATTCTTGAGGAAATAGTGGGTGAATTCACCACAGACCCGGCCACGATGATGCATAAAGATGTGCACAAGGAAACGGACGGAAGCTACGTAGCCAATGCCTCAACCACCATTCGGGCCTTAAATCGCTCTATGCGTTGGAATCTTCCCACCGACGGACCCAAGACATTGAACGGATTGATCGTTGAGTTTCTAGAAACGATTCCGGAGCCAGGGACCACTCTGAAACTGGCGAACTACATGATAGAGGTACTACAAACTGGAGATAATGCGGTTAAAACCGTGCGTATTCGACCGCCCGTCGCAACGACTAATTTGGTAACTTCCTAATTTGGTGATCTCCTAAAATACGTCGAGCGCTTGGTTTAAGCGACTCACGCCGCGCACTGTCATACCTTCAGGCGGCTTTTTAGGCACATTGGCATCAGGTACTATCGCTAACTTAAAGCCATGTTTAGCCGCTTCACGCAGTCTTTCCTCGCCGAAGGGTACGGGACGAATTTCACCGGCTAAACCTAATTCGCCAAAGGCTACCAACGTATTCGGCAAGGGAGTGTCCCGTAGACTCGAACGTGCCGCTAAGACAATCGCAAGATCGCCAGCAGTCTCCGCGAGCCTGACGCCGCCAACGACGTTGGCAAACACGTCTTGCCCTTGCAGTAACAGACCCGCATGTCGATGTGCCACCGCTAACAGCATCGTCAATCGATTGCCATCGATGCCCACGGCCACGCGTCGCGGATTAGAACCCAGCGATGGGTCAGCCAACACTTGTACTTCGATCAACAACGAACGGGTCCCCTCACGCATCACGGTAATAACACTTCCCGATACGGGTTCAGAATGTCGTGACAAAAAGATCGCCGACGGATTTGTGACCTCCCGCAAGCCCTGCTCGAGCATTGCAAATACACCGATCTCGTTGGCGGCACCAAAACGATTCTTTACCGAACGTAAAACTCGGAAGCGGCTACCCGTATCGCTTTCAAAATACAGGACGGTATCCACCATATGCTCAAGCACCCGTGGTCCAGCAATTTGCCCCTCTTTAGTGACGTGACCGACTAACAATATGGCCGGCCCGCCCGCCTTCGCAAAGCGAACTAATTCGGCAGTACATTCGCGAAGTTGCGAAACCGCCCCGGGCGCAGATTCAACTCGCTGTGAATGCATCGTTTGTATAGAATCGACAATCAATACTTTGGCGCCAAGACGGGTTGCCGCCGCCACAATATCTTCGACGCAGGTTTCGGCAATCAAACGCGCGTCAGCCCGCTCTAATCCTAGGCGACGGGCGCGCAAAGCGACTTGTTTTAGCGACTCTTCGCCGGTGGCGTACAAAACAGGTCCAAGCCCGTTCAATGCCGCAGCAGCCTGCAGCATTAAGGTCGATTTTCCGATACCCGGATCTCCGCCAATGAGGGTCACCGATCCGGGGACCAATCCTCCCCCGAGGACTCGATCAAGTTCGCTGGATCCTGTGGTGAGGCGGGGTTCATCGTGCATGGCCTCCAACGCCAGTGTGGTCGAAATATCAGTCCGTTCGGTGCGCCTTGAATCAGCCCGGGCCGCAGTGCGTGTCTCGGCAGATAAGGTATTCCATTCGCCGCAGGTGGCACATTGTCCCTGCCATTTTGGAGCAGCAGCTCCACAGTTTTGACAAATAAAGACGTCTTTAGACTTAACCATGCGCTTCCCTTGGGTTGAACTGTGATCTTAGCATTGCAGCCTATAACCACCGATCGCCTATACTTAACCGTTTTAGGCATAAGACTTACGTGCACCGTATGCGCAAACTTGGGTTAATTGCGATTATCGCGGGCTTCGGTATTGTGGCATTGGATTTGCTACTACGGGTTGTTGCGCACTCAATTCCTTGGGTTTGGCTTACAGGGTTAACGCTGCTTGCCGGCGGAACCTGGTTATTCTTAAGATCTTTATTCTTGGCATCCACGCCAACAATCGCACCCGTAATTGCGGCACGGCGTTCCATGCCCGGACTTGAGACAACGCAACTTTTAGACAACTTTGAACAACGCTTTGCAGAGCTTAAGGGTCGCAAGCCGAACGCTACAGTCCTCGCTGACCTGTATTCGCTGGCGATGCAGCTGGAACGCCGCCAACGGCGGCCGCAAGCCACTGCGGTTTTTCGTCATTTGGCACGGCTCGACAACAATTACTTAGATGTTGCCGCACGTTTACGCGGTTTAATGGACTCCGAACTACTAACTCCTAAGGCCGCAATTCCGGCCAATAACATCGCCCCAGCCGCGGCGTTGGGCAAGCCCGAATCACGATTGGGAAGATACGTGCTCGAGCAAGAAATTGGGCGGGGCGCCATGGGAGTGGTTTACTTGGGCCGAGATACGGCTATTAATCGTTCGGTCGCCATTAAAGCAATCCCCCTCGCAAGTGAATTCAGCGATGCGGAACTGACCGAAGCTCGGGCGAGATTTTTCCGGGAAGCTGAAACAGCAGGCCGACTCAATCATCCCAATATCGTTACAATCTATGATGTCGGTGAGGAGCAGGGGCTGGCCTATATCGCGATGGAATACCTTTCCGGTTGCCATTTAAGTGACCATACGACCCCTGGGAGTCTAATAGAGCCTCGCAAAGTACTGGAATTGGTGGGCCAAATCGCCGAAGCACTCGGATTTGCCCATAAACAGCAAGTGGTACACCGTGACATAAAACCCGCAAATGTAATGTACGATGCGGCTACCGACATCTTAAAAATTACCGACTTCGGCATCGCCAGGTTAACCGGCGTCGGCAGCACACGCACCGGGATCATTTTGGGAACACCCTCATTCATGTCCCCCGAGCAGCTTGAGGGACGCGTTGTCACTGGACAATCGGATTTGTTTTCACTGGGAGTTACCCTGTACCAATTATTAACCGGGCATTTACCCTTTGCGGCCGATACAATGACGGGATTGATGCAACAAATCGCTGAGGCAGCCCATCCACGCTTAAGAGCTATCAGGCCGGATTTACCGACCTGCCTGGAGGATATCCTGGATCGTGCGCTAGCCAAAAACCCTGCAGATCGTTTTGATTCTGGCGCACATATGGCGGCAGCATTAGACGATTGTCGCTCAACTATGCGTGGCGGGCTGTCATAATACCCGTGACAAAAATGAAACTAGAAGCGAAACAATCCGCATGAGTCTGAGAGGCAAGATCGCAAGCGTAGCCCTTACGGATACGGGAAGAGTGCGCGAACACAACGAAGACATGATTGGCACGGAGCCCGATATAGGGCTATTTGTCTTAGCTGACGGCATGGGCGGATACAACGCTGGGGAAGTAGCCAGCGGCATCGCCGTAAAAACTATTATTAATTTAGTTAAGGACGCTATGGCGCGGGAAAACTTGGGCCAGCGCGATCCGGGCGGATTGACGCGGTCGAGTATTATCTTACGCGACGCCATACAACGAGCCAACAAAATCATTTATCACACCTCGAAGACTCAACCGCAATGCGAGGGAATGGGCACTACCGTGGTAGCTTGTTTGTTTCACGACAATAAGATGTCGATTGCGCATGTGGGCGATTCGCGCTTATATCGGCTACGAGACAATCGATTCGAGCAAATGACCTTGGACCATTCTTTGCTACAGGAACTGGTGGATCGGGGTTTTTATTCACAACAGGAAGCGCAACGAGCGGCCAACAAGAATTACGTCACTCGCGCCTTAGGCGTTGAGGAAAACGTCGAAGTAGAGATTCACGAGCAAGTGGTCCAAAAGAGCGATTATTATGTACTCTGCTCGGACGGGCTATCGGATATGATTGAAGATGAGGATATTCACTTAACAATAAGCACCTTTAATGCTAATCTGGATACGGTTGCTAAGCAATTGATTCAGCTTTCAAATGATAATGGTGGGCGAGATAATGTATCTGTCATTATGACGCACGTGACTGAGTTGTTTCCCGCTCAGCGACGTATGTTTGACAAGATATTGGGATGGTTTAGCTAGAACTCTGGAGTCTAAATGGCACGCCTGATGCTTAGCTTGGATGGTCAAGTCCTCGCAGAATATAATATGAACAAAGAGCGCTACACGGTGGGGCGCTTACCCGATAACGATATTCGTATCGATAATCCGGCTGTGAGCGGTCATCATTCACTCATCATTAATATTCTGAACGATTCGTTTCTGGAAGACTTAAACAGCACCAATGGAACTTACGTTAACGGAAAACTCATCAAGAAACATGCCATGCAAAATGGCGATGTGATCACCGTCGGCCACCATCAATTGCGTTTTGCCGACAGCCAAAGCGGCAGTACCGATCAAGATGAATTTGAAAAAACCATGGTCATTTCGTCAAGCTCTCAGGGCGAGGATCGTATTCGGCGTGTCGGACAAGCGGTCGACCAGGCTGCAAAGGCTGCCCCCAAGCGCAGCGGCATACCGAGCAATGCCACTGCATTGCCGAAAGCTAAACTGCAAGTTTTAAGCGGAGCGTTTGCTGGCCGTGAACTCGAATTGACTAAGGCTCTTACTACGCTGGGTCGTCCCGGAGTTCAAGTGGCTGCAATCACGCGCCGTCCTGAAGGCTATTTCATTGTGCATGTGGATAGCGGTAAGGAAAATGATTTCCCGCAAGTAAACGGGGTACCGATTGGACCGCAGGCCAGAAGACTTAACGACAACGATGTCGTACAACTCGCCGGCGTGAAAATGGGGTTTTTCGAAAGCTAAGGCGAAGCTTTAAGGTGGGCTAATATCGACCGCGACTCGCTGGCTAATACCGCAGAGTAATTCGTAGGGAATGGTATCGGCCCACACGGCGATTTCTTCCACTGGTAAATCAGTTCCCCACAGAATGACGGGATCCCCGAGCTTGGCGCACGAATGAAGATCTGTGACGTCGATGCCGATCATGTCCATGGATACGCGCCCCGCAAGGACCGCGCGTTCACCATTCACTAACACCGGGGTACCGGACATTAAAGCGCGCGGATAACCATCCCCATATCCGATCGCGGCAATGGCGAGTCGGGTCTTGCGCTTAGCCGTCCAAGCTCCGCCATAACCCACTTTCTCACCCGGTAATACGTCTTTCACTGCAATGAGGTTTGAGCGTAAAGTCATCACCGCTTTGAGTCCAAAATCCGCACCGGTGGAACCGGTTAGCGGCGACACGCCATAGAGCAGCAACCCCGGTCGAATCCAATCCGCCAAGCCTTCCGGATAGCCTAGTATCGCGGCTGAATTTTCTATACATCGTTCCCCCGGTAGCGTTCGGCAAGCCTCCGCAAACAGCGCAAGCTGCGCCTGCGTCGCGGCCCTATCGGGCAAGTCCGCCGAAGCCATATGGGTGAATAAGCCAACCGGTTGGCGTACGTTTGGATTATGCTGAAGTGTCTTGAGTGCTGACCCAAAATCTGGCGCCTTAAATCCGAGCCTATTCATCCCAGAATCCAGCTTGAGCCAGATCCGAAACTGAAATCCTGCGGGCACCGCGCTCAATAGCTCGATTTGCTCGCGCGTGTGGACCACGAGCTCGAAGTTAAACTCGGCAGCGGCTTCGAGCTGGTCTGTATCGAGAACACCCTCTAATAACACCACAGGCAGTTTGATACCCGAATTGCGCAGGCTAATACCCTCTTCCAATCTAGCCACCGCAAAGGCATCCACTCCATCGAGCGCGCGTGCTGCCGGGATCAGGCCATGACCGTAGGCATTGGCCTTAACGACCGCCATTACGCGCGAATGTGGCGCCATTTTTTTTAGCACCTGCAAGTTGTGCCGCAACGCAGAGCAATCAATCGTTGCGCTAGTGATTGGTTTCAACGAAACACGCCCTCGGCATAGGACTCTGGTGCGTAATTCTCAAACTTAGTGTATTGCCCCAGGAAAGTTAATTGCACATCACCGGTCGGGCCGTTACGTTGTTTGGCAATAATGATATCGGCAATTCCCTTGCGCGTAGTGTTGGGGTCATAAACCTCTTCGCGATATATTAAGAGGATGACATCTGCATCCTGCTCAATAGCTCCGCTTTCACGAAGATCCGACATCACGGGTTTTTTCTCAACCCGCTGTTCAACGCCACGATTAAGCTGGGATAAGGCAATCACCGGAACTTTAAGCTCTTTGGCTAATGCTTTTAATGATCTAGAGATTTCGGAAATTTCGGTGGCGCGATTCTCCTTGGTGCCCGTTACCTGCATCAACTGCAGGTAATCCACCACAATTAGATCAAGCCCACGCTCACGCTTCAATCGCCGTGCACGCGCACGCACCTCGGTAGGTGTCAAAGCGGGTGTCTCATCCACAAATATTTTAGCGTTCGAGAGCTGAGTCATCGCCGAATCAATGCGCGGCCAATCGTCTTCGTGTAGGCGTCCCGAACGCAAATTACTCTGATTGATTCGCCCGAGCGAGGAAATCATTCGCAAGGTCAGCGACTCAGCTGACATTTCCATACTGAATATCGCAGCAGACTTGCCAGAGCCGAGTGCAGCATTTTCGGCAATATTTACTGCCAACGTGGTCTTACCCATTGAGGGTCGTCCCGCGATGACAATAAGGTCACCCGCTTGCAGACCCGAAGTCATCTCATCGAGTTGCTTAAATCCAGTTGAGACACCGGTCAAAGTCCCGTCGGAATGGTAAAGCTCGTCAATTTTATTAACGACCTCCGGCAGAATGCTCTTTACTGTACGAAATCCAACCTTACCACGCGAACCTCGCTCAGCGATCTCGAACACCGCCCGCTCAGCTTCGTCGACGACTTCCCGCGCTTCACGGCCTTCCGGCTCTAGAGCGCTCCCCACAATCAGATTTCCCGCTGTAATCAATTGCCTCAGTACCGAGCGCTCACGCACGATATCGGCATAGGCACGAATGTTGGCCGAGGTTGGGGTATCGCGCGCGAGTGCACCCAAATAGGCGAGACCGCCAATTTGTTCAAGCACACCCTGGCTTTCCAAGTGTCCCGACAAGGTGACGGCATCACAGGGCTGATTGCGCTCGATCAGTCCCGCCACCGCTTCGAATATTAAGCGGTGATCGTTACGATAGAAGTCTTCGGCGAGGACACGATCGGCAACTTGATCCCAAGCCGCGGCGTCCAACATGAGGCCACCGAGGACTGATTGCTCAGCCTCGATGGAATGGGGAGGGAGTCGCAGTCCTTCCATACGCAAAGCCAGCCGTACGCCGCTTTGCCTGCCGCTACTCTTCGGCGACGATGGTGACCGTCAAAGTCACATTAACATCAGTATGCAGATGGAGTTGCACCTGGTGTTCACCAATGGAACGAATCGGTCCATTAGGCATACGTACTTCGCTACGAGTAATCGCATAACCTGCCTTAACTGCAGCCTCGGCAATATCTGCCGTACCAATCGACCCGAATAATTTACCTTCGGTACCGGCTTTTGCACCCAATATCAGCTTGAAGTTTTCCAGGTTTGCAGCACGCGCCTGTGCGGATCCGTGCTCTTCATGTGCCTTAGCTTCCAATATATGGCGCTGCGCCTCAAACTTCGCAATATTGGTCGCGGTCGCCAAAGTAGCCTTGCCCGTTGGAACTAAGAAATTACGCGCGTAACCCGACTTAACTTTGACGCGGTCGCCAATAACTCCAAGGTTCGCCACTTTCTGCAGCAATATGATTTCCATAATGATGTCGCTTTAGTGCTGATCGGTGTAAGGCAGTAATGCCAAATAACGCGCACGACGAATCGCGAGCTGCAATTGTCGCTGATAGTGTGCATGCGTTCCCGTGATTCGACTCGGAACTATTTTCCCAGTCTCGGTGATATAACTCTTAAGGGTCGTTATATCTTTGTAATCGATTTGTTTAACGTCATCGGCCGTAAAACGACAGAACTTTTTGCGACGAAAAAAACGTGCCATTGAGTGCTCCTTATACCTTACCGAACGCCCATCGGCATATCGTCGTCTTCGCCATCGTCGCCAAAGTCATCATGACGACGTGCGTTCTCATCCGGCGCACGCGCCATCGGTGAGGCGTCGGTAACCGCTTCATCCATTTTTACAACAAGGCTGCGAAGTACCGCATCACTAAAACGAAACGAACCCGTAAGTTCAGTGAGGGTTTTTTGATCGCACTGGATGTTCAACAAAATGTAGTGCGCTTTATGAACTTTAGAAATTGGGAATGTCAGTTGACGTCGGCCCCAGTCCTCAAACCGATGTACCGATCCGCCGCCCGCAGCAATCATGCCTTTGTAGCGATCTACCATGGCGGGGACTTGTTCGCTCTGATCCGGGTGGACCAGCAGCACTATTTCATAATGTCGCATTGTAGGCTCCCTACGGTTTTAGCTTCCCTTTGCGAGGGGTGAAGCAAGGAGTAAAGCCGGGCAGCCGGCGAAAAAGAGCGCGAAGAATACTCTCTTTGCCGCACTAGGGTCAAGCGCTTTTAGATTCTATGGCTTTGATCTCCCTAGTGCATAATCTTGCGATGAGAAATACAACCCCTACCGCCCCGGCCTCCACCGCTGCAGCACCCGCCACAATGGCCGCTTGGCGTAATCAAAACCTCACCGCAGTACTATTCGACCTAGACGGTACCTTACTTGATACCGCGGACGATATCGCGTTGGCGCTGAATCGCGCCACTGATGAATATGGCTGGCCCGCCTTGACGCTTGATCAGGTGCGAAATTCCATCGGTCGCGGCGCGCCATTACTCGTCGAACGGGCCGCAACGCTGCAAGGTCGCAACCTCGATGCGGTAACTCATAGCGCAATAACTGAGCGTTTCTTTCATCATTATGAAGCCCTCGAAGAATCCGGGGAATGTGCGGCCAAACCCTACCCTGGTGCGGCCGAAGTGCTCCAGAAATTGCACGGAATCGGTCTGCGAATTGCGGTCGTCACTAACAAACAACAACGCTTTGCCACTGCGCTCGTAAAGCTGAAGGGTTTGAGCGCCTGGATTGACCAAGTGGTGGGTGGCGATAGCTGCGCACGACGTAAACCTGATCCTCTCCCGCTAGTGTTCGCATGCCAGTTGCTCGGCGTTCAAACGCAAGAATCGATCATGGTGGGTGACTCGGTTAACGACGTTCAAGCGGCGCGTGCCGCCGGCATTCCCATTATCTGTGTACCGCACGGATATAACGAGGGCCAGGATCCTCGCACTTTGCAATGCGACGCATTAATTGAGCAACTGACTGAATTACCGCGTTTGTTATCCGTCGCGTAATTTACCCATCGTTTAAGCCGGGATACCCCAATCCTAAGGCTGGTCGGGACCGACGGGCGGCAACCAATCCGAAATGCGTGGCAAATCGGCGTCGCGCACCGCGGTAAATGCCACAATATGCTCAAGAATATGCTGCACGTAACCGCGGGTCTCGTTATAAGGAATATTTTCGATCCATATATCCGCATCCATTTTGTGATGAGGTAACCAGCGTGCGACCGATGATGGGCCCGCATTGTAGGCCGCAAGAGCCAGCGCTAAATGCTGGTTATAGCGATCCAGTAGTTCACGCAAATAAGCTGCCCCTAATTTTAAGTTCACATTAGGATCCGTCAAAGAATCGGTATTCGGGAAGGCTAGATGCCAACGTCGGGCGACTTTTTTGGCAGTGACGGGCAATAATTGCATCAGGCCGCGCGCGTTCGCGTGTGATACCACGTCTTTGCGAAACAGACTCTCCTGTCGCATAACGGCATAAATCCAATCGCCCGACAGGCCCGTTAATTGGCTTGCCTCCAGAACCGCCGTTGAATAGGGTCGCGGATAGCGTAAGCGCACGTCATCCCATTCACCGGCTTGGGCGAGGGTCGCGATCCCCTCGGCATACCATCCCCAATCCATCGCGATCTTGGCGGCTTGTACCTTAACCTCAGCAGTGGCGCCGCTGAGCGCCACGGCCCATTCCAGCGCCGCCTCGTCTAGTAGATCGCAATCATAGAGTGCGTGCGCACGCAATAAACCGGGAGCGGCCAGCAGAGTAGCTTGTCGCACTGAATCATCCGGTAAAGCACGTAGATTTAACTGATAGCGTTGGTGAAGCTGGTCCGCGGCGAGATACCCATAGTAATCACGCAAGCTGGCAAGCTCAGTAAATAATACTTTTGCCGCTTCGGGATTAGTAACCGTTAAAGCGCGTGCGCGCCAATAACGCCAACGCGCAAGTCCCGCCTTCGCTTCAGGCATAGCGTCAATCCAGGCGCGCGCCTGAGCAAAATTGCCCGCCCATAGTGCAGCACGCACGCGCGACTCCTGCACTTGGTCATCGACCGCCTCCGACGGAATCAACGCGAAGGCCGCCAGCGTGTCGGGATCCCGACTTGAAGCCTCACCGAGCGCCAAGGCGCGCTGCAAACGCCCGCCTAGACCCGTGGTCATGTCCGGCCGGGACCGTAACCGCGGCAATAGACTCGCAGCACCTTCAGCATCCATTTGGGATAACCGGGTAAAGCCCGCTTCCAGCGCAACCGGCTCAACGAACTCACCGTGAGCAATGATTTGAAGCAAGCTAGTTTTAGGATTTTCCAGCAAATTCGCCCATTGCAGTAGCGGTGCGGCCCGAGCGCTAGGAACATCGAGCAAAAACTCCCTGGCTAAGCGTGGATTGTTCGCAACCAGCGCCGCGCGAGTCCTACTCTCAGCCAATTCAGCACTCAAATGCCCTTGTTCGCGGGCCCAGGCGAAGGGCACCGCGCATTCCTCAGGCCATCGTTGCGGCTGGATCCAACGTTCAATAATCGACGCCGGTAAGGTCGCGGTATCGCCAGTCGCTAACCGACCCATGAGCCGCGCGCAGACCAAACGCGAATCACTCACATCCGTGGCACGCGCTAAAAACCAATCCCACCGGCGACGTTGTGCAAGACTCAACAGCCATTCATGTTGTAGTGGGCGTGCAACGGGTTGTTCTAAATGAACGACTAGAAAATGATCGATAGTCGCGTCTAGTTCTACACTGGGTTTATCCTGAAGGTCACGACGAAGCCGGGCTGCCACCAAATAATCATGCAAAACATAGGATTCGAGCGCCGCTGAGTCCGTCAACTCGGGTGCACTCGCTAATTTTGGGGAACTCGCTATTTTTTGATGGATACGCTGCCACGCCGCAAGGAATTCTCGCACCTGGCCGGGTTCGCTATGCACGCTAGTTCCGGCGGCAAATGCTGGTGCAAATGCTGGCACGATTGCCACAGTGTTAAGCAAAATAAGCAAACAGACCGTCGCACGGCCAAGGGAGGGTCTCGACATGGGACTATATTAGCGGCTGAACGACCAATATACTCCGCACTTCTTTTTTGCGGGGTAGGCTATGTGGTTTAAGAATCTTGTTTTCTATCGATTACCCGCCGATTGGACTTTGCGGGCTACCGAACTCGAGGCGCAACTTGCTGAACGGACGCTGCAACCCTGCGGACCGTTTGAGCTTACGAGTCGCGGTTGGATGCCGGTCACTCACGGGGGACGATTACTGCACACGGTCAATCAGCAGCATATGATCGCTTTAGGTGAGAACGAGAAATTGCTCCCCGGATCGATCATTCGCCAAGTAGCCCAGGAACGCGCCGAAGTGCAAGCTCAAGACCAAGGTTTTCCGGTGGGGCGAAAACAAATGCGGGACCTGCGCCTCAAGGTAGGCGACGAGCTGCGCGCTAAAGCGCTGACGCGGCGACGCGTCACGCGTGCCTGGATCGATCAATTGTCTGGGTGGTTTGTGATAGACGCCGCAACCACTCCACGCGCGGAAGCGGTGATCGATACGTTGCGAGCAACTCTCGGCAGTTTTGCGCCGATTTTAATGGAAACTGAGCGTTCGCCGCATTCACTCATGGCCTCATGGCTGCTTCGAGGGGGAACGGCCTCGCGTTTCACTATCGATGATGATCTTGAATTACAAAGCGCTGATAAATCTAAAACCGTCATTCGTTATACGCGTCACCCGCTGGACGGCCCAGAAATCCAAGCCCATCTTAAAGGCGGCAAATATCCCACCCGACTGGGACTTACTTGGAATGACCGTGTGTCGTTTGCTCTGACCGATAAGATGATCCTTAAGAAAATAGAATTTCTGGAAGTTGCAGAACCAAACGCAGCCGAAGAACTCGAGCCTGCGGAAAAATTCGATGTGGATTTCATGATAATGGCAGCAGAACTTGCGAATCTATTGAAAGAATTGGCCCGAGCACTTTCTCCTGCTAGTCACGCGGCTCCTGCTAGTCACGCGGCTCCTGTGAATCTGGCTGCGGCTTGAGCAGTCGTACGCAGCCTTAAGCTAAATGTCCACTGAACGACTCAACACCAAGGCCGCCGGGATCGTCGGTCTCGCCGTTATGTGTAGCCGTTTGCTGGGATTGGTACGCGAACAGCTATTTGCAGCACTGTTCGGTGGCGGTGCGGCCATGGACGCATTTATAGCCGCTTTTAGAATTCCTAACCTGCTGCGCGACCTATTCGCGGAAGGTGCTTTATCCACCGCTTTTATCACCACTTTCAGTAAAACGAGCTTACGCGGTGGTGACGCGGCGGCTTGGGCTCTCGCCAATAAAATTGCGACTTTAACAGCCGTAATACTTGGGATTTTGTGCATCGCTGGAATGGTTTTCTCAAACGAACTGGTGGCAACCTTAGCACCCGGTTTTCCCCCTGCAAAAGCCGCACTGACCGTTCAGCTCACGCGCATCATGTTTCCCTTTATTTTACTGGTGTCACTCGCGGCGCTGGTCATGGGGATGCTCAATGCCAGAAATATATTTGGCATGCCAGCAATAGCATCGAGCTTCTTCAATATTGGATCTATTGTCGGCGGTGTGACTTTAGGTTACTGGATCGATCCGCATTTCGGCCCACGCGCGCTGATTGGGTTGGCCTTTGCGACGGTATTCGGCGGCGCATTACAACTCGCGGTGCAACTCCCAGCTGTCGCGCGCCTCGGCTATCGTTTTCGACCTGATTTTCATTGGCGCGATCCCGGTGTAAAAGCCATCTTGTTGCTCATGGGACCCGCTGTTATTGCCGCGAGTACTACACAGGTGAACGTTCTAGTTAACTCGATTTTTGCATCTAAATTGGGTGATGGACCTATTTTTTGGCTCGCGATTGCGTTCCGATTAATGCAATTACCCTTAGGATTATTTGGCGTAGCGCTAGGGACGGTAACCTTACCGCTGCTTTCGCGCTTAAGTGCCACCTTACAGATGGGCGCATTTCGTACCGAGCTTGCGCGTGCTATACGACTGGGTTTTCTGCTCACCATTCCATCCACGGTGGGACTCATGTTGCTCGCCGAGCCGATTATTTCGGTGCTTTACCAACACGGCAAATTTAACGCGTACCAAGCTGCTCAGGCCGCGGGTGCCTTACGTTTTTATGCCATAGGTCTTGCCGGTTACGCAGCACTCAAAGTCTTGGTAAACGCTTTCTACGCTGTTGATAAACGCAAGACCCCGATGCTTATTAGCTTCATAGCGGTGGCACTTAATTTATTATTCAACTGGATATTTACGTTTCAATTAGGCTGGGGACATCGCGGATTGGCGTTCTCCACCGGCTGTATTGCGACTATCAATTTCCTAATGCTTTATTGGCTGATGCGTAAACACTTAGACGGCCTCGAATCACGACGCATGCTAGTAATGGTGGCAAAAGTGTGTGTGGCGACCTTAAGCTTGGCGGGCATCTGCGCAGCATCTGCGCATTGGTTACTCGCCGACTGGCAAACTCAAGGTTTTTTGCTCAAAACCGGGACACTATTGGGCACTATCACTATCGGTGGCTTGTGCTTTACGGCTAGTGCGGCTGCACTTCGCATCGAAGAAATGCACGCAGTAATAAATGGCATCAGGCGTAAAATCCGCCGCTAGTCCGTTTTACGCGCTACTTTCTTGCGCGCCAAGACTGCACGAGTCCGAGTCTGAATATCGTTACGTACCTTGTCACGGTGCGCTTTGAGTTTTACCAAAAATTTCTCTCCCTGACTTTGATGCTTGTCTTCCAATGCGCTGCCATGCCGATAGATCCAGACACGCGCGGGGGGCAAGTTCAACCAAACGGGCGGCGAGGCTTCTGCGGATATACCCTGTGATAAAAAGTGTCGCGAGCCTAATGGAATTGGCGAATTCATTCCATAGGTAAACTGCACAAAGCAGCCGTCGGATTTCATCAGCTCGAATGCCTGATCAATCAACGTGAGCCGTTGACGCGGCGAGCGATTAAGGAGCGGCAGGCTTGAGACCACGGCCGCCGCCTCAGCCTGCAACACGCCGGCCAGCGTATGCGGCAAATCATACGCATCCCCCTGCACCACCTGGCAACGCGGAAATCGACGCTGCAGCAGCCGACAGAAAGCCACGTCATACTCCACTAGTATCAATCGGTCAGCCGCCACACCACGCTGTAACAACGCCTGCGTCACCGGTCCGGTGCCAGGCCCCAACTCGACAATGGGTCCCTCAATTGAAGGATCCACGTAACGCGCCATCATGCGCGCCAGAAATCGCCCCGAAGGAGACACCGCTCCCGTGCGTAACGGATTCTCAAACCAAGTCTTAAAAAACCGTGCTTCGTCAGCGAGCAATTCGTCAATGGGTGGCCGCTTGAGTGGACGATTAACGGTAGGTGTTGGTTTGTGTTTTAAACTCAAAACTAATGGCTCCGCTGTCGTCGTGCCTCGAACAATGCAACCCCTGTCGCCACTGACACATTTAGCGACGTGGTCCAACCAGCCATCGGAATTCGCACTAAAAAGTCGCATCGCTCGCGGGTCAAGCGTCGCATTCCATTGCCCTCCGCGCCCAATACCAACGCCAAAGGTCTTTTGAGGTCCGCGGCATATACAGTTTGCTCGGTTTCTCCCTCCAAGCCTACCACCCAAATACCGCGTTTTTTTAAACCCTCCAAGGTACGCGCTAAATTGGTCACGCTCGCGACCGGGACCAGCTCAGCTGCACCCGCCGCCACTTTGCGCACGACCCCATCAACGGCCGCCGCCCGATCTTTCGGAATAACAACCGCATGCACACCGGCGGCATCAGCAGTACGCAAACACGCCCCCAAATTATGCGGATCCGTGACACCATCCAGCACTAGCAACAGGGGATCGCCCTCTATATTCTCAAGCGCTGCCATTAAAGCATTTTCATCCCACGCGGCCAGCTCGCGAACCGCCGCCAGCGCTCCTTGATGTGCCGCGGAACCCGCAAGTTTTCCCAGCGCTTCAACACTAACAATCTGGGCATTCACTCCAGCCTCTTGCGCCCGAGACTTTAAGTCCCGCATACGCGCATCATTACGCGGCTCGGCCAACCATAACTCCATTAAACGTTCTGGCGCACGATCAATCACTGCATTGATTGCGTGCCAGCCATAAACCAGCGTACGCCTAAGGCCTGCCACGCCCACGCTCGGGTTTACCTTTCGGTCGCGCAACACGAGTGGGACCCCCGCTTCCCCGCGGAGCGCTCGCTTTAAGTCCGCGGCGCGGCGCCCGTACTGTCCCATGGGTAGTTGAGGACTCGGCATCGAGCAACTCAAAATCAATCTGGCGCTGAGCCAAATCCACACGGCTGAGGCGCACCCGAACCGCATCACCCATTTGCCAACGTCGACCGGTGCGTTGACCGACTAGCCCCATCCCTCCAGACTCTAATTCCCAATAATCTCCAGGAATTGCCGAGATATGCACCAACCCATCAATGGGCATTTCCTTCAATTGTACAAACAACCCAAATTCCAGCGCGCTTGAAATAGTGGCATCAAAAGTTTCACCGACCCGCGGCATTAAATACAAACATTTGAGATAACTCATGACATCGCGAGCCGCATCGTCCGCACGCCGTTCGCGCTGCGAACTTTCCTGACCCAACGCCTGCAATTCGGTCGTGCTGTAACGATGACCCGAACTCGATTGAGCTAACACCGCAGCCTTAAGGGCACGATGCACTAACAAGTCCGGGTAACGCCGTATCGGCGAAGTAAAGTGCGCGTACTCCTCAAGCGCTAAACCAAAATGACCTATATTGGTTTGTTGGTACACAGCCTGGGCCAGCGAACGAATAACGAGACTCTCGAGTAAAAGGCCATCCGGGCGCGCACTTAAGCGTTCGACGAGTTGTCGGAATTCACGCGGTGTGGGCTTCTCAGAAAATATGGCACCTACTTGCAAGGCACTCATCACTTTCTGCAATTCCGTGACCCGTTTATCTTCCGGCTGACCGTGCACCCGGTACAGACTTCCCGCCTTCGCCAGTCGCAATGCCACTGCCGCTTCGACATTCGCTGCAATCATGCATTCCTCAATTAAGCGATGCGCATCATTGCGAGTAACGGCATAAAAACCCTCAATAGTCCCATTGTCGCCAATTTTGGCCTTAGTCTCACCGCCCCGGAAATCGAGCGCTCCGCGCGCATCGCGGGCAACTTTGAGTGCTCCATAAACCGCATATAACATTTGCAACGAGTTGCGCACGGCAGGCGTCAATACCGGTACTGCCGCGGCATCGTCCGGGTGCTCTAAATAAGCCCACGCCTGATTGTAGGTCAAGCGCGCATGCGAGCAAATGACCGCTTCATAGAATTGCGAGCGGCTTAATTTACCGGTCTTGCTCACTCGCATATCACAGACAAAAGCTAAGCGATCAACCCGCGGCATGAGCGAGCATAAATTATTGGATAATTGTTCCGGCAACATGGGCAGCACACGGTCTGGGAAATACACCGAGGTAGCCCGTGCCCGTGCTTCAATATCTAAAGGGCTGCCATAGCGAACATAGTGACTCACATCGGCAATGGCCACTACCAATCGCCAACCACCCCCGCGTTGCGCCTCGGCATACACGGCGTCATCGAAATCCTTAGCATCCTCGCCGTCAATGGTCACCAGCGGTAAATCGCGCAGGTCTTCTCGATAAGCATAATCGCTATTGCTCACGGTATTGCCATACTGTTTGGCTTGTTGAATAACTTCGGGCGGAAACGCCTCCGGCAAATCGTGCCGTAAAATCGCGAAACGCGCCGCAAGATCGGACGCTCGCGTTTGCTTCAACACTTCGAGAATTCGCCCTTGCGCGGGCTTCTCACCGGAAGGTCGCTTAAGTATTTCAACCACCACGGAATCACCGTCTTCGGCACCGTGACGATCACGCGACGCCACCTCCACCGAGTACCAATGACCTGGATCTTCAGGTTCCACTCGGGGGCGACCACCGCCCTGCCAAACTCCGCCGAGTCTTGCGGGTGAATCCCCAATACGTTGCAACAACCGACATTGGCGTCGACCTCGCTCATTAACACCCACCGCCCGCACCTCCACCCGATCATTGTGCATCAGCGTCGCCGAATCGGCTCGGGCGAGTACCAGCGGCGCTGATCCGTCATCAGGCATCACCAAGACCTCGCCGCTAGCGCGCCCGCGCACCCGACCGGCAATGCGTTCCGCAATACCTGCAATAGTAAAACCCTTTGACCCTTCCATTGCTTGGCCGTCTCGGACCATAGCGGCCAGTCGTTTACTTAAGGCATCGCGCTGCGCGTCGGTTCCCAACCCTAAGCGTTTGGCGAGTCGCGCCGCCGTGAGAGGTTCAGGGGCATCCGCCAAATGCTTCATCAATAGTTCACGGCTCGCGATTGGATCCGAGTAACGCGCCTTCTCTCGCTCCAAGTTTGGATCCTCGCCACGCCAATCCTTAACGGACGATTTAGCGGCGCCGTGACTTGCGGCCCCGCGCTTCGCGCCGCTTTTCCCCCGGGGCGCACGGGTCATAGGGACAAACCCCGGCGCATAAGTGAAGTCTTAATGAGTGTTTTTGGTAATTGACTTAAGAGCATTAATTGACAAGCCTTTGTTGTGTGCGTACATTTCTGCGCCGTAACGGTTGGACGATCCATCTTGCCCAGGTGGCGGAACTGGTAGACGCGCTGGTTTCAGGTACCAGTGGAGCAATTCGTGGAGGTTCGAGTCCTCTCCTGGGCACCATAAGTCATTTAGTTTCAATATACTAGGGGAACAATGGCACATTCGACAATCGGTTCTTAGTCCCGCCAGTGGCCCTTGCGGTACATATTTCGATTGGCCAAGCGTACGCTTTTTCCACCTTTAATTTTCCGCTCACTACCCCGCTTGGCGTAAGCCATGCCGTGCCCGGTGACGGGAACCTTAAACAAGTGGGTTGGATATGGTTCCCGGATCGGCCTGGTATGGCCACCGGCATGGCCATCATGGGCTTCGGCGGGGGTGCCCTGATCCCAGCTCCTCTCTCCTTACTGCTGATGGGTCATTATAGGTTCTATCAGCTTATTTGTCGCAGCCTCGGCGCTATTCACGGCAGACTACTCACTGCTGGGTCGGTCGCTGGAGTACTGGGACTTAATCTTGGTCAACTATATCCGTCAATACCAAATTGACCACGGAGTCGCTAAGGCACAAGCGTATTCAGTGACCTTGTACATCATGTGTGGTCTTTTGCTGATTGGTTTGTTGTGCAATTTAAGGATGCGCGAAGTGCAAGCCCACTATTATGAACTCAAGGGATTGGAAGCATGAAAATACGCTTTGCAGTGCTGTGGCTGATGGTGGGACTGCCGCCGCTGTGGGGTATCGTAAAAACCCTCGAAAACGCGGTCAATCTGTTCAAATAGCCACTCGGCAAACCTTATGCTCAATTTGGTGACAGGCTCCTTACTCAGCGCCGACCATAACGAATACAATAGCGGTATTCAACGCCCTATCTTAACGGAGCTTTTAAAGGAATTATGGAACCGACCGACACGTCGAAATCCGACTACTTTCACAAGGTAGTGGATTGCCAATGGGCATGTCCCGCGCACACGGATGTCCCTGAATACATTCGCCTTATCGCCCAGGGTGAATTTACTGACGCCTACATGGTCAATCGCGCGTCCAATGTGTTTCCGGGAATATTAGGCAGAGTCTGTGACAGACCTTGCGAACCGGCGTGCCGACGCGGCCGCATTGAGGACAAGCCCGTCGCCATTTGCCGACTTAAACGAGTCGCTGCCGATCACCGCGAAGACATCAGCGCATTACTGCCCAAGGCGCCCGATCAGAAAAACGGCAAGCGGATCGCCTGTATCGGTGCGGGACCTGCTTCATTGACAGTCGCCAATGATTTACTGCCCTTAGGATACGAAGTCACGATTTTTGAGCAGTTTGCGGTGCCCGGCGGATTGATGCGTACCAATATTCCGGCTTTTCGGCTGCCCGCAAGCGTGCTCGACGAAGAAATAGGTTACATAGTCAATATGGGTGCGGACCTGCGACTAAACTCGCCCGTGGCAAGCTTAAAGAAGCTCTTACAGGACTCGCAATTTGACGCAGTATTTGTCGGTTCAGGCGCGCCGAAAGGCAAAGAACTAGAGCTGCCTGGTCGCCATGATAGCAATCGTGTGCATATCGGAATTACCTGGCTTGAATCTGTAGCGTTTGATCACATCAAAGAAATCGGCGAACGTGTGCTAATTATTGGCGTCGGAAATACTGCGATGGATTGTTGTCGCAGTTCGCTGCGCTTAGGTGCCAAGCAAGTCAAGGTCATGGCACGTAAACCCAGACAGTACTTCAAAGCCTCACAATGGGAGCTAGAAGATGCCGAACATGAAAATGTAGAAATCGTCGTGAATCACGCGCCGAAGTCTTTTGTCAGCGAAGCAGGTCGACTCATCGGCATGCTGTTTGAGAAATTAGAGTACGATATTGAGAATGGTGAAATAACCAAAACCCGAAACTTGGGTGAGGTATTTATACCCTGTGACGATGTCATTCTCGCCATCGGTCAAGAAAATGCCTTCCCTTGGATCGAGAAAGATATTGGCATTGAGTTCGACCAATGGAGTGTCCCTAAAGTCGGGGCTCGCAATTTTCAGTCCACCTTGAAACAAGTATTCTTCGGCGGCGACGCGGCCTTCGGCCCCAAAAACATCATCTGGTCGGTAGAGCATGGACATCAAGCTGCCATTTCTATTCACAAGTTTTGCCAGAATGAATCCATCGACGAGCGACTACCGCGGGGAGTCACGCTCTCCAGTCGCAAAATGGGCATGCACGAATGGGCTTTCAAGAATGAGTACAATGGGGCGGAACGACGTCTCGTGCCGCATGTCGGATTGGTCGAACGCTTTAAGAAGATCAATGTCGAAGTGGAACTCGGTTTCACCGCAGAGCAGGCTGCCCTCGAAGTCCAGCGATGTTTGAATTGTGATATGCAGACGGTCTTTGCAGCGCCATTGTGTATCGAGTGTGATGCCTGCATCGATATTTGCCCAGTAGACTGTCTCACGATTACCCACAACGGTACCGAGGCCGATTTACGCACTCGGCTCAAAGCACCCGCCATGAATGCTACGCAAGCCTTGTACGTCTCGGCTGGCCTGCCGCATACCGGCCGTGTGATGGTAAAAGATGAAGACGTCTGTGTGCATTGTGGGTTATGCGCGGAGCGCTGCCCAACTGCTGCTTGGGATATGCAAAAATCTACCATCGAAATTCCGCATGCAATCAATCAAAAGGCTGTCGCATGCCGAACTTAAGCGCCCAGGCCAATCATGTAAACGATTTTGTCATAAAGTTCTCCAACGTTAACGGCACCGGCTCGGCGAGCTCGAATTCGCTGATCATGAAAGCGATTTTCCGCATGGGCGTGCCAGTGACGGGGAAGAACTATTTCCCGTCTAATATCCAAGGATTACCGACCTGGTACGAAATTCGTATCACTCGCGACGGCTATGCGGCACGCGCTAGCCGTATCGACATAATGGTCGCCATGAACGCTGAAACCTATGCGAAGGACGTGCGCGAACTCAGTTCCGGTGGATTCTTGATTTATGACTCTACTTGGCCACGTAGCTCGCTACTCCAGCGCGGCGACATCACCGTCATCGGCGTACCCTTGGCGCAACTTGTGAATGAAAATTTTGACGGTATTCGAAATCGCATCCTGCTCAAAAATGTGGCCTACGCTGGCGTGCTCGCGGCGTTAATAGATGTCGATTTAGGCGTGATCAGTGGGCTACTCAGCGAAAGTTACGGCAAGAAACCTAAGCTTCTGGATTCAAATACTAAGGCGCTG
>JAYUFB010000018.1:0-6254 GCA_043738945.1 Gammaproteobacteria bacterium
CGCGCCGTTGGTGAAAATCTTATAGTCAGCGCGAGCCTCTACGGCCAATATTCTGAGTGGGCGGGAATGATCGAGCTCCGCGGCCCGTCGCGCATCAACAACCATTTGCATGAGGAGCACTATCGCAATCGGCAGCACAACAGCGAGAAACTGTAAGGCAATAAGTTTGTCTGTTGAACGCTTCATGCTGTCGAGGGGTCAGTACTTACCAATCACTATGATGCTTTCGGGAGGCGGCATCGACAGATACCCGCAACCGCCGGGAGTGCGCCTGATAAATTCCAGAACCGCAGCATCGTTCGCGAGGGCGACCGGTGGATTGAGACCGTCGCGGAAGGATTTCTTGGCCCAAGTCGTCGCATATTTGACGCCATTCATTTTCATCACCTTTAGGAGAAAGTCGGGCTGAGCAGCAAGATTGTCGACCGGCACCAGCCTGACCTCTTGCAAATACTGCCTCTCACCGGAAAAAACATCGCGTAAATCGGCGGCCGCGATCGACACTCCCGCATGGCACGCCACATACAAATCATTGGCTACGGCAGCAGAACAGTTGCTTGCGAGCAGAAGTGGCAAAATCCAATTTAGGTATTTGTGTGGCATGGCGCTAGACTTATTGCGCTAGAATCGTATGGTGTAGTCCAGCATTACGTCGGTCCATTGTTCGATCAGGCGGTCGGTGTTTTTGGTGCGGGCGAGTTCGAATTTAAGTGCCGACCAGGCGTCGAGGTCGAAGCGCAGACCCGCCGCCGTTCGAAAATAGGACATGCCGTTGGTTTGCAGTGCGAAGAAATTATCGCTCTGATCGAGGAGGGCGCGCTCATAGCGCAAATAAGGCGTCGCGAGCGGCAACCGCCATGCAAGCTGGAGAAATCCAAGGCTGCTGTGGTGAGCGGGCCCAGCGTACGTGAGATCGTGGTCGCTGAAGCGGTAATATTCTGCGAGGTGCTCGAATCGGTCTGTATCGTACGCTAAATACACACCCGCATTATCGACGCGCGTTAGTCGCCCGGGTTGCCGGTCGTCGCTGACTGCAGCGCGAAATCCGCTGACGCCGACCTTGAGTCCGCTCAAAGTGGCGCCAAATACGTAACCTAAGTTTCCGCCGTAAATGGCACCGCCGTGGTCGACCCCACCATTGCGCTGATCGATCGTACCCGACGACAATGCTTGGCCGTTGCCCACAAATAGGTCGTAAGTCAGTTTACTGGTAGATAAGTGCTCCGCACCGGAGAGCCATGCACCGACAGTATGATCAGGCATGACCCCGCCTTGATCTTCGAACAAGAGGAATCGCGGTCGACGCAGCGAAGTAGCAATTTCTTGGCCGTGATGAAAGGCCGTGTTGTAATAACCGAATGGCGTGTGGAAACGGCCGATCCAAACAGTTGCTGCCTCGCTGAATTGATAGCCGATTTGGGCGCGCTCTAGATCCGCTTGAACCGCACCTTGTTCGTCGACTTCGAACGTCAATTCAAACAGCGAGCGGGTATGTTCGCCGAGTTGAGGATTCAGAAATATGTCGACGGCACCGATATTGGCCCCCTTAAAATTCGGTCTATCGGCCGTATGATTGCCGATTCCGATGTCGGCGAACCCATGTAGCGGAATGCCCCCGCCACTGCCTCGGGATGCATTGGAATCTTCCAACTGTGTCAACTGCTGCTGGACGCTATCCAAACGCTGTTGCACAGGCGGGGAATTCTCCGCTGCGGCTGCAGGCTCACCTGTATTAGATTGCTGCGTTTCGAAAGCACGGACTCGAGCACTGAGTTCCTCAATTAGCTTGAGGCTTCGGTCGAGTTTCTGCTCAAGCACGTTGATGCGTTGGTCTTGGCTCTCGGAGGAAAAAGCCGGGCCTGCGACGCCATAGGCGCCACAACAGCAGATCATCCAGACAGCGATGCTGCGAATCCGGTGCGTCACAGTAGGTCCCGTAAATCGTGGTGAGCCGAGGTGATGACGCCGCGCTCGGCGCCGGAGCGATCGAGTGCGACGAACCGATAGTCATGCATCACATGATCGCCGTCGCGCCAATATGCGAAGCCCAACATCCGCGCCAGACGCTCTGTGTCGGCTACGCTACCGTTCAAGAAATGCCAGTTGTCACGCAGCAAGCCGTGACTCGTGCGATAACGGCGCCACGCTGCAGCGTCATCGTTGATGGGGTCGTAGCTGACAATCAGGAAGACGGCGCTTATTCGTTGGACGTCTAGATCTCGCTGCAAATCCTTGAGCCGCGCCATTGTGGTTGGACAGACCCGATGACACGTGGCATAGGCCATTGCGACAAAAATACGTTGTCCCTTGAGCGAGGCCAAGCTCAGTGTCTTGCCGTCGTCCGCGCGCCAACTCGCCGGCAACCGATTGAGCAGCACACTTGAGTCCGGCGGCGAGTAGCCATCGCTGATTCCCGATATAAACGGCAACGCCAAGCCGATAGCCAGTAGCCACCGCGCGTGTATCGCGCCCGGCGAAATTGCCGTCTGTCGAGTCAAGGGGATAACTGCTCCTGAACGTAAAATGATTGCCACGTCCACACTGCGGTAGATTATTACTTGATCCAACTTCTGAAATATGTAACGTAACCCGCAGTTTCCGAATAAAAAGGGCAGAGGTGCGTTGGAAGGGCAGTTTGGCGCAACCGCCGCCTTCAGCGGTCGATCTTGACAATAGGGAGTTATAACTTAATTTAACATAATATACATTATGCGCATATTTGGTGTAAGGGCCAGTTAGGAATGTCGGGTTTTGGTGTCGAAACTCAAAGATCGTGGCGCTAGGTCAGAATTGTTGTCATACCCCCCGTACTCGAAGTCAACGCTGTCGTGCTCATAGCTTGCTGAATTATGGGCTTCCCGGCAAGAGCTTCACCAATCTGCTATCGCGTGGTTTCATCTGGTACCAACTCAGAATTGCTGGCAGAAAAACGCATTTCGTATCTTTTTAAAGCAAGTAGATGTGTTGGTTGATGCCAATGGCCGCCAAAAAGCTGTTGTGATCCCCATGCGTAGCGGCCTGCACCAGTAGCGCCAATCAGTTTGTCGTATTGCGCAACGCGTCCATACAGTATGGGTAGGATTGCACCGAGCGCTGTGTGCGGGGCGATACTCATAGTCGCCGACGTCCGAAATCCGGCTTCGACATATGGCGCTGAGCGGATCGGTCGGCGGTTGGTCGTGCGAGTTGGGTTTTCGTTGTCGTCGCGGACAGTAATCGTTTTTCCAGTTTGGCGCATTCAGCATTTTTTGCTCGAAGCTCCCCGCGGGCTTTCTGAAGAAGCGTTTTCAAATCAGCGCGCTCGGTTTTTAGGAGAGAGATTTGCGCGCGCATTTCCTTATGTAGTCGTTCCAGTTCTTTCGCCGTGTTTCGTGCGCTCAGTCGGGTGCGGTCAAGCTCGACTAACCAGCGGGACTCGCTGGCCGCGTGCCGTTCATCGAGTTTAACGCGTTCGGCCTGGTGGGTAGCAACGGAACGATCGAGTGCGCTTCTCAGCTGGCGCACTTCGACTTCCCAGGTGCCGTTGCGTTCGCGCAAGTGTGCCGTATCGGCCTCCCGGGCTTGCAGACTCAACTCAAGTCGATCTGCACGCAGATTGGCGGCGTGCAATTGTTCTAGAGCTAGAACCAAATGTTCCTCGCGAGCCTCAGCGCCGGCCCCGGCAGCCTGTTCCTGTTCGATGAAGGACCGCTCACGGGCATCGAGTGCCGTCTCACGCAGTGTAAGCGATTGCTCGCGGGTCGATATTTGCTCACCCAGTGAGGCGTGAGCGCAGTCGACGGCCTCATTCCATAGTTTCTGCAGGGCGAGCGCCACACGATCAGGAAGCTCGGGAAACTCCCGACCCGGAATATCGCGAAGGCGCGCACCAAGCTTGGTCCACCACTCCTCTAAGTACTCTTGGATGGTGTTAGGCGAGCCGCGTCCGATTCGCATGCGGACTCTGTCAATGGTGGGCTTGTGGCCCTCGACCAGAAGTGCATCGGCGGCTTGGTAGACATCAGCACCGCAAATACGCGCCGAGCGTGACGGCCCTAAGGGAGTCGCACTTTCTGTCTGCTCGCGGGTCTCCAGTTCGTCGGTCACTCGCTACCCTCCTCGCCCGTTCATTCACCAACGATAAGAGATCGTTATCGTTGATGGAAGTTAAGATAAATGATATTATCACAATATACTGTGATTATATCCCAGATAAATAGGCGCCGCGCAACCGCTCGATCCCCGCTCGTCCTGCACACCGGGGTCGCGGCGCTAAACCCTGGCGCCCTGCACGATCAAGCCGAGGCCTCCGTTCGCGCGCTGCTGCAAGAGGGTCAGTCGGTTAATACGGCACGCTCCTATGCGAGCGCGCTGCGCTACTGGGCGGCGTGGTTTCAGTTGCGCTATCGGCAGTCGATCGCTCTGCCCGTCCCCGCGCCGGTCGTGCTGCAATTTATCGTCGATCACGTCGAGCGAGTCTTTGCGGATGGACGCCGCGCGCACGATTTGCCACCGGCCATCGACGAGACCCTAGTGCAGGCGGGGTTCAAGGCAACCCTCGGCGCGCCGAAACTGGCCACCGTGACGCATCGAATCTCCGTGTTATCAAAAGCACATGCGCTTCGCGAATACCCCAACCCTGTTCGTGACGTCCAAGTCCAGGAGCTGCTTCGCCGGGTACGCCGGGCGCATGCGCAGCGCGGCGAGCTGTCGCAGTCCAAACAGGCGCTGACCAAGGATCCTTTGACAGCGATGCTGGCGACGTGCACGGATGGATTGATTGGGATCCGGGATCGGGCGCTTCTACTATTTGCGTGGGCGAGCGGTGGCCGCCGGCGCTCAGAGGTTACTCGCGCCGTGATGGAACAATTGACGAAGGTCGATACGGAGACTTATGTGTATCAGCTTATTTACTCCAAGACGGATCAGGCAGGATCGTGCATTAATTCGCCGAAGCCGATTGTGGGGATTTCCGCCCACGCACTCACTGCATGGTTACAGGCTTCGGGTGTTACAACGGGAGCGATCTTTCGGCGAATTCGTGGCAGTGTTGCCGCCGAGGCGCTGGAGCCTCAAGCGGTACGCGCCATCGTGAAACGCCGCGCGGCGCTGGCAGGATTGACGGGAGATTTTTCGGCGCACTCGCTGCGATCTGGTTTTACGACTGAAGCTGGGCGACAAAACGTGCCGCTGGCCGAAGTGATGGCGTTGACCGGTCATCGCAGCGTACAAACGGCGTTGAAGTATTTTCAGGTGGGAGCGGTACAGCAAACAAAGGCTGCGAATTTGTTGGGCAAATTAACGCCGGATTAGTCAAACTGATTTGCAGATCAGTCAGCATGACGGGGCGACATTGGAACGCAACATTCCGGAGCTGAAACAGAAATAATTCACAGGGATTTTACCGTGACGAATACACCTGACAAACCTTCGAATATCACTACGGCTACGGCAGGCTCACGCTCGCGCCGATCGCCAGAGGATGACCTGAATTGTTGCCTGCTGGGCCCAACAGCCCATCGGCATACATCCGTGCGGTTATTTCAGAACTCAATCCTTGAGGGTCAGCTTAGCCAGTTACCTTTACGCCTCGCCTCCTCTCGTGTGTACCCATGAAGTATTGTGTCAGCGCGGTAACTGCATGACTCGATACTCGGCCGGTGTCTAGCGGTTACCGTGGCGGGCTTCACACCCGCTTGAACTACGCGGCAATGCGAAGTTGCAACTTGGGAACAACCCCACGCCGTGGCCGAGCCCGCCATTCTCGTAAAATACCGCCTCATAGAAGACTCGTGAAATGCGGCCAGTAACAATGTCTGTTGGAGCCAGTGACACCCTGTAACGGCGATGATAACTTTTGGGCCATAAATGCTTGTAGTGGAGCTACTAACTAAGGTACTTTAGTTAGTAGCTCAGAGGATTGGTGAGTCATTGCAATAGGGAGTGTCAACCTGAAATTCTCGCGTGAACAACGTTCGTTTATAGCGCCGTAATTTCCGGCATCTAAGTCTATCGGACACTTGTTGCGCGTTTCCCATCAATGGTCACAACGCTTATGCGTTGCCCTATCCGTCATCGCATTTCATATTGTCATGGGATGGTGGTTGATGACGGCGCTACCAAGGAAAGTTCTACAACCGATTTCCGAGCCTTTGGAAGTTATGTTTTACTTGTCTCCTGAGTCGCATACGCTGACATTGCGGCTCGACCCCCCTGCAAAATTAGTGACAATCATCAAGGCATCGTTACCGACGAGTATTGATGTGGAAGACTCG
>JAYUFB010000019.1:0-6226 GCA_043738945.1 Gammaproteobacteria bacterium
AGCGCTTTACTCACTATTACAAATGGCAAAAACCAGTGCTGCGCTGAAGCGCCTGTCGGAAGCGCGCATACCCTTTATTTCAGTCATGACGGACCCAACTACCGGTGGAGTTTCCGCGAGTTTGGCGATGTTGGGTGATGTCAATATAGGTGAACCTAAGGCTCTTATCGGCTTCGCAGGACCCCGCGTAATTCAGCAAACTGTGCGCGAGACCTTGCCCGAGGGTTTTCAGCGCAGCGAGTTTCTTTTGGAGCATGGTGCTATTGATATGATCATTGATCGTCGTGAGTTGCGCGATCGCATCGGTGCCATATTGCGTATGCTTACGGGTAAGGGACCGGTAGCCGCTTGAGCCTAAAGGGAGACCGCTTAGGGCGGAATCTCGAAGAATGGCTTGTCTATCAGGCGCAGGTACATCCCCAGCCCATTGATATGGGCCTCGAAAGACTTTCGAGGGTCCTTGCTCGCTTGCATTGGAAACAGCCCAAAATTCCGGTAATTACTGTCGCAGGTACTAACGGTAAAGGCTCGGTGGTGGCCTATTCAGCTTCGATATTGGCGGCCGCTGGATACCGAGTTGGAGTTTTCACGTCGCCACATTTGTGCGATTACCGAGAACGAATTCGTTTGCATGATCGCCTTGTGTGTGCTGATGAACTGGTGTGGGCGTTTGAGAAAATTGAAGCTGCGCGCGCGCGTGATAGCCTTACTTTCTTTGAGTACAATACCTTAGCGGCGTTGTTATTGTTCGAAGCCTCCAACCTTGACGCTTGGGTTTTAGAAGTCGGCATGGGCGGGCGCTTAGATGCGGTGAACGTTGTTGACCCGACAGTTGCGGTGGTGGTGAGTATTGGGTTTGACCACCAGGAATTTCTAGGCACCAGTCTCGATGCTATTGCGCGCGAAAAAGCCGGTATTTTTAGAGCGCGGCGCCCTGCCGTGCTGGGTAGCGCGCACCTTCCAGAGAGTATTGAAACGGTTGCCCTGTCGGTAGGCGCAATGCTCAAACGGCCAGGTATTGAGTTCACCTATTCGCGGCAACGCGGCACTTGGCACTATCGCGGCAGTCGTTGGAGTTTAACGAATCTTAATCCCCCTGCTTTGCTGGGCGATACCCAGTACGACAACGCTGCCACAGCAATGGCCGCGGTCGAGGAATTGTTAGATTTGGAAATCTCAGCGCAGGCGGTAGAGCAGGGTCTTGTGTCGGCGCAGCTGGTGGGGCGGTTTCAAATGATCAAACCGAACGTGGATAGCCCCACTTGGATTCTCGACGTTGCGCACAATCCGGACGCCGCAAAGGTGCTCGCACATAACTTGATGGAATATAAATGCGCAGGTAAGTCCTATGCGATTTGCGGTATTTTGTCTGACAAAGACGCACCAGGAATAGTGGGTGAATTGCACGCTTGTATAGACGCTTGGTGGTTTTGTTCTACGATTGGAGCTCGCAGTTGTACGGCTGCTGAACTGCGCGAGCGTGTGGCAAGACTCTTGGTCACTCCGGTTAGTGTTTCGGATAGCGTTGCTGCGGCGTGCGCCGCCGTTCTAGAGGTAGCTACTCCGCAGGATCGCATTCTGGTGTTTGGGTCGTTTCACACGGTGGGACCCGCATTGGACTGGCTAGATGCCAAAGGCGTAATCACGCGCACAGCTGTTCCCGAATATACTAGGCGTGAAAACTCAAGGTAAGGATTTTTTCGCATGGAACGTCGCGTCAGAGAGCGCCTCATTGGTGCCAGTTTTTTGGCTGCGCTAGTCGTGCTGGTTGTGCCTGAAATATTGTCGGGACCGAAGTCGCTGCGAGAGCCTAAAATTAGCCAGGTGCCGATTCGTAATGTCACGGTCGATCTCTCGGCACCGGCCAGTGCGCCAGTGACGGCAGGCTTTGCGACGCCAACACCAGCACCGCCGACGCCCGCACCGCCGACGCCCGCACCACCGACGCCCGCACCACCGACGCCCGCACCACCGACGCCCGCACCACCGCTGACCCAACTCCCAGCCCAGGGGGCGGCACCGGCCGCGGTGCCCCTGGACCATTCATGGTCAGTACAACTGGGTAGCTTTGCAGGCCACGGCAACGCGGATAAGTTGTTGGCTGAAATACACGCAAACCAGTTCCCCGCCTACCTGTCAACAATCGGAGCGGGATCGAGCCATCGTTATCGAGTTCGGGTAGGTCCCTACAAAGACCGAGAAACAGCCCTACGGGCTCTTTCAAAACTCAAAGTATTAAGACATACCGGCAGCATCGTACCCCCGGCTGACGTAGAATAGGCAATGGGTGGATTCTCTGCCATTGACGGCTTAATACTGTGCGCTGTGTTGATTTCCACGGTAATTGGATGGCTGCGGGGATTTGTTCGCGAGGCAGTATCACTAGTTTTTTGGATAGGGGGAATTTGGGCGGCGTGGCGTTTTGGTACGCTGCTTGAACCGCATTTGGGGGGGCTGCTTTCAGATCCCCGCGTTCGTTCTTGGGTTGCTCGGATTGCCGTCCTGGCAATTATTTTATTGACAGGTACCGCAGTGGGTTGGTTATTGCGATTTTTTCTGCGCAGTGTGGGGTTGGGACTGTTAGACCGTGGCATTGGACTGATTTTTGGGTTCGCCCGTGGCGCGGTAGTGGTCGGGCTTCTTACGATGGGCGGTCAGTTGCTGCACTTAAATCAAGATAGTTGGTGGCATAAGGCCAAATTGGTACCGTGTGGTGAAGCTGCCGCCGGATGGATTAGAGCTATGGTAGGCGAGAATCGATAGCTAATCAGGGGACAACAGTATGTGCGGAATCGTGGCAATGGTGGGTGTTAGTGCGGTCAATCAACGGATCTATGATGCGTTGACTGTATTGCAACATCGAGGTCAAGACGCGGCAGGTATCGTGACCTATGAAGGCGGTGAGTTATTTATCCGCAAAGATTCGGGGTTAGTGCGCGATGTCTTTCAGCAGAAACATATGCTGAAATTGAAAGGTAACGTGGGCCTTGGACATGTTCGTTACCCCACGTCGGGTTGTGATAGTGCACATGGCGCGCAGCCTTTTTATGTCAACTCACCGTACGGAATTTGTCTGGCGCATAACGGCAACCTCACAAATGCGCGCGAACTTGCCGAAGTGATGGTGCGAGAGGACCGTCGCCATTTGAATACCAGTTCGGATTCTGAAGTATTGCTTAATGTACTGGCCTCCGAGATGCAGCGTGTTGGAACGCCGCGTGTGACCCCAGCAGACATATTTGCTTCCGCCAACGCGGTATATCGCCGTTGTCGAGGCGGTTACGCGGTGGTTGCGATGGTAATTGGTCATGGAATACTAGGGTTCCGTGATCCGAACGGAATTCGACCTTTGGTGATCGGTAAACGTAATACTGACAAGGGCTGCGAATGGATGCTCGCATCCGAGAGCGTGGCGTTAGATATGTCGGGATTTGAGTTGGTACGCGATGTGGCACCGGGTGAGGCGGTATTCATCGACGAACAAGGTCGATTTTACGCGCAGCAATGTGTTGCCGCTGTACGCCATACACCTTGCATTTTTGAATATGTGTATTTTGCACGTCCCGATTCCATTATCGACAATATATCGGTTTACAAAGCGCGTTTGCGTATGGGTGAACACTTGGCAGAAAAAATAAAACGCGAGCGGCCCGATCACGATATTGATGTGGTTATCCCTATTCCCGATACGAGCCGCACCAGCGCAGTACAAGTCGCCCAGCTTCTCGGAGTCAAATATCGCGAGGGCTTCATCAAGAACCGGTATATCGGGCGCACCTTTATTATGCCGGGTCAGGAACAGCGTGCAAAATCGGTGCGTAGCAAGTTAAACGCGATTGACCTTGAGTTTCGTGGAAAAAATGTTCTGCTTGTCGATGACTCGATTGTGCGGGGCACGACTTCAGCGCAAATTATTGATATGGCGCGAGAGGCAGGCGCTAAAAAAGTGTATTTTGCGTCGGCGGCACCTCCAGTGAGATACCCCAATGTTTATGGAATCGATATGCCGAATACTACCGAACTTGTAGCTGCCGGGCGCAGCGACGACGAGGTGCGTAGGGTTATTGGTGCGGATTGGCTCATTTACCAGGATTTACACGATTTGGTACATGCGGTGCGGCACGACAACGCCAACATTAAGGATTTCGATACCTCATGCTTCTCCGGTGAGTATGTCACGGGGGATGTTACGCCTGATTATTTAGCCCGCCTTCGGACTGAGCGCTCAGACGAAGCGAAACAGCAGCGTCGCGGTGTCGATCGTGGACTTAAGTCGATTAGAGTTCTTTAATCGTCCATCGGACGATGGACCGTCCAGCCATGAAGCTACGTCTGTTAGTGATAGCTGCGCAGAATGAGCAACGACTATTAATTCAAAAACATGTGGAAATTGAATGGCCCGATGCCATTGTTATTGAACACCGACTTGGGTTAGATCCACCCTTGGATAATGAGTTTGCTGCGACTGGTTTTGATGCCGTGGTAGTCGTCGGCTCAGCACCTACTGCTGCAGTAGAGAATTTTTGCTCAGAGCTGTTACAGCGCAGCGAATTTGCACCTATTGTGCTGGTCTTATTGCAGCCCGATCCGGTATCCGCACCATTGATGGTGCGTGGACTACGGCGTTTGTACGGCCAAAAAATTGATCGCATACGTTTACTTAATGCCATAACCGACGCGGCGCTTGAGCGCAAGAAAAATATACTGCAATTGCGCGCTAGGCCCGAGTACTTGGAACGTTATCGTTTCGGCACCTTGCTTATCCGAGGGCATCGCTGCATTAAGCAGATTGGTAGCGGCGGAATGAGCATGGTCTATCTTGCGGAGAGCGAGCGCGCGGCTACCTTGGTGGTCCTTAAGGTATTTAGCCAAGTACCCGATGTCTCCGAACGCATGGTTAACTTCGATCGATTTTTACAGGAATATGAAATCGTGGCAGGTTTAAAGCACGACAATATTGTACGTATTTACGATCTAGGTGTTGCGGATGATCATGCCTATATTGCGATGGAATATTTCCCGCAGGGTGATTTACGCACGCGGATGAAAACCGCGTTATCACCCGCGCTAGCGCTGCAGTACGTGAAACAGATTGCCCGGTCCCTAGAAGCTATTCATGCCGTCGGAGTCCTACATCGCGATTTGAAACCCGCTAATGTGATGTTACGAGCCGATGGTACAGTGTGTTTAATCGATTTTGGTTTAGCTAAGGGCAATGAACTCGATGTAGAGTTAACGGGGACGCGCGAGATCTTTGGCACCCCTTATTATATGAGTCCCGAGCAAGGTCACGCAGAGGCGATTGACGCTCGCAGTGACTTATACAGCTTAGGAATTATGTTTTACGAAATGCTGATTGGGCATAAGCCCTATACTGGATCGAATGCGATGGAAGTTATTTATAAGCACAAGCGTGCTGAAGTGCCCGAGATTGCGCCGCAATTCGCGGCATTCTCGCCAGTGTTGCAGCGTCTGATGGCGAAATCTCCTGGTGATCGGTTCCAATCTGCGCGCGAGTTGCTAGTTGAGCTTAACACTATAAAAGTTGCAAGTTGAGTTTCAATCATCCATTGTTGCGGGTCCCAACACCCATTGCTTGGGTGCGGCTGGCTTGTGTGCAGCGTGAGATAGTATTAATCGATCATGCAAATTGCGAGAAGAAAGCTGCTTCGACGGCGCTCGCTCTCATGTTTTCTTACGCTGAAAATTTGCTTTTATGTGATAGGTTATCGCGTTTAGCGCGAGAAGAATTACGGCACTTTGAGCAAGTTGCAAAATTAATTCAGACCTTGGGTATCGTGCCGCAGCGCCTCGCTCCAGGGCGCTATGCAGCCAGTTTACGCAAGCTAGTGGCTAATCACGAACCACAGCGTGAGTTGGATTTGATGGTATGTGGTGCATTTATTGAAGCCCGCTCATGTGAGCGGTTTGAGGTATTAGCCGAGTGTATAGGGGGTGCTACAGGCGAATTTTTCAAGGGGCTGCACCAGGCCGAGGCGCGACACTATAAGTTATACCTTGATTTAGCTCGACACGCTGCAAATCGCGCACAAACATCGTTGCAAGATCGGGTCGCAGTGTTTGCGGCGCATGAGGCTGAGTTAATAACTGGCGAGGACGAAATTTTTCGCTTTCATTCGGGACTACCGATTTAAACTACTCAAGGCTGGGCCGTTAGAATCCCACCGTACGACGCTACCCTGGGTATACCAGTCGCCTAGCACAA
>JAYUFB010000020.1:0-2351 GCA_043738945.1 Gammaproteobacteria bacterium
CCCGCCGCGTACTTTCGCGCACGGAGTCGAGGCACCGGCGCAGGCGCTCGCCCTCGTTGCGGCCGATGATGACGATGCCGCATCCGCTGCCAGCGGTGATCCTTGCGCGGGGCTCGCTCGTGTTCAAGATCATTTGCAGACTTGTTCCCTGGGGTGTGGACAACGCTCACCACGCGTGTCGGCTTGACGATCACCATCGCCCACACCGTAAGCGCAGGCGGGAACCTCGCAGACGACGATCAGACTGCGTGACCCGCCTTTGCCCGAGCTGGTCGGCCGCACAGCACCACCAGCAGCCCGGCGCCCAACAACGCGTACGTGCCCGGCTCGGGAATGGCCACCAAGGTGGGTGCAAGCGTGATGCTGTTGAGTGTCATGCGGCCGGGTATCGTGACGAGCCCGGAAATGGCGCACTGGACAGGAATATTCGTGCAGTACTCGCCATTCGCGGCCGTCAACACAGCGGTGAGCGGTGACAGGGCTGCACCCGACTCGTGGTCTGTGAACACGGCGCCAGTGCGCAAGTAGTCGAACGCGCCGGCCGCTCCCGTTGTTGCGTGGAAGGCGCCCGTGCCGGCGATGACCGTACCGGCAACCAGATGCCTGGGTGGGTTGGCATAGAGATCGTATTCGCTGCCATCGGCAATGTGTGCCGCGGTTGAGAAGCTGATGTCATAGGTGATGTCGTAGCCGGTGATGGCATAGCCCGATGCGGCAACGAAGTCGAACAAGCCTTCGGCACGGCCTGGAACCGAGCCTACGAACAGGCTCTGCATGTTGAGGTGTGTCGCCCAGTCGAGGCGGTTCCCGTGAACGCTCAGCGCCGATTCGCCCGAACAATCGCCGATACATAAGCCCGAAAAGTAAGCCGTGTAATCGACGGAAAACAGGGGCGCATCAAGGTGTCCGTCTGCTGCCCAAGTCGCGCTTGCTGAGCACAGCGCCGCAGCTACCAGAAATTTCTGCATTCGAGCCTCTATGAAGTGAAGTGCGACGCTAATCGATGCGACGAGAGGGCGCAACTCTTAGAGCGGTTGCTTGTCGATCAAGCAACAACCAAGCGACCTTTGCGGGCAACCAAACGGGATCAAAGCAGCAGTGACTTTTCCGCAGCCTTGATGCCGGAGAATCATTTTCGAGGCCATAGCTGCATGCAGACAAGTGTGTCTCGGCGGTTGAACAAAATCGTATCCGTGCGGGAGAGCGGTTCCGCAAAAACGAGACTGATTGCGAACCAACCGCGCTCGAACTTTCTTCGTACCGAGTTTCCTATTCTCGCCATTCAGCGAAAGCGGTCTTTCAGTCGCAAGATCGGAGTCTCCAGGTAGCGGTAGCTCAAGCTGGCCGCACCGATCGTCCCGAAGAGGCTCAATACGAATAGCGGTTCCGGCGCAACAATAGAAGCGGCGTCGAGACCCCGACTTATGACGTGCAAGACCAACTTGTGCAAAAGATAGACGCCATAGCTCACGGTGCCGACATAAACCAATGGTCGCCATTCAAGGATTCGCACTACGCCCGATTCAGGGCGCAGCACCACCATCGCTACAACCGAAGAGATGGCCAAATGGAAAGACAGCCGCGGCCACCCGCGCAGATCGCCTGGCACGTTTGCCACCGCAATTGCGAGAACGCAGGAGGCCCATACAGTCCACGCCGGCAGTTTCTCAACGAACCGTCTTAAAGTCGGCGACCTAATTCCAAAGCCCAGCAGCACCCCCAATAAGATGGGAGTGAACGTGATCTGCAGGATAGAAAGCGTTTCATATGGAATTCCGACTGAGGTGAGAACCCCATTCAATGCACCGAAGTTAATCGCTTGATTGACAACTAAAAAAGCAAGGAGCAGCCAGAGCGAACGCGCGCCGAACCAAGCTAGCAGCGGCGGCCAGACGAGGTAAAACTGCTCCTCAGCCGATAGCGACCAAGTGATTGCCATCATTGATTTCAGTTTCACCCAGTTGCTGGTGTAGCTGACATGCCAAGGCAGTTCACGGAGGAACTCGGTGGCGTTCGACGTCACGCCTGAGCGCACGAAGTAGATCGAAAGTACAGCTAGCACGATGTAGTACAGCGGAAATATGCGCAGCGACCGACGGATGTAGAAACTTCGTAGTGAGATGGTGCCGCTCGCGCATCGTTCGTTCAGCAACAACGTCGTGATGAGAAAGCCACTAAGTACGAAGAAGACGTCCACACCCAAGAAGCCGTTTTGGCTGATGGGTAGCCCACTGTACCCGGGGTGCGAGTGGTGCCATACGACCGCCACAACGGACAGTGCACGCATGCCGTCCAAGCCTGGCATCCGCAGTGAAATGTGCTTGCTAGCTATGGGCGTCATCGGGGTTTCG
>JAYUFB010000021.1:0-40872 GCA_043738945.1 Gammaproteobacteria bacterium
CTCTAAGGGTTCAGGGAATACCGACTCTAGCGCGCGCCGCGCCAACGGTTGTTTACCGATAAATGCACTTCCCAGAAACACTAAGGCTGTCAAACCCAATAAAATGGTGGGCTTCAATTGAATAAAGCGTTTATCGTGAAACAGCAAGGTTGCGCTGCCTAAGGCTACGGCCACCGAAGTGGTCACCCAATGGAGCGTTTTGAACTGGCCGGTATGCAAACGATGCACTACCAATTGCAGCACAAAAGCCACCATCAACACCGCCGTGGCCGTGTAAATGTCAAACAGCTTAAAGCCTATAAAAAATGCCAGTAATGGCAACCATTCGAGAAGTTGGTTCATGCGCGTATCATAGCGGAGCGTTATGAGTATCTATCTACAATTACATCCAGTCTCGCCCCAGTTACGCTTTATCCGTCAGGCCGCAGCCCTGTTACGGTCAGGCGGGGTACTGGTGTATCCCACCGATTCCTGTTATGCGCTCGGATGCCATATCGGTGACAAGGCGGCCCTTGATCGAATTCGCACCATTCGCCAGACCGATCGCAATCACCATTTCACGCTCGTTTGTCGAGATTTGACCGAAGTAGGGCATTACGCCCTGGTTGATAATTGGCAGTATCGCCTACTGCGTGCTCACACCCCTGGTCCTTATACTTTCTTGCTTAAAGCCTCGAAAGAGACGCCCCGGCGCCTCAAACACGAGCGTTCTGGAACCATTGGGCTACGAGTGCCAGATCACCCCGTCACGGCCATGCTACTTAAAGAATTGGGCGAACCGGTTATGAGCTCCACTTTGTTACTCCCCGGCGACGAATTACCGATGACCGACGCTAAAGAAATCTACGCCCAATTAGAACACGAGGTCGATATGGTGCTAGACGGCGGCAATTGTGGCCTCGTCCCAACCTCGGTGATTGACCTATCGACCGATCAAGCGGTCGTGGTGCGAGTCGGCCGCGGCGATGTAACTCCCTTTACGCTCCCTCAAAACGTATAATGGACACTGAAACGCATTATAAAATATATCGCGTAAAATCGAGAAAATGAGGGTAAGCATTGGATTTATATAAAGCAATATGAGTGGACCTATCCAAAATAGACGGGTCCTTTCAGGCATGCGCCCGACCGGGCAGCTGCACTTAGGCAACTACCACGGAGCATTGAAGAACTGGATCGAGCTTCAGTATCAGTACGAATGCTATTTTTTCGTGGCGGACTGGCACGCCTTGACCACCGGCTACGAAGACACCGCCAAGCTCGAGAGCTATGTATGGAGCATGGTCATCGATTGGTTGGCGGCTGGGCTTAATCCCGGGGTCGCCACATTATTTGTGCAGTCCAAGGTGCCAGAGCACGCCGAACTACATTTGTTGCTCTCCATGATTACGCCCCTCGGATGGCTTGAGCGCGTGCCCTCATATAAAGATCAACAGACCCAATTAGCCGATCACGACTTGAGTACTTATGGATTTTTGGGATATCCCTTGCTGCAATCCGCCGACATATTGCTCTACCGGCCGCAGTATGTTCCGGTGGGTGAGGATCAAGTCGCGCACGTCGAAATCACCCGCGAGGTGGCACGACGATTCAATCACATCTACGGTCGCGAAGCCGGATTTGAACAGAAAGTCGAGAAGGCGATTAAAAGCCTAGGCTCCAAGAATTCGGCGCTATACCGCGCCATGCGTAAAGAGTTTCAAGAACAAGGCGATGCCGAGGCGCTCGCGAAAGCACGCTCACTAGTCGAAGCGAATGCAAGGCTTACAGTCGCCGATCGCGATCGATTGTTGGGCTTTATAGAAGGGGCAGGCATTTCGATTCTGACCGAACCCGAGGTTTTGTTAACGGCAACGCCCAAGGTTCCCGGTCTCGACGGCCGCAAAATGTCGAAGTCCTACGGCAATACCATCGGATTGCGAGAGGACACAGATTCTGTGGTCAAAAAACTTAAAACCATGCAAACCGATCCCGCCCGTGCCCGACGCACCGATCCCGGTGATCCTGAAAAATGCCCGGTCTGGGATCTACATAAAATATATTCAAGTTCCGCTACCCAAACTTGGGTACAACAAGGCTGTCGCAGCGCTGGTATCGGTTGTTTGGAATGCAAGGCTCCCTTAATTGAGAAGGTGGTCGAGGAGATCTCGCTCATCCGCAAACGGGCCCAGGAATTTGAGGAGAACCCCGAACTGGTACGCGGTATCATCGCCGAAGGCGGCGAGCGTGCACGCGACGTGGCGCGTGATACCTTGGACTTGGTGCGGCAATCTATGGGCATGAATTATCGATGAAACCTGAATTGACAATCGTGCAAAACACCGAGGATGCGAGCGCTAAGGTCTTGCACGCGACGGCGCCCGTGCGCACACCGGCGCCCGCACAGGGCGAGATGCCCTTTGCCATTGTTGAAGGCATGCCGGTGTCGGAAATGCCACGCGACCTGTATATACCCCCCCAGGCATTGGAGGTGTTTCTAGAAGCTTTCGAGGGTCCCCTCGATATGCTGCTGTATTTGATTAGACGCCAGAATCTCAACATTTTGGATATTCCGATCGCGGAAATCACCCGTCAATACATGCGTTACATCGAAGTCATGCAAGTACTACAGCTGGAGCTGGCAGGCGAATATTTATTGATGGCGGCGACTTTAGCGGAAGTGAAATCACGCATGTTGCTGCCGCGCCTCAAGCATGAGGAGGAGCAGGAAGACGCCGATCCGCGGGCTGAATTAGTACGGCGGTTACAGGAGTATGAGCGTTTCAAGCGGGCGGCTGAAGGGATTGATCGCATGCCGCGTTTGGAGCGTGATACTTGGGTGGTCAGTGCCGAGTTGGTCGATCGAAAAGTGGTGCGCATCGCTCCGCGTGTCACCTTGCAGGAAATGCTATTGGCATTTCAGGACGTGTTGACTCGTAGCGATATGTTTGCCCATCATCATGTTCAGCGCGAGCCTTTGTCGGTGCGGCAACGCATGACCGATGTGCTCTCGACCTTGTCAGCGAGCACATTCATGAATTTTTCGAGTTTGTTTACCGCAGAAGAGGGGCGTCGCGGCCTGACGGTCACCTTTGTCGCTATCTTGGAACTCATGCGCGAGGGATTGATTGAAATTGCGCAATCGGAACCTTATGCGCCCTTACATGTCCGTCTAGGTAGCCCGCGACACTTAAAATTGGTGGAACCTTAATGAATGATCATTACGTAAAAAATGTTATTGAAGCAGCCATGCTGGCAGCCGGGCGCCCCTTAGGCTTAGACGAGCTAGTGTCGTTATTCGACCAACGGGATGGCTCGAATGCCGAAGAAGTTATAGCGGCGATTGCGGCCCTGGTTGCCGAATACGAAACCCGTGGACTAGAACTCGTGTTGGTCGCGAGTGGCTATCGTATCCAAATCCGTGCGGCAGTTGCCGAGCCGGTGTCGCGACTATGGCAGGAGCGACCGACTAAATATTCCCGCGCGTTGCTAGAGACATTGGCGCTAGTGGCTTATCGCCAACCGATTACTCGTGGAGAAATTGAACAAATTCGAGGTGTCGCGGTTAATCCCAATATTATTAAAACTCTGGTTGAGCGAAATTGGATTCGCGTTGTCGGACATCGGGACGTCCCCGGCCGACCCGAACTGTTAGGCTCGACGCGCGAATTTTTAGATTATTTTAGCTTGCAAAAATTAGATGATTTGCCGACGCTGTCGCAACTCAAAGAACTTGAGGATTTGCGCGTACAGCTCAGTCTGCCAGGAGCGGAAGCGGTTGCGGTCGAAAGCGCACCCATTACTGATCAGGTGGATGATGAGGAAGAGCATGATACGGACGAAAGCTTGGATGAGGATTCGGGCGAATCACGACCTCAAGGTTTGGTTGCGGGCAGTAGTGCGGATGACCTTCATTGATGGCGCCCAGACCGCCACGATTCGCTGCACCGCGCAAGGTGAGTGGGCCGCGTAAGGTGAGCACACCGCGTAGAGCGACTGCCGCACGCTCGCGCGATGAGCGAATCGAAATTGCGCCCACCGATCGGATACAAAAGGTATTGGCCGCTGCGGGCATCGGCTCGCGGCGTGAGGTCGAGCGTTGGATTCGGGAAGGACGCTTGCAAATTAACGGTGCCGTACCGGCACTCGGCGTCAAGCTGGATGCACGCGACCGCATTACCCTAGATGGACGGCCGGTGCGATTGCACGCGCCCGGCAAAGGACACCATATCTTGTTGTATCACCGCTCACCGGGGGACAACCTTGATATCAAAGCGGTAACCTCGCGCGCCACCGAGATACTTGAGCTTGGAAAATCCAACGGGCGCTGGCTCGCCATTCAAGCCATGCCGCCGGTCGATGGCGGTCTTGAATTATTGACCGATGACGGGTCATGGTCAAACCGCGTGTCTCGGGGTGCTCATTTGCTGACCGTCGATTATGTGTTGCGCATGCGCGGACCGCTAAAAGATGATTTGGTAGAAGAGTTTCGTGCTGCCACCCATGTTGAAGACGACGCCATCGAGATATTGAGCGCCGAAGCTCAGTACGGCGAAGGATTTAATCACTGGCTCAAAGTCACCGCCCGCGCCACACGATCTGCGCAAGTGCGGCATTGGTGGGCTGCGCGCGGCATCATCGTCAGTCGTCTTATGCGAGTACGACTCGGCCCCGTACACCTTACGCGGGACTTACCGCGTGGACATTCGCGAGCAATTCTCGCCAGCGAACGCAACGCACTCGTCAACGAAGTCGATGCAATTCCCACGCCGGGCGCCCCAGCCGACCTGTCGCTAGTCGACGACGCTCCTCGATCTTGATTTAAGGTTGGCAAGCTTGCAAAGTGCTCAGAGTATACGGAGTTAATATAGTTATGCGTCAGCGATTAATGGCTTTTATAGTGCCGATGCTCCTCGTGGCTGGCGCGCGGGCGGGCGACTTAAACATTCATATCATTCTCTCGGGTGAAGTGGCACCCGGAATATATGGTCAGGTTCAGATCGGTAACGGCCCGCAACCACCCCTGGTATATGCGCAGCCGATGTTAATTCAACCACAGGTGGTGTACCCACCTCCTGTCTACTTACACGTCCCACCAGGCCACGCTAAGCATTGGGGCAAGCATTGTCATGAATACAATGCGTGTAATCGCCCCGTGTACTTTGTTCGATCAGCCGAATATGAACCGGGCTACGAAAGCCGTGATCACGGCGATGAGCATGGTCATGGACACGGAAATAAGCATGATCATGAGCACGAGCATGAGCACGAACGAAAAGACGATAAATGAATCATGAATGATTCCTTAGTGATCGGTCTGAAACGTACGGCCTGTGCGCTGGTTATGGTGGGCATGATGTATGCGCCCGTGATCGTCGCAGACGCGGCGGTTCCGAGTACCACAGTTTCAGAATCAACCCATGCCAACAATTTTGGTGAGCATGTCAAACGAGACGCCAAGGTTGTCGGAGCCGCCATTAAAGAGGCAGCTCATCGGGTCGGAGTGGCGATCAAGGCGGTCGCCCACGAGGTCGCGACAGCGGCCAAGCGCGGTGCCGCGGCGACACGCAAAGCAATGAAGGGCGAGAAAGTCGATACAACTTCTGCAGAAGCTAAGCGCTAGAGATATATTTTTCGCATTTATTTTTCAGACACGGAACGGTAGTTGTCACCGTCATGGATCCTCTCAGAGCAGCATACACACGCTGTACTACAACATACACTTAGACCCAGGATAAGAGCACATTATCCTGCAGCTATGCTACGGTGTGTTTTATGAGAACCGTGCAAAACGCCGCAAAATTTAGCGCATCCTGGTTCGTCACCCGCGACCTCGACTCACGTGCGCTGATGAACCTTCAAGTGTGGTCGCACGATGCCGTGCGCATGTATCCGTCCACTACGCTCAAGGCTTGGTCCTGCGATTGGACTCGGTTGGACCGAGATTGCGCAATTTCTGAAAACCACTTCACGGGCAGAGACTTTTTCCGCTGCGAGGGATCGCGCACTGCTGTGCGTGGCCTATGACCTGATGGCGAGGCGCAGTGAACTGGTAGCGCTCAACGTCGAGGATCTACATTTTCTCGATGACGGCACCGGACGCGCGTTGATTCGTCGATCCAAGACTGACCAGGCCGGAGAGGGCAGCGTCGGATATTTATCTCGCGCCACGGTTCGCGAACAGCGTGACTGGTTAGTGAGAGCCGACATCAAACATGGTGCCGCATTTCGTCGCATCATTCGCGGTAGCTTTGCGGCGAAGGCGGGCGTGCAGACCGGCCGCGCCGGTGAGCGACTCAGTGCAGACTCCATTGCTCCAGTGTTCAAAGGAATTGCGAAGTGGATTAACATGCGTCCCGAAATGGTGACCGGGGTCAGTGGTCATTCAGTTAAAGTCGGTGCCACCCAAGACTTGTTATCATTCAATATGGATTTACCGTCGGTGATGCAAGCAGGCCGCTGGAAAAGTAATCGCATGCCGATGCGATACGGCGAACACCTCTTAGCCGCTCGCGGCGCGATGGCGCGAGTGGCGGAATTGCAGGGGCGCGACTAGATAGAGGTCGCCGTTTAGGCGTTAATTAATGCCGTATTGCATCGTCAATAGTGGGTTCTCGTAACAATGAAGGAAATCGCACGGTAGCGGGCCGTTGAGAATCAAGGTGTTACGTGTGTGTGTCCGCATTGTCTTTAGAAAATCAGGAAGTTATGGTTTTGGTGTGACTGAGCAGTAATCCGACGGGCTTTCCTGCAATTGTCGACACAAATCCTATGCTAGACGGTGTTTTCCGCTCACGCGTCGGGATAAATTCGATTTATTCTCAAAAGAATATGCTTTTTGAGGGACAACCATAACTTTCTGATAATTAACGAAATTGTTCAGAGTCCGAATCATAACTCATTGTATTTATTTGATTTATCTAGCGTGTGTTTTTCCTTCATTGTTGCGAGAATCCCCAGTACTGCAGTTGTTTAGCTCTGCTGATGCGCTACACGCTTAGCGACCATATGCATACATCACCCAAGAATTCCGCAAACGCTCCGTCGATCACGCCAGTCATCAGGAAATCCGCTGATCTCGCCACGGCGACCCTTGCCGACACGCTCGCGGCGCTGCAGGTAAATCCTGGCACCGGCCTAACCGGGGCGGAGGTCGACCTTCGCCGAACGGAACACGGCTACAACGAGGTCGAAGAGAAGAAAGGGCATCCGCTGCTCACATTTTTGCGGAAATTCTGGGGAATCTCGGCCTGGATGCTGGAACTCATCATGGTCCTGTCGGCGGTGCTCAAGAACTATGCGGATCTCGCTGTCGTGGGAGCCCTGTTGGTGATCAATGCCGTCTTGGGTTTTACCCAAGAGCACCGAGCCGCGGGTGTGGTGGAAACTCTGCGGCGACGCTTGCAGGTCAGCGCGCGAGTGCGCCGTGATTCAAGTTGGCAGGTTGTTCCTGCACGCGAGTTGGTTCCTGGTGACATCGTGCGCGTTCGCTCGGGCGATATCGTACCCGCCGACGTCAAGCTGCTGGCGGGCACCATGAGCCTTGACCAATCGGCGCTCACGGGAGAATCCAAAGAATCGGACAAGGCGCCCGGCGCAGTACTCTCGTCCGGCTCGATTGTGCGCCGTGGCGAGGGCAATGGCGTGGTCCTGCTCACCGGAGCCAGGACGTCCTTTGGTCGCACGACAGAACTCGTGCAAAAGGCGCGGCCCAAACTCCATATCGAGGCAGTGGTGGCTAATGTGGTCCGTTGGCTCTTTGTCATCGTCGGTGCATTGCTTGCTGTGGTAATTGTGCTCTCGCTGATTCGTCACGTGCCGCTGATCGAGATGATCCCGTTGATGCTCGTACTGCTCATGAGCGCGGTACCCGTGGCGCTCCCAGTCATGTTCACCGTCAGTATGGCGCTGGGGTCAAAGGAATTGGCCAAGCACGGCGTACTGGTCACGCGCTTGAGTGCGGTCGAGGATGCCGCGACAATGGACGTGCTCTGCGTAGATAAAACCGGCACCATTACCATGAACCAACTCACGGTGACCGACGTCGTGGCACTTTCGGGCGCGACCGAAAATCAAGTTCTTCTCGCTGGCGCACTTGCATCGCAAGAAGCAAATCAGGACCCCATTGACTTAGCCTTCTTAGCCGCTGCGAAAACTCATCATGTATTCGACGGCGTTTCTCCCACGAAGCCTGTCTCCTTTGCCCCTTTTGATGCCCAGAATCGGCGCACGGAGGCGGTGTTCGAACAGGACGGTATACGGGAGCGGGTGCTGAAGGGCGCCGTGCGCACCGTCGCCGAGACCTGTGGACTTAAGCCGCTGGACATAGAGGCGCTTGAGGATCGCGTCGCACCGATGGCCGCTAAGGGCTACCGCACGTTCGCAGTAGCGCGGGGTGCGGTGGTGGGCACACCGCGCTTACTAGGCCTCGTGTCGTTGTACGACCCGCCGCGGCCCGAGGCAAAGCAACTGATTGCGACACTGCGCGAGCTCGGCGTACCCGTTAAAATGCTGACCGGCGATGCGCTGCCAGTCGCCCGCGAGATCGGTGCGGGTGTCGGATTGCCCAACATTCGCCGGATGGCCGATCTCGCGGCGACCGGCGGCCAGACGGAGCTTTCAGCCACGGCCGACGGATTCGCGGAAGTATATCCGGAAGATAAATTCCGGGTCGTACAGCATCTACAATCCGCCGGACACGTGACCGGAATGACAGGCGATGGCGTAAACGATGCGCCGGCGTTACGTCAGGCAGAGGTTGGAATCGCCGTTAGCAGCGCGACTGACGTCGCCAAGGGTGCGGCCAGCGTCGTTTTGACCGACGCGGGATTGACGAACATCGTCGCCCTGGTGCAGCAGGGGAGGGAGATTTATCAGCGCATTCTGACCTGGGTCATCAACAAAATCAGCCGGACGCTCCTCAAGGCCGCTTTCGTCGCGATTGCCTTTATGGTGACCGGTCAATTCGTGGTCTCTGCGTTCGCGATGCTACTGTTAGTTTTTCTCACTGACTTCGCGAAAATTTCTCTGGCCACCGATAATGTGCGGCCGTCGAAGAACCCGGAAACCTGGAACATCGGCGGTTTCATCGCCGTATCCGCGGTACTGGGTGTCGCGATGGTGGCGGAAACGCTTTTCCTGCTGTGGATGAGCTGGTCACCTTTGGGTTTGGCGATTCACTCCAATACTCTTCATACGTTCAGCTTTCTGCTGCTCCTCTACTTTGGGGTGTTTTCGGTCGTGTCGGCACGCGAGAGGCGCTGGTTCTGGTCAACGTCGCCCAGTAAAGTCTTTTTAGCGGCGATCGCGGCAGATGCAGTCACTGGCACGTTGCTGACGCACGTCGGACTCCCGGGACTCACGCCGTTGCCGTGGCCGCAGACGGGCGGAGTTTTCCTGTATTCCTTGGTGTCGTGTTTGGTGCTGAACGATGCACTGAAAGTAATGATGATCCGGTGGCAGATTCCAACTGCGGCGGCATAAGGGGTTCCCTCATTTTTGCTTCCGAAAGTGACGGTAGAAACACCCTTTAATTCTCGATGAATGTATAGTCATGCCGTGTAACGGCATGACTATACAAAGGTTTCTGTTACCTCGTAAATCGTCATTATTTAGGTAGCGGCAGCGCAAATTTATGCCCGCAAAATGCGTATTTTGGGACTGTTCCAAGACGGCAGCAAGGCTTCCGCATACTGATCAAACGGGAACTGGAATACGCCGCGCATATTCAGCCCCTCCGTGCGCGTTGGGGCGCAGCGAGCAATCAGCTCTGGCGGTATCGCACCACCGCGGTGTTGCCCCCAGCGGTCAAAAATCGCTTGCATCTTCGTAGTATTCCACGCCATGACAATGTTGGCGATCAAACTTAAGGCATCGACGACCGCCTGCATTTCATCCTCGCTCTTGGCCTGATAGCTGGCGATATAACCCTTGTAAATTAATCGTTTTAAAGCGTTACTCGCTTCACCCCGATTGAGCACCGGCAAGATCTCGCGTCGGAACACTGGATTGACGAAGTAATCCGCTAAGAAAATAGTGCGCAATAATCGCCCCATCACCACACCCACTTCATACAGCGGATCGCGGCGGGCGGCCGATCCAAATCGGGCTAATACACTAATGGCATTCGTGTGACCGCTGTAGACGGATGCCAATAAGTGGACCCACGTGTCCCACGGGCGAGAGACCGATTCGAAATCCAAAGTCGCTTCGCAAATTGGCTTGAGTATCTCGGGTACCGCGCAACCGCGGGCCAAAAATAGATGACGATCATTAAGCGCTTTTAGTCTCGGACACAGATCAAATCCTTCGCCGTGCGAGACGGCCATCCCGAAATCCGCGTAGCCGTGGGTATCAACCGCCAGTTGAGTAATGTGGGGTTCGAGGCGCAATGGAACCGAAAACCCTGGTAAGCGGCGCCTCTGCGACGAGGTATAGAAGCGGGTCGAAAGCGGAATCGCTTAATTTGTAGCGTTTTCTGCTCGCATCGATTGCAGAAGCCTGTTGCACTAAAAGTTCTTTAGGCAACTCATTTTGCAACGAAAAATGCGAGGATTTCGGTCATTGCAGATTCGTTGCGCAAACGACGGTTTACGCAACGCCGACACCCATCAACTTGTCACCCTACCTATTCCGGACCGCAAATTCAGCACCGCGCCGGGGAGCATGACGGCGGCGCTCGCTCAGCTACGGCGCCAGCGCCGACCTTAACCCGGCTTTCGGTTCCATTGCGCCGCAGATCCCAATTGCACAAAATTCTCTGTCATCCCGATTTCCTCATGCGCTTCGCGCAGCGCGGCGTGTCAGGAATCGGCATCGTGCGGCTCGATGGCGCCCTTCTAGAAAACTGATCTGTCCGGCATGGTCCCTGAGCGTGGTCGCTTGCTGCGTTAGCAGCACCGTGAACCCCGCTGCGCTGCCAGGGCGACCCGGACCCGCTCCACGAGATCGGGAGTCGCGCCGGTCAACCACAGCATATCGTCCTCGGCGCCCGACGGCCCTGGCGCTAGGGCTTTGCGAATGTGTGCGTACCGAACAGAGCATCCATCACTGGCTGGACGATGCTGACGCCGGAACTCCGCCTTGCGTCAAAGCCAAGGGATCGAGCAACTGCTCAAGTTGAATGCGGCTCAGACCGGTCATTTCCGCCGCGACCTCCAGCACCGCGCGGCCCTCGGCATGCGCCTTCTTGGCAATCGCCGCCCCCTTCTCGTAGCCGATGACGGGATTGAGCGCCGTGATCAGAATCGGATTGCGCTCGAGCGCCGCGTCGATTCTTGCGCGATTCACCGTGAAGCCGAGCAGCGCGTGATCGGCGAGATTGCGGCAGCCGATCCCGAGCAACTCCAGACTTTGGAACAAATTGTACGCAATGACCGGCAGCATGACGTTGAGCTGAAAGTTGCCCGACAGACCCGCAACGGTGATAGTTGCATCGTTCCCGATCACCTGTGCGGCGATCATCATGACGGACTCCGGAACCACGGGATTCACCTTGCCTGGCATGATGCTGCTTCCGGGCTGCAACTCCGGCAGCGCGATCTCGCCCAACCCCGCCAGCGGTCCGCTGTTCATCCAACGCAAGTCGTTGGCTATCTTCATCAGACTGACGGCGAGCACTTTGAGCTGACCCGACAATTCAACGGCCGTATCCTGGCAGGATAGTGCCGCGAAAAAATTGTCGCTCGGAACGAACGCAAGCTTGGTGCGCTCCGCAAGATGCCGCGCTACGGCTGCGCCGAATTCCGGCCGCGCGTTGATGCCCGTGCCGACCGCGGTGCCCCCCTGCGCCAGTTGCAGCAGGCGCGGGATGACAGCTCTGAGGCGTGTCGCGTCCTGGTCGATTTGCGCCCGCCAACCCTGCAACTCCTGCGCCATGGTGATGGGCATCGCATCCATGAGATGAGTTCGGCCGGTCTTGACCACATCGCGAAAATCATCCGCACGCTTGGCAAGTACTTCGCTCAAGCGTGCCAGCGCTGGCAACAGCTGCTCTGTAAGCAGCAGGACTGCACCGAGGTGAATCGCCGTCGGCACCACATCATTGCTGCTCTGTCCCATATTCACATGATCGTTTGGGTGCACCGCGGCCGGCAGGGCGCGGCTCGCCAGCGTCGCGATGACCTCGTTGGCGTTCATGTTGCTGCTGGTGCCGGACCCTGTCTGAAAGACATCCACGGGAAACTCGTTGTCGCGGCGGCCCTCCGCGACTTCCAGCGCCGCGACTTGCACGGCGCGCGAGGTCTGCGAATCAAGGTCGCCGAGTTCTTGGTTGGCGGCGGCGGCGGCATGCTTGATGAGGCCGAGCGCCCGTATGAAGGTTCGTGGCATTTTGAGGCCGCTCGGCGGAAAATTTTGAATAGCCCTCTGGGTCTGTGCGCCCCATAGGGCGGTCGAGGGAACGTCGAGCGAGCCCATACTGTCGTGCTCGACGCGGGGTGCGGTTGTCATCGCGCCTTACTCCGCCGGTTTCGGATTTTTTACGGTATTACTCAAGTAGTCTATCACCGAGTCCACGCTCCTCCGAGGCCCGACACCGCAATTGACGCGCGCGCTCCGCTTGACGGCCTCATAAACCTATTGCACTAAAAGTTCCCTTGGCAACCCATTTTGCAATGAAAAATGCGGGGATTTCGGTCTTTTTAGATTCGTTGCGCAAAAGAGGGTTTCAGCAACGCTAACACCCGTCAAATTGTCACGCTACCTGCTCTGGGCCGCAAATTCAGCACCACGCCGGGGAGCATGACGGCGGCGCTCGCTCAGTTACGCCACCAGTGCCGACCTTAACGCGGTTTTAGGCTCCATTGCGTCTCGAACCCTTACTTCAGCGGGTGGGTCCGTTACCGCGAAACGGCCTCAACGTACATTTGATGAAAAAAGTGTACTTTTGATGGTGCGGTGCAGTGTGGATCTTAGCTAAAACACGCGCATGATGACCCTCTCTCGGGTAGAGGCCACCGATAATGCGTCACTGGCACCGGCAGTTTTTGGGGCGCACTCAGTTGCCGCCGACGTTGAGCGGTTCCGAAACTCAAGCTGTGCTGAGCCGGTATGGCGTGGATATGCGGCTCGGCGCGGCATTGCAGATCGGTTTTTTGAAGATGTGTGGGCGACCTCTTGATAAGCTGCAGCGTGTGCCAGCCGCCGTACTGGAGCACTTGAGCAGCCAAGTCGGTGGAGGGTCACCGGATCTGGCGACGTTACGCGCATTTTAATCCGATGCCCCGCGCGTTCTATTTCGGCACCAACAGATCGCGCTCGATGGGCTGGGTCTGGTTCGATTCGATGTGAAGTCTGACTCACCGCGAGTTCTGGACGGGATATGTAAGAAGGTGCGCGCCGGTGTGGATGCCGATCAATTATTATCGGAGACCCGAGTCATTCTCTATGAACGTCGCTACGTCATTCCCGCGTCGCGAACGCTGGGCCACCTTGCACAAATGGCGCGCGATTGTGGAGCGCGAGGTCAGCACCACCCTTGAGCGCGCGATTTTCCCAACGCAAGGAGCCACGTCGGAGTATAGAGTTAGTGAGTCTCCTGCGTCACTCGCTTGCCGCGCACACCGATGCGCTCATCAAGGTGGCGGACCGCCAAGTTTCCCGCCTGCGGGGTCGTGCCAGCAAGCAAGCTATTGCGGATCGCAGCGCGTTGCCCGCACTTAACGTACTACTTACCGGCATGCGCAAAGCGATCAAAGACGAAAAGCATACGAAGGCGGAGCGCTTCGATGCGATTGCAGGGCTAGTGCATCGCTACGATACCGGCGAGCGCCAGCCGATTTAAAAGTTATCCGGCCTAAACTGCATCAGCCCAATCTGCGGATTCAAGTTTCCAGACCCCATCATGGCAGTCGATGCAGAGACACATTATAGCGCCGAAATTCTGGGCAGACCCGCGGACAGCGAAGCGGAATTTCTGCATTTATACGCAGGAATTCTGGGGCAATCAATGGACTTGTGGGCGAACCGCTTGAGCCTCATGGTGGGCGTGACGCCCGAAGGCCTTACCCACGCAATGCACGTGTTAGAGGATCCAGCCCCAGTGATGGGCCAACGAAGCCGTGCTGACCTTCATGCATTCGCACACCATTGCGCGCACCTGGGGCAGTCCCTGCGATTGCGCAGCCGATGCGATGAGCCTCGATATGCACGACTACTTCTGGTTCACAAGCCCAGACCCGAAACGACGCGTGAGCGGCACCGCGACCTATGTCCATTCTCACGGCTGGCAGCGTATTTTTGCCGACCGATCGATCATGATTTCTCAGCGTCAACCGGGCCGGCGAACGATGGAGTCTTAGGCCAACAACTCTCGAAGATTGCCCGCGTGTACACCGCACCGCATGGGTTTTCCGCGTAGGGTGGTAGTCTTAGGTGGACCGTGGGAGTGTTATTGTGCCCCAGGCTCAAAAGCCATAAGGATCGACGACTGCATATCCCAACCGGGGATATCCGCGTTCGAGAGAACCTCAAGGACGTCGTCCACTCTGATATTTCCTTCAAGTCAATCGAGAAAGGCTGGGCGGCCCATCTCAAGGCGGCTGATGCCGTCATGAGCGGACGCTGGTCGGCGACGACCACGATTGAATTGCAGGGCGCCACGCGCCATGGTGATGCGAGTTTTCGCGCCGGACACGCTCACGGGCTTCTGCTTCGAACCAATGATCTATTAAAGTCCTACACCGAACCGGACTATCGGCGCGAAAAACTGCGTTGCCTCAATCACAACGGGCGCACCCACCAACTACAACGACAGATCCGGCATGCGGATTCAGGTTCCACGTGTGGGCGACGGCTCGAGGAACTCTCGGCCCAGTCTCAGTGTCTGGCGCTGTGCAGGAATTTAGTGATGGTCTACAACACGAACGCATTTCGGCGCACTCTGGATTCTTGGCGCAAATCTTCAGCCCGAGAAATTGACGCATCGATTCTCAGGCACGACTCGCCCATGGGTTTTAAGTGCATCAGCTTTAACGGCGTGATCGTGTTTCCGTTTGACCACTACCGCACTGAATTGCTCGCACCGTTTCGGGGACAGCGGGGTCGAGCGCACGAGGTGATTCAGCCGATTCGGCCGGGGCCTGCGGACGGCTAGACACTAGGCACGACTCGCGATACTGTAATTGTGTGATTGTTCTTTTAAGGACAAGCGAGCAGAAGCGATTTTTTGCGGCGAGTTCGTGAAGGAACTCGATGGAAAAATTCCGCAGCGTGCACGCGAGAAGCTCAAGTACGTCGATCCGACAGCGACTCTCGGCGACTTGGTCGTGCCGCCGGGGAATCAGCTCGAAGCGCTCAAGGGTGATCGCAAAAGCCAACACAGCATCCGCATTAACCAGCAACGGCGCGTGTGTTTTTTGTGGAAGAACGGTGAAGTGTTTGATGCAGAGATTGTCGATTATCACTGACTTAATCTAAAAGAGTGTTCAACAATGACAGCGAAAAAACTTCAACCCGTGCAGCCCGGTGACATCTTGAAGAACGATTTCCTCAAGCCCCTCGATATCACGCCGTATCGGTTAGCCAAGGAACTCGGCTGCTCATAGGCATTGAGGCGATGCAGCAGATCGTGCGGACGCGTCGTAGCGATTACAGAACCGTTGCTTGCATTAAAGATTGGGATAAATTTAACGCAAAAAGTTTGTTCTGTACTCAATTGTTAGATCAACTTATCAAGTGTTGAATTCTCATAAAACGGCAAGACTATTTGCTATCTATCAATTCATCGATTATCTTGTTTTATGAATGCTCCGGTATACCCAGGGTTGGGGATGGCGTAAATTGAATGCCATCGCTACATTCCAGATGATGCGGTCGGTGCCGCCTTTTAGGTTCATCGCGGCTAGATCCGCGATACGCTTTCCTATCCATCTCTCATGGTTTGTAGTAGGCATATTGTTGTCGGCGGTTAGCTTCAGTTCGACCTTATACGTGGATCATAAGAAGTTATTAGAACACCCCAAGCCGGATTCCATAAAAATTCATGCGGAGGGCTCGGATGTAGCAGGGAGGCGAATTGCGAGACCAACCACAGCGCACGAACTGCTTCTGAATATCAAGGTAGCACTGCAGCAAGGCCTCCTTTTGTCTTCAACTTTTTACACGGACGATAACCTCAGACGTTTTTTTGGGACAACGAGAATTGTGCGGCAGCTAACTGCCAAAACAAACAGATCTGCAAGGCTGTTCGGGCTCAGCTACCTACCCGTTAAGGATGTCTCTCGTTTAAGCGTCGGTGTCTCATGGTCCCTGATTGATTCGGACAATCAGATAAGTACGGATGGGAAGATTCACGCCAGCATCGGAATTTCAGCCGACTGCAAGCTCGGAAACGAAGATATTGAAGCGGTTTTTGGTACAGCCGGAAGGACAATTGCAACTCAGACCGTACCCGCCGATGCCCCGGGATACTCATTTGCTGCGCTACCGCCCACCACCGCTGTCATGGGCAATCAAAATGTGATTTATGAAATACCGAATGGATCTGCGCATCGGAGCACTTTGTCAGTTTTGTTCGATTCGTATGGGAAGATCAAAGCAATTGACGCAAAACAGTGGGAGGAATAGTGAAAGAAGCATTTAGTCCTGGTTTTTACTGCCGATGGGAGCCACGACCAACCAAGCTCTGACAGCGGCGGTGGTAATAGCCCACGAAATAGGCCACATTTTAGACGGGGCAACTCAGTTTTACTATGAACACACTCAAAGTGCCGCGGTGGACGCTCACGATTGTTACACTCGTGCCGCGAACGCGGACTGCATCAATGGCGGGTCCAGGACTCGAACTAAATATACTTTTGTATACTGACGCCAAATACGCCTTCTACGTGAGGAGGTAACATGAGACTACGCACCAAGATATGGTTAGCATTATTGCGTTTTACAAAACACCGGTTGGTCAGAAAATGTTGAAAGAAAGTCCACTGATAACGACGGAGAGTTCACAAATAGGCCAACAATGGGCGGCTACTATTGTGCCTGAGTTTGATAGTGCGTTGGTTCGAGCGCTTGGTGGTAGTCCCGCCGAAGCGACATAACGCAACAATCTCAGGCAATGCATTACAATTTTTTCGATCATCGCCATAATAGTTGTTATTACAATTGGCAACGTATTGCGCAATCGGCATCGGAAACGTGGCCCAGAAATCACATTGGCAGGAGAAGTCGTTCTGGGACACGCGATATTCGAAAAATTGTTGCTGGTTGTCCCAGTTGCATTTTGTATCCTCACGGCCGTTATGTACGGAGTTATGCTGCACGACAGTCCGCAGAAATGGATATTCAATAGTATTTTTCTGGGGACTTTGCTTTACGGCGGATTTGCGCTTGCGCGATTTTCGTATCGCCATTCGTTCCAGTGGCTGTATCTTACCGACCAAGGCATTCGTCAATCGGGTGGTGGCAACAATGTAAACATTCCGTGGTCTGAGGTTGTGGCGCTTGATGACAGGGGATCCCTAAGTAGCGTGCTGAGAATTAAGGGTAGAGACGGGACTGCGATTATTGTGTATCGCTCGATTAATAGTGGTGGTGCGGTCATAGACTACATTCGTCAATACCTTCCACCAGCGATGTACACCAATCTGTTTCGCACAATGAAGCCTTACGATTCTGTGCCGAGCGCCTCAGACGATATGGGGGTTGGTTGACGGTTGCGATAAGTGGAGTCCCCTCATCGCGCTGCCGGGATCGATAACCCAATCACTGCGACCTGCGTTGACCTTGCCGTTGCGCAATTCGGAGAGCATCTAATTGTTGGGGGTTTGCACCGCGACACAAATGGGGCGTTCGCTCAGATTTCGCGGCGAAACATCTGCCTACGTCGATCTGGGCTAGCGGCAGAAAACTCGACCCCCGGGAATTAGATGCTCTTGGCCGATCGAGCGCCTCGCTCGATCGGCAGTACTGAATGCGCTTAAGGCGCTCCAGTAAAGTGCCTGGGAACCGGTCATCTTACTCAATGGCCTTAGATGCACCAGAACCGCCGATAGTTGCCCGGGGCCACTCAATATTTGATGAATGCATCACATCCTCGGCGCTCACGGACGGCGTGTGAATCGCCGTTATGTGAAAGGCCACGCAGTATGTTTGTGGCGCGCACCTTAGGATGGTTTCGAAATCACGCAATTATTCTAGGATGGGTATGGACGTCGATTCGAAACGCAAACGATTACTGAACTCGCCGCTGGCGCGCGCAGCGCGCGTGCTCCTCGTCGGCCCCTACGATCCGCACTGCGGTGAATTTACCTTCCTTGCGCCCCCCCTCGGCGTTTGGCGGCTGCAGGGATTTCTCGCAGCACAGAAAATTGAAGCCGTAGTTTTTGATCCAAATCGCCGCCCTGAGGCGATTCAAGAAGAATTTGATGCCACACTGCGCGACGGACCCTGGGACGTGATCGGCCTGTCTACCACGGGCATGACGCTGCAGTACGATTTGTCGCTGGCCCATCGAGCGCGCGAGTTGTCTCCGAATTCGTTGTTAGTAGCCGGTGGCATGGAAGCCACATTCAAACCGCAACTGCTGTTCTTGAACGGGCCGTTTGATCTGATCGTGACAGGGGAAGGCGAGCGACCGTTGTCCGAGATCTGCGCGAGGCGAGTCATTGGACAATCACTGGAAGGCATAGCCGGCACGGTGGTGGTTCGCAGCGACGGGGAATTACAGCACTTCCCCGGGGCGGCTCTGAACGAGGCGCAGCTGACCGGGGCTATTTTCTCCATTCCTTACGAACATATGCCGTACCAGGACTACTGGAACCGGTTGGAGCGGGCCTACGACATCGGCGGCCTGCCTTACAAAGCGCAACGCGAAGCTGCGCTTGCCGAGATTCGCTCGGTACGCTTGATCACATTGAATTACTGCCCGATGGGCTGCTCATTCTGCTCTTCAACCAACTTTCTGCATCAGTCCCAGGGAAGCATTGCTGGCATTGCCCGATTATCCGCCGAAGACTGTCTGCGTATGATGGAGCGAATTGTGGTCGCACATCCCAGCGTGAAAACCATCATCTTTCAGGACGATATTTTTGTATTCACCACTGATAAGCGGATTTTGCCGCTGTGCGAACAAATCATCGAAGCGAAGCGCGCCGGGCGTCTGCCCGCGGCGCTACAATTCATTAGCACCAATCGAATTGATGCGATGAATCCGGAACGCTTGGCGGCCATGCGCAGAGCAGGCTTTAGAGTGCTGGGTTTCGGCATCGAAAGCTTCTCGCAAAGCGTACTCACGGAATTCAATAAAAAGCACATTTATCGTCACATCGAACCGGTGCTGCTGGAAAGCCGCCGACTGGGAATTACGCCTTTTCTGGATCTCATCCTGACGTCACCACGGTCGTCGCTTGGCGATCTCGCCGAAACTGTTCGCCAAGCCTATCGTTGGATCGTCGCGGGATGTGAAGTAGGAATCTACCCTTACGTAATTCCGTTTTCGGGAGCTGCCATGTCTCGCGATCCGGAGCTGATACCACAGACCATTTTCGAACGGAGAAGAATACCCGGTACCGCAATCTCCTGGTCGCAGCCCGTGAAGATCCTGCCGCTGGACGATGCAACCCGTGCGGCGATACTGCGAATCGAGACAGACGTTCAGGCGATGATCGCCGCTTCATCGCGTTTGCACCTGCCTTCGCGGGTCCGCTCATTGATGTGGATCCGTGCTGCCGTTCCGGTACTTCGGGAGTGTGGCGAGTCAATGCCCGACGAGAGCGGGATCGCACTTACGCTCCACGAAGACATGCGGTCGATGAGTCTCGAGCGATGCGCCGCTTTGTAACGCCGATTCTCATCTCCGCCGTTGTGACTGCGGTCTTCCTCGGCAGCTGGATGTTGGCTCAGGCGGCGGGCTCGCTTACCGACGCCGTACGCGTCACCGCCTTTTTCTGTGCAAACTCGCTGCTGCTGTTTGACATGATGGACTTTCTCGCACGAATTTGGATAGTCCGGTCGCACGGCGCTCAAGCGACGGGTCCCAGCATCGCCTTGGACCTGCCTGAAATCTCGATTCGGGAACGGACGTCGCTGCTGGGCCCCTACGCCATCATCGCGTCGGTGCATAACGCGACGGATGACATCGATCAGTTCACCGCGGCGATGCAGTTGTTCAAGGACAGCGTCTGGCTGATCGATGATGGCTCATCCGACAACACGCTGTTGCACCTGCGTAGTCAAGGATGGCGGTGCGTCGACGGGAAAATCAACCGGAAAAAACCGGCAGCATTGTTCGAGTTGGTGAAGGCGTTGCCGGTGGAAATCGAAACCATCATCGTGATGGATCCCGATGTTCGTTTCGAAGGCCTGGAATCCGAACAACGTGCGGTGCTCGAACGAGTAATCCTCGACTTTCAGCGCAGCGGGGCGGCTGGATTGACGCCGAGAATCGTCTTGCACCCGACTAATTGGCTCTCGGACTCGCAGGCGCTTGAATACGATTTGAGCTGCGGATTCGGCCGCAAGAGCCTGGCCAGTTTCTGCACCAGCGCCGGCGTGTCGATGTACCGACGCTCCGCGTTGAACCACGCGCTGTCGCATCACACGTTGTCCGTGTACGCGGAAGACTTGGAAAATTCAATTCTAATTCTGGCCGCTGGAGAGACCATCTACTACGATGACCGGCTCGTCGTCATCACGGCTTCCAAGACAACCTGGTCGGGATGGTTCTCGCAACGGGTCGGGTGGTCGTTCGGCTGGGCGAAGGTCTACTGGGAGCGCCTGCCGCAGATCATTTCGATAGCCCGACGAGGCCCGTTGGCGGCGTACCAGTACGTGATGTACTTAGGGTTGTTAGGGATCCTCGCACTGCCCATCAAGCTAGTGGGGTTGGGCGTTTTGGCGGCGAGCCTAATAAGCGGCCTGGTGCTGCTCGTTCACCCCGGCGCAGCGCTTCAATTCGGGTGGAATAGTCCGGTATTTTTTGCGCTTTGTTTCCTTAAAAGCACGCTGTTGATCGGCATTGCCATGATGTTTTCAACTCGACCAAAAGACCGATTAAATCATTGCCTCACGGTGCCATTCTACCTGCTATACGCCCTCGCACACCTCATTCCGATCACGGTCGGCTTCTGCAACGTCGTAACGCTAACGTTGTTCGGTCGTCGGCTCTATGCCGATCATTACGATCAGTACCCGAAACTGCGTTCGCGTCGGGAACTTACACTCGCTGTCGGGAGAATTTGAGTCATGGATACAACGCAATTCTGGGAGACGCGCGCGCAGCGCTTTGCTGGGGAGGGTAAAGGCCTCCGCGCAATTTGCAGTTACGCTATGCCGAGCTTCTACAACTGGTCGATCGACATCACGCAACGCTGGGCCATGCAAGCGGTTATCAAGTCGATTCCCGCTAACGCGAAAGTGCTGGACTATGGGTGCGGCATCGGACGTTGGAGCCGAGCGATGGCCGCGCGCGGCGCGCGCGTCGTCGGCATCGACTTTAGTGCCACAATGATTCATGAAGCACGCCGCCGCAGCGCCACGATGTCGCTCGAGGGGACCTGCGAGTTCAGGCAAATGGATGTCACGCAAGTCGCTCATGATGGTCTCTTCGACGTTGCGATCGGGGTTACGGTCCTTCAGCACGTGCTCGATGATGCGATTTTGGAAAAGACCCTTCGACTTCTGGCGGGTTGCGTGCGGCGCGGCGGCCGTGTAATTCTTTTCGAGGTCGCTCCCACTCGCGACGATACCCGTTGCGATACCGGCACGTTCCGGGCACGGCCGCTCACGACCTATTTGCGGATGTTGGAGGCGGCCGGGCTTCAGGTTCGTACCATCCACGGTGTCGATCCGATGCCCTTCAAGCGGTGGATCCTGCCTCGATACGGGACCTGGCCGCGGCCGCTGGCCCTGTGCGCATTGGCACTTGCCAGTCTGGTTGGTTTGCCGCTCGATCTGTTGTTGGGCCGTTTGTTGAAACGGTGGTCCTGGCACAAGATTGTCATTGCGGACGTCGCCGAGAAGTCGATATGAAACGTATCGCCTGGGTCCTGGTGGTGGCCTTGGGGATCATCATGGCCATTGTCAAGACGCACACCGCCGTCGATTCCGGAGGCGGACCACGGATGTCGGTGACGTCATCCGATGCAAATTTCATCGTTTCCAGTGAAGCCGACACCGGACCCGGTTCCCTGCGCGATGCGATTCTCGCGGCCGACCGGCTTCCCGGCCACAGTCGCATCGCGATCCGGGTAGCCCAGGTACTCATCGAGTCGGCGCTTCCGACCTTGATCAACCCGCAAGGTATCGTCATTGAAGGCCGCGACGGCGGAACCATCATTGAGGCCGCTCACCAGCGGGATGGGTCGACGCTGCAGGTCAAGAGCCCGCGATCGGCGCTGCGCCGACTCACCCTCGTTCACGCTCGCAACCGTGCGGTGACGGTGATGGCACCCGGCGTCGAGATCGATTCGCTCGACATATCAGACTGTGGCACGGGCATCGTAATCGCCGCTGGGTCGGAAGGTCTCACCATTCGGCACTCGCGATTCGAGCGTAATGCGACGGCTATTATGAGCGACGCGTTTCTCCACGACGTTACGATCGTCGACAGTTCGTTCTCGGAAAGCGCGCGCGCCGGGATCTGGTTCGTCGGTGCCGACCCGAGCCTCAGTAATGAGCTCGGATCGTCGGCGATTATCAATGTGGCCAACGATACTTTTTCGAAGAACGACATCGGCATCGTATTGGGAAATCGGCCCGCGTTGATCCAAAAGAGCCGGTTTGCGGACAACAAGTCCGCCGGCATTCTCGTGCTGGGTGGATCCGCCACGTTGTCCGGAAATGACGTCCGCCATTCTCTCGGCAACGGAATCTCTGTAACCAATGGCAACACGGTTCGCATTGACCACAATTCCATCGAAGACATTCTGGGCGTTGCCATCCTGTTGCGTGACACGTCGGCCACGATCGAAGACAACAATCTCGAGCGTAACGCCTACGGCATCGTAGCGGTCGATGCAAAGAACGCGGGCGCTACTGTGATTCGCGGTAATGTGCTGAAAAAGACGGTCGTGGATGCAATTACCATCATCGGCGGCGCGCCGCTCTTGGATCACAATCAGGCACTTGAGAGCCGCAGTGCCGGGCTGCGAGTATTGGATCTCGTGCAGTCGGGGGCTCAGATTAAGGCAAATCCGCATCTCTTGGCCAATACCCTGAAGGGCAACGCGGTCGATTTGCCACTGACCGGCGTTTACCGGACCTCCGGCACAGGGCAACCTTGAGACGCAAACTCCATCGGCGCGACTTGACGGAACTCCAGGAATGTAAGCGCGTCTTCGACAATGTGTGGTATTTGTTCATCGCCCTGGCGACCGCCGCGCTGCTGATTCCCTGGTATCTTAAGCTGAACCCCCTCGATATCTCACCCGCCGTGACGGCACTAATCGCGACCACCGTCGTACAGGCCATTCTCAATGGCTGGGCGCGAACTATCACGAGCGCGGCTCGATTGCAGACGCTCGCGACCCTGGCGCAGATGACCGGATTGATCGGCATGGGCGTGGTGTGGCATCTCATGGGAGGGCTGCAAAATCCGACCTTCGCCTTGTTCGTGATTGCGCCGATGCTGGTCGGACCATTGGTCCTGTCGGTATGGCAGCAAGCTGTGGTGTTGTCACTGAGTGGGGCGCTGCTGTTTTCGGCTCTAATGCTCTCGCCGACCGTCAATTCATTTGTCGACGAGCGCTACGGCGTGCAACTGCTGCACCCCGGTTTCATTCCCCTATCAATTCCCCGAAGTCGCGTAGTTTTTCCGGAAGTCACCACAACGCCGCCGTTCGATATCCTAATGCTTGTCAATCTAGCGATTGCCGGATGGGCGCTGAACGCCGCATCAGCCGCTGTCACGAAACTGCTTTCGCGGAATTTGCACCGCCATCGGACGCTGCAGGAGGAAGCGGCACGCGCTGGTCAATTGGCCGATGATCTCATAGTAGAAGCGCCGTCGCCGGAAGTGTTAGTGGCCCCGAATAGCGGCAAAATCATCCAATCAAGTCGGAGATTCATAGAGAATTTCCAGTGTTCTGGAACGACCGACGGCGCATTCCTCCTCGACCTCATCGATTTTCGCTATCCGGCAGTGATTAAGCGCTTGATGCGCGAAGGCGGCGAAGACTTGCAGGCTGCGCAGCTCAATGGTCGGCAGGTAAACCTCAGAATTCGCGCCAGCATAATAAGTCGCACTGGGGCACCTGTGTCGCGAATGACGATCGAGCCCAGCGAAGAACAATGTTGGCGGGGCGCACTAGATGCCATGGATGACCCGGTTGTCGCCATCGATTGCGAGGGACGCATCTGTTTCGGAAATCGAGCTGCGGTCGAGGTGCTGGGTCCCTTCGAACCTTCTCAGGCGCTGGCCGACCAAGATCTCGGCTTCGATAGCGACGCTGCCCGCTGGTGGGACATCGCACCTCTTGATTCAGCGCGCCGTCTCATTACCGCGCGCGGGCGAAGCTACATGGCGACCATACGACGCACGCGCGTTGCGGTGGGCGTCGGGACCATGACCTATGTTTTCCTTCAAGCGCGGTCCCAGGCGCATGCGGCTGCGTGACCTCATCATTCACTGCCAGATCGTCGCCGCGTGCTGCTTGGTTACTGGGCCGGCGCGTGCCGACGACGAATGGGCGGTCGGACTCGGGGGAACTCACTATAGCCAAGCCGGCAACAGCGACCTGGTCAGCTTCGGCTTCAAGCATTCAGTAATTACTGGTGGGGAGTTTATCGGTGTCGAGCGTACACAATTTCAAACCGGATCGTTGCTTCTGTTGGATCTCGACGCCTTCCAGAAACCGACGGCAGACCGGGCCTGGAGCGAAGGCATTTCGGTCGGGACTGCCAACGTGGCGCCCTCTCGCTATGAAGTCTACAAAGTCCGACTGGCCTTCGATGCATCGCTGAACTCGCACTGGAGTGCTCGCGCCGTGGAACAGTACATTAAGGCCGATGCCGTCTATGGCAATCTGCTCATTGTTGGGATCGAATTTCAGCCCATTCGTGCCTGGGGCGTCAAATTGGCTGCCGGCCAATCCTTTGCAGGAACGCTGGCCGACCGCCATGGCGAGTTCGCGATCCATTGTGACGGTAAAGTCCACGTCGTTGCGGGTCTCGTCGTCGGCACAACGGGATACGATCCGATCATGCTCGGGGAGCGAGTAACTCGGAGCGCGCTGCGTGAGCCCTACGTAGGAGTCTCCGCTGCGCTCCGTGGCGGAACCTTGAGTCTCAGCGCCGAGTCGCTGCGCTTGGGCGGCAGCACGCGCGACACCCTGCGAATGCGCTACACCCGGCAGTTGAGGCAATGATTCGCGGACCGCTTCGTTATCTGCCCTTCGTTCTCGGCACCTGCGTCGTTCTGCCGTTGGTGGGCAGCTTGCTGCTCTCGCAGGTCGCGTTGCAGCGCGAGTCCGCACGCAGCGCGGTGCTCGAGCAATTGGAGGCCGTGGCCGAAGAAGTCTCCGTCATTCTTGGCGACGGTATTGCATCGCTGCAGCAAACCGCGCCGGCCGGGATTGCGGCGAATTCACGATGGCACTCCTGGTCTTTAGACACGAATGATCTGTCTACCGTCGTCGGACGGGCGGACTGGCAAATACCCGCGGATACCTTAAATCGAAACCTTCCGGGGCAATCCGCTGCGCACGGTTCTTTCCTGGTATTGGGGCCCTTCGCGACGGTCGCCGGCGCCAATGCCGTGGTCATCGCCACCCAGTCGGCGTCGGGGCACTGGCAGGGCGTCACGGCTTTGGTTGACAAAGTGCTCCTTGCGACGCGCGCGCGCCGGTTCGTGCAAGCGGGCAATCGGCTGCAAGTGGCGGACACTGTATCGGGCCGTTCGATATTTGCAACGGACGAGGGCGATGTACCGTCGCCCGTCTTGAGAACCATATCGGTCGCGCACAACTCCTGGACGCTGCGCGCAGCGCCGAGGGCCGGGTGGAGTGCACCCCTGGGGCTGCTCAGCAACTCGGTGCTTATCTGGCTGGCCGCCTTGATTTGGCTCGCCCACGAAGTACGTCGTAATCGGCAGATCGACACGTTGCGGGAAGACTTCGAAAGCGCTGATGCGAGACGCAAAAACATCAACACCCTGTATGGTCAGTCGCTGCAGAGCTTGGCGGAATTGGAGAGTCGGCTGAACGTAGTTAGCATGTACGACTCTGTCACGGGACTCGCCAATCGTGTATCGCTATTGCGCAGAATTGAGGCGTCTCTCGACGCCTTGCGCCAAAGCGGCACCGGTCATCTCGGACTTTTGTCGATTGGTCTAGAGCAATTCCGTTATATCAGCAACACCTTCGGCGCCGAATTCGCGTCGCGCTTGTTAGTGATCGCTGCAGAGCGTCTTGAATACGTGCTTCCCACTAAAGACTTGTTGTTCCGCACCGGAGATTTTCAGTTGGCCATCGTGCTGCCGTCCTCGAGTGGGCAAGGCAGCGAAACCCTGGCGCGCGAAGTGATTGCGGAACTGGAGCCCCCAATTGCACTCGACAACCATACTTTTTTGCTACGGCCGCGGGTCGGCATCGTCGAAGTCAGTTCGGGGTATGAATTCGCCGAGTCGCTTCTCGACCAAGCCAACACTGCGCTCAGCCTAGCTCAGTCGGAGTCAGACTCATCCATTTGCCTGTTCGACTCGAGCACCGTCAAGGATTCGGTGTCGCGGTTGCAATTGGAGGCCGACCTAAGCAAGGCCCTTAATGATTCGCAATTCGAACTGGAGTATCAGCCAGTCGTCGGGACCACTTCCCGGGAATTGATGGGTTTTGAAGCACTGATCCGCTGGAATCATCCCACAGAGGGGCGAATCTCGCCCAGCGTGTTCGTACCCATTGCGGAACGCTCCGGTATGGCGGCGCGGCTCAACCAGTGGGTCATGCGCGAAACGGCGCGGCAAGCCTCTGCATGGCGTTCGGCCGGTTATTCATCGTTTTATATCAACGTCAATTTGACGGCGGGGGCTTTCCAGAGTCCGGATCTCGCCGACGACATGGCGCAACTTCTGGCTGAATTCGAGCTCGACGGCCGCTACATTCAGGTAGAACTCACAGAGTCCGCCTTGATTGTCGATTTACGCGCTGCTGCACGCACGGTGCAAAAACTGAGCGAGTTGGGGGTACGGTCGTGGCTCGATGACTTCGGGACCGGATACTCTTCACTAAGTTATCTGCGGACATTGCCGCTGCGCGGCGTCAAAATCGATCAGTCCTTCCTCAAGCGCATCGTGGTCGATGCACAGGATTTCGGATTTCTAAAATCGTTGATCGAATTGCTACATTATCTCAACCTCGAAACGGTTGTCGAGGGAGTCGAAACCAGCGAGCAGCATGAACTGCTGTCGCTCACCGCTTGCTCCTATTGCCAGGGCTACTTCTTCAGCCGCAGCCTACCGGCGTCGAAGGCCGAGGGCTGGCTGCGCGACGCACAACGCGCGCTGCCGACGGCGGTGCGTGCATGAACCCCATCGCCGTGTTTTGCATGAGCGACGTATACTTGCGGCTACGGTTGGGCCGGCCTAAAGGAAATCATCCGATCGCCAATATGGGGGCGGCGTGTGGTTATGGGTCCCCTCATTTCCCCTTCCAAAACAGGCGGTAGCAAATGCCGTAAATTATAGTGAGTGACGCCGATAAGCCATTGAAAAGGCATATTTTCCTGTTCTACTTTTTGAATCAAGTTACCTCGTTAGGAATCAGAGGGTTGTAATATCGAAAACCGGATCCCAATGGACTTTTTTTCGACCCTAAGTCTTTGATTTATAAAAATATTGATTGTAGTAATGGGCTAACAGAAAATCATTATAAATCAGCCAGTTGCCAGCACCGCGGCTATGAAATGCAGCAAATCATAACGTCGTTTTTGGAAGAGGAAATGAGGTTGCGCCTAGAAGCGGACATCTGAACTTAGCCTCTACATTCAATGTCACAGCCAGATAAATATGTCGGGGGCCTAGCTATTTACAGATGTCGCGATTGGGAGTTTTTAAAATAATTTCCCTGTATCGACTAAGCACTTCTAACTTTCACGCTTTGGATCGCTGATTGCAAGTGCTTTGTGTTTAGCTCTCGCTGAGTACTTGCCCCTGGCGCCTTGGTTCTAGGGACATGTATTCCGTTGCTTCGATGCGCGGTAGATGGCCCTGCAACGCTACGATTATCGCGGTTTGCTTGAACAAGTTGTGCAACCTGCAGCACGTGACTGAGCCTTTTGCTGGCGACTATCTCACCCTGATCGATTGCGCCAAGTTTGTCGTACGTAGAGTAGGGCAGCACATTACCAAGCGCTCGTATTTCGATTTTGCCATCCGGATATTGGAATACGTCGATGTATTTTCCAATGAGTCGACGGTGAGCTGGGATGTCCGCAAGTAGATATAGCTTTCGCTCGTAGTGAAGCGTCAGGCTTTGAGTGACTCATCTGCACGCACTGGTCGATGCGCATCATGGGATCCGCGTGGGGATTTCGCGAAGTGCTCGTTGTAATCAGCGATGAACGTTGGCATGAACTCATTAGCGGCTTCTACAGTGGCGATTTTCTGCAACCAAAACTCTTTGACCAACCGGTCCTGTAGCGTCTGGTGGGCTCGCTCAACGCGTCCTCTGGCGGCCGGCGTATTGGCGCAGATGCCATCGATGTTCAGCTCAAACAGCGCACGACGTAGAACGCCAGTGGCTTACCGTGACACTCAATGTACTCGCGCGTCGCTTCAAAATAGCCAAAGGTTGACTCGACGCCCGTGAAACGCACAACCATAAGTCGACTCGTCGCGTCGTCAACGTACACCAGCGCAACACAGGGGGCGCCGCGATCCTCGAACCAACGGTGATCGCAACCATCAATCTGGATGAGTTCGCCGAGACAAGCTCGCCGAAGTCTCGGCTGCTGTATCTTGGGCGCTCGCATTTTTCTCGGGATCCAGAGTCCCGCGGCAATCTGCAGTTGCCGAACCGTCTCCTTTGCCAAAATCACTTGATGGCGGGTTCTGAGCTTCTCAGCAGCCAAAGTGGGCCCAAAATCAGCGTAGTGCTCACGCATCAGGCCGATGGCGTGTTCGGCGACCGACGCTTTGAGGCTGCGATTGCCGGGGCGGTTCCGGTGCCTTGAAACCAGCCCGAACGGGCCTTCGGCACGATAGCGAATCACCAGCCGCTCAATCTGCCTGACCGTTAATCTCAACCGCTCGGCGGCACGCCCTGGTTTTAAATCCCCGTCGATAACTGCTTGAATACATTTCAATCGATCCAGTTCTTGCATTGAAAAGTTCACTCTGGGTTCGCGCGCCATCGTCAGTCTCCCGTGCTCGAAAACGAGCCAAAAGAGACTGAACCGGAAACCCAAAAGGCGACATTTCTATCTAGCCAAATGTCGAAACTCAAAGTTGTTGGCATTGGCATAGAAAAGACATCGAGGCATCGCAATCGATTGAAAACCAATTGGAAATCGCGTGTAAACAGTTGCGACAACAATTGTGACCAATTGCATTCGTCATTCGGAAAGGGCAGAAAGTCGGCGTTGCGCCACGAATTCTGAATCGGAGTCGAATTGTGACAGGAATTCTGACTGAAGCTGGCTGGATCTGTAGTTGCAATCCTTAATTTCCTGGACGAAGATTATTACAAGCTGATGCTCATCCCTGGGCGGGCGGTGTTCGGAGCCGTTCATCTTGCCGCTTAACTGAGCAACCCTCCATGCACGCTGGTTTGCGCGCAGACGTTGGTTTTTGTGGTCGTCGGATGAGTGGTGAATGATCCGTTCCGCTCTACTGAAGGCGGCAGGCAACGTCGGTGCCAGTGGACTATCGATTTGATAGCGCGGGAGGGACTATGACGTAGGCAGCAAAGATCCAATATCCAGGGATGCACCGACCCAGCGTCCGCCAAGACGCCGGGCCGGCAAGAACGTTTCGAATGTAAATCTCAAGACGCCATTCTAGGCATCCCTATTAGCAATTTCAAGTCGGCGGGCCTACCCGAGTGTTGGGTTCGCCCTGAGTGTGGAGCGCCTGAATGGCGCTCCACAAGAGGGGAATGCATTATGAAGCGAATCAAGACCATACGACCACTCGCCAATATGGGGCAATCAGTTGTCATGAAGCGGACAGCGAGCGTCGTTTCCTATGAGGAAAATAGCTCCTGGCTGTGGCGCGAGCACCGAGTCACGCTTTTGCAAGTACTGCCGCGGCAAAAAATCAAAATCCGGCTAGCGGGTACCGGTGAGTCGGTGACAATCGGAATCGGCGAGCTCAAACCATATACCGATAGCGCGCCCTCTAGATTCGCGAATACTCAGCCTGCGATCGAACTGTCCCGCCCAGATGCGCCTCTCGCGCGGGCGGCGCGTGAGCACCAACGAATTCTGACCCTCTTGCAAAGTAATGATCGCTCACTTAAGGCGCTAGACACGGTCGCGGAAGAATTGCATATCAGTCTCCGCACGCTCCAGCGACGAATCTCACGCACGCAGGTTTTCGGTACTCCAGACGCACTAATGCCGCGACGACCGGGTCCATCGGTTGGCTCCAATAATTTGACTCAACCGGCTGAGGCTCTGATCCGGCAAGAAATCCGAATGGCGTTGTCAACCAGTCCGGATATCGCAGCATCCGATTTATTTCCGCTCATAGTCGACACCGCAGTGAAACTTGGACTTCGACCGCCCAGTTTGAGTACTGTTGGTCGACGCCTATCCATTGAGCGACTCTGCATTGCCAATCTGCCGAGCCACATTGGCAATGAATTAGCCTACCGGCGAAGTCCGGTAGTGGGATCGATTCAGAGCGAAGGGGCGTTGAGTATCGTAGATATTGACCATACGGTTTGCGACGTACACGTCGTGGAACCGAACCATCGTTACCCGATTGGGCGTCCCGTTTTAACCATTATGCATGATCGGTCGACTCGCGTTGTCTTGGGAATCCTGTTGAGTCTGGAAGCGCCAAGCATCGCCTCGGTTGGCCTGTGTTTACATCATGGTGTTTTCCCAAAAGATAGTTGGCTTGACGGCCTTGGAGAACCCCAAGCATGTTGGCCAGGATTCGGCTTGCCTCGCCAAATTATCACTGATCATGGTTCGGAATTTCTAAGTTCTAGTTTCCGCTCGGCAGCACAGCGTTGGGGTATCGACATCGCTTACCGGCCGCTGGGGCATCCCGCGGCTGGCGGAATTATCGAACGGGAAATCGGCTCTGTCATGACCAAATTGCGGTTGCTACCAGGAACTTCCTTTAGCAAATTGCTAAAGGCACCGCCTTCCAAGGCGGCCGAAAGGGCGCAGATTTCGCTCGCCGAGCTCCTGGTCTACGTCGTCCGCCAGATCAGTGTGTTTCACCGAACTCATCACCGCGGAATAGGGATGCCGCCACTGACCGCTTGGGAAAGGTCTTGGGCAACGAGCGGGCAGGCCGTGGGCCCACGAATTCCCGACGATGCCGACGCATTTCGCATTGGGTTTATGCCAGGTATGCGCCGCGCCGTAACGCGAGAGGGGGTGCGTCTGGCCTCACTTGTATACCAGGCTCCCGCGCTCATTCTTGCGGGCGACCGCGGGCAGCGCAGGTGGATTCGTTACGATCCGCGGGACATGACGAGGGTGTTCGTCGAGATGCCAGATCGCCATATCATCGTAGGGTTACGCGATCAATCGATCCCTCCGTTCTCAATGTGGGAGTGGCGGGAAATTCGCCGTCACCAAGTGGAGCAGGGCCGCTCCCGCGATGTGCATCTGAGCGCCGCCGAAATTCGAAGGAATCGAGATGAAATTAATCACCGCAGCGGAAAGGCATCTTCCATCCGCCATGCTAGGCGTATCGCTCGACTCGGAGAATGGCGCCGATCGTGGCGACCGGATGAGGTCGACAGTGATCGAAAATCGGAAATGGTCGTGCGTGATATTCCAACTTGCGAAGTCGGTGAGGTCCGGCCATGAAACACTCTACATCACACCTCGACGAAGCGACCCTACCGTTACTCAACAAATCCACTGCGCAGCGAATTTATTACGTTCAGGCAGATCGATTTATTGCGCATCGCGCCGCTCAAACCATTTTGAATCAGCTACGAGACTTAATTACCCGCCCGAGCAGTATCAGACCTCCGTGCATGGCGTTAGTCGCAGATTCTGGGGCCGGCAAATCCACCCTCTTGCAGAATTTTGAACTTTCCCAGCGCCCCACACAACACGCAGTGCGCCGCAAGATAGTCTATTGCTACGTCGATCCATTCCCGGATTTGCGCGGAATCAGGGCAGCGCTGCTAAATGCTCTCGGCGTTCCGTATGATCCCGCGTGTCGATGGCAGCGCAACGACCCGCAGCACTTAGTGCAGACCGCATTAGCGGAACTCGGTGTCCGCATGGTTATCTTCGACGAGGTTAATCACCTCCGGAATCTGCCCACAAAGCTTGAATTCGCCGCGTGGGACTACTTCAAGTGGATTTCGAGTGTACTAAGGACTAGTGTTGTGTGCGCCGGCATTTCCGGATTCGAGAACGCTATCCGCTCGGACGGGCAGTTAGCGACGCGATTCCGAATCGTTCAGCTACCACGATGGCGAGTGGGGCCACATTTTCAGGTGTTTCTCACCGCCTTTGAGCGGTCGCTTCCCTTGCGTAGGCCGACGGGTCTAGGACGCCTCGACATGCAACGTGCAATACTGCACGAATCAGGTCTCTTGCAGCAAATCCCCGGTGTTACCCAGGGTGTAAAATTGGTAATCGAGCACGCCGCGATCGCCGCTTTGCGCAGCGGTGAGGAACGCATTAGCCTGGAGTTATTGCAGGCGTGGCGGGAAGATCTCCAACCTTTAGAAGAAGCAGCTTACGGAGATGCTCCAAAAAAAACGGGACGCGCTGACGCGAAATACACTGATCCTGAGCGAGACCGCAACGTATGAGATCAGCTCATTTGTCGGCTTCACGCCGTCCAGGTTCGCGTCCATCTCGAACGCTCCCCAGTTGCGTTGTTTATGCGGAACAGCCTCCAGGGAAGCGATGCCGCTCAATGGGCAAGCAAAGCGATTCGCTCGGCATCTCTCCGATCTGGAGGCACAACCAGTCTCAATTGATTGCTGGGTTACCAGAACCTGCGGAGGACGAATCATTCAGCTCTTGGCTAAACCGATGCGCCATAGCTTATGGACACGACACCGAATGGCAATTTCTAAAATCGATCTGCGGTACTCGCTGGCGCAATGGTATGCCATTGATCACCGACTTCGATGTCAATCCGCCTGACCGACTGATCGAGTTACTGGTCACTCGAACGCGCTTTTCCCGTCGTGCATTGGAAGACATGCTTGCTCTTGATCCTAGAACTACGCTGACGCCGGAGTGGCGGACTAGCTATTGCCCGCAATGTTTCGCAATCGATGTTGAGAAGGGCCCCATTTATCGGAGGCGTATATGGGATAACGCGTGGACCGTCAGCTGCGTCAGACATGGTTGTTGGCTAGGCGAGCGTCTTAAACCTGAAGAATATTATTCTCACACTCCGTTCAATTTGCCGGATCCGATTCTATCGCCCGCCAATCAAGAAAAATATGGGGTGCTCTCGAAAGGGTGGATCGTCGCGCCACAGATTCGTAGACCGCGAAATCAACGGGCGTCGGCACAATCAGTTTGGCTGGACGACACATTTAACAATTATTGGGATACATGCAGGTGGGGTCGGAATTTACCGGTGACCTTATCTCCACGCTTCAATGATCATTGGGTTCACTGGCGCCATCCGCCGCTTCGAGCTGAACTAGATACAACTATGTTGATGCATCCTCTGGGTCGATCACTGGTCTTGTTTCTAGGGTCGTTCGTGGCATGGCCGGTGACCAGTGACGTCTACGGAGATATGCGGGTCCAGTCCCATTGGTACGAGCACCGGCTCGGGGGCTATCGGTGCGATTGGCCGGGCACCGACGTGCCAAATGCTGGCATCAGCGCGCGCGCGCAAGCGGCGATGACGGCGTCTATTTTTTGGCCCACGCTCAACCATGAGTGGGATATTCCCCAGATTCCGGAACAATGGATGAGGATACTGCGCATCATTGGTATCAAGCAGTAATCTTCCGTCATCGGCGTGCCATTTGCTCGCGTGGTCGCAACCGCATACCGATTTCTTGGGCTTTACCCTTAGGCCCTTCAAGCGAAATCCGGTGTAGACCGGACATCAAATACTGAAATATTGGAATAGTCGGTGGTCAGGATGACAGAAGTGACATAGAGAGTCTAATGGGTGCCGCTCGATGCGCTAATAGCGGCAACTGACCACGAAACGATACCCCCGGATTTTCCTAACCTAGATGGAGCCGCGCCATCGAAGATATTTGAATAATAGATTGAGGCATGCACACTTAGGCCGGGTCGTGGGCTGAAGGGACAGAGAAAAGAAAATCGCTTCTTTCAATTTTCTCTCTACTTCTGCTGTAAGGACCGGCGTCTAGTTAGAGTAGACAAGTTCTCAAAGAATCTTCTTAAATCACTTCACTGCCGAGGCACCAGTGTCAGTTTCCGCAAAAGCATTAATCATGTTGGTCAACACGGTAATGCACTCTCGACAACGAACAACGAGGTCCTGCTGAAAGTCACTGGGAGATATCTGCCCCAGAAATTCCCGTGGTGTCATAGGTAAATCGTCTTCGAAGAAAAATTGCAGCTCCGGCAGGTATGGCGAGACGACCGCTCCGTAATTTTCCCTCGTCGGTTGGGTCCCTTCTTTGAGGGAACGATCACGACCAGTACGAATCGCGTTAAACGTGTTCCGATCTTCTTGCGACTGACGTGCGAGCCATTCTTTACACCACTCCGGAAAGACGGTTTGTGCTTGGGATTGCAGTACGTGATAAACGCTGCGCGCTGCGGACAGAAACGCGCTTAAGTAAAAATCGATCGCTTCGGTGCATTCCGGGTCGCGCGCCGTGCGCGCCGCGTCAATCTTCCCGGCAAAGAATTGAGCTTCGCGCAATTTTTTCTCAGCGGCATCAAAGCGCGTTGTCATACCCACATCCTGGCCGCGATGTTTCGTTCTTCCGGCCCGACCGCATTCGCATAAATCGCAGTCGTTGTCAGCTGCGCATGACCCAGCCATCGCTGCAATAAATTCAGTGGGATCCCGGCTTGGATCGCCACGACACCGAACCCATGCCGCAGCCCCTTGGGCGTCGCCTGTGGCCCTTTGACGCCAGCAAGCTTCATCACCGCGATCACTTTCTTCCACGCCGTGGTGCGCCCAAAATTCCACAGCGGGGCAGGGGGGACGTCTTTTTTGGGTTTCGTTGTCCGCTTCCGATCCTTGAGTCCATGCACCATCGCGAGCATTTCCAGCACCCCCGGCGGCACCGGCACGGCGCGATACACGCCTCTTTTACGTGTCTTCAGCGACTCGAACACAATAGCCCCTGCATCAAAATCGATCCGCTCCCCAACCAGCTGCAGGGCCTCGGAGATGCGGCAGCCGGTATGGGCGAGGACATAGCAAAAGGTCCGCACCTCGCGCGCCTCGTCATCGGCGGTGGCAAGAAATTTCTTCCGCTCGGAGCCTGTCAGGTAGAGTCGTTTGCCGGCGGTATTAAACAGTTCACGGGACATCTGTTCATTATAGGCGATCTAGGATTCCCTAGGCGCGGTTTTCGATAAGGGAGCCAGTGCCCACGCTAGAGCCTAAAAACAGCCAAAAAAGCCAAAAAAGCCAAAAAAGCCAAAAAAGCCAAAAAGAGCGGGGAGGGTGCTTTCCGACAGTGGGTCCAGGGCTCAGCCCTGGGTGAACAGAATGAGCCATTCTGTTCAACGGCGGAACCGGCATCGGGTCCGAAGGCATACTGCTGGGGTTCAATTCTCAACGCTGGTCTTTTAACGGAGCAAACAGCTCAAGTAGCTGATTCTCGCTAATACTGATTTTCAAATCGTTAGCTTCGCCGAAGTCCAGGAGATACCAAACTTGTCCTTTGTCTATGTCAGGGCTGTCATGAACCTCGCATACCCTGCCAACGCTTCCTGCCATCCTGTGCTCCTTGTCGACCTCACGAACTGAACCGTCTTGGTTGTAGCCACCCAATGGGAAGGAGCGGTTAAACGTGTGGTCCTTCCTCAACGCAAAGTCATCGCTAACCTTGTATTTACCCTTCACTATCGACTCCTCATGTCTGGTTTGCCAATGGCTCGCTAATTAGGGTAATAGCAGGCGTTGGATGGACCAACTTATTGCCCCGGCGCAGCTAGACTTTCCCATTTGCGCGCATTGGTGTGCGGTTAGGGGAGGCGAGTTTCTTCGGAGCTTTGGCCATGCCTGGGGAGTATACATTCCCTTTTAGGGTCCTTTATGGGAAGGTTACTATTTCACGGTAAATGGAACGGTTCTTTCAGCATCTTCACGATCGTCGGAATATCTACTCCTAATTCATTCAGCGCCAAAGTCAGCATCTCGCAGAAAACCATATCGGGCCTCCCATCACTTAAATTTGCGTACTGAAGTTGCTGACCGGCTACTCGATGAATTAGCTCGTTAAATGAGCGCATTCTTATTGGATCGGTAATCCCGCGTCCACCAACTTCGTAAGTACCTCGCGCAAACACACTCAGCGAGAACAGAAGCCTTGCAAGCCATCTCCACTTGTCAGTCGGTGCCATAGCAAGATATTGGTCAATATTAGTATTCCAATCATTATTTGTCATTTCATTATCTCTCGCGGAAGGGAATTCACGTCGAACCCTCGCTCCTGAAGGATTTTTATTCTCGTGTTTCCGTCAAAAATAGATCCGTCGGGTTTTACTTTGAGCGCCTCTGGTTGTCCTGGTTTCAGGGATTCCACAATTTTCTCCGTCGTTTGCTTACGCAAGGATTCCAAATTAAATTTATTCGATCCCGAATTTAGCGTCTCATCAGAGTGGATACGCCGTAAGTTAGGTTGTTGATCTGTGGTTTTCTTGTCTTGCTCTTTCTTGTTGTTTTCATCGTCGCCTTGCCCATTCGGGTCAGCCGGTGTGGATTGAGATGTTCCCGTCGGTGCTGGCGGTGGCGGAGATTTCGGTTTGTCATTGTGACCAGACGTGTCGACATGAGTGTCACCGGATATGGAGAGCATAGCTACCACAGTTGTCGCCACCGCCGCTACCACCGCTGCCTCGGTAGCAGCGGCTATTACTACGCGGCGTAACCCACTTACTACTATTTCCTGCAACGTTCCTTCCGCGGTAGCAGCCGCGACTGTGGCCGCCACCGGTGCTGTCGGCTGCGTGCTTGGTTGTGCCGACTTATTCTGGACATTACCCGGTCCGCTGGTGTCGTTCTGCGTCGAGTTGTCAATTATTCTAATGTCCGTTCGGTGGTCTTCAGTACTATCGTGTCCGCCCGCTCCCTGACCACCACCTTGAGAGCCGGCAATTACGTCGTTGAAAACAGTCGAGTCCGCAAATCCGGTCGGATCAGTGGCAACTAAGGGGCGATTAGACACATAACTGTATGGATTCAACCGCTGCGAGTTCCCGGGCTCACCAGGATCAGGATCAACTGACATGAACCGACCAACCACCGGGTCGTAGACTCGACCATTCATGTGAATCAATCCCACGTTGTCTAACTGATCATGACCGGTGAACCCGTGACGAGTGTTTTCGGTGATCGCGACCTGGTCCCAATAAGTGGGGATGCCGGCTGCCCAGTTACTCTGTCGACGCAGCCCAAATGGGCTAAAGCTCTCTTGGACATTAAGCGCGCCAGTGACGCCATTAATGATGGCGTCACTGCTGCCGAGGTGATCGCTTAGGACCAGACTGGTCGAGGTTGACAGGTCCGAGTTGCGACTGACAATAATCGTTCGCCCCGTCGGCGTATTGACGTAGTGGCGCCAGTAGAGCAGTTGCGTCGTACTAGCCCCCATCTTTTCTAGAATCCCGCCGACATAGGAAGTCAATTCGGTCCCGTTAAGCTCGAAGGCCTGCTGCCCCACGCGTTCATGTTCGGGGCCATACACCAAAGTAGTTTTAAGAGTTACTCCACTCACCGATGCCTGCAGCACACTCGGCAAGTTGTACGAGGTCCAGGTATTGGCTAACCCATTGCGAGTGGCGACATTGCCGTTGGCATCATAAGTATAAGTACTGGACCCGGCAGCAGTCACTCCATGCGGATGCGCCGCATTACCGTAACTATAGGTGCCCACATCAGATCGACTCGTAATATCCCCGGCGGCATCATAGCCTACAGATAAATTGGAGGCACCATTCAGAGTGGAGGACGACAATCGATTGAGCGCGTCCGGTACGAAATTCTCCGTCAATATCTGATTCAGGTCCCGCCGCTGAGTCAGGTTGTCATCGACGTCCCACAAATAGGCTAAATTCTGTCGATTGGTAAGCGACCCACCAACCCCCGCCTGAATACTTAGTACCTGATTGGTCCAAGGTTTGTAAGTAGAGGTGACAATCGTTGCCCCAACCCCCGTACCGAGTGTTTCAGTTAACGGCGAGGAATAATCATTCGCCGAACCCAAAGCCCAAATGGTTGCGGGCGCAGTGGCATTGGTGACATCCTGAATCTGGAACGGAAAGCCGTAGCTATACTGGTACTGTATTGTATAGCGTGGCCCCGTACCCGCAGGTATTGGGCTTGCTGGATAGGCCAGCGTCGCCATTTCACCAATTGTGTTGTAGGTATAATTGAACTGATAGTTCTGATCGGTCGTGATGGATCGATTGCCGAGGCGACTTAAGGAATCATAGGTCAGGATTTCCGAGTAAGGGTGTCCCGCGTATCCATAACCCGAAATAGAGGCGAGCTGTCCGATATTAAACGCCGCCGCCGAATTACCCCAAGTCCAAATATTCGTACCCTCGGGTTCCGTTTTCGATGTGATGCGGCCGAGCGGGTCGAATACTGCGCTAAACGATTGGCCTTTTGCATCAGTCCAAGACACAAGCTCATTGAGCGAATCAGGAACAAAGTTCCAAGTACCAGCATCAGCATCCATCATTTGCGTTCGAAACCCGCGAAGATTGTAAGAAGCTGATGAAACGATCCCTTTGGCATCAATAGTTTTATTGAGATTACCGAAGGCGTCAAAAATGTACTGCGTCGTGCCACCTGGTGAAGGGTCGATGACTTGGCGCAGCCGTCCTGACACATCAGTAATACGCTGAGTCACATTGCTCGGAACCAGTGGGTCAGTCGTGGTCGTGGTGCGACCCAGATACCCAAACGTCGTGGAGCGATCAACCGCACCCGAACTCGTGTAAAGCGTTCGGGATTTTGGGCGATTGAGCACGTCATATGTCCATACGGTATATCCGTTAATTGCACCCGAGTACGGAGCATAGTCATAGGTCATTCGCCCAAGCGAGTCATACGTATGGGTTTGTTCGATCGTCCACGTGCCGAGCACTCGCTGCTGTTCATGGTATTGAAGACGATTTAAGCCATCGTAGTAATCAGCGGCGTAATTAATCTGTGCCCCACCGACGGCATAGTCTTATTTGGCGAGGGAATAACGCAAGGACGCAACGCCGCAGTAATTGTTAGATGCATTACAAGCGCCGAACGACCATGTGGTGTAGGTACCATCCGGCCGAGTCTCTCTAGCTTTGCGTCCGTAGTCATCAAGCAACCAGGCGGTCGTCAGATTATTAGGATCTTTTGACGATAGCGGTACTCCGAAATCATAATTATAGGAGACAATCGAGGATTGATTTAGGGCATTCGTGATCTGTTCCGGCAACTGACAACGCCCTGTCGAGTACCCATAGTTGTAGGAGTTCGTGCGCACCGCCATCGCCGTGCCGTCAGGATTATGACCGGTTACAGCGACCGAATTTACGTTACCCCCACAGGTATCGTAGCCATAGTCAGTCGTCACCGTGAGTGGCGATGGGCTTGGTTGAGCGATTTTCTGCGAGACGCGGCAATGCAGGCCATCGACCGTATAACTCGTGTTCCGAGTTTGCGTTATTTGCCCAGGAACCGCATGGGTGACTGCAGAGGTTTGGGGCAGATTTAGACACCAGTTAGCGGTATCAATATTATACTGCGTCGTTACTGTCGAAGACCAAGTTTGCCCATTAAACGGAGAGGTAGGAGCGGTTACATCGTTATCAATCGTATTGGTCACTACATTGGTGGGATTTCCATACCCATCACCATAGGTAGTCGTCTTGGTCTTGGTTGCAATGAGAGCCGCATCCTTGGGACCCACTGTCTCCCGCGAAACGGTAGTCTCAGGACTTAAATACGTGAACCAACGAGTCTCGAATCCGCCGAGACCTATCAGCGCTTCAGAATTGGGTGTGGCGGTATATTGGCTTAAATTGTTATTACTATCGGCACCGTTATTCACACTGCGTTGAATAATCATGCCCGTATACGGGAAAGTCTGCCGGTAATAATCCCAGGTATAAAGCGAGTTGCGAGTGTCGTAAGTGGCTTTAGAATAAAAACCTTCGAATCCACGGCCTTGTGCGTTCGTTCGCGCGCCGAAATAATTAAACCTATTTTGATAGGTCGATCCCGCCCCATCGGACGCCGTAAATTGGCTCACTACATAGAGGGCACCTTGATAATCCACTTCTGGGTAAACCGCATTCGCGGAGCGACCATAGTAAGAGGAATTAGTCACCGGAACGTACGTGGGACTTTGATTCAGGCCGAAGCCATCGGTGAATGACGTGGCTAGATCGGGTATCTGACCCGCACCGTTGTGTTCATAGTATGAATAGAAACTCGTGTGGGGAAGAGGAGAATTGACGTCAATATTGCTGAACACGTAGTCTGCAAGCCCGTCGCCGTTAACATCTTCAGGCGATTCACTGGAATCAGCGGAATTGAACTGGGGTGCAGTTGATATTGATGTCGCAAACGCTGGATTCCCACCATTGGATACAAGTACAAACGCTGGCCCTGGATACCCAGAGCTGTTTTGAGTA
>JAYUFB010000022.1:0-6072 GCA_043738945.1 Gammaproteobacteria bacterium
GTGTCAGGATCGCCGTGGCGCCGGCGTGTCGCGCCGCTTCGTGGAGTACTGCGTCCTCATAATCATTAAATCGCAGATTCAGGGCGTCGTTCAGTACACGGGCAGTGACCGGCGCCACGTCAAATATGCCGAGTAGATCGGTGACTCGTTGGCGCGCGACCTTGGCGCTCGTGGCTTTCGCGGCGAGGTAATAGATGGTTGTGATAGTGGTGGCACCGAGGAGTGCCTCCATCTTCTTACGCGCGACGACGTCCATCAGCAGTACGGCGGCCGTTGAATGGGGATCCCGCGCTAGTAGTGCGTCGAGAATCACATTGGTATCAAATAGAATACGCATTACCGCTAGCGGTATTTGTCTTGCAGGTATTTCCGATAATCAGCCTTACTAACCTTGCTGCCGGCCAGAGACCCTGCCAGCCTTTGCACGACAGTTGTTAGTTCTCGCTCGGGTGGTTTTTCTGCCGCACTAAGCCTTGCAAATAAGTCTGCGACTAGTTCGGATACGCTTTTGCCGGAGCGACGAGCATAGCTCTTGGCGCGTTGAATGAGTTTTTCTTCCAGGCGCAAGGTTAACTTTGTGTGCATAATAATTTTGACGTATAGAAACACAATTAGTATACGTCAGGTGAACGGCGCTTGCAATGATCAGGCGTTATGCCCGCATTGGGCCGCGGCGCGTTATCGCGATCGAGTGTCCAGTGGACTCTACACGGCGGATCACGAGTTGTTCACCAGTTTCGCAGGCGGAAATAATAATTTATAGCTGCGCAGATCTTCTTGAAAAGCATTGCACTGGGCGAGTGATTCGCGCAATTTCGAACGGGGTAAAGAATAATCAAAAGCTGCGGACCATCGTTGTGCGCGGCTTAAACAGCTGATGAGTGGTTCGGCAATTTTGTTGTGACTCAGTGCTTTTAACGGTAACAGGTAGTCTTCTCGGTAGACTGTTGGAATAATTATTCGGCTGAATCCTTGCGCGCTCAACATGCAATTCATGGCAAGCCTCGCCGTGCGTCCGTTTCCGTCGGTGAATGGATGCACCTCAGTTACTATGAACATGATCATAATGGCTTGCGCTAGGGGATGGTTTAAGGCGCCGATACGTTCAAATCCTTCGCGCAAACTGCCGACGACAAGTTCCGGCATGACGAAGTAAGTGCCGCCAGTTTGATTTGGACGGTCTTTCCATTCTCCCGGTTTTTTGTCCGCCCGCTGTTGCATTACGAGCGCGTTGACGTTTCGCAGCCATACGAGAAATTCATCGGCGTTGGGCGGCGGACGGTCCCGCCAGGGTGCATTCGTGGCGACATGGAAGGTACCTAAGATGTCATGGGAGTCTGCACTACGGTTTTCGATAATCTTGCCATCAAAAATGATGGCTTCGGCTTCCTCGACTTCAAACGTCGTGCCCTCGATATAGTTAGAGAAATACGCCTCGAAAAAGGCGAAATCTTCTCGTGCGACGCCGGTGGGTGCGGGATCTCGGACATTTTCCAATACCGCTTGATTCAGTGCGGTGAATAGTATGTTAAAAATTTCCAGTCGATCGGGGTCGTAGGGACGCCCCGCCGCGCGAGCCAGCGTTTGCTGAGCAGTCAGGTATTTTACTTTGTGGGTACCAAGTAACGCACCAATGAGCCTGTCCAGACGCTTGAACTGCGCGTCGTATCCCAATAAAGGCGCTATCTCGCGCGCATGATCGCGCAATTGATTCAGGCGCTTCGGACCACCTACCATAAGGATGCGATCGAGCGCAGCTTCGAGGGCCGGTTGCGGTAACACCCGAGGACCCCAGCCACGCCCACGCGTGAGATTCTCCAAGAATCGCCGGGGATCACTGGCGACATACAGCGTACCAAAGCGTGAGTCTGGAACGGGATATACAAGTTGGGGGCCAGGTCCTGGCACTATATGGACGGTTAGCCCCGGCAAACTTAAGTCGCGACGGGTTTTGCCGCGAGTGATGGTTAGCCTGCCTTCATGGGGTCGGCTGTCGAATGCCGAACGATGCGAGATCACACCCCCGGGTAGGAGGTGCCCCATGATCGCTTGCCAATGCCGCAAAACGATTGCTTCCGGTGGGCTATCTACTTTGGAGGTGTAGATGCTCGGGTGCAATTGCTTTAGTGTACCCTTGGCAGCAAGTCGTCGAGCACGTCGGGCTGCTGTTGCATCGGTCTCGGAGACCAGGACAAGTTCAGGCATCATGTCCGCCATATAGGGCATTCGGTAGCTCGGAAGGGTAGAAATGTCCGTATTCTACTTTATTCTAGGCTTTATTGTCCGTAATATACAGAATAAAACGCTTCGGGCGGTTAGCTGCTCAGCGTCATAACGTCATCGAATCCGAATTTTACTAATGGGCCGTTTTATAGCTGATGGTCAGCGACTCACCATGACAGCCGAGCGCCTTGCCATCGATACTGGGCGGCAAATAGCGAAAATTCGAGACGGCTTTTTCAGTTGCTGCATTGAATACAAACGAAGGATAGGACAACACAGTGCGGGCAAAACCGCTAAATCCCCAGCGCAATGCCGTGTCTGGAAAAACTTTCGAGCCGACAGTATTTTCAGTAGCAACCGGGCGCACCTCCATCAACGAACATTGCTGATCGGTGATGCCTGCCTCGTTAATCAGCGCTTTGGCACCCGTCACATCACCCTCGTGCTGACTGATTCTGGCTCCGCTAAAATAGTTTCGAGTTGTGGTTTTGCGCCTTTTAAATCGCCGACGTTTTCCATGGCAATGGCGAGTTCCGTTCGCAGCCACGCATCGGCGCGAGTCTGCGGCCATTGGGTGTCGAAGGTCGGCACAGCATCTTTCAGGTATTTTAGTTTGTTGCGCCGGTCATTCCGAATAGCAGATTTGAATCCTTGATTATGGGTGTAGACAAAATACGCCTGCACATCGGCTGGCGCATCGGTATCGATTGTACCGACGGTCAAGTTTTTTGCGCGAAACCAGTTCACCGTCGCTTGATGAAACGATTCACTGAGTTGTAACCCCGATGGACGGGTGATGCAGCGCACTTGCAGCCTGATCGAGGACCGCCAGAAGGGTGACATCTTCGCTACCGCGTCCGATGTCCAATGCCAATCTTTGAGGCTGCGGGCAAAATGAATGCCCATTTCGCCCGGACGGCTCGCATAAATAGGCACCGCACTGGTCACATAGCCGTGATCGTCAATCGCAAATTGGATAACCGCACTGTCTTCAGGTTGGATGTCGCCTGCGCCATTGCAGGTCGGAGGCTCCACATCAGCCCCGCCGATCCAGTCCGCGTGCTCCAGATGTCCCGCAACGGTCCAGGCCAAGTACTTGTGCGTTCCCTCATTATCGTGCAGCAACTGTGAAACAATCGCGGCATCCCCGCGAATAGCCACTTGCAGTTGCGAGATTTTATCGCCGTTGAGTCCACCGCTATGAAGAACGGCATCGCGCAAATATTTCATACCTTCCTGAGGGTGACCTAGATTGGCCTCTGCCATGCCGCGTATGGCTTCAATGTTCGCCAATTGCTTTCGGGTCCGCTGACGCTACGCGTCGCATGTCGCCCAATCCTCTTTGTCAAAGGCTGCTTGGCCGGTGTTATAAACGGTCCGCTGATACCGAAGCCGTCACGATTGCCGTGACGATCATCCATCGTGAAAATCGCATGCCCTTCACCGTCGGTAGAAAGTAACCATCATATCCCAAGCCAATATTACCAAAATTACCAGCCATACCGATCCTGCAAACCAGGAAGTGGCGACACTCGAAACGCTAGCAGTAGGTTCACTGTTGATCATACTGGTCACCTTAACCACCTGACGGATAGGTTGATATAAGGTATTTACTGCACAAATTTTGTCATAACGCAACTGCAATGGAGGCAACATCTAGGCGCGAAGACGCTTAAGATACGCGACCCTATGCCTATCGTACGCCTCGACAAAGTGAGTTTAAGTTTTGGTCTGAAACCTCTGCTTGATAGCGTGGGTTTGCATATCCGTAAGGGTGAGCGCGTGTGCTTACTCGGCCGCAATGGAGAGGGAAAGTCCTCGCTGCTGAACTTAATTACCCGGCAAATCGTGCCCGATAGCGGCGAAGTGTGGGTGCGTCCCGGTGTCAGGGTCACGAGCCTTGCCCAAGAAGTGTCGACCACCAGCGATGAAACCGTGCAGCAGATCGTCATGGGGGGAACGGTGAGCGGTGGGTCTGACGGTGACTGGCAAGCCGAATTACAGGTTGACCAAGTCATCGCGCGACTGGATCTCGACCGCGACGCTACTTTAAGTTCTCTCTCCGGCGGATGGCGGCGCCGTACTATGCTGGGCCGCGCCCTGGTTTCGTCGCCGGATTTACTCTTGCTCGACGAACCGACCAATCATCTGGATATTGAAGCCATCACCTGGCTTGAAGACATGATGAAGGAGTTTGAAGGAGCATTGTTGTTCATCAGCCATGACCGTACATTCGTGCGCCGCCTCGCGACGCGAATTGTGGAATTGGACCGGGGTCAGTTGCGGGTATGGCCCGGAAATTATGACGATTACGTGTTGCAAAAGCGCGCGGCCCTTGAAGTCGAAGCAAAGCATGCCGCGCTGTTTGACAAAAAGCTAGCCCAAGAGGAAGTTTGGATCCGCCAGGGGGTGCAAGCGCGTCGCACCCGCAATGAGGGTAGAGTCAGAGCGCTTAAACAATTGAGAGTACAACGCAGCGAGCGTCGTGAGCGAATCGGCCAAGTGGAGGCTCGCGTGCAAGATGCATCGCCCTCTGGAAAACTCGTGTTCGAAGCGACCAATGTCACACAGTCCTTCGGCGACAAAATTTTGATTGCGAATTTTTCCGCACGCATCATGCGAGGTGACCGTATCGGGATTATTGGACCGAATGGTTGCGGTAAGACGACGCTGATAAAACTCTTGGTGGGCGATATGGAACCTACCAGCGGTTCTATTTATCGCGGCACTTCGCTAAAGCCCGCATACTTTGATCAGCAACGAGACGCACTCGATCCGGCGGCCTCCATCATGGATAATGTCACTGGGGGTAGCGGTGAAACAATCACCATTGACGGCCAAGCGCGCCATGTGTCGGCTTATTTACGGGATTTTTTATTCCCGCCAGAACGATTGCGTGCACCCGTGAGCATGCTCTCGGGCGGCGAACGTAACCGACTATTGCTCGCTAAGCTATTTGCCAAACCCAGTAATTTATTGGTGATGGACGAACCCACCAATGATTTGGACGTGGACACTTTAGATCTGCTCGAGGAACTCGTTGCGGACTATCCGGGTACTTTGTTACTCGTAAGCCACGATCGCGCGTTTCTCGACAATGTCGTGACCAGTACACTGGTATTTGAGGGTCAAGGAGAACTCAACGAATACGTGGGCGGTTATACCGATTGGCTGCGGCAGCGAAAGCCTGCGCGCGCAACCGTAGTCGCGGGGGTCGCACCCGCCGCGCTCGCGCCCGCACCCACGCCCGCGTCCGCGCCCATGTCCGCGCAAAAAACCCGCAAGCGTCCTTTCAAAGAACACCAGGAATTAGTCGCGATGCCAGCTAAAATCGCGCAGCTCGAAGGCGAACAGACAGAACTGCAAGCCCTGGTCAGCGATCCGGAATTTTTTCGCAAAAATCCGGTGGATGCGGCCGCCACTTTGAAAAGACTCGAGGCGCTCGCGGCGGAGCTCGAGTCTGTATATGCCAGGTGGGACGTCTTAGAGTCTTCTTAATCGCTTGAGATCAGAGGGATTCGGGATAGCACCACCCGCACCGGGAATAACCAGCGATGAGGCTTGCTCACGCCGCATTTCCTGCAGTTCGCGCATGGTTTGTTGGACGGCCTCTTCAGCGGCCGGGCCGAATTTACCAATCGCAAGATCTAGACTCGGGGCATCAAGATCGAAGCTAATGGGCACCGCGCCCATGGCAGTCATAACCTGTGCCTGCCCTACAAATAATATCGGTCGTGTCGCATCGGGGCTGCCCTCTGCGGTGACCGGGGTCAGGCGGCGAATAGTGCCGACGCGGCGGTCGGTAAAGGTCTCTTCAAGATACACCTGAGTTGCATCCATACTGGCCAT
>JAYUFB010000023.1:0-16252 GCA_043738945.1 Gammaproteobacteria bacterium
AAGGTCTCAGTAGTTTGCCAATCAATACACGAGTCGGTGACCGACACCCCGTACTCTAGTTGGGATAAATCTTTTGGAATGACCTGATTACCGGCCTTCAAGTGGCTCTCAAGCATAAGCCCGACGATGGATTGGTTGCCGGCCAGAATTTGAGTCACGCAGTTCTGGGCTACTTGCGGTTGAATACTGGGGTCTTTGTTGGAATTACCATGACTACAATCAACCACAATCGTGGTAGCCAAATCGGCTTCTTTCAATTGTCGCTCCGCCAAGGCGATGCTCACTGCATCGTAGTTAGATCGCCCACCACCGCCGCGCAGTACCAAGTGCGCATGCGCGTTACCACGGGTGCGAAATACCGCAGATTGTCCTTGTTGCGTAATGCCCAGAAAATGATGCGGGTGGCGCACCGACTGTAAGGCATTGATCGAAGTCGCCAGTGCACCATCAGTACCGTTTTTAAATCCCACCGGCGTGGATAGGCCACTCGCCATTTCTCGATGCGTCTGCGACTCTGTGGTACGGGCACCGATCGCGGTCCAGCTAATCAGTTCGGATAGATACTGCGGCATGATGGGATCTAGCGCTTCAGTACCGGCTGGCAAGCCTAACTCCGCAACATACAGGAGCAACTCACGTGCCAATAAAATACCCTTTTCAATATGAAAAGAATCGTCCATATCGGGATCATTGATAAGGCCTTTCCAACCCACAGTAGTTCTGGGCTTTTCAAAATAGACTCTCATGACCAGTAACAGGGTGGACTCGACTTTGGCAGCCAAGGTTTTGAGCCGAGTCGCATATTCCTGCGCTGCAACGACGTCATGAATGGAACAAGGCCCCACAACCACGAAACGCCGCGGATCGCGTCGCTCCAATATTGCACGTAAAGCTTCGCGTGACTTCAAGACCGTGTCAGCGGCAACTTGAGTGAGAGGCAAGCGCCGCTTTACGTCTTCGGGAGTTGCCAATAGGTCACTGGAAATGACGTTGACGTTTTGTAGTTGATTTTGAATATTCGTCATGAGACCTTACATCGAAGTTCTAACAGTCCACAGTTCGGGAAAAAATCGAAGCTCTAGCGCCTTGGTCAGATAAGACACCCCACCAGTACCCCCAGTGCCGCGCTTATTGCCGATTATGCGTTCAACCGTTTTAACGTGGGCGAAACGCCATAATTGAAACTTGTAGTCTAAGTCAACTAATCGCTCCGCTAATTGGTATAAATCCCATTCTTTTTCAGAATTGTGATAAACGCTTAGCCAGGCGGCGGTCACTTGCTTACTAGCTTGGTAGGGCTGGGTAAAGTCCCGATCAATGGAGGTGGCAGGTATATCCAAACCGCGGCGACTTAAGAGCCGAATCACTTCATCGTAGAGGCTCGGGGCTTTTAAAGCACGCTCCAACAACTCGTAGCTCGGAGGATCACTGCGAAACACTTTAATCGCATCAGCGTGCTTATTACCAATCACAAACTCTAATAAACGATATTGACACGATTGAAACCCGGAAGACTTACCAAGGGTATTACGAAACGCAGAATAGTCATAAGGGGTAATCGTCGCCAAGACGTCCCAAGACTGTAGCAACTGCTGCTGAATGGTCGAAACGCGCGCCAGCATTTTAAACGTAGGACCCAGATCGTCACGTCTTATACAGTCCACGGTAGCGTTCAATTCATGCAAACATAACTTCATCCATAGCTCAGATACTTGATGGATCATAATGAACAACATCTCGTCGTGCTGATACGACAAGGGGTGCTGGGCATCGAGTAGTTTATCTAAACGCAGATACTGACCGTAGCTTAAGGATTCGCCTAGATCCCAATGAACGGCCTCGTCGCTTAAGTCAACGAAAGGTTTTGCAGGCACAGTAGGCTCGCTCATAGCTAATTCTTAAACACCCACGCAGGCACACGACGCCAGCCAGCCAGTAACTCGCGGTCTAGTTGACGATATTTCGGCTCTATCGACTCTACTAAGCGCCAAAATTCTGAAGAATGATTCATGTGCCGGATATGGGCTAATTCATGCACAAAAAGATAGTGCACCACTTCCGGAGTCTGAAACATCAGCGACGCGTTTAAGCTCAAGGTACCACGGGCGGAGCAGCTTCCCCAGCGCGTGCGTTGAGTACGGATAGTCACTTTTTCCACTCGGAAGCCCAATGTGCCTGCCAGATCAAACAAACGACTTGCCAAACACACGTTTGCGGCACGCTTAAGCCATCCACATAGTAACGCCCGTGCGGTACCAAAATCGGGAGCCTGTATCTCGAGACGCTGATCTATTTCAGTTAACTTCGGCGGCGCACACGAATGCCAGTGCACGTTAAAGCGTTCGCCCGTTAGAGCAAAATCCACGCTTGCGGGCAACCCTTGATCCTGTACCGCATGAGCTGGAATGCCATGACCCTGCATGACGTTTACTTTGGCATTAATCCAGGGCGTAAATCGCCGCACAAAATCGCTCACGGTCTTAGGGCCAATGCCCACTGGAACAACAATTTCGACCCTCCCACCCACATGAACACGGGCAGTCAAGCGCCGTGCTCGCGCACTTACCCGTACCGCGAACGGATCATGATCCTGACGAGAGTCAAATAAGGATAGCTGGGTGGCATTGAAGTTCATCGCGCAGAATCATACCAGGCTTTACGCCAACGATTGGTGCACGATTAAGGCTTCAGTAGTATTGTTAACTGGCGCTGAGCAGCCTTAAAATCAGGTGCGGCAATCAACGCTTTCTCAATCCAATTTCGGGCCCCTAACTTATCGCCCTGGCTCGCCAGCTGTAAGCCAAGCGAAAGGTAAGCCTCGGCGTGTCCCCATCCCGGCGCATCATCACTCGTAGCCGGAGATTTCTCGAATAACTCAGCTGAATTTAGCAATACTTGCGCTGACAAAGGTTGTTCGGTTGCGGCCATTAAGTAAACAGCTCGAGGATTTTGAGGGGCTATTTTGAGTGCATCGCGAAGTAACTCTAATGCGTGCCGCCGCAATCGAGCAGCCTGCACGGGTTTGTACTTGGCAAGATCGGTATCACAAGCGGACTTCAATATCATCAATTCCGCCGACTTAACCGCTGGCCTAACGTCTTGCTTTAAGGCATGAGTCAGCAAGGGGGTGAGTTGTTCGGTACAGCTCTCGAGCGCGATCAGCGTCTCATGCGGTTTACCGTCGCCCAGCAATTGAGCGAGGCGATACTCGGTATGCGCTAGATCATACCGTAAATTATTATCATGCAATTCCGGTTTGATCTGCGCGTTAAGGTTACGCGCCAATTCACTTAACCGATGCACATCTTCGGTCTGATAAGCGTAAAGAATTTGGGCTTGATTGTCACCTCCTTGTTGGGCTATTGCGCCTTGCAGCGCTGTTACCGTTAGCGCATAAAAACCCACGAATATTTTTAAGCTTCTGTTTTTCAACATGTAAAACGCCTTACAATACTTGGGTCAAAGATAGCATATGGTTTCATATTTTGAAGGTCGAACTCATCGATATTGGCGCGAACCTTACACACACAAGTTTTGCCCCGGATCTTGAATTGGTGATCAGTCGCGCGGTAGCGGTCGGCGTAACCCAGCAGATTGTAACCGGGGCGGATCTTGGGAGTTCAAAACAGGCTTTTAGTTTGACCGAAGCCAACCCTCAAACTCTTTTCAGCACCGCTGGCATCCATCCCCACCATGCCAGTGGCTTCGACCCCTCACTGAATGAAATTTTTTTTGAACTTCTAAGCCACCGGGCAGTAGTCGCGGTTGGGGAGTGTGGTTTAGATTATTTTCGTGATATCGCCCCCCGATCCGTGCAACGTGCCGCCTTTATTGCTCAACTGGAGATGGCTGCAAAAGTGCGTAAGCCGGTATTTTTACACCAGCGCGAGGCTCACCATGATTTTCTTGCCATTATGAAAGAGCATCGGGCAAATTTAGTAGGCGGAGTTGCGCACTGTTTTACGGGTTCATTGTTAGAACTGGAGGCTTATTTGGCGCTCGATCTAGCAATTGGAATTACTGGCTGGATTTGCGATGAACGCCGCGGACTTAAATTGCGACAGGTGGTGACGCATATTCCTGACAATAGACTGATGCTCGAAACGGATTCGCCTTACCTGATGCCGCGCGACCTTCAACCTAAGCCGAAATCGCGTCGCAATGAACCTAGTTTCCTACCGCATATCGCCGCGACGGTTGCCGCGGCGCGAAGTCAGTCACTGCAAGAATTGGCAGTGCACACCTCCGATAACGCCAGGCGGTTATTCTTTAGAGATTAGTGAACTGATGCGGACTAGGACGCAACTGAGGCTGAATGCGATTCCAGGTTTCATTGAACTGATCGAACGGCGCGGAACTAATAAGCGATCGATCGACCACGGGAAACTGACCCTCTAAGTCATTCAACATCATGACCCATTTGGGAACACCCTTGGTAAATTTCCCGACGTTAGAGAACAATAAGCGCCCTTCAACCGGAACTTCCCCTACCATAGCCTTCACTGCGGCGATGCGATCATAAAGAGCTGGTTGGGGATTATCGAAAGTTGAGCGGGAACGCGCACCCATCACAGTCCATTCACTCATTTGATCACCACCAAAGATCAAGCCTACCACCCGGCGCGTATCGAGAATGACGACACCGCGCGGCGTCAATAACAGATGATCAATATGGATAAACCCACCCATCCCGTCCGGCACCAATACTTGATGAACCGCCGCGAACGCCACTCGCTGTAATCGTGCAAGCAGTGTTCGACGCCGGGTACGCCGCTGATAAATTCGCACCGCAAAGAACCCGAGCACCCCAATGAATAGGGCCGCTACAGCCGCCCAAGTCCACTGCGAATCAAAAAAAATACTAATATCTGAGGTACTCATGCAATCGCGTGGATCAGCGCCTGAAGCGTCGCTGGTATGTCACTGACCTGCTGTGGCAGGTGCAATAAACGTTCAAGGCACTCAGGCACGGCAATAGTTTTTCCCAAGATCGGTTCCACGATATCGTTAAATTTGGCTGGGTGGGCCGTCGACACCAATACCCAGGGATTTTGGCGCTCAGGCACGGGCAGCAAGGCATACACCTCGGCCGCGGTGGCCGTGTGCGGGCACCATTCCCGCCCGTATTTCATGAAGTCCTCCCGAATGCGTAGCCGAATTGTAGCGTCATCTACCGAACTTGCGGTGATTTGCTCACGCAAGAGCCCAATTTCGGGATACAGACTGCGTATTCGTTCCATATTACTAGGATTGCCCACATCCATCGCGGAAGCCAGCGTGCAAATGCTGGGACGCGGATGCCACACACCGGTTTGCAAGTATTCCGGTACAGTACGATTGGCGTTATGCGCCAAAATGATGCGCCCTATCGGCAGCCCTAAAGCTCTGGCCCAGAGCGCCGCAAAAGCGTTGCCCAGATTACCCGCTGGAACGATAAAGGAAGCAGGTAACCCGGTGCTGCGTAAAACTTTTAAGCTTGCACTTATGTAGTACATCATTTGTGGCAATAGGCGGCCAATGTTGATGCTATTAGCGGAGCTAAAACGATGTTGTTGACTTAAATTAGGATCAACTAACGCCTCTTTTACCAATCGCTGGCAATCATCAAAAGTGCCCGCAACGCGCAAAGAAACGACGTTCTCACCCCAACAGGTCAACTGTTGCTCTTGCCGAGGGCTCACTAAACCCTGTGGGTATAAAATGACGACCCGCATGCCTAAACGTCGGTAAAAGGCCGCCGCCACCGCACCCCCCGTGTCGCCCGAAGTCGCGACCAAAATGGTCAGCGGTTTAGCCGCCGAGAACCCCCCCAAACCCTGCAAACACGCGCTTAAGAACCGTGCTCCAAAATCCTTAAACGCCGCGGTGGGTCCGTGATACAACTCCAATGCAAACAGCGGATCGGAACAGCCGCCAACCACCGTTGTGGGTGCTGGAAAATTAAAAGCCGAATCGACTATGGATTCAAGCTGAGGCTGCAAGCGATCGCCCACAAAAAAACCTGACAGTGCGATCCGCGCCAGCTCAGGCAAGGCTAACCCGGTGAGCGAATTAACATCCAAGGGCGGCAAATCCGTCGGCATATACAATCCACCATCGGGTGCCAATCCCTGTTGGATCGCAGTACTCAAGGGCACGGGTTTCGCGCTGCCCCGGGTACTCACAAAAGCCAATGCCGCCATTAGCTTTTCACGACACGGGCGCCGAAATTTTCAATCGACGAAATCCAATGATCCGCAGGTAATCCGTGAGCTGAAAATGCCGCCACCATAGCCTGGCTCACCGCTTCGGCATATTGAGTTTCCGCCCAGGCAAAGACAGTGGGTCCGGCACCGGAAATCGAGCATCCTAGTGCCCCCGCCGCCATCGCCGCACGCTTTACATCCATGAAGCCAGGAATAAGTGAATGTCGCTGTGGCTCGATAATTACGTCGTTAAATGAATCCCGAATCATATCCAAATCATTCGAATAACAGCCGCTAATAAATCCTGCCAAATTTGCCGTCTGCCAGACAAAATCCGAACGGGTTACATCCAATTTTAATATTGCGCGCGCTTCCCGAGTTCCTAAATGCATATGCGGATGTGCTAACACACAGCGCACTGCGGCCGGAACTGGAATTTGTTTAACGCGGGGATTGTCTATACCCACGGTAAGTATCAGCCCACCGAACAAACAGGGCGCAATGTTATCCACATGGGCTGAGCCACTGGCGACGATTTCGCCCTCCATGGCGTATTTAAGTAATTCTAATAGCGACAACGGGGTCTCTAATAAGGCGTTAGCCGCGACCACCGCCGCCACCGCCGAGGCTGCCGAACCGCCCAGTCCGGATGACATCGGAATACCCTTGTCGATATCAATCTCAAAACCATAGCCCAAGCGCAAAGCTGAATGCATCGCTTGCAGCGCACGACCTGCGGTATTGCGGGCGGGCTCTAGCGGCAATTGGCTACTAATCCCGCTAATGCTGCGAATTCGAATGATCGGTTCGTCAATTCGCCGCAAGCGAACCTGGTCGCCGAGCGACTCGACCGTGTGACCTAAAATATCAAAACCAATTCCCACGTTAGCGACAGTGGCAGGCGCGAAAGCAGTAACCTCAGTAAGCACAGCTGTTCCTTGGGAGAAAATTTTAAATACGGGCGCCAAGATAGGCCGATAATCGCAGCAAATCCGAAAATACGCCGCCAGCGGTCACTTCCGGTCCCGCGCCCGGACCCTGAACTATGAGTGGGTTATCGCAATACCGACGGGTCGCAAAACGCACTACATTATCGGTAAGCGCAATATTTGCAAACGCGTGCTTAGCGGGTAATCGGGTCAATTTCACCGACGCCTTACCACTCGCCTCAATTCGGCCCACGTAGCGCAATACTTGATTTTGCAGGGTAGCCTCCGCCAACATTGCTTCCATCTTTGCATCAAACTCGGGCAGTCGATTCATGAATTCATCAACACTACATTTTTCAAGCTCAGGGGGCACAAGGCTCATCACTTCGACGTCAGACATTTCCAACGTCAAACCCATTTCTCGACCCAGTATTATGAGCTTGCGAACCACATCCATACCGGATAAATCGTCACGAGGATCGGGTTCCGTATACCCCTTCAGCCGCGCCGCCTTCACAATCGTTGAGAACGACTCACGGCCGTCCAGAACATTGAACAAATAAGCAAGCGTTCCAGAAAAAATGCCCTCGATGCAGGTAATTTCATCGCCGGTTTCGCGCAAGTCCCGCAATGTTTGGATAATCGGCAACCCCGCCCCCACCGTCGCTTCATAAAGGTAATGGGTACCAGCCGCCCGACGCGCCTCCTGGATGGCTCGATAAACGGCCAGTGCGCCGCTATTGCCCTTCTTATTCGGCGTTACAATATGAATACCCCGCGCCAACCAAGCGGCGTAATTCAGCGCAACCTCTTGGCTCGCACTACAATCAATTATGACCGAGTGTGGAATAAAATCCGCCTGGATATGCTGTGCAAATTTCAGTAGGTCTAAAGGTTCACCCGCGGCAATAAATCGCTCGTGCCAGTTTTTTAAATCGATAACCGTGTCCACTAGTAGCATGCGTGAGGAGCTAGCAATACCGCGGACCCGTAAATCTAAATTCTGTGTACGCAGACGCTCAATTTGAGAATCAATTTGTGCCAGGAGCACCCGACCCACCGTACCCGGTCCGATCAGGCCTATGGATAAGGTATTAGGCGACAAATAAAAGGCCGCATGTACCGCACGTAGCGCCTTGGCCGCGCCTTTGCCATCGACAACCACCGAAATATTGCGCTCCGAGGCACCTTGCGCAATGGCACGCACGCTAATGGCGGCAGCTCCCAGCGCATTAAAAACCTTAGCAGCTACCCCGTGTGATCCGGCCATCCCGTCGCCCACCACCGCCAGAATGCTTAAGCCCAAACCCACATCGACCTGCTGAATTTGCCCGTCACGCAATTCGGTATCAAAGGCCCGACGTACGGCCTCCTCGGCACGCGAGGCCTGCTCCTCTGGAATAGCGAAGCAAATCGAATGCTCAGAACTACCCTGGGAAATCAAAATCACCGAAATACTCGCGTCGCGCAGCGCACCGAACAAACGATGTGCGGTGCCTGGAACCCCGATCATGCCGGCACCTTCCAAATTGACCAAAGCCACCGGTGTTATGGTTGTAATACCTTTAACGGTCAAGGCCGAGGTTGGCTTGGCGCAAATCAAAGTGCCTGGATTTGCGGGTGAAAAAGTATTACGGATGTAGATGGGGATATCCCTGGCTACCGCAGGCTCCATGGTTTGCGGGTGGATCACCTTGGCACCGAAATATGCCAATTCCATCGCTTCATTGTAGGAGAGTTGATCAATAACTTGAGCATTCGGAACCATACGTGGATCGGCCGATAACACGCCATCGACATCCGTCCATATATGAATTTCAGCCGCATTCAATAAGGCCCCAAATATGGATCCAGAGAAATCACTGCCGTTGCGTCCCAGGGTGGTCTGTATTCCTTTGACTGTGGTTGCCACAAAACCGGTAATCACCAGTCTTCCCACAAAACTCTCAGGCACTAATTTACGCATGTTCTGTTCGCTGATGGCCCATTGCACCGCAGGTCCTAACGGCCCCCACTCCACGATAACCACCTGACGCGCATCCACCCACTGAATATCACCCTTGATTTGCGCACGTTCACGCAAATAAAGCGCAAACAATCGAGTTGACCAGATTTCGCCGAAACCAGCGATGACATCACGCACCGAATCCGGTGCGGCGCGAATGAGCCGTACCGTGTGCAGCATCCCCGCAATATCACGACAATCGTTTTCTAATTTACTGAGGTAAGCATCCGATGCGACTCGAGCAATTAACGCAGTCGCAAGCGTCGCATGACGCAGCCGCAATACTTCAATTGCAGCCGAAAAATCACCCGACTGTTCGGCCAGCGATACCAGGCCCAATAGCGCGTCTGTGACGCCGCGGCAGGCCGACAACACCACCGCCTCACGGGTCTTGCCGGATCGCTCCGTGATTTCGGCTACCCGCCGAAAACAGTCCGCATCTGCAACGCTGGAGCCGCCAAATTTATGTACTATCCATCTTTCCATAGGTCTTCAACAATCCGCAGCCTAATTTAGAACTGTAAAGGTAAATTCAACCGATGGCACTTGCCATCGCCGCCCAAATTCACGCGCGCTTTGCCGGTCGACCTCAGGGTCGCTTAAATTTTTTGTTGCGGGCCACACCCGATTTTGGCAAACCGGTGTGTTGAGTGCGAAAGGGTAATGACGGCGCTTTTAGTTTACCCATAACCTTTGCGCTACCCACAGGCTGGTAGGCAGGAATGAGATGTTGTTTACCGTTGCCGATCAAATCTGCTCGACCCATTCGTTTAAGTGCATCCCGCAAAATCGGCCAGTTGGCGGGATCATGGTAGCGTAGAAATGCCTTGTGCAATCGCCGTACTTTAATCCCTTTCGGGATAATCACCTCTTCGCTATGACGCGAAATTCGCTTGAGTGGATTCTTACCCGAATGATACATGGCAGTGGCAGTCGCCATGGGTGAGGGAAGGAAGGCTTGCACTTGATCCGCGCGAAAGCCATTTTTCTTGAGCCATACCGCTAAGTCGAGCATATCTTGATCGCGAGTGCCCGGATGCGCCGCGATAAAATAAGGTATCAAATACTGCTCTTTACCCGCCTCTTTGGAATATTTATCAAACAGTTCTTTAAACTTATGGTATGCACCCACGCCCGGTTTCATCATCTTCGAGAGCGGTCCATCACTGATCGCTTCGGGAGCGATTTTTAAATATCCGCCCGTATGGTGCGTTGCAAGCTCTTTGACATACTCAGGCGACTCGATAGCCAAGTCATAGCGCACACCAGAAGCGATCAATACTTTTTTCACACCCGGCAAGGTGCGAGCACGCCGGTACAGATTAATGAGTGGTGCGTGGTCGGTATTGAGATTAGAGCAAACGCCGGGAAATACGCAGGAAGGTCGGCGACAGGCAGATTCAATTTCGGGGCTCTTGCACTGTAAACGATACATATTGGCGGTCGGACCTCCTAAGTCCGATATCACGCCGGTAAAGCCAGGCACTTCGTCTCGAATAGCTTCAATCTCGCGGATTACACTATTCTCCGAGCGGCTTTGAATGATGCGTCCCTCATGCTCCGTGATTGAGCAAAAGGTACATCCACCGAAGCATCCGCGTTGAATGGCCACGGAAAAACGAATCATATGATAGGCCGGAATCTTGGCTTTGCCGTATGACGGATGCGGACGGCGTGCATAGGGCAATTCGTACACTGCATCCATGTCCGCTGTCGTTAAGGGTAACGGTGGCGGATTAAGCCAGACATCGAACAATCCATGTTGCTGCACCATCGCGCGCGCGTTACCGGGATTAGACTCCAGATGCAAAATTCGCGAGGCATGCGCGTACAACACGGCGTCTTTGCTCACCTGTTCGTACGACGGCAATCGAATCACACTATGGTCGCGCTGCGCATTAGGGACGTCACGAACAAATTTAACCACTTTGGTCGCGGCGACCTCATGCACCTGCCGGGCGTCGCTTGCCGCCGGCGCGGCGGCGGTTGCCGCGGCAGGCGTTAGCATTGCATAGGGGTTAATCGGCGTACTCAAGGCACCGGGCGTATCGAGTTCTGTGGAATCAATCTCGACCCAGTCCACCGGTGTACCGCGCCGTACAAACACGGTACCGCGTAAATCCGTAATATCCGTGATGTCGGCACCTTGGTCCAGGCGTTTGGCTATCTCTCCAATTTGTCGTTCCGCATTACCGAACACCAACAAGTCCGCCTTAGCATCGACCAACACCGATCGACGTACATTCTCCGACCAATAATCAAAATGCGCTATACGCCGCAGACTGGCCTCGATCCCGCCAATCACAATCGGAACTTGCTTGTACGCTTCACGCACCCGTTGCGAATACACAATCACGCAACGATCGGGACGACTGCCTCCCTGTCCGCCCGGCGTATACGCGTCATCGCTACGCACTCGACGCTCCGAGGTGTAGCGATTCACCATCGAATCCATATTGCCGCCGGTGACCCCAAAAAACAGGCGCGGCGCACCAAGCGCCATAAAATCCTCAGTGCTGCGCCAATTCGGCTGAGCCACAATCCCGACCCGAAAACCCTGCGCCTCGAGTACCCGCCCTATAATTGCCATCCCAAAACTGGGATGATCAACATAGGCATCGCCGGTGACAATAATAACGTCACATCGGTCCCACCCGAGCACATCCATCTCGGCCCGCGTAGTCGGCAAGAAAGGCGCAGCCTGCGCCCTTAAAGGTGTAACACGCGCAGCTCCGGGAGCAAATAAAGGAGCGACGCTTTGCATTAACTAACCTAGATCAACCGGTATATAAATCTGGGCGTCCTCGCGCTGAATTAGTAAAGCAACGCTGTGCCCCGCGTGCGCCACCGCAGCTTTCATATCCATCGCCGTCGATATGCTGGCGCCATTCACGCCTAAAACCACGTCGCCGACTTGTAGGCCGGCCGCCAGCGCCGGGCCTGTGACCTGTTCAACCACAAGATGGCCGCGAGTGTGCAATTCCTGCTGTTCGCTGGGATCGATCGGACGTACCGCAAGACCCAATTTGCCACCATCTTCGTCAGCGTCGTTACTGCGCGCCGCTTGTGCAGGTTCGCTGTCCAGCAATATGGTCTTTACCAGGACTTCACTGTCCTTGCGATCGTGCCAAATCCCTATCTTTGCCTGACTGCCGGGCGGCAAGGCTGCGATCACCGTCGGCAAATCTAAGGATCGTTGAATACTTCGACCATTGACGCTCGTAATCACATCACCTGGCTTTAATCCCGCCTGCTCCGCCGGACTTTTCGGTTCTACTAAACTGACCAGCGCTCCGTGCGGTGTGCCAAGTCCAAAGGTCTGCGCTAATTGCTGGTTAACCTCTTGAACCGCAACGCCGATGCGACTGCGGCTCACTTTACCCGTGTGCATTAATTGTTCTTTCACATTTAAGGCAATATCGATGGGTATGGCGAAGGACATCCCCATAAATCCGCCGGTGCGGCTATAGATCTGTGAATTAATCCCAATCACCTCGCCGTCCAAATTAAAGAGTGGACCTCCAGAGTTTCCAGGATTCACCGCAGCATCGGTTTGAATGAAAGGCACGTAGGTTTCATCCGGTAGCGCGCGCGCGACCGCGCTTACCACACCCGCAGTAACTGAGCTTTCAAAACCAAACGGCGATCCGATAGCGATCACCCACTGCCCCGCTCTTACCCGAGCCGGGTCACCAAAGCGCACACTAGGAAGCCCAGTCGCTGCGATTTTGATCAGCGCCACATCGCTACGCTTATCCACCCCCACTACTTTGGCGGGAAATTCGCGCCGATCGGTCAATTTGACCGACACTTCAGCCGCATCCGCCACCACATGAGCATTGGTCAGCACATAGCCATCGCTACTCACGATAAAGCCTGAACCAATACCATGTCCGGGGGGTGCCTTACCCGGTGCTGGATTTTGAAAGCGATGAAAAAATTGCGACAAAGGATCATCTCCGTCACTCGGCATTCCAAAATTGCTCATTTTTTGAGCTTTTTCAGTCACGCTAATATTGACCACCGCGGCACCATTTTCAGCGACTAATTGTGAGAAATCCGGCAACCCTGTGACCCGGGTGGTCCCTGGTGCGGGTGCCGCCTGCGCTGCGGCGGGAATGGGTGCGGTTGTGTTTAACCGTGGGGGTGAAACTTCCGCACCTCGCGCCTGAGCGATTGCGGGAGGCTGCGCCGTGTTCAGGAAATTTCCCGAACGGTGATTCATGACAACCGTCACTAACAAGCCCGCAACTGCGGCAAGCGACCACATCCTGATATTTCCCATTGAAGTCAATCCTCGCTAAAAATAGCCAAATCGTAGGGTTAAAGACCGTAAATTGGGCTTAAGGTTGCATTTTTGGTGCAAAAAAACCTAAAAAACGCAATTGCACATAAGAACTGTGAATTCCTTACACGACATAAGGAGCCCAACAAACCTAAGCTGCCCGAACTTTATTCTGGACCTATCCGTAAAACCCATGGCTGAACCTCGCGGTCCTATCCTACTAGTGGTCAATACCGACCCCACACGATTGCAGTGGCTGTCCCACCATGTGACCAGCCGTTGGCCAGACGCCGAAGTCGATAGTGTACCTCCCGGCGAGGTCGCTTGGGAGCGTTTGATGAGCGACTCTGAGCTCAGCACCCTCATTTTGAGCATCGATTTTGAGTATACGGCGGCCGCGGTGCGCCTTTTGAACTACTTGACGAAGCTGTGTCAGGCCCAGCCTGACGTGTATTGCATAGTACTTGCTCACAATGGCGACGAAGGTAGCGCAGTACGGGCGCTTAAGAGCGGTGCAAAGGACTACTTACCCGTTGCGCAACTGGCGCGCGATACCCTGTTGGCAAGTATCGGGGAGGCGCTCAAACACCAGACGGCCGCCGTGGTTGCGCCTTTGCCTATCGCGCTTGGTACCGATGGGACTTCAGTACGAGTGCCGGGTTACTCGATTGTCAAAGATATTGCCGTCAGCAATTTTTCCGCCGTTTTTTTGGCCCGTAGCGATCGACTACGACGTAATGTGGTTTTGAAGGTCATGAATCGCGGTTTAAGTTCGCGTGAAAAAGACGATGCTGAGCGCTTTCAGCGGGAATACGAAATTATTTCAAGCATCGATCATCGCGCAATCGCGGAAATTTATGACTTTGGTACTTTGCCAAAGCACCTGTACTTAGCCATGGAACATTTTCCGTGTGGCGATCTGCGAGATCGATTGCGCAATCCCTTAAGTAGTACAGAAAGTCTATATTATTTGCGGGCTATTGCTGAAGCGCTACGCGTCATTCATGTTTTCGGAATCTTACACCGAGATTTAAAGCCCGCTAATGTGATGCTACGTGAGGATAACTCGCCGGTTCTCATCGATTTTGGCCTCGCGCGACGCTCAATGGAAGAGACCCATACGACGGGTATCGGGCAGGTGGTGGGCTCCCCTTATTACATCAGCCCGGAGCAATCACAGGCTCAGAAGGTCGACCAGCGGACCGATTTGTATAGCCTCGGAGTCATCTTCTTTGAAATGCTAACAGGTCAACGACCTTACGGAGGTCGAACCGCTATGGCTATTATGGCTCAACACAGTACTGAGCCGATCCCAAAGCTACCCGAGGAACTCAAAACCTACCAGAATTTGATCAATCGCCTAATGGCAAAACAACCTCATGAGCGGTATTACTCTGTGGACGAACTGCTTGCGGATTTAAATTCGTGAACCACGTCACATCGGCAGGTATACGGGTGACGTTGCGCACCGGGGACGCTCAGAGCTGTGACGCCGGTCTAGTTGAAACCGCCCTAAATTCGGCACTCTTCGTCTTATGTTTATTGGGCGAAAAAAATACGAGGCGGAAAAACGTACCCAGCAAGCACTGGCAAGTAACCATGCAAGCATTGCGCACAGCATTTTGCAGCATGCATCGCAGGGATTTTTTTTCATTGACGTCAAGGATAAGGTACTACCGCAGTTTTCGGCTTCTCTGATTTCGATGTTTCGGCGGCATGATTTTACGAATTTAACCTTCGAGCAATTACTTGCGCCCCTAGTAACGCCAAAGACGCTCAATGTTGTTCGCAACCACATGGCGAACCTTCATTGTGCGCAGCCTATTGATCCTGACATCAATCCACTCAAGAATATCGAAATACGGTTGACGAATCCTAATGGTTCCCTGCAAACGGCCTACTACGAGCTAGTAGTTCATGCTTCAAATTTGCCGGAAGAAAGCCCCCACTGGTTGATTCAAGTCACCGACATCACGCTGCAAGTGCAAACCATGCGTGAACTCGATGATCTACGGAGCCAAAATCAAACTCAGGGGGAAGTGTTGCATCGCCTCCTTAAGATTGGCCGCACTCGCTTTGCGGCATTTTTGACTCGCACCGATGGCTCCATGAAAGCCATTAGTCAAATACTCAAGAAACCGGCCCGCTCAGAAGCGACGTTTCGCAGCAAACTGGAAGAAACTTTAGATGAAGTGGATCGCGTCAGGCGTGACGGAACTGCATTCAAAATCACAGCACTGCAAGCCGCTGCGCAAAATTTCGAAGATGCCTTGCATGAACTTCGCAGCCGCAGCACGTTGAGCGGCAATGATTTCCTACCCTTAGCGGTCAAACTCGACCAGCTATTCAGTCAGTTTGCATTAGTGCGTACTCTGACTCAATCTACTAGCGACGAATTAGATCAATCACAGAGTCTGCCAAAAGCAACCGTGCTGCACTCTCCTCGCCCCACCAGCATGAGTGGTTTGGAAAAAACACTGACAGGTCTCGCTGAACATATTGCACAAGAGCAGCAAAAAACCATCGTCCTGCAATGCACTGGATTGTCCGATGTTCCGCAACAATATCAATCAACGGTCAAAAATATTACTATCCAAATGATTCGAAACTCGCTGCAACATGGCATCGAGTTACCCACCGATAGACTCAAGGTGGGCAAGCCAGAACAAGGGTCTTTACAAATTGAATTTAAAGCCACCACAGATGGTGGTTTCGAATTTCTATTTTGCGACGATGGTTGCGGCTTAGACCCAGCGCAAATACGCCAGACCGCAATTCTTAAAGATCTAATCACTGCGGACGCTGCTGCTGAATTAAATGATAGACAGGCTATCAAGCTCATCTTTAA
>JAYUFB010000024.1:0-2277 GCA_043738945.1 Gammaproteobacteria bacterium
AAAGCCGCCATTGCCACTAAGTGCCAAGACTCAATCGAGCCCGAGAAAACGAGTCCCGCCAAAGCGAACGCTTGCAACATCGCGAACACTTGGGACCATAAAAGCAGCCAACGTTTGGACATGCGGTCCGACCACGCGCCCGCAATCGGAGCAAACAACAAGATTGGAATTTGCCCGGCGAACACCGTCAGGCCAAGCAGCCAAATAGAGTTAGTCATCTGGTAGACAAGCCAACTCATAGCCGCCTGCTGTGCCCAGGTTCCGATCAGCGATATTGCCTGCCCAATAAAAAACAGGCGGAAGTTGCGGTGTCGAAGGGCGCGGATATATTGCATAGGGACTCCATTCCATAGAGACGGTCAGTCAAGTTGCGACTGGCATAGTGCTCGGGGAATATGACGATCTGATTGCAAAAAAATCGTGGAGGTATGAGTGCGGTCCGACGTAGGACAAATGAGGGGGGCAGTACCAGTGGGCTCATGTTCGATAGCGAACTGACTCCATTGGCCGTGAAGGGTAGAAAGTAAGCACCTTTCTAAATTTCTCTCCTAAGGCAATTCATCATGATGCCACTCCGTTTTCTAAAATGGTCTGGCGGGATTTTTCTAGCATTAATCCTGCTCGTCGGTGTGGTCCTCGCGCTCTTTGATTGGAATTGGCTGCGCGGGCCAATCATGCGCGCGGTTACCGAAAAAACCGGCCGTGAGTTAGTCATCAACGGAGATTTGAAGGTTAAATTGGGTTGGCCAGCCGTGCGAATCCGCACCAGCGGACTGACGTTTGCGAATCCTCCCTGGGCCAAGGAAAAGCAAATGGTCACAGTGGAAAGTTTAGAGGTGAGTGTGGAGGTGCCTCAGCTTTTCAAGAAGAATGTTATTCTGCCGGAAGTCTGGGTGGGGCAGGCGGTAGTCTTTCTTGAAGAAGGCGAGGACGGTCGCAGAAACTGGTTGCTGGATACGGAGCAGCGGGACGAGAAAGCGCGTATTCAAATTGACCGCTTGACGCTGGATCGAGCGCAACTGCGCTACGATAATCCTAAGCAACAAATCAGCATTCAATCAGAAATATCCTCCCAAAAGACCGCCGCGAGCGACATCCAGGCAGCGGGAATTATTTTCACCGCGCAAGGGTTCTACAACGGGCTGCCGCTCGGGGCGCAGGGCACGGGTGGATCGGTGTTGGGGCTACGAGACGAAACCCTGGCCTATCCTCTCAAAGTGGATGCGACTATCGGCACTACATCTGTGCAGGCCGAGGGCACTATCACGAGCTTGGTCAAGTTTTCTGCAATTGATATGGATTTATGGCTGCGCGGCGATAGTGTTGCCAAACTCTTTCCGCTGGTGGGTATCGCACTTCCAGAAACGCGCCCTTACGAGACGCGGGGCCACATCGCCCATAATGCGCAGATGTGGAGTTACGAAAAATTTTCCGGCCGCGTTGGCGAGAGCGATATTGCAGGGACCTTGCAACTTGACACTGGCGGCAAGCGCCCGTTCCTGCATGGAGAATTGCAATCTAAAGTACTTAACTTCGCCGACCTGGGACCGGTGATTGGTAGCGAGCCGAAGGGCGCCAAGGAAAAGAAAGTTACCGTCGCAGCAACGCCTCCAACACCCCCGGCCAACGTACGCGTGTTACCCGAGCTGCCCTTCCGAACGGAGCGCTGGGATAGCGTTGATGCTGACGTGAAACTCAAGGCCAATAACATCCGCCGGCCAAAAGAACTGCCGATTGAAAATCTCGACACTCATCTACAAATGAGCAATTCGGTGCTTACCCTGGACCCGCTCAAATTTGGTGTGGCCGGGGGTAATCTTACCGCTCAGATCGCGCTCGACGGACAGAAGGACCCGATTCACGCACACGCTAAAATCCAAGTACGCAAACTTCATATACGAGAACTTTTTCCAACGCTTAAAATTAATAAAACAAGCATCGGCAACATTAATGGCGATTTCGAGCTGTCTGGAGACGGCAACTCGGTAGCGCACATTCTCTCCACCTCTAACGGCAGAGTCGCATTAGTCATCGCAGGCGGCGAAATCAGCAAGCTGATGATGGAATCGGTGGGCCTTCACTTGTGGGAGATGCTGCGGTTAAAGGTCGCCGGTGATCAGGTGATCAATATTCATTGCGGAGTCGCTGACTTTAATGTCAAGAGCGGTGTAATGAGTACAGAAGTATTGGTTCTCGACACCGAGGTGACCACGATCAATGCCGACGGCACCATTAATTTAGTGAACGAGAAATTAGATCTGACCCTGAAGCCAAAAA
>JAYUFB010000025.1:0-40415 GCA_043738945.1 Gammaproteobacteria bacterium
CCAGCGCAAATACGCCAGACCGCAATTCTTAAAGATCTAATCACTGCGGACGCTGCTGCTGAATTAAATGATAGACAGGCTATCAAGCTCATCTTTAAGAAAGCCTTCAGTAGTACCCACAAAACATCGGATGCAAGCGGGAACAAGGGGGGTATGTCCCTGGTAAGACGCTACGTACACCAAGCCAACGGTCGCATTGCACTCGCTAGTCGTTTGGGGCAAGAAACTCGATTTAAGGTAACGCTGCCACCGGTGGGCGCCGCTTTGCTAAAAGACCCCGCCGAATCCCGAGTGGCCTAAGCGCCAATACAGCTAGGATTTGGCAGGTCGGGCCGCCTAAGCGGGTTCCAGCGCCAACAAGACAGCGCCTGCGGTCACACGATTGGTTGCGACAAAAAACAACTGCGCCACTCGACCGTCGTAGGGTGCAGTCACGGTATGTTCCATTTTCATGGCCTCAAGCGTTACTAGGGCGTCGCCTTTGGCAACTTTTTCCCCGACTTTTACATGGACGGCAACGACTGTACCCGGAAGGGGTGTGATCAAGGACCCCTGATCAACGACAGCACTGGCCCTTAGCGTGTCGTCGGTCCTCAGTAATCGGAGTCGCACGTGGCGACTTACACCGGTTTCGCGGCGTCGGAAAAGATGCAATATCTGACCCTGCTCGCACAGGTTGATCGAAGTTATGCGTGCGTTAACGTCCACTCGCATCGATGAGGCATCGCGCGCGAGCAATTGCATCGAAACCTGTTGCGCTTCACCATGTCCCACCTCGCAATGACCCAAATAAAGATTAGGCGCGCCATGTCCTAACCTCATTCGCTGGATTGAAACCATCCTATCGCCAAAACGCCATGTCGTCGTCGCCGGTGATGCTAATCGCCAACCGCTGGTATCTTGCCATAGTGCGTCCACTTGGTTTGCGCTGGCGTACCACAATGCCCCTAGAAGCAAGTCCTCGTCGGTAGCGGCAGGTTCGCCTACAATCAAATGAGATTGCACGCTTAAAAAATCTGTTGCGAGCGCTGCATTTAGGAAATTCGCGTCGCCCAATACTGCCGCGAGTAGCGCTCGGTTGGTCACGATGCCGATGATCTCTATTTCATCGACCGCACCGCTCAAGCGAGCGATTGCAGCACTGCGGGTGGCACCGAAGGCTATGATTTTCCCTAGCAAAGGATCGTAAAAAGACGAGACTTCATCCCCTGCATCAACGCCTACATCCAATCGCAAACTTGCATCCGTATCAGGCCATCGCAAATGCGAAATTTTTCCGACGCTGGGAAGGTAGCCGTTGGCGGGATCTTCCGCATAAATACGCGCCTCGATTGCCACACCGCTTTGGACAATTTCTTCTTGGGCCTTCGGCAGGGGTTCACCTTGAGCTACACGCAGCTGCCATTCAACCAAATCCAACCCGGTAATCAATTCCGTAACGGGATGTTCTACCTGCAGTCGAGTATTCATTTCCATGAAATAGAATTGTTGATCCGTGTCGAGCAGAAACTCAACGGTTCCCGCGCCTACATAGTCAACCGCGTGGGCCGCCTGAATTGCAGCTTTGGACATACGGCTTCGAACCTCAGCCTGCAAACCCGGTGCAGGTGCCTCTTCAATAATTTTTTGATGCCGCCGTTGGATGGAACAATCGCGATCGAATAGAGTCACAATATTGCCACGCGAGTCTGCGAATACTTGAACCTCTACATGCCGGGCCTTTGGAAAATACCGCTCCAGCAACAAGCGATCGTCAGCGAATGAAGTCTGGCTTATGCGCTGTGCTGAGGCAACTGCGGATGCAACTTCGGTGCTTGCATGGACCACTTGCATCCCTTTGCCACCACCGCCGGCGCTCGCCTTTATGATCAGCGGATAGCCAATCCGATCGGCTTCAGTTTGCAATCGACCTAAGGATTGCTCATCGCCGTGATATCCCGGTGCAGTGGGCACGCCTACCGCCTGCATTGCACGCTTAGAATCGCTTTTTGATCCCATGGCTATAATCGCAGCCTCTGGAGGTCCTACGAAAATAATTCCAGCCTTGCTGCAGGCTCTTGCAAATGCGGCATTTTCTGACAGGAATCCGTATCCAGGGTGGATACTATCGGCCCCTACCCGCTCAGCAAGGGCCAGTAATTTATCAATGTTCAAGTAACTTTGCGCGGCCTCGGCGGGTCCCAACGCGTACGCCTCATCGGCGCTGCGCACATGCCGTGCGTTCTGATCTGCCGCGGAATACGCCGCGATGCTGGTAATCCCTAAGCGTTTGGCCGTGCGCATAATTCGACAGGCTATTTCACCGCGATTGGCGATGAGTAGGCGGCGGATTGTGTACGGCGGCGTACCGGGCTGAGTGGTCATTTTTTACATGCGAAACACGCCAAAGCGTGTTTTTTGAGTCAGGGGCTTCCGACCCAGGGATAGAACTAGACCGAGTAGGCGGCGGGTATCCTTAGGGTCAATGACCCCATCATCCCAGAGCCGCGCAGATGCGTAGAAGGGATGTCCTTGGCGCTCGAATTGATCGCGGATTGGGGCCTTTAGTAGTTCCTCCTCTTGAGGGCTAAACGACTGTCCTACACTGTGCAGGGTGTCGCGTCTTATTGTAGCTAAAACACTCGCTGCTTGTTCGCCGCCCATGACGGAGGTGCGTGCATTAGGCCATTGGAATAAAAATCGCGGCCCATATGCACGGCCGCACATGGCATAGTTTCCCGCGCCAAAACTGCCACCAATGACAATGGTATATTTTGGTACGGCCGCGCAGGCCACCGCGGTCACTAATTTTGCGCCATCCTTCGCGATGCCGCCCGCCTCGGCGGCGCGCCCTACCATGAACCCTGAGACATTTTGCAGAAACACCAAAGGAATTCCTTCGCGACAACATAACTCAATAAAATGTGTACCCTTCAAAGCACTCTCGGAGAATAGAATTCCATTGTTCGCGAGGATGCCGACGGCATTGCCGTGAATGTGAGCAAATCCGCAAACCAAGGTCGTACCGTATAACGCCTTAAATTCATCAAACCAAGAGCCATCCACAATACGACCGATAATTTCACGCACATCGTAGGGCTTGCGAGAATTCTGCGGAATGATTCCATCAATTTCTGATTCATCTAACAGCGGTTGTGGGCCCGAAGTTAAAATACAAGGTACCGGCCGTAGCGTCGCCACTGCGCGACGTGCGTACGCCAGCGCATGTAGGTCATTATCCGCGTAATAGTCGGTGACTCCGGATTGTCGGCAATGAACATCGGCGCCGCCTAGTGATTCAGCATCGATTTTTTCACCGGTCGCGGCATGTACCAGTGGCGGACCTGCCAAAAATACCCGCCCTTGATTGCGCACGATAACGGATTGGTCGGACATCGCAGGTACATAGGCTCCGCCCGCAGTACAAGATCCATGGACCACTGCAATTTGCGCGATGCCATCCGCCGATAGCCGCGCCTGATTAAAAAAAATGCGTCCAAAGTGTTCGCGGTCTGGAAATACTTCGTCTTGTCTGGGTAAAAACGCCCCCCCACTTTCCACCAGGTAAATGCAGGGGAGTGCATTTTCACTGGCGATTTCCTGGGCTCTCAAATGCTTCTTAACGGTCAGCGGGTAATAGGTACCGGCCTTCACCGTGGGATCATTCGCCACCACCATGCATTGGCGCCCGCTCACGCGTCCAATGCCTGTCACAAGGCCGGCACCCGGCAAGACTTCGCCGTAGACGTCTTGGGCCGCCAGGGGGGAAAGTTCGATAAAAGGGGAACCTGGGTCTAGTAGAGCATCAATGCGTTCCCGCACCAGCAGTTTGCCAGCCGCCTGATGTTTAAGCCGGGCCGCCGCATGTCCACCTAACGCATTTTGGCTAATCAATGTCCTTAGCTCATCGACCAAAGTGCGCATACGAGCGCGACTTTGCGCAAATTCTGCGGAGGATGCGTCAATTTTCGAGGCGATTACGGCCATAGTCTAAACTCAAGCGTCGTTTATTCAGAAGTGGCACAATTGTCCGACAGTCCTATTATTCAACAGTTTAGGGTTCAAAGACAATGACCGGCGCCGCTTATCGTGAATTCAATTTTGGTCATAGTGAAGAAATTGTGGCGGTCCGTGATCAAGTGCGGCGCTTTGCTCAAGAAAAAATCGCTCCGCGAGCTGCCGAAATCGACCGCAGCAATCATTTTCCACGCGACCTATGGCCCGAACTGGGTCAGTTAGGTCTACTCGGTATTACGGTAAGCGATGAGTTCGGTGGCAGTGGATTAGGCTATCTCGCGCACACCATTGCGATGGAAGAGATCTCGCGAGCTTCGGCGGCGGTGGCCTTGAGTTATGGAGCGCACTCCAACCTCTGCGTCAATCAAATTGCTCTGAATGCGCGCGCAGACCAAAAATCTCGCTACCTACCGAAACTGATCAGCGGTGAGCATGTCGGTGCGCTGGCGATGTCAGAGCCCGGTGCAGGTTCAGATGTAGTCTCCATGCAATTAAAAGCTATGCTGCACGGCGATCACTACACGCTCAATGGACGCAAGATGTGGATCACTAATGGGCCGGAGGCGGATGTTTTGGTGGTGTATGCGAAGACTACTCCCGAGGCCGGCGCGCGCGGCATTAGCGCGTTTATTATTGAAAAGACATTCAAAGGTTTCAAGGCTGCTCAATCGCTCGACAAGCTAGGGATGCGGGGTTCAAGTACCAGCGAACTGGTATTCGACGAATGCGAGGTTCCAGTCGAAAACCTTTTAGGGGCCGAAAATAAGGGCGTGAAGGTGTTGATGCATGGTTTGGACTATGAGCGGGTAGTGTTATCGGGGGGGCCTTTAGGAATTATGGCAGCGGCTCTTGATGTCGCGGTTCCCTATGTGCGTGAGCGGCGTCAATTCGGTCAGGCCATCGGCACATTTGAATTGGTGCAGGGAAAATTAGCCGATATGTACGCTTCTCTGAATGCCTGTCGCAGCTACGCCTATACGGTCGCCGCCGCCTGTGATCGCAACCATGCCACGCGCAAAGACGCCGCGGCATGCATATTGTTTTGTGCGGAGGCCGCCACTCGCGTGGCACTTGACGCGTTACAGCTCTTGGGTGGCAATGGCTATATTAATGACTATCCCACCGGGCGGTTACTAAGAGACGCTAAGTTGTACGAAATTGGCGCTGGCACTTCCGAGATTCGCCGCATGCTCATCGGTCGAGAGCTATTCGGAGAAGACTAATGATTGATCTATTTCAGCCGCTCGATGACCACCCTGCCTATCGTCAGGTAGCGAATGCGATTGAATTTAAGATTGTGGGCCGAACTTTGCGGGCCGGCGATCCGCTGCCCTCCGAATCCGATTTAGCGCGCCAGTTTGGGGTGAATCGCTCGACCGTGCGCGAGGCGATTCGAGAACTCGAAATTCAGGGGCTCTTGGGTCGTGCACGCGGCGAGAAGCGTCTACGCGTCACCCGGCCGCAATCCAAGCGCATTAGTTCAGGGGTCAGTCGCGCGCTGGCGTTGCATGATGTGACTTTTCTCGAGCTCTGGGAGGCGATGATGGCGCTGGAGCCCGCGGCGGCCGAACATGCAGCGACCCGGCGGACTAGCGCGCATTTAATACTATTAAATGCGGCGCGTGAACAATTCATCCAAGATTCGGAAAACACCCCAGCCGCAGTCCAGGCGGTGGTCAATTTCTTTAAGGCAGTCGCCGAAGCGAGTGGTAATCAAGTCATCGCACTGTCGCAAGCACCCTTGAATGCCCTACTCGCGCCCGCTTTGCTAGAATTAATTGATCAAGTCCCACAGGCACGCGCGCGAATTCAAATAGCGCAGCAACGTATCGTAAGCGCCATTAAACTTAAAAAAATCCAACTGGCCCGCACTTGGATGGAGAAACATATTCGCGATTTCAAGCGCGGTCACGAATTGGTTTTGCAAGGAAATTCATGAAAAATACTCTCAACGATGCTGCCCTTAACACTCTATTTTGCGAAGCGCGCTCCTACAATCGCTGGACACCAGACCCGGTTCCGGACAGCAAAATTCATGAGCTATATGACCTCTTAAAATTTGGTCCTACCTCGGCTAACTGCTCGCCGGCTCGATTTATCTTCGTGAGTAGTGCTACCGCAAAAGCGCGTCTAGTTAAGTGCGTAGCAGCGAACAACGCCGTCAAAGTCGAAACGGCCCCCGTTACCGTCATCATCGGCATGGACGAGAAGTTTTACGAGAAAATCCCCGCACTTTTTCCACACAATCCCTCGGCCGCTAATTGGTTTAGGGACCCTGCGGTGGGAACTCCCACGATGATGCGTAATGCCACCCTCCAGGGTGGGTACTTGATTATGGCGGCTCGCGCCGTAGGGCTCGATTGTGGTCCGATGTCCGGATTCGATAATGCCAAAGTAGACGCGGAATTTTTTGCAGGTACCCCCGTGAAATCTAATTTTATCTGCGCGCTCGGTACGGGGAGTCAGGAGATGCTATTCCCGCGTAGCCCGCGGCTATCCTTCGACGAGGCGTGCAAGATTATGTGAGGATGATGTCGCGCACGGTATCGGTACCGGTAGAGTCATGCAGATTAGTGCTAAAAGACACTAGTACCATGACCCCATCGCCGGTATTTTTGTAGGCATGCACGACGCCTGCCGGTAGTGTTAAGCGCCAGACTTCCCCTACCGGTATCGTGACGTCGCGTATTACGCCGGCTTCTTTGAGGCGGACCCAGCAGGGGCCAACCACCGTCGTGGTTTCAACGCCGGTGTGATGATAATGATTACCCCGTACTTCGCCCGCTTGAGTTAATACCACGTGCACATTTTTTTGGGTATTCAGTTCCGCGTCGTTCAGCGGCTCGAACAAGCTGCCGCGAGCATCTTTGTGACATTGCAGGCGCTCGACTAGCGTTATGCGCGCATGGCCTACGGTCACGAAGACCGCCGCGCCGCGCGCCTAAGTTGAGTGACGCCGAGTAACCCGGCCGCAAATAGCAACTCGGGCCACCCCAGCGCGCCGCCGCCGCTCTTGTGCGGTACCGTTACGGTCAGCGTGGCCGTCGCCGCCACGGCGTTGCCGCCTCCGGGGCCTGTCAGCAGGTCGTTTATTGCAACCGTGTAGGCGTAAGTTCCAGCCGTTGCACTCACTACAGGGACCGTGACCGTACAGCTACCGGAAGCGGGAATAATTGCGCCGCTCATGCTCACTTGCCCACCGCCGCTACTGAGATTAATGGTTGCCCCTAAGCAAGTACTATTAGGTGACGGGGTCTTCGGTACACTCAAGGTCAATGCATCACTTAAGGTCGCTTCAGTGAGCGCATACGGGTTGGGATTAGTGAGTGTAACAGTAAGCGTTGAGACGACATTCTCATCCACGCTGCCAGGGGCGAACGCCGCGGTTACTGTGGGAGATATCGGAGTCACTGAGACCGCTAAGGCGACTGGACAACCGGTCACACTAGGACCCGCGTTGACGGGGGGTGGATTGATTAGGACACCATTCGCATAGCTTAAGGTTGCCTTATCGGTAGCTCCTGAATCGTCCGTCACTTTTAGCGTGATGGTACCTGGCCCATTCCCGGTGACAGTCGTGGACAGCTGAGCGGTGTTGGTTGACGAGTTGCTGGTAAAACCGCTACCGGCTGCAATGGTCCATGCATAGCTCTTAATCGTGCGGCCACAGGATGCCGCGCTGCCACTCGCGTCGAAATTGGCGGCACCGCCAACCACAATGGTCGAAGGCGCAATCACAGCGGCGATAGGGGCTTGGGCGGCTTGAACGGCGGCCAACGCGTTGACCATGCCGGTGCCACATTGGTACGGTGCGGTATTCGGGCAGGCACATTCGCCCGTATCTACTTGGGTCACGGGGTCCACATAGGTCTTAGGGCAGACCGGCAGCCCAGCTGGTTGCGGAAACCGGCTGGCACTACCTTGAATTCGCGTAATCAACTGCGCCGGACTCAAATTCGCATTTACCGATCGCATCAGTGCTGCAATTCCCGAAACAATGGGGGCTGAAAAGCTAGTGCCCAAATTCGGGTTCAATTGAGACGTGTAGCCATTAGTCCCTGGAACCGTCAGCCCGAAATTAGTGGTGGTATCAATGGGTCTGAGGCATCCAGTGGAAGTGACACAATTTCCTGCAGGAGCGGATATGCCTACCTCGGTACCAAAGCTACTGTAACCAACCTTGGTCCCAACATTGCGTAAACCCGCGACCGTCAGTACACCACTACAAACGCCGGGAACGTCAACCGCTGCGGTTGGCGTTCCATTACCCGCAGACGCCACAATCAATACGCCCTTGCCATTCAAGATCTCTATTATGCTTTGATAAGCTGGGGAGCAAGTGTTGCGCGCACCCGGCGCTAGATTAGGGTCGCTACCCCCTAGACTTAAATTAATAATACTGGCGGGATAGGGATTGCTTGGCACATTGGCCGCGCTCGGGGGCAGGGGCACGCCCGCCGCCCATTGCATGCCCGTGATAATGTCCGAATCATATCCGCCACATTTACCCAGTGCCCGCACGGGAAGGATATAGGGATTCCAGGTCATACCGGCAATGCCAACGCCGTTGCCCGCACTATCATGATTGTTGGTCAACGCGCCTAACACTCCGGCCACGCGGGTGCCATGCCACGAACTATCTACGTGCTGGTCGGCGTACCCGTTGGGGTCCCCACAGGTTTTCACAGGAAAGAGCGCGTTATTAAAATCAGTGAGACTTACCCAATCGCCCGGGTCTGATGCATCGGCATCCCAACCATCGCCATCATTTGCGATTAAAAATGTTAGCAGAGGGTTACCCTTTGAATCAAAATCCCGATCCACAAAATCATAGCCCGGCAGGAGTGAGCCACCGAATTGCGCACGCCCTAAGTCCGGATGATCAAAACGCACGCCGGTATCGACATCCGCGATGACTACTCCGGTGCTGCCGGTGGTGATCATCCAGGCGGAAACCGCGTCGGTAGCCGCGGCATCACCGCTTACGGCGGGGTTCGTCATATACCACTGACCCACCGAATTCGCAGACGGGCCGAAAAGGGGATCACTAGGCGGGCCGGAGGCGGCGGGTAGTGCGTGTGGATAACGGCGCTGGTCTACTTCCGCAAATTTCACCGCAGGATCTGCTCGCAGTTTATTCAGCGCAGTCTCAACATCCGCACCATACAAAATCTTCGGTAAAAACACGACATGCATTGCGGCGCTTATCTGCCGCGATTTGCGAGTGGCAAGTCCTACCCGCTGTGTCAGTGCGACCAAATCGGCGGGCGTAGTCTGCGCCTCGGCCTGCGCCTGGCGCGCCGTATTTGCAGCATTTGCCGCATTTGCCTTGAACCCGACAATCAGCCGATGAGCTTCGGGTCCAATGGATACCGCGTGCGCACGAACTGGATTGAACTCCGCAGATGCACCTTGCGCAGTTCCCAGGGATAAGGACAGCGCGCTCATCGTACTGATCGCGGTTAGCCATTTTAAAGTTCGAAGCATGCAAACTCCCGGGTTAATCAAAAACATGGGCCACCGTAGTGTACATCCCCTAGTCGAGGACCGAGTAGTCGGTGGCCAGCGACATAACGGTTGTCCTAGCGTAAACACACCCTGAACTGACCGCTAACAGGTAGACTTGTGATCCAGTAAATTGCAATTTTGTGAGACAGTTCCATGACATACGACAATCGTCAATTCTACATCGACGGCCACTGGGTGGACCCTGTGATCGTGAAAGACTTCAATGTCATCAATCCGGCCACTGAAACCGTAGCGGGGGTTATTTCCATGGGCAGTGCGGCCGACGTCGATCTCGCGGTTGCCGCCGCGCGGCGCGCCTTTGACAGCTATTCGCGGACCACCCCTGCGGAACGATTAGCTTTAATGGAACGCATTTTGGTTGCCTACAACGCTCACTATGATGAAATTGCGCAGGCAATCTCGACCGAAATGGGCGCGCCCATTACGCTTGCCAAAGGTTCGCAGACGCGCATCGGAGTCGGCCACATTAGCGCGATGATCGATGTGTTAAAAACTTACCGGTTTGAAGAAATTCACGGCAGCACTCGCTTGATACTGGAGCCTGTTGGCGTGTGCGCCTTGATCACCCCGTGGAATTGGCCGATGAACCAGGTAGCAGCGAAAGTCGTTCCCGCGCTGGCGGCCGGTTGCACCATGGTACTAAAGCCCTCGGAGTACTCACCCTTTAGCGCCATTATTTGGGCCAAAGTGATGCACGAAGCGGGCGTACCCCCCGGCGTATTTAATCTTATCAATGGTGATGGCCTAGGCGTGGGCGCGCCGCTTTCGTCACACGCTCAGGTCGACATGGTGTCCTTCACCGGTTCAACCAGAGCCGGCACACAGGTGGCCATCAACGCTGCGCCGTCGGTCAAACGGGTGCATCAGGAATTAGGCGGAAAATCGCCGAACATATTATTAGATGATGCCGATTTTGAGCGGGCCGTTAAGCAAAGCGTACAACATGTATTTCAAAACTCAGGTCAGTCCTGTAATGCACCAACTCGGATGTTAGTACCTGCCAGCAAACTTGCAGAAGTGGAAGTCATCGCCCAACGCGCCGCCGCCGCCGCCATCGTCGGTGATCCTACTGCTGCCAATACAACTGTCGGCCCCTTAGTGTCCAAGGTGCAATTCGATCGAGTCGAAGGTTTTATCGCGAAGGGCATCTCTGAGGGCGCTAAATTAGTAGCCGGTGGTAGCGGAAAACCCGCGGGACTCGCTCAAGGCTATTACGTTAGACCTACAATATTTTCCGAAGTGAACAATACAATGACAATAGCTCGCGAGGAAATATTTGGACCCGTGCTCTGTATTCTGCCCTATGAGACCGAGGAAGAAGCGATCGCCATTGCCAATGACACTCCCTATGGATTAGCCGCGTATATTTGGTCGAACGACAATGCACGTGCAAAGCGGGTTGGCCTGCGCGTCCGTGCGGGGCAAGTATCGATCAACGGCGCGTACGGGGATATGAAAACCCCCTTTGGAGGTTTTAAGATGTCTGGCAATGGTCGTGAATACGGCGAACACGGCCTTAAAGATTTCTTAGAGGTGAAGGCCATGATGGGCGTCGACGCCGCTTAAGGTCGGTACGATCTTGGATAGCCCAGTCTTACGTCTTGAGGGCGTAGTTAAGCGTTTTAATGTCGACCGCCCCGCCCTTTTCGAGGGGCTCAACCTTGAGCTTTGGCCGGGCGAATACCTAGCCATCATGGGCGAGTCGGGGGTGGGTAAGTCAACGCTGCTTAATTTATTAGCCGGCCTCGACCATGCGGATTCCGGGCGAATATTGATGGGCGGTATCGATATATCGAATCTGGATGATGACGCGTTGACTCTGATGCGACGCCACTCGGTGGGATTCGTTTTCCAAGCCTTTCATGTGCTGCCCTACCTCAGTGTTGCGCAAAATGTCGCTCTGCCACTCGACCTGTTGGGAGTTACTGAACCTGAGCGCAGTACGCGCACGACGCAAATATTGGACGCAGTCGGCCTCGGTGCCATGGCGAGCCGCTATGCTCGAGAACTCTCGGGCGGCGAGGTCCAGCGCATCGCTATCGCGCGCGCATTGGTGCACAGGCCGCGCCTAGTGCTCGCCGATGAGCCGACTGGAAATCTTGACTCGCGCAATGCCGCGCAAATCTTGGAACTATTGCGCACCCAGATCAAGACCAATGCCGGCGCCGGTATACTCATAACGCACTCGCGCATTGCTGCGGAATCGGCCGATCGAATATTGGTGCTAACCTCCGACGGACTGCTACCGTTGGGCGCCGGTGCGTGAGTAGGTTCGCCCAGGGGCGTATCGCGTGGCGAGTGTGGTGGCTGTTGCTGCTGGCTCAACTACGTGAGCAACCGCTACGCATGCTGCTAACGATAGTCGCGATTGCACTTGGCGTTGCACTCGGCACCGCGGTTTACTTAGTCAACAACGCCGCGCTCGACGAATTTGGCTTAGCCACCAAGCGTCTGGTCGGCGCCGCCGATTTGATAGTGCGGGGACCTCGCGAAGCATTTCCGGAATCGGTATTCGTCAAATTAGCCCGCGACCCGGCTGTGAGCCTTGCCAGTCCAATACTTGAGCTTGAAGTGGCACTCCCCGGAGTACGCGATGCATTTAAAGTTTTGGGCGTGGATGTTTTTCGTGCGAGTGCCATGCAACCACAGCTCATGGGCGATATTGGCCCTCATATTCTTCAGCTCTTTGTAACCGACAGTATTATATTAAGTAATCAAGCGGCTGCGCAGTTACATCTGCGGCGCGGCGATGAAATGCAGGTCATCGTCGGTAGCAAAGCAAAGAAGCTACATGTTCTCGACATATTATCGCCCGACACCTATTCCCAGCCGTTGGGGATCATGGATATCGCGAGCGCGCAGTGGATTTTTGAATCAATCGGCAACCTCAATCGCGTTGATTTGCGAGTCAAGAATAGCGTCGACGTAGAATCTTTTAAGAAAATTCTGGCGGCTCAACTACCAACAGGTGTCCTCGTTATAACACCCCAGGTCGAACGTGATCGAGCGGCAAATGTGACCCGCGCTTATCGCGTGAACTTAAACATGCTCGCAATGATTGCCCTGTTGACGGGAGCCTTCTTGGTATTTTCCACGCAGTCTTTATCAGTGCTGCGTCGCCGCCACTCACTGGCGCTGTTGCGATCCCTGGGCGTCACGCGTCTGGCGCTACAGAGCGCACTCCTGGGCGAAGGCGTGGCACTGGGCGTGGCGGGTTCACTTCTTGGCGTGCTGCTGGGCACTTTTCTTGCAGCTACCATATTGCGATTGCTGGTCGGCGACCTTGGCAACAATGAATTGCAAGTCATAGGGGCCTCATTACGTGCGGCTCCGATAGCCATGGTAGTTTTTCTTATTATAGGAACCGTCGTTACGGGTGCGGGTGCCTGGTTGCCAGCGCGCAGCGCAGCGCGTCACTCGTCCAGCGCCCTCAAAGGCATCGTTCAATCAAGCGGTTTGGTTGGCATTAGTCGATATCTCAGTATCCTATTATTGGGGTTAGGTGTCGTGCTTACCAGGTTACCTGCGGTGGGCGGAATACCGCTATTTGGCTATTTGGCCGTCGCTGCGCTGTTATTTGGCTCAATATTACTGGTACCGATGCTGTGGATAAAAGTACTGAACAAAATGCCTCGTACCCATCGTGTAGTCCTAGACACCGCGGTAGCGCAAATGCGAGATAACGTGAAGCTTTCGACTTTAAGTCTGTCGTCCATCATCGTGAGCTTCAGTTTAATGGTTGCCATGGCCATCATGGTCTATTCTTTTCGCGTCTCGTTTGATCATTGGCTGAGTAAACTTTTACCAGCCGATATTCAAATGCGTGAACCGCTCGGCAACGACACTGCGTTCTGGTCGGTGCAAGATCAAGCGCGGCTTGCCGCAGTCGCGGGTGTTTCCCGCATCGAGTTTCGCCGCACCCGTTTAATTGCCCTGGATGCCGTGCACTCGGCTGTAACGCTGATAGCGCGGGATTTTAACGTGGCTAACATTGCTGACGTTTTACCATTAGTCCAACCCTCCCTGCCGCTATCGAGTAACTTGCCGCCCATTTGGATCTCCGAAGCCTTGCACGACATCTATGGCTACAAGGTAGGCAGCGAGGTTGCTGTGCCCCTCGCCGGACACCTGCATCGTTGCTTCATTGCTGGCATATGGCGCGACTACGCACGCCCTGCTGGGGCCATTGTTATTTCCCGTCAAGCCTACCTTACAGCGACTGGTGATCATAGCGCTAACGAAGGCTCGATATGGCTCAGTAAGGGTCAACCCGCTGCCCGTGTCACGGCGATGGTGCGCACTCAGTTCGCGCGCCAGGATTCCATCGAAATAATGACCAGCGGCGCAGTAAAAGAACGCTCAATGAAACTCTTCGATCACGCGTTCGTGATTACTTATGCGCTGGAAGCGGTCGCGGTGTTGATTGGCCTTGCCGGCCTAAGCTTCGCCACCAGTTCAACTGCCCTAGCGCGCCGCGCAGAATTTGGCATGCTGAAGTATATTGGGCTAAGGCGTAAGCAAGTAATCGGAATATTGGCAACCGAAGGAATCCTAAGCAGCGTTTTTGGGGCGTTATTCGGTTTGACTCTGGGGGCAGTCTTAAGTCTGGTATTGGTCTTTGTCATTAACCGCCAGTCGTTTAATTGGAGCATTGATCTAGCGGTACCGATTTGGCAACTAGCCATCTTAAGCTTGGTCTTAGTAATGTCTGCCACCGTCACTGCCATAATCAGTGGCCGTGCGGCCACCGCTCTGGATGCAGTTCGTGCGGTACGGGAGGATTGGTGAGAATCAACCAATGGCTAATGATGCTGTGTATCAGCGTTTTTGTATGTCGTGCAACTGCCGGGTCTGACGTGCGCGAAGGGCGCGCACTGACCTTCCCAAGTGACTACGGAAGTCATGCGGATTTTCGCACCGAATGGTGGTATTTGACCGGCTGGCTAAAAACTGACGGGGGTGAATCGTTGGGTTTCCAACTAACGTTTTTTCGCACTCAAACCACAGTCACCGCCGACAATTCAAGTTCATTCACACCGCGCCAGCTATTGATTGCGCATTGCGCTCTCAGTGATCTGCATCGCGGTAGACTCTGGCAGGATCAGCGCATCAGACGTGCAGGCTTAGGATTGGCAGAGGCTATGCCAGGCGACACTCATGTTTGGATCGATGATTGGTCGCTAGAACACAAGTCTGCGACCTATATTGCCAAAATCCTCGCCGAGGACTTTGCGTTAAATCTGTCCATTCGAACCACACAGCAACCCATGCTGAACGGTAAGGCCGGTTACAGCCAAAAAGGACCCTCGCCTCTTTCTGCCAGTTACTATTACAGTATTCCGCACCTTCAGGTCGCCGGCAATATCTCGCGCAATGGCAAATCTGACACCGTCCGTGGCGAAGCTTGGCTCGATCATGAATGGTCAAGCCAATACCTAGATGGCAGCGCGACGGGGTGGGAATGGGTCGGTATAAATCTCAATGACGGGGGCGCGCTGATGGCGTTCCGTATTCGTGACCCACAAGGCGAGTCGCACTGGACAGGGGGGACATTGCGTAATGCTAATGGCACCATCCAGGTTTTTCAGCCCCAGGATGTGGAATTCCAGGCTAAGCGTACGTGGATCTCACCGCGCACCGGCATTCAATACCCGGTGCAGTGGCGCCTACGGGCAGGTGCCCGCGAGTTCGACTTAAAACCCTTGCTTGATGATCAAGAAAATGACACGCGGCTATCCACGGGCGCGGTTTATTGGGAAGGTGCAGTCAGCGCCAGCGAGGCGGGCAAGGACACCGGCCGGGGTTATTTGGAATTAACAGGGTACGGCGAGCCATTACGGTTACGTTAGTGGACCAGGTGCGCGTCGCTTAATATCGCCAACAAATGTAAGTATGCTTGATAGTGCCAAAATGGACCCGAGTGGGAACCCGTAAACAATATGTCGTGCGCATCAGGCTCATCGTCACCTAAGCGTAGATCGGCAATCGGTACATTTTTTTCGCGCAAATGCTCGATAACTGGATCATCCTTTGGCGCCGACATGACCGCAACTATGTAGTGCGCCGGAAAAGACGCGATGATTTCATCGAATGCTCGCTCAGTCACGCGTGTCGACGCTACATAGTCCACTCCCGGCCGAACACAATCAGGACCCATGTTTTGTCGCCTGCACACCAATGCGGCACGACGAATTTTGAGAGTGCCCTCGGGATCTAATGATCCATAAGGTACTTTCATATTTATCATTTCTAAGGGGTCAGATAATTGCACTTCAAGTCCACCCAGTATCGAGTCCAGCATTGCAGGCGTGGCAATATTGAAATCGTTGGTCAGCGGGTGATATAACAAAACCACCGTATCATCAGGAGAAATTTTGGGCGTGACTTCGTTAAGCTGGATGAGCGCAGTAATGGTCGAATAACTCGTTAGTGACATATTAATCACTACATCATTCGGCAAGCGGCTCTGTAACAACCATGGCACCGTTTCTTCGTCATTGAGTCCCCACCCGAAGATAGAAGAGTCGCCGGTAATAAAAAGACGATGCGCCGCCGTCACCGGCCTATACGCAGTCGCTCGGCCACCCTCCGGCGTCACTTGCAAGCGAAAAACATGTTTTTGATTATCGTATTTTTCGTGGATATTGTAGAGGCCAGGATTCATTGCATAGCCTAAATTCACATCCAATCTATACAACGGAGCGTGGTCTGCTGTCGTTATCACTCCCATATGTCGCCCGCGAAGTTTATTAGCAGTATGTTCGAGCAACAAATAAGTAGAAGAGCCGGCAGGATGAAATCCCTTATACTCGATCGCAAAGTAGCGGTACATGACATAGGAGGAAAATGACTCCACCGCCACCCCTAAGCCTATAGCCGCAGCAAGAATCAATACAAACTTTTTCATGTTTTCCTATGCATCTTGGGATACTACCACCATCGCATCCCCAGCCCTATACCCCTATTGATGTAGCCGTCTACCCCGCGAACGGATTGCAGATAGATTATGTCGTACCGTCATTCCTGAATTTTTGGTCTTCTAATTCGCGTGTTTTCAATACAATCATGTATTCGTAAAAGGATTGTAGCCGCGCATAAGTAAACCCGGCGCGCCCGTCTAAAAACCCCAATTTAACGATGTACATCAAAATAAATTTTATCAATGGCCGCGCGGGCAGCCGATAAAACAGCTCTTTTTGGTGATAGCGGCGAATATTGAAGTCGCGCGCAAATAACGCCTTGGTCAGAGAGAACGGGGCTTCGCCGCGGCGGGATTTCAACACTAAATTGGCCTCCATGGACGAATACAGATTGTGCTTGGCCAACCAATGCGTCATGCCTTTGGAAAAAGGATGATGATCGAACGGTTCATCGAAATTATGAATTGCACCTTCGACCTTCAATATTTCATTGACTTCGCGCTCATAGTGCACGTTCGCAGGGCGCACCAGTCGAATGTAAAAAGGCGACAATTGGCTGTACTTAAGCCACGTACCTTCTAAATAGTCGCGACGCCGGATACGCCCGGCACTGGTACCCGCGTTAACCACTGCAGACTCGACAAACCGTAGCAGTTCCTCGCATAAAGGTTTCGGCACTCGTTCATCCGCGTCCAGTATCAAGACCCAAGGGTACTTGAAGCCAAAATCGTGCAACCCCGCGTTACGTTGCGCCGCGTAGTGATCGAAACTGCGTTGCGCCGTGCGCGCACCGCTGGCCGTGGCAATTTCCAGTGTCCGATCCGTCGAGTACGAATCCAATACCAAAATGTCATCGGACCACGCAACACTCTGCAAACAATCAGGCAAATCCAATTCTTCATTCTTGGTGAGAATCAGGACCGAAATCATCGCAGAACCCTGGTTTTAATGGGCTTAGCCGGTATTCCGGCGTACACCGTCCAGGGCGCCAAATCCTTAGTCGCAATGCCGCCTAAAGCCAGCACCGCCCCATCACCCACGCTGACACCCGAACACACGGTCGCGCGGGCACAAATCCACGCATATTGACCGATGTGTATGGGTGTGCTGATCATAGGGAATTGCGGGTCGTTATAGTCATGCGTGGCACCACAAAGATATGCGTCCTGCGAGATCACGGCATGCGATCCCAGATAGACAGTGGCCGGATTGTAAATCACTACCCCGTCGGCGATCCCAACGGCATCTTCACAGTGAAGATTCCAGGGAGCCCAAATCTTCGCGCCCGCATACACGTGGCAATGCTGACCGAGTCTTGCACCGAAACAGCGCAGCAACAGCGCACGCCACGCATGAGCCGGACGAGGCGAAAAACGAAACAAAATCTGGTATGCGAATCCCCACCCTACCCGGAGCAAGCGATTTCCAAGGGAAGTCTGAGCGGCGAGGTACGGATCCAGCGGCGTCATATTGAACTACTAAAAATCACTGAAGTTAGGCGATTTTCCACAATTTTTCGATTTTTTCGAGAACAGCAGGTTTCGGATTCATGTTTTTTAAACGTACCATGGCCTCAATCGGCATCGCAAGAAGATTCCCGTCAGGCCAATGGTCTGTAGTTGCGGCCAGCCGATAGGACATTTTGCGAAACAATTTAAAAACAACGATATCGGGCACGAACAAATAGAAAGTATAGTCCTGCGGGAAAATCGTGCTTAAACGATGGTCTAGTTGACCTCTTACGCCTTGCGACCACTCAAAAAAAACAATCGGCCGACAGCGAACCAACGTTTTCGCCAGACCGTTAAGCACATGCGGTTCAAAACCTTCCGTATCGATTTTGATAAAATGGACATCTTTAATCGCGTTCTGTTCCAAAACTTCGTCGCCAATTCTGATTTCCAAATCAAGAGTTTCATTGTCATTTCCAAAACTGATGAAACTTCCCGTACCGGTATTATGTCCCTTAGGTTTCTTATAGGAAGCCTTTTCGTTCTTCTCACCCAGTGCAAACTCAAATAACCTAACATTGTTGATAGCATTCTCAAGCAACTTTTGCCGCAACTTATTCGCTACTTCAAAGAATGGCTCGAACGCCAATACGTGCTTTGCTTTTCTGGATGCGAATAGCGTGTGATGACCCACATTAGCACCAATATCCATGACCACCGGCTGATGCATGGATACCAACAGGTCCTCCATTAATCGAAGTTCCTCACGAGCGTAAGCGCCATAGTAGTAGACGCTCCAATCAATAAAAGTGTCAAAATTCCCGCGGTATACCAAGCCAAAAAATGGCACCGCAAACTCCTCGGATTTTGCCGTATCCGGATTGTGAATCCATCGTATTAGACGATCACGAACCCCGAACCGAAGCAAGGCAAGGTGCCCGACAGCCCGCATCCAGCGTTTTAACATGGCATTTTACGACCGAGTATTGATGACATGTTTATCTGCGACAAAGGATTCAATGACCTTCTTCCCGCACCCGCGCAATCCGCGATCCTGGGTACGATGTTTTGTTATCCAATGATCTATGGGGACACCGAACCCCGATTTGCTCCGGTTGAGAACTTCCTTAGGCACCGGCGTGCTCGGACATTTTAATAACATCGCCTTACTGGGTGGATGCGGCCCCGAGATATGAGGCGCTAAGTGTCGGTAGAATTCGACATCGACAAATGGCAAGCGAATTTCCAACGAATGAGCCATGCTGGCCCAGTCACTGTCACGGAGTAGCATGTTGCGCATGTAGTATTGTAATTCAAGACCGGACACTCGTGCACGAGAACTATTCGCATTGAGCGGCTGCAACCATTCGTCAGCTCGCAAAACGGGCTGCAAATCGGCCCACCCTTGCTTTACGATCTCAGGATCTATAAGCGTTGGTAGCTCCCAGGGCATGTCCAGCGGCCAAAGATCGTAACCCTTTAGTCATAGTAAAGGGCTCCGGCACGCATCCCCATAAATAGAATCCCACTAATGCAGCGGGCTCTAGTTGCCGAAGGATCCCGCCTCCGGCCAACAATGCTTTGACTTGTGAGGCGAAACGAAATGTTTGCCCGTCATCCTAGTAGTACAACGGTTTAATACCGAAATGATCGCGTGCGAGCAATATCCCTTGTTTTTCGTCATCCCAAATAGCGAAAGAAAACATACCGCGCAGATGCCGCACCATATCCTCCCCTCATTGCCGGTAGGCAATGAGTAACGCCTCGGTATCGCATTGAGTCCTGAAAATATGCCCGTGCTAGGTCAATGCAGCCCTTAGCTCAAGAAAATTGCAAATTTCACCATTAAACACGATCTATAGCCGCTGATCTGCTGTCGCGATCCAACCACATTCCGGCATTATCGGGCCCCGGGTACGCATATGTTCGCGAATTGCCAACAACTCTTCCGCGTTGACGGGTTGATCGCGCCGGTAGTTAAATATTCCAACGAGTCCGCACATTGCAAGGGTTCCATTTAAGCGGACGCAATCGGCCTATAGTGAGACGCTATAGACATAACAATTCAATCGCAATTGACGAAATCGACGAAATTTGCGAAGGTCCTAGGCGTCTGACAGGCTTTAAAAAAACTCCTGTTATCAACTGAGCACCCAATCTACCTTATTATGTTAGCCAACCGTCTCTTGTTAATATGGAGGGTATGAACTCAAATCTTTCCAGTTTTCTAAACTTATCGCGTTGGTTAGCAGCGCTTTTAGTAGTGACCGGCCATATCAAAAATATTTTATTTGTCGATTTCGGCGAGGTAACGCACAAAACCGTTGCCTGCAGACTATTTTACTTCGTGAGCGGTTTAGGACATGAAGCGGTGGTGATTTTTTTTGTCATCAGCGGATTTTTGGTGGGTGGCTTAACCATTCGGCATTGGCAAACCACGGGTCCCGACCTCAAAGCGTACGCGATCGCACGATTCAGCCGCATCTACACGGTACTGGTCCCGGCACTACTGCTGGGAGTGCTCCTGGATATCATCGGGATTCATTGGGTTAACGCCAGCGCACTGTATTCTAACCCCGATGCATATCACATCGCCTCATTGAAAATAGCGATCAATCCCACTATCGATCTTAAAATTGCCTTGGGCAATTTATTGATGCTGGAAAATATTCGTGTACCACCACTCGGCAGCAATTATCCTTTGTGGAGTTTGGCTTACGAATGGTGGTACTACTGCATTTTTGCGCTAGTCGCGGTTGCGCTCACCGCCCCCGGCTACAAAAAACGAATATTTTTTTCCGTTGCTGCTTTACTCTTAGCTATCATACTTCCCGGTAAGCTCGTGATATGGGGAATTATCTGGAGCTTAGGGTTAGCCGCTTATATGTGGGCTTACTCGCGCGTTTGGAGTCCACCGGCCTATGTTGGATTTATCTTAGTACTCCTCAGCTTAATCGCTTCGCGAATCATTCGCGACCCAAGCGGAATAGGATCCAATGAAACGCTATTCCTGCCCTTTCTTAAAGATTCTGTAATTGCACTATGCTACGTCACCGCGGTAGTCGGTGCCAGCAGAATGAAAAGATCCAGCATTTGTCCGGCATTGCATAGATGGCTGGCGGATTTTTCGTACACCACTTACCTTACTCATTTCCCGCTAATGCTATTCTCGGTAGCCGTGGCCTTCCAATTGTTCGGTGTCCAGTTCCGTCGCCAACCGTCGGCAAACGGTATGCTGTACTTTATATTATTGAGTTCATTTGTACTGGCTGTCTGTTATTTATTATCACGAGTAACTGAGCGCAAAACCACCGTCATCCGCAACTCGATTACCACGCTATTGCGCGATAGAGTCCGTGCTAGTAGTGATTCAGCATGAGACGCAGAATTCTCGCCGGGATTGGAGCGGGCTCATTTGGTATGGCAATCAATACCGGCATTCAATTCGTCTCGTTACCGCTCTTCCTGCATTATTGGGACACTTCGACTTACGGTGTATGGCTCATGTTATCGGCTATTCCAGCGTATCTGTCGATGGCGGATGTCGGTATGGTTACTGCCGCCGGCAATCGAATGACCATGGCCCAGGGCAAAGGGGACCCCGCAGAGGCCAATAGAGTCTTTCAAAGTACCTCAGTACTCATTGTGAGCATTTGTGCGTCGCTCGCGGTGTTGATTGTTCCGCTCATACTGTGGGTGCCGTTGCATTGGCTGCGCAGCGTCGATCAGCGTCTGGCGCTGTCTTTTCTGTGCTTGAATGTTTTGATCACGCTCATCAGCGGATTACCCGAATCGATATTCCGCTCGACTCAGCGATATGCTTTTGGAACTCTGTTGGGAAATTCCGCGCGTCTCGCCGAGTGGTGTGGCAGCATGCTTGGATTGGCACTCGTGGGGAGCTTCGCGGCAGTGGCTTTAGGGAGTTTGGTCGTCCGCATAATGAGCCTTGTGACAGGAATAATGCTGACGCGAACGCACAATAATGGCATTGAGTGGGGTGTGAAACACGCGAACCGCCACGAGATTATTGCGATGATCAAACCGGCGTTGTCGTTTATGGCGTTTCCACTCGCCAACGCTTTTAGCTTTCAAAGCCTGACGTTGTTGGTCGGCAATGTTTTTGGTCCCTCAACGGTGGCTATTTTTAACACCTATCGCACTATTGCGCGGGTCTCGGTACAAATTACCGCAATATTCAGTCATTCACTGTGGCCGGAGTTTTCACGTCTGTTTGCTGCAAATTATCCGCAGGCTATTAATAAATTGTTCCGGCAAGCGAATTTCCTGGGAGGCACTCAGGCCGTGCTACTCAGCGTCGTGTTGTATTTTGCCTCGCCATGGTTAATCCGCGTTTGGACACACGGAGCAATTCCATTTGTTCCCGTTTTAATGTTGTTGATGCTGTTATATGCTTCTGTGGGTGGCCTATGGCATATTTCGCGTATTCTACTCATGGCAACGAACCAACACTCGGGCCTCGCTTATTGGGCGCTTGCGACCGGAGCGGTCTCAATCATTTTGGCTTGGGCTCTGAGTCACATGCTCGGAGTTAGCGGCGTGGTGGTAGCCATGCTACTGAGCGAGAGCCTTATTGCCATAATTTGTTTTAATCTCGCTCAAGCCACGCTGGCGCAACGCCGCAGTATAGCGACATGAGAATCGCGCTATCAACACCGGGTAAATTTCACACCTTTGATTTGGCACGAGAACTTCATGCGCACGGCGTACTGTCGGCCGTTTACAGCGGATATCCGCGCTTTAAATTAGGCAAGGAAGGCTTGCCTTCAGCGTTGATTCATACCTTTCCCTGGGTAAAGGGTCCGTTAATGGCTAATCCTTGGGGTCATCGCATGCCGCCTTCATGGATGCGGCAATGGCAACACTGGGCTGCGACCAGCTTCGGCAAATATGTCGCCAGAAATATCCAACCTTGCGATGTGTACGTGGGTCTTTCTGGCTCATCGCTAGACGCCGGGAAAAAAATACAAGTCCACGGGGGTCGCTATGTTTGCGATAGAGGCTCCGCTCACATCCGCACTCAAGATTATCTACTACGCGACGAGCATGCACGGTGGGATATGCCCTTTTCAGGAATAGACTCGCGCGCCATTGATACCGAGGAAACTGAGTACGCGCAGGCGGACCTTATTACCGTGCCATCGACATTCGCTCGGCATTCTTTTATTGAACACGGACTTCCCGCTAATAAATTACGGTTATTGTCCTATGGTGTGAATCTTTCGCGGTTTCAACCCGTCGACAAACCCGCAACCAATTGTTTTGATGTGCTTTTTGTCGGCGGCATGTCTCTACAAAAAGGTGTCCAATATCTCATTCAGGCTTTTCAGAAAATTAACCATGCGGCCAAAACCCTCACCTTTGTGGGAGTACCATCGCCGGACTTAATAGCGATGTTTCGCGATCGAGGAATGTGGCCGCTCAATACCCGGGTTTTGGGGCACGTGCCGCAAGTCGAACTAAAAAAAATCATGAGTCGAAGTCACGTGCTGGTACTACCCAGTATTCAAGAAGGCATGGCGATGGTTATGGCTCAGGCGATGGCCTGCGGCTGCCCGATTGTCGCCAGTCGTAATACGGGAGCTGAAGACCTTTTTGTCGATGGCGAGCAAGGATACATCGTACCTATCCGTGACGTTAATGCGCTGACAGAGCGATTGCAACGCCTCGCCGAACGGCCGCATGAACGAGAAGAGATGGGGCGAAAAGCCTTGATCCTGACCCAAAAAATCGGTGGCTGGCACGAATACGGCCAAAATGCACTGGCCATTTACAGGTCCTTAACTTCGAGATTAGAAAGTGAAGGTTAGCCAGGCTTTCGCCAATCGATCGTCGAATTGAAACAGGGCTTGATTCGATGTTCGCTGCTCGTCACGATAGGATACTTCGAGCACCAGAGCTGTCGTGGCCTGATACTGTAGGTTTAGTTGTTGCGATCGGACCTTATCCGAGCGCACCGCGAAGGTGAGCACGCTAGAATCCAAGCCGATAAAATTCTGATTGTCGCTCGACAGCGCAAAGGAAAACTTTATTTTATCCGAGGGTTTCCACACCGGGGTAAACGACACGCCCTTGGCAAGAAAGTGATCGGATTGTGCAAACAGGGTCGCGCGTAGTTCACGCCATCCCTCCGCCACCACTTGAATCTTCTCGGTCGCTAGCCAATGCAGCGATACCCGCCAGATATTTCCCGAAAATGCGCCGACCGGCGAGGATGGGTAATAGTGATTAAGGTAGCCTGCATGCGCTTCTACCGAAGTTTTGTCTGATAGTGCATATTTGACGACCAATTGATTAGTGGTCTCACGAAAACTACGATCAAATTGCGCACCATTAAATAATATGAGATTGGAATATCGACGATCAGCATAGGCGTATTCCCAACCAATTGTGTTATTTACGTCGGTGGCGTATTCGATACCGGCGCTGGCCGTTTTGCCGTGCGAGTTATCGTACTGAATAGCTGCGGCAGAATGCTTGTTCGTTGAATTATTAAACCCGCCATAAACCGCCCATCTAGGACCGACTTGATAGCGGCCCAGTCCGAACACTGCTGTCGTAGCGAGCAAATCGTGACCCAGAAAACGCGTCTCTGCGAAGCTCGCCAGCGCGCGTCGATAATATCCACCGACTTGCCCGCTAAAGTGCGGTCCGAACTGCCAGTTCCAGGTCAAATCGCCAAGTCCCGTGCTGCTGTTGAGCGTGGTATAGCGCGAAAATCGGTTTTCATCGACACGCGCATGATAAATGATTTGCTGCAATCCGGACGTCCAGAGTCCTCTTGTACCCAGGGAGGCGGAATTGTAATGATCCTGACCGCCATTAGCATTTGGAAAATTCGCAGCGGCAATACTGGAGGTTGGCAGCCGATACAAATTGCTGTCGTAGGTCTCTTGATCGGCGACATAAATATCGTAGCGGCGGATGTCTTGAGTACCCGGACCCGGCGATTCGGCACCAATGGTAAGCGCATCAGCTAACGATAACGCAGGCACGCCCATTGCGCATACCGCGGCTAGCCCCACCGCCACCAGTACTTTATAGATTATTGTCATATGCGATTCAGCAATTTCATGATACCGCGGCGAATAAAGGGGGGTGTTATATCGCGAACGATGGCACGTAGCGACGAACTCACTTTGGTAGAAAATTGCGGCGCGAAAATCGATGAATGCGGTCTCACATTGGAGTGAGAGTGTAAGTCAGCAGTATGGTAGTACAGAATAAAAGATTGGCGTAACCTATCCGACGGACAGGTTAAGGGAGCCGGCACCCCATGAAAATTCGGACTTGCAACCTCAAATAGCACGGTACGATTAAATTTTGGCTCAATCGACACTTCGCAACGGCTACTATCGTCATTCCATAATTCCAGTTGTCCGGCAAATTCTGGAGGCCACGACTTATTTAAAAATATGATCATCGCCAGCCGCCGAGTTAGACCCGTGTTGTAAGCGACACTTCGATCCGAGTGTATTTGAAAATGATCGCCACGGCGCATTTGCGCATAACCCGCTCCTTGCAAATACGGATCAGGAAGCAACTGCCAGACTCCCGATATTTCGGATAGGAGATACAGAAATGCGGCGGAGTGCACAATGCTGGTCAATTGGATGCCGGCGGGTCCGAGATCAGCGCCCGAACGCATTCGCGCGGTGCTTTCACGGGGGTCTATATTGTTTTTGATCCATTGATGGGCGGCCATTTTTCCCATCTCTAACACGAGCGTGTCTAGTAATTGATCTGAAAATAAGTCGTCAATGATCAAATGCCGAAACGGTCGCGCCGCTTGGTAAGATAAACGCAAGTGTTCTATAGAAGCCGGCAAACGCAACTTGTCGCCAAACAACCCATTAAAATCATTCGTTAAATCATTCATGGGGTCTCACAAATAGCATTAAGGAATGAGGTGGTCATGGCCGCAATTGAAAAATGTTGCGCATAGGCTTCGATGGCACGCGTGCCCATAGACGTGCGGCTACTTATGTCTAACTGCAGCCATCTCCTTAAATTGTTCTCCGTTCCATCCACAGTGTCAGCAGCCACGAACCCTGCTCCCGCCGCATCAATTTCTCGCCAAATATTGATTTTATCTGAGATGAGAACGGGCACACCGCAGCTTAACGCTTCGGCGACTGCGATGCCGAAATTCTCTTGGTGAGAGGGTAAAATAAAGGCCTCACTAGCGTAAAACGCTCCCCATTTCAGGGTGTCGCGCAGCATTCCTGGCCAAGTGATTTTATCTTGTACGCCGTGGGTTACCGCCAATTGTTGCAATTTCACTAGCCATCCATCTTGATCTGGACCCGCCATCACTAAATGTAGGTCAGGAATTAACTCTTTCACTCGGCCCAATGCCTCGATCAACAGATCGCAACCTTTTTTCTCGTGAATGCGACCCAAAAAAACCAGAATTCTACGATTGCGAAGTTCCGGGAAACGCATCAGGAATTCTTCACGAAGATGCTCGCGATCATCGGGTGGCGCGCCGGATCCGTAGGCAACCACTTTTTCATGTACTCGGTATAGCCAAAATGACTGTCGAGCACGTAGTCGTTCTTCCTCGCTGGTAAATAACACCGCTTGAGCATCGCGCAATACCCGATATTCAGCCCATGGCCAGTACAACCATTTCTTAAAATGCTTCATGGGATAAGTTTGCTTGAACCACGGGTCAAGCATTCCATGAGTGAATATAAAATAAGGTTTGCCAATCTGGCGCAGTGCCGACCGTGCGGCAAAGGCATGGTATTGCCATAAACCGTTCACAATCACAGCATCAAAAGCTGGAGCGTGCCGAATCAGCCACGGGATGAGCTTACGATTATACTGATAAGCACCGTACGAGGGGCCTAGGGCATGCACTGGCAGAGGAAAGTCGACTAGATGGGCTGCATTTGGATCGTCAAGGCATACTATTTCAACTGAGTGGCCCAAGCGGATTAGCTCGGTGCCGCGCTGCTTGACGCCCTCGATAGGCCCGCCCGTTAAGGGATTCACACTGGGTATTACATGTAGAATTCTCATGGCGGGCGCACTTCGTCAACAATTTTTCGATAGATCGACAGATACGCCTCAATCGCGCGATCGGCATCAAACCGCGCGGCCCATTTTTGGGCAGCCTCTTGGTATCGTTGACGCTCATCCATGCCTCGCTCCAACAATCCTTGTAGTGAGGCGGCACCTTGCGCCGCCCACAGATCCACATCATCACCTAGGGTTAGCCGAGGCAAATAAGTCGCTAAATCACCACCGATTTCGTTCATCGGGGCCAAGGCCGTAGTGATCACTGGACATCCGCAAGCCAGCGACTCGATAATCGGCCAACCAAATCCTTCCTCCAAGCTTGGAAATAACGACGCTGCCGCGAGCGAATAGGCAGCTTGCAAAGCCTCGCAACTAAGCTTGTCAAAAAAATGCACTCGGCCGTTCGCAGGTACTTTCTCAATGGCTCTTTGTATAGCGGCGGTCGGCGGCGGGCCAATGCACCAGAGCGCCAAAGGCTTAAGGTTTGAGGCGGCGTAGTGGGCATAAATATTAATAATACCAGCCAAATTCTTATACCACTGAGCACCCCCTACATGCAGCACCAACCCCTCGGCGGACGCCGGCAGTCCGGCCTGTTGCAGCACTGAGAGCGCCACATCGCTCGACATTCGGGTATAAGGGAAATTCAAACCGTTATAAACCACCGTACATAGTTCGCCCTTTACGCCGGCAAATTGGCAAAGATCTGCGCGGGTTTTTTGCGAAATAGCAATAAAATGCTTCGCTCGGGCAAACCCACGACGAATATAGCGCTGGTACACCTGTCCTAAAAACGAGGTCGCATTCTCGGGGATATCGCCCAAAGCAGATCGCAACGCCAATAGATCATGCACGTGCACCACATGCAGTCTTTCCTTAACCAGCGGTACCCAGGGCCCCAACGCTTGGTCACAAAAAACAAACAACGTGTCTGCAGAAATCGACCGCAGTTTGCCTCGCACCCAGAATGGAAATAGAAAATACTGATCAATGTAACCGGCCCATTTAGCCAGTGGTGAACGCCGGAACCAATGGTGCACTAACGCCTGCGGCGACCAACGTTCCACCAGATGTCCGCGATCAATGAACCTTGCCTCCAACATTTTGGCGAACAACGGCATGCTTTTCGAATTCAAAAAATCCGGATGACAAAACAAAATAATTTTCATTGCGGCAGATCATTCGAGCGAAGTTTTTCGCGCAGCAATAATCCGGCTAAGGCGAGGATCACACCATAGATAACTACCCATTGCGCAAAATCTCGAACCACGAAGGCAAATTTGGCGTGCAGCCCGTCACTAGTTAAGCCATACAAATAATAATCCCAAATATTCATCATCGCTAAGGCACTGACCGTGGCACCCCCTGCGAGAGTGCGGACGGTCAATAGGTCCATCAGTGAAAATAACAGCCAACAGATCATTGCGTACACAAAAGGAAACAACGGACCCATTAGAACTTGACCTTGCGCCAGCATCGAACCCGTTTTCTTGCCACCGAGCGGCAAACCTGCCCCAAGATAAACAAGATAATCTCCCATTGAAAAGTTTAGCTCGTCTTTGCGGACCGCCACTCCCAGTACGCTCAAGAAAGGCGCCGGTAAAGCCGCCCAGAACATATCCGCTGTAATTGAGACAAGCCTACGTTGATTGCCGTCTGAAGTAATTTTTCGCGCAAAATGCAGCGAATTATCGTGAAATTTTGTTTCTACAAATCGTGCAATCATGGGATTCGTAAAGTAATACTCATCATATATTGAGCCCTGCAAGGCTACCTTAGCGTCCATTCTGTAGGCTTGAATGAGACGTGGACTCCTCCAAACATAAAATGTCTTAGCCACCAATTCGGCGGCGGGCAGCTTGCCACGCGATTGCCGGACCACCGCCATTGCGGTCGCAAGATCAGAGAGGGGCACAAAAAGCACCGACAACACAATCGCCGCGACCCCGATCCGCATCATCCATTGCTTGTTCAGATGCGCACTATTTCTTAGGGCAACCAAAGCATAAAGTAAAAATACCGTTGCCCCACCGACAAACAGATATTTTCGAATGTTCATGCCGATCGCCATCAAGCCGAGTCCCGCAGCATAGGTAATGAGCAAAACTGTATTGCGTCGCACATTACAGTATTGAATGCCGACTTCGCGCGTATATATCGGAATCAAAAAAGGTGCCCAAGCCAAAAAATTAAACGCGCTGCTAAGTTTCGCCAGAGCATTTTCCCGACTTGAAAAAATAAAACTAACTAAGCCTACCCCTCCCATGAACCAAAGGGTGGCACTAGTCGGGATTCTATAGACGCCGCACCACTCCAGAAGACTTCGAACGACGCCCTGATTGCTCGATTCAATATTGGAAAAAAAGCCAAGGGTTGCATGCACCGCCATCGCGATGGCTTGGTAAAACGCCAACGTAGCAAACGTATAAAAAGGATCGTAGAGCGAACTCGTCAGCGCATTCCAGGTAAAAGACTGCACAATAAGCGCTCCTAACTGCGTGGAGACGCAAAACCCCAGGAGCGAAAAGGAGGACAGAGGATGAGTCGTCAACGCCGGGGTTAACCAAAGATAAAACAGCATCGCAAACGACGAAGCGGTAACAACACAGACCGATATAAAATTATGAGCCGAGGGATCGATAGCAATCTGAGCCATGAATGCGCATAACGTCAGAGTAGCCATGGATATAAATACGGCGTTTTTTACGATCATCAGTTTGAAATCCTGAACCTACTAATCCGCGACTAACGCGTAATCAATAATCGCTTGTAAGGTCTTTTCATTGAAATCTCCGTTGACATGGATTCGTTGCAGACCCGCGGCAGCAATACGTTGTGACAATTCAGGTTGGCGCAACGCCTGAAAGCAGGCGTTCGCGCATTCTTCGGCATCGCCCCAGAACAACGCCTCTTGACCTTCCGTGTACATGGCACTGTGCTCGACCGTACGTTCGGCGCACAGCAACCCCCCCAACGCCGGAATCTCAAGCGAACGCGTAGTATGCAAATCGCGATTGCCTTTTGATAGCAAGCCTAAATTAACTTTTGCGCATTGAATTGCTTTTGCGTACTCCTCTGCCTGCAGTTCTCCACCCTTCCAATAAGCCTTCAGCTCCGACCACTCAGAAGCTTTTGTCCAATTCGCCCCCCGAATAGTTAGAGGCACGCCGCGCTGCACCAAGTCCAATAAAAACGGACCGCGCTCGGGAAACCATGTGCCAACAAACAGAACATCGGCCGCCCATTGAGCTTTGTCCTCTGGCGATAACTCGCGAGGCGCATGCGAAACTTCGTCGGCGCAACGATTCACACGCATTGCCCGCTTAGCCCCCAACGCCCGCGCCTCCGTAATATTTTGGGGGCGCATGACCACGCAAAGATCGTAGTAAGGAAGGCTCATTCGATAAGCGGCGAAACGTGCGATGTCGCGTGGGCCAAGAGGATCATCAATATTGTAATTAATCACAGTAGTCGCGAATTGGTGCAATCGGCGAATGACTCTTGGGGTGACCCAATCTCCGCTGTCCACAAAACAAAGATCGTAGTGTTGCGCCATCCGAGTCGGCAACGCGCGTAAAAGCAAAGGACCCATAAGCTGACCGCCGATTCGCCAAGTAATCCGTTCCACCCACACGGTCTTGGGTAACAAATTGCGTGGATCAATGTGAGTGACATGATGACCCAGTCGACTCAGCGCGCTCGCTCTATCAAGGCTCGTGCCGCTGCTAGCGCCGATATATAGAATCTTCACAGGAGTAGTCATCAAATATGCATCGCAGTGGCGCGCTAGTTACTAATGCTCAAAAATGACACTCCCAACCACGTTAACACCGGCCTCCTGAAATCCCAATAAGCCGGATTTCAATTGCCTGTGCTGTGAATAATTGCGCCGCGCGAGCATTAGCGCGGAACCCGCCCGCGATGCGATCACCTGGGCGTCTGACGACTCGTCGAGCGCCGGCGTATCGACAATCACGACACTGAATTGCTCCGCAAAACGATCAATCACCACATCAAAAACCGGACGCTCCAGGAGTTCCTGAGGATTGGGTGGCAGCAAACCTGCTGGCAATACGCACAATGTCAACAGCGGATGTATCCGACGTGCTATTTCGCGTCCCGCACGGCCCGTGAGTAGCGACGATAGTCCTACTTCATTATCAATGTTAAATAATTCATGTTGGCGCGGATGACGCAAGTCACCATCAATGAGCAGGGTACGTTCACCAATTTGTGCAAACATAGTCGCCAAATTAGCGGCGAGCCAACTACGGCCTTCGCCTCGGGTCGGACTACAGATCGCTAGCACTTTCCTGCTGGACTCATTCAACCAGCGCAGCACCAGCCGGCTACGTAAGGCGCGTAGCGGTTCGACCAGTGCGCTTTGCGGCATATAGGCTGCGATGACTTCATCGGACACTTGGCCGCGCGACAAAATTGGGTAATTAAATTGTTGGGCTAATGCATTTTCAATATCAGTCGGTGTCAAAAGCTCAAGCCGCACGGCTGCATCGCCAAATCGCAGCCCATGGGCGCTGGAATAGCTCTGAATCTCATCGACGCTCTTGGCAGTAAGGCGACCCTGTTCCACCAAAATGCTGCCTAACGCGCGGCTGCGATCACGACTAGCACTCATACCACTCACGGCTTGGTTTTGTTTCATACTCAATTTAAATGCTTGCGGATTTCAGGGACATTAACCCGGCTACGGAGCTTTCGCTGTGAGCCAATACGGGTATTTTTCTGATTATGCCCAATACCGGCACCCCGAGCAGATGCATAAGCTCCGCCTCACTACGAACCCGCCGATTTAGCATTTCAAGAAATAATGCTGCGCCAATTCCGAAAAGCGTGCCGAACAGCGCGCCCATAACTAAATTTAAAAATAACTTTGGGCTGTAATGCCGCGCGGGCGGCACCGCTGGCGTTAGTATCACGATATTAGTTTGCTGAGTGTGGCTAGCTAAATTGCTTTGCGCCAGACGCGACGCTACCGCGTCGAGATTGCGTTGCGCGGTGACCACATCGTTCGTCAAGACGCTAGCTTGATCACGCTGGTGCTTAAGATCCAACATGCGTTTTTTTTGCGCTTCAAGCGCGGCGCGAATATCACTTTCCCGTTGCATATTGGCGTGCATAGTACTACCCAGCGATGCCGCAATTTTTGCGCTCTCTTGATCTATCCGGCGACGCAGACTGCTGATTCCAGCTTCGGTATTTTGGTAATCCGGATGATTCTTGCCAAGGGAAGTCGCGATATCTTGTAATTTTGCTTCGGCTCTCGACAGATCGGACTTCAAACTTGCTACCAAGGAACTCTGCAGCACTTCAGGCAATGACTCGTTATCACCGCTAGTTTGTCTTTGTTTAGATTGACTATCTTGTAGTAACGCCTGCATGGTCAGCAATTGAGTCGAGAGTTCGCCCAGCCGAGCGCTTTCGATATCCATTCGGGCATCGCTAACCACTATTCCATTGACACTTTCATAGTCTGATAGTCTTTTTTGTTTCGCTTCCAAGTCGGCGCGCAGAGAGCGTGCGCGATCGTCAAACCAGGCAGCAAACTGCTTTGCCGGCTCAACTTTGAGTTCGATACTGGTATTGATGTAAGCCTGCGCGAAGGCATTGGCAAGTTCCGCCGCATGCTTAGGATCAGTCCACTGCACCGAAATATCGACCACATTGCTTTCACGCGAAGGGGTAACCATCAAATTACTTTGTATTTTCGCTTCAGCAATCCAAGCCGCAAGATCGCCCTCGCCGCCGGTGGCACGCCGCCATTGATCTTGATAATCCTTGGACTGATCCAACTTTAAATCTTCTGCCACTCTGCGCGCTACGCGCGGACTTGCGATGATATCTACTTGGGTCGCGATATAGCTGGCCATCGATTGCGCGGTAACGCCGGAACTACTGGCAGGATCGGAAGGATCACCTTTGCCATCTACAATAATTGAAGCGGAGGCTCGGTACTGTTTTACCGACAATAAACTCACTAACAACATCGCCCCCACAAAAGTACAAAAAATACCCAATGCCAACCACCAGCGGGCACGAAGAATCAGCATAAATTGATTTAGAGTCATAGGACATGCTCGCTTGAGAGACGATCAGAACAAGCTTTCTTTAACATAAATCACGTCGTTGTCTTCAACATCATCGTCTAAAGAAACGTGTACTGCCTTGACCTTGCCGCTCGCATCGCGCCGATGGACCACAATACCGCGCTTGGAACCCTTGCCGGTGACCCCACCGCCCGCCGAGATTGCCTGCATCACAGTCATGCCTCGCTCCAGACGATATTCACCCGGCCGCTGTACCTGGCCATTCACATAGAAAAACGGTGCCCGGTTTACAAATAAAGTATCGCCACCCATTAGCGCAATATCATCGACTGCATTTCCGTTCAGCGACATTTTGACAATATCTATTTCCTGCCGAAATGCCTTCCCGTTGCGCGTACCTGTCACTACGACGATATCGGTACCCGAAGGCGCGATTCCGCCGGCCGCAGCCAGCATTCCAGATACATGACCGCCAGCGGCTTCCACCGGATACCGTCCTGGCTTGTTAACCTGGCCTAGTACAGCAACCTGATTGGCAACTGCGGTGGTGAGCAATACATTGACCTGCGGGCTTAGTACAAATCCACCCTCTTTGAGCATCAGCGCAATTTTTCGCTCGGCTGCGGGTAAAGTTAGCCCCGCGACACGAACCGATCCAATTAGGGGAAAACCAATATCTCCAGCCGCGGAGACCCGTACTTCACCCGCTAGATCGGGATTCTTGAACACCGTAATCTTTAGAATATCGCCTGCACCGATCGCGTATTCCTGCTGGGCAAAGGCGTTTTGCGCGAAATTCGTGCATCCCATCGCCAATAGGAGAATCACGCGACCTAGCACAGCGAGCTTTCTTGTAACGCTAGCCGAAATCAATGCACACCGCCTAAGATCATGAATATCATACGAAACTCGACGTTTTTAACAATAACCGTAGAGAAGTGTAGCATTCCTGCAATTCGATATATTTGCGGAATATCACATCGGCGACATAAACCCTGCGCCTAGTGAACGAGCACCGGGGCGATTACGTTCTCTTAGCGATAACCGGGACAAACACCCTGTTTAAAACAGCGTCACGTTCAAATTCTGTTTCAACGATGGCACGCGCTTTGCGGCCAAGTTCCTGCCGAGTCACCACGTCGTCTGTCAATTGTAAGATAGCCGCCGCCATCGCAGCCGCGTTTTTGGGCGGTACCACCAACCCGCAGCGCGACACTAATGAGTCTAATTCCGTGCCCCGCTGACAGGTAGCGATCACCGGCCGGCCGCTCGCCATCATTCCGGATAATTTTGAAGGCAGCACCAAATCTGCTGCACCCAAACTTTGCGGCAATAAATGAATGTCTGCCATGCACAAGAGTTCACCCAATCGCTCAAGGGGTTGCAGGGGCAGAAAGCGGACATTAGCCATCGCATCGGTTGCCGATAAAAGCGCACTCTTCATTACCCCATCCCCACAAATCACGATCATCACATCTACTCGATCTTTAAGAATTTTGGCCACCTCGGGTATGACCATCAAACCTTGCTTACCGCCTAAAGTCCCGGAAAACAGGGCCACAATGGTATTCGGGTCAATTCCCAACTGTGACCGATAACGACCACTGCGCATGGACGAGTCAATCATTGCGGTATCCACCCAATTAGGAAAATACTGTGTGCGTGCCACCGGCACTTTCTTTTGGATGAGCCGCTCTACCATACGATTTGAAATGGAGGATACGCGGTCAAAACGGTGCAATAGCCACCTTTCCATTGCCAATACCGAGCGCTGAAAAAGCTTGCCCTTGAGCAAACCCATGCGAAATGCCACATCAATTTCAAAATCCTGCAGGTGCAGCCAGGCGCGTGCGCCACATAGACGCGCGACCATCACACCAACGGGCGCGCAAAGCATCGCCGGAGCAATGGTTAACACAAGATTCGGCCGCCAAAACACCTGACCCAGCATGATAGGTAGGGAGGAAAGCGCAAAGGAAAAAAGGTGAAAAATACGAGATACACCACCGGGCGATATTGGCACCCAAATGGGCGCTCGCCATACGTCGACTTGACCTAACTGCTCGCGTCGGTACGGTGGCCATGCGTACCCCGCAGCCCGCTTCCAACGCGGGTAATACGGAGGCGCAGCGACTACCCGAACGGTATGACCGCGCTCTGCCAGCCAGGCAGCCATTTCACCCGAATATTTGCCGATTCCGGTCGGCTCAGGCGCAAAATTAACGCTGTAAACAAGAATTTTCACGAATATTGTTAAGTCCAGAAAACAAGCTATCCTTTGATCGCAAGCCGGGACTTATAACAGATGTGAGACGTGTTCGCAGGTCAAAATTAGCCGGCGGACATCGCCGTATCAGGCGTCGGCCTATTTTTCTAGTTCCCCGAAATCTGTAGTCCTTGAGCTACTTGGTTGGCTTTGATCCGATAGATTCGCACGTCAGTGGCACCCGCAGGGACATTATAGGGGGCGACATCCCAGGTCAGCGATCTAGCCTGGTTAAAAGCGCTCAGGACAAATGAGTTGTCGGAGGAACCCTGATTCGGTATCGACACCGCGCCGGCGGAAGCAAGGTGCTTCTTTGACATATATAGACCGACAGCACCCTGTGACCCATTTCGCACAAAAAGGTTGGCAGAATTACTGGTGCCCATAAAAAAAGCATGTGTCGCTGATGTCTCGTCGCCAATTTGAACACCCACCCCAGAAGTCACTCCCGAGAGATTCAAGGTGACCCCTGCGAAGGTGACATTACCGCTCAAACCATCGAGTAATATTGCCGGCTGATTAATGCTACGAACGGCCGAATGAACCAGGTCGTTCGGCGCCATCAAGCCGCCTAAATAAGTGAGGGTTCCAGACGAAATGCGATATAACCCAGAATCCCTTCCTTCATACCAAGTATCCGAAATTAGAATATTGGATGCCGACACTTGTACCGGTCCGATCCCCCCATTACCAATGGCGCTTGAACTTTCCACATGATCGAGTGACAAGGATGAGATTGCAGGACTCGCTTGAAATTCAAGCGAAGTATTTTTGAGTGCCGAAGCGCTGACCGGGCCGAGCGTGCTGCCGACCACCAAAATACGCCCGCCGGCCTGATCCGCCTGCGACAACACTATCGCCTGCGCGAGCGGACTGACGAATTGCAAATCGCGCAGCGTCGCATAGCTCGGACCCAAGAGTTTGAACATTGGCCCGCCGGATACGCCACCATGCCATTCGAAACTCGCTCCCCAACCATCGCCGGCTAACTGAATTCTTGTCTTGGCGGGAATCGTCAGAGTAGCTGTCAGCCTGTACAGTCCCGACTGAAAATGCACGATCGGATTTGAGGCTCCGCTCGCAGCCGCTTGATTGATCACCGCCTGGATGTCGCTGGTGGTCGAATCGATTTTCACTTCAAATACTTGCTGCGCAGACCAAGCGGGAGTCGGCGACGGGGCAGGCAAATTCGAGGAAATCTGCGACCTTGCAACCGTCGAATCACCAATCGATACCAATCGATCGCTTGCATCACGTCCTACAATCGGATTGTCCACGGTGAAGCGGTTAGCAATCGAGAGCGCGTCGCGTCCCGAATTGGCCGAATTATCATCCATGCGCACGACCGGCGCTTTAGCGTTGACGCTTGAACGAATTTGATTGTCCAACAGAATCAACGGTCCCAAATTCGCCACATAAATAGAGACGGACTCGGTGGTATCGAGGATGCGATTATTCTCAACTATCAAGCGTGCGGAATTGTTACCCATCTGTTCCGCTTGTATAAATCGTCGCGAACCCACAGAGACGTTGTTGTGCAACCCAAACCATTGGGTATTCTGAATGTTGAAATCGGCGACTGTGGAGCGCTCGAATAAACTACGGTAAACATGAAAGCCACCGGCGCCGCCAGTTGAACCAGAATCGGTGACACTGAAAAGATTAGTTACGCCGCGCGCACAATCCGTAAAACGTGAATCCCATACCCACCAATCAAGCGCGTTCCAACTTCCGGTATCGAGTCCCGCTTCCCAATTGCGTAAAAATGTAACGCGCCGTATTTGTCCTTCGGAATCCAAATTACCGTACGATGCGCCTAAGCGGCCGGCCATGATACCGACACCCATGTCTTCAAAAACTTCGTCAGAGTGTTCAACACTACCACCATAATATTTAGGGTTTGTTGCCTTGTTCCACCAATGCTGAACACCAAACCCTGCAATTTTATTTCCGTCCCAGGTCAGCCGTGAGAAACGCGTGCCAACACCGCCGTTATTCAATAACATCGCTCCGCCCGACGCACCGTCCCATAAAATTTTTGTAGTAGTGGGTTCCTGACCAATTAACTGCACGCCTTGATAATATCCCGCTCCAGTTAGATGCAAGGTCTGCGTGATTCTGTAAGTGCCCGACGGCAAGTACAAGACAAACGCCTTACCGCTTTGCCCCAAATCATTGAGTGCTGTTTGCAGGGCATCAGTATCGTCCGTGGCACCATCACCTTTGGCACCATATTGAGTCTTGGCGTTGGCCCAACTCGCGAAAGGCCCTATTGCTTGCATATCCTCCATCGATACGGAGAAACGTGACGTGCTAACACTTGCAGGACTGGTAATTGTAGTAGGGGAGGTCGGGGAAGGCTTGGGATTGGTGGTCGGTGTCTTAGGCGCACTTGTGGTAGTCCCGCTGCCCCGTGTAGTCCTAACTATGGTACCGACTCCAGTTCCATTATTCGACGTACTGGGAACGGCCACTGCAGTGCCAGGTGGATTAGAAGTCGAAAACGGAACGCTCGTCGATCCTTCGCTTGAGCTGCTCGTAGTACCGTTATTACTTACGAAACATGCAGAAAGGGCAACCACCATCAAACATACAGCAATTAATCGATGCATCAAGAAAATTTCCTGCGATTGGAACGTGGAATATCAAATCCGTACACCACACTATTGTTCGCGCGTCTAGCGGACAAACTGGAATAGTATTGACGGAGTAAGCCGCGTCTTACTTTTCAATGCAAGTGTCGCGGCAGCGAGACAGGGAGAATAAGTTCAGTCGAACTCGATGCTCGTATTATGTAATTGACGTATGTTTTTTTACCGAGCTCATAGAACGGTAATGACGTTGAGCATGACTGTGTTGGTTCGTGCGTACGCTAACGGCGTGCAACAGTTTAATTTTTGTCAGCGTTTTAGTGGCTACAAACAGGGGAACAGAGAGCACCCATATCACGTATTTGTAATTGGTCGGGGCGACAAGATTCGAACTTGCGACCCCTTGCACCCCATGCAAGTGCGCTACCAGGCTGCGCCACGCCCCGACCGTAAAGTGAATGATAGCTGATATCGGCGTTAGCGCCTGAGTATCTTGATCAGCTCTTCCAGTTCCAGCTTTATTTGGTGGATTAGCTGCTGGCTCTGATTTAAATCCACCTGGGCATCTTCGCCCGTAAGGCGCAACCGAGCCCCACCAATCGTAAAGCCCTGCTCGTACAGCAAGCTGCGTATTTGGCGAATGACCAACACGTCTTGACGCTGGTAGTAACGACGATTTCCCCGACGTTTGACCGGTTTGAGCTGCGGAAACTCTTGCTCCCAATAGCGCAGCACATGCGGTTTAACGCCACACAGATCACTCACTTCGCCGATTGTGAAGTATCGTTTACCAGGAATCGCAGGAAGTTCGTTATTGTTACTTGGTTCCAGCATATGCCTCGACCCGAGCCTTCAATTTCTGGCCAGGACGGAATGTGACAACGCGCCGCGCGCTGATGGGAATTTCCTCGCCAGTCTTAGGATTACGCCCAGGACGACGATTCTTGTCGCGCAGATCAAAATTACCAAAGCCCGATAATTTAACCTGATCACCGAATGACAGTGCAGTGCGAATTTCCTCAAAAAATAGGTCCACAAGCTCGCGCGCTTCGCGCTTGTTGAGGCCTAGCTGATCAAATAAGGCCTCGGCCATTTCTGCCTTAGTCAGAGCTGCCATGTTCATTAATCTCTTATAGTGGCGCTTAATTTATCCCGTAATCGCGCGATCACTGCAGCCACCACGGCGTCTGCATCGACGTCGGTTAGAGTGCGTGAAGAATCCTTTAAAATCAAGCCTAAAGCGATACTTTTTCGCCCTAAATCTACACCAGGTCCACGATAAACGTCGAACACCCGGAGTTCGCTTAACAAGCCTGAAGCGCTCACAGTAACATTATCCAGCAATTCAGTGAGAGGTAGGTGTTCACCTACCACGACCGCTAGATCCCGTCGGATACTAGGAAACTTAGAAATACTGTTATATTTCAATATACTACAATGAAATGCAGAGGTAATATCTAATTCAAAAAGCAGTGGTGCCACCGCCAGATCTAAGTTGCGAACCAGCGCTGGATGTAGTTCCCCCAACCAGCCTATTGGAATATCCTCGCGATAAATTCTAGCCGTGCGTCCAGGCCGCAGACAACTTAGCGAATCCCGCTTAAACTCAATGGCGATAGCAGGACCACTGATACTCAAGACATTGACTAAGTCCGCCTTGACATCAAAGTAATCTAACGGCTCACGACCACCGCTCCATTGCTCCGGCCAACGTGACCCCGTCGCAATCCCCGCAAACGTTTCAACCTCGTCTAACAAGCCTTCGTTTGATGGATTGAACCGCTTGCCGATTTCAAATAACCGCACACGGGTTTGTTGGCGGCGCAAATTCTCGCGCACCGCCTGTAGCAGGCCGGGCCATAGCGACACCCGCATGACACCCATATCCGCAGCAATAGGATTTTTGAGAGCCAGTGATGGCGTGTTTGGAAATAACTGAGCTTGCAGCGCGGGATCAACGAAGCTATAGGTAATTGCCTCGTGATAACCACGATCGGCTAATGCGTCGGCAACCCTTGCACACGAGACTACCGATTCGGGAGCATATCCCACACTTTGCGGAGCCGCCGCTGGGTATTCCAGGATGCTATCGAAGCCGCGTAATCTTAAAACTTCTTCTATTAGGTCGGCCTCAATCCGCAGATCGAAGCGATGGGGCGGGCTACGCACACGCCACCCTTCTGGCAGAATCTCGACTTGATCACTGATCGCACCTAGCAGCGCCAGCACTTCTGAATCGGGGATACTGGCACCCAACATCCGCGCTAGGCGAGCGCGCCGTAAAATCACCCCTGAATGACTCTTTTCACCGGGTGCTCGACTTAAAACTACCGGTCCCGGTTCACCCCCGGTAATTTCCAAAAGCAGCGCCGTCGCGCGCTCGATACTAGGCTCTAGCAAGCTAGGATCCACCCCGCGTTCAAATCGTTGCCCGGCATCCGTGAACAAGCCCAGACGTCGCGCCCTTCCCGCGATCGCGTCCGGCACCCAATGCGCCGCCTCGAGCACAATATCAGTGGTTGTATCGGAAATCGCCGTGCGCCTTCCACCCA
>JAYUFB010000026.1:0-16016 GCA_043738945.1 Gammaproteobacteria bacterium
GGGGTTTGTTGTTTTATACGATGGGCTAAGTGGCAGAGTGGTCATGCAGCGGCCTGCAAAGCCGTGTACGCCGGTTCGATTCCGACCTTAGCCTCCAACCATAAATATGTCATCAACGACAGACGAACAGAGCATTAAATCGGAGGCGGAAGCCTATGCTCGAAAGAATAAGAAAGCGATCGCTAAAAGGTTGACGGATAAGGCAATCTTCCTACCAGAGTCAAATCCGGTATCGGTGTTTATGGCAGGTTCACCTGGTGCTGGCAAGACTGAATCTTCTAAAGAGCTGCTGAATGAATTTAAGGTGCGCGAACCCAATGCGCCAATTCTGCGTATCGATCCGGATGATTTGCGTGGCGAATTTGGGGCTTATACTGGGAGCAATTCTTACTTGTTCCAGTTCGCGATTTCAGTACTTGTCGATAAGATCCTAGACTTAGCATTTGAGCAACGCCAGAGTTTTCTATTGGATGGCACATTGTCGAATATCGATATTGCGCGGAAGAACATTCGTAGATGCTTGGGAAGAGATTAGGGTTGTCCAGATTTTATACGTATATCAAGACCCAATATTGGCGAGGAGATTTGTGCAGGCCCGCGCGATTGAGGACGGCCGAACAGTGCCTATAGAGCAGTTTATAAAGCAATATTTTGATGCCAGGGACGTTGTAAACACTTTAAAATCGGAATTTGAGACCAAGATCAAGGTAGATTTATTGGTAAAACCTAACGATAGCGCTGAGAGGCTGTACAGGGCCGGTATTGATCGCATTGACAATCATGTCGAGGAAAAATACGATCGAATGGGATTGCAGCAGAAACTTAAAGAGTACTAGGGGCGATTCACGATGTTATTTAAGTTGAAAGGTACAGACAACCCAGGTTTCTCCACGCCATTTTCTGAGTTCATTCGGACAGCATCTTCTGAGACTAAGAAGAAGGTGTATTCGAAGGTGCTTCAGCGGGCGTCAGAAAATCAGAATGGTCTAATTGCACGTACCAACCAAAAATTGCAGCGTTAAAGGCCTTGTAGTCACAGTTTGCTTTGCTATATAGCAAAACATAATCGCCTAGCCGTGAAGCTGCTAAACTTTGTCCGCTGCGGTCCCCTGATGGGCCTACTTGGTGCAAGTGGGGTATGGTAGGGGGTACGAGGCCCTCGTGGCGGAATTGGTAGACGCAACGGACTTAAAATCCGTCGAGTAACCATCTCATCCCGGTTCGACTCCGGGCGAGGGCACCATTGGCTGACAAAGGACCACTAGTGACGATCCGAGGCAATAAAGCGGTACACCAAAGCACCGATTGCCGCACCCATCAATGGTGCAAACCCAGAATAACCAAAGCTGCGATAGCGCCCAGCCTTGCACAAATATCGCAGGTCCCGTGCTACGTGCAGGGTTCACTGAGGTGTTGTGATCGGTATGCTAATTAAGTGAATTAAGATCGACGCCAGCCCAATCGCGAGGGGCGCAAACCCGCTCGGCGCGCGCTTATCCGTGGCTCCCAAAATCACAAACAGGAAAATGCCCGTCATCACCACTTCAGTCACGAAGCCCGCCGCCATGTTGTAGTGTCCGGGCGAATGATCGCCAAACCCATTGGCAGCCGCAATAAATACGAGATTGGACGCGGGCAGTATCTCTTTCGCGGGGTGTCGGCCACCGACACTGAGTCCTAAAGTCGCCGCAGGGTTCAAATGACATCCCGACACGTGGCCAATGGCGAACGCCATGGTCACGAACTACTTGCGGAAACGCGGCGGCGAGAACTGCGCTGCCGCAACCCCCGAGAACTAACCAAAATGTCCCCACAAATTCCGCTGCAAGTTTTTTAGAAAGTGGCATAACTATCCCCTATCGTCTTGACAATTTTACCCAGCCCACCCTGCGGCGGAAGCATAGCCATTTCACGGTTTTATGTGAAATAGTGGCCTCAACTCTTTGATTTAGTTAAACTCCCCGGGTGATAGAACACGCTCCCGTGGGTCTTAATGTCGATACTGTGCATATTTGGCGCGGCGATCGCCATGTATTGCAAGGGGTTAGTTTGAGCGTGAATCCCGGCGAATTGCTGCATGTCTGGGGGCCAAATGGCACCGGTAAGACTACTTTGCTGCGGGTGGTTTGCGGCCTATTGCGACCGGAGCAGGGCGAGGTGACCTGGCTAGGGCAGCCTATTGATCGCGTCAGGGCGGAATTCCAATCCTCAATGACTTTTGCGGCCCATGAGACCGCGCTGAAAAGCGAACTGACCGCGTTAGAAAATCTGCGCTACACCGTCGGTCTAAAACGCATGGTGTCGGATGCGGAATTATTGGATTATTTAGCGCAAACCGGCGTGAGTGGCTGCGCCGACCTCCCCGCCAAAGTGCTGTCGGCAGGTCAGCGACGACGCGTGGCCATGGCGCGGGTGTTAGCCGTTAAAGCGCGGTTATGGCTGCTCGACGAGCCGTATACTAATTTAGATGATAACGGCGCTAAAATAATGGTAAATTTGCTTGAAAATCACGTGAAAAATGCTGGATTTGCAGTGATTGTCGCGCATCATGATTTAAATTTAGCTGTTAACATAAGGCGGTTGGAGTTGGCCTCATGAGTGTGAGTTTTCAAGACCGCGTAAGTTCTGCTGCCGCGATGGGCTTAGTAATTCGCCGTGAAATGGCCTTAAGCTTTAGACGGCCGGATCAGCTATTGCAGCCGCTGGTGTTCTTTTTGATCGTCACCACGTTATTCCCGCTGGGTTTAAGCCCGCTGATGTCGCTGCTGCGAGACATGGCGCCGGGGGTGCTTTGGGTGGCAGCATTGCTATCTTCGTTGCTGTCACTGGACCATTTGTTTAAAAGCGATGCGGATGATGGCACTTTGGAACAAATGGCTTTGTCTGGCCAAGGGTTGTGGTTGATCGTGGTCGGCAAGACTTTTGCGCATTGGCTAGTGAGCGGCGTGGCGCTGGTATTAGTTTCTCCCTTGGTGGCTACGGCGCTTGGAATGCCCGCGCATGCCTTCGGCACCATGATGCTGAGTTTAGCGCTGGGGACACTGACCTTAAGCTGGATCGGCGCGATCGGCGCGGGCTTAACCGTGGGACTGCGGCGTGGCAACATGCTTTTATCGCTAATTGTTTTGCCATTAGCGATGCCGCTGTTGATTTTTGGCGCGAACGCCACGGATCGCGCCATCGGTGGCGAAAGCCCGGCCGGGGCACTGTATTTTTTGGCGGCATTGTGCGTGATTACTAGCACTTTGGCGCCGTTTGCGGCGACTGCAGCCCTACGTATTACCCTGGAATGAGACTAATATAACGTTTATGTGGACCTGGTTTTATCGTCTTGCTTCTCCGCCTTATGTTTATGGGGTCGCTGCAACCTTGACGCCCTGGTTTTTGGCGGGCGCGGCACTTGCGATCGGTTACGGCGAGGTGGTCGGGTTGTTTTTTGCGCCAGCTGATTATCAGCAGGGCGATGCATTTCGGATTATTTATGTGCATGTGCCCGCCGGTTGGATTTCCATGTTTTGCTATAGCACCATGGCCATTGCCGGCGCAATTGCGCTGATTTGGCGTATTAAAATTGGCCATGCAGTGGCAGCGGCGGCGGCGCCCATCGGCGCCTCTTTCACATTGTTGGCCTTGGTCACCGGATCGCTGTGGGGGCGGCCCATGTGGGGCACTTATTGGGTCTGGGATCCGCGGCTGACCTCGGAACTGATTTTGTTATTCCTCTATATCGGTGTGATGTCGCTGCGTTCGGCATTCGAAGATCCAGCGCGTGGCGACCGCGCGGCGGCTTTGCTGGGACTGGTTGGAGGGGTTAACGTACCCATTATTCATTATTCAGTGGTGTGGTGGAACTCGTTACATCAGGGTGCGACCGTTGCAAAATTTGGCAAGCCCACCATGGCGCTCAGTATGTTGGTGCCCTTGTTAGCGTGTTTTCTCGGATTCATGTTGTTCTTTGGTGCGGTTCTATGTATGCGGCTACGCGGTGAGGTGCTTAAGAGAGAGCGCCAGGCTAAGTGGGTGCAGGAGGCGATTAAGACGTGACCAGCCCGGATTTAAATTCAGGAATTTTGGCCATGGGCGGGTATGCCCGTTTTGTGTGGCCTAGTTTTGCGGTGGCTTTGATTATTTTTGCGTGGAACCTCTGGTCTGCCGGTAATCTTCATTCGGCTGCCAAGCTGCGCGTGGCACGCGCAGCTGCGATGGCCGCTAAGGAGCGCACATGACGCCGCGACGTAAACGATTGTACGTAGTACTCGGAATACTGGGAGGCGTAGCTGCCTCGGTTGCGCTTGCGGTGATGGCCTCACGCGAGAACATTATGTTTTATTATGACCCGAGCCAAGTCGCTATGGGCAAAGCACCGGTTGCCAAGCGTTTTCGAGTCGGCGGTATGGTGGTCAAGGGAAGCGTGACTCGCGCTCCTGGCGCGCTTCAAGTGCGCTTTGTGCTCACCGATTTTGCACATCAAGTGCCGGTGGAATACACCGGCGTATTACCGGATTTGTTTCGGGAAGGTCAGGGTATTATCGCGCATGGCACCATGAATTCGAGCGGAGCTTTTGTGGCCGATGAAGTCTTGGCGAAGCATGATGAGAAATATATGCCGCCTGAAGTGGCGGCCTCGTTGAAGAATAAGCCAGGCGTAAAACCCGCGGGCGTTGCCCCGGCGCTAGCGCGTCCTGGAGTAATTTAATGGTATCGGCTGGAGTAATTTAATGGCACCTGAATTAGGAATTTTCTCGCTCATACTCGCGTTCATACTGTGTCTGTCGCAAGCGTTTTTTAGTTTGGGTGGTGCCTGGAAAGGTAATGCCGCCTGGATGTCGGTGGCAAGACCTGCGGTGGCGGGACAATTTGTGTTTGTGGTGCTGGCATTTGGGTGCCTGGTCTACTCCTTCGTCAACAATGATTTTTCGGTGCTGTACGTGGCGCAGCATTCGAACTCGCATCTACCAATTTTTTACCGCGTGGCTGCCGTTTGGGGTGGTCATGAGGGTTCATTACTGCTGTGGATATTGATCCTATCCATTTGGAGTCTTGCGGTGGCGGCGTTTAGTCGCCAATTGCCGGAGACTTTTGCGACTCGGGTGATGGGTGTAATGGGTCTGGTGAGTAGCGGCTTCATGTTATTTACCTTGTGGACCTCAAGTCCTTTTATGCGGCTGATTCCCGCAGCGGCTGACGGCGCTGACTTAAATCCCGTATTGCAGGATTTTGCGCTCGCAATTCATCCGCCGATGTTGTACACCGGCTATGTGGGTTTTTCGGTGGCCTTTGCCTTCGCGATAGCGGCGATGCTAGAGGGCCAATTAGATCAGACCTGGGCGAAATGGACTCGGCCGTGGACCTTGTTTGCCTGGCTATTTCAGACTATGGGTATTGCGCTGGGGAGTTGGTGGGCTTACTACGAATTGGGCTGGGGCGGTTGGTGGTTCTGGGATCCAGTGGAGAACGCGTCGTTTATGCCCTGGTTGGTGGGTACCGCATTGGTGCATTCGCTGAGCGTTACCGAGAAGCGTGGCATCTTTAAGAGCTGGACTTTGTTGCTGGCGATTTTCGCGTTTTCTTTGAGTTTAGTGGGAACCTTCTTGGTGCGCTCAGGCGTATTGGTGTCGGTGCATTCGTTTGCCACCGATCCTACCCGTGGATTCTATATTTTAGGATTCTTGCTGGTGACCATTGGCGGCTCGCTCACGCTGTATGCTTGGCGGGCACCGAAGCTGTACGTGCCGGGCGGATTTGAGTTGTTCTCCCGAGAATTTTTTCTACTAGTGAACAATGTGGTTTTTGTGGCAGTGGCGGGTCTGGTACTGTGGGGTACCTTATCGCCTCTCGTGTACGAGGTCTTAGGCTTAGGCAAGATTTCGGTGGGACCGCCGGTCTTTGCAGTGATGTTCCTGGTGCCAGTTCTACCGCTGATGGTATTTATGGCGGTGGGTATGCACTCAGCCTGGCGGCGAGGGAAATTGACGGTGACCGCTAAACCTATTTGGTGGTTATTGGGACTCGCTATTTTACTCTCGGTAATGATTCAAGGCCTGGTGTTCCGCGATTTTCATCCCTTAGGTTTAGTCGGATTTAGTTTTGGTTTCTGGGTGATGTTCTCGTCAATCCTCGAACCCTGGCATCGATGGCGCAATGGTCAACTGCTAACCGGTGGCGTGCTAGGCATGGCAATTGCGCATTTCGGTATTGGAATGTTTGCGATCGGTGCCAGTGGCGTCGAGAGCTACAAAATTGAAAAAGATGTGTCGTTAAAACCAGGCGCTACTTATACGATCGCCGGCTACGATTTCAAATTTGTCAATTCCATGGATGTGCGTGGACCTAACTATGATGCGGTTGAAGCACGGGTCGAAGTGACCCGTAAGGGACAGCAGGTAACTACCCTTAAGCCGCAAAAACGTCATTTCTGGGCGCAACAAACCGATAATAGTAAGGCGGCAATTTCGGTCAATTGGGCGCGTGATTTGTTCGTCGCCTTGGGTAACCCCTTGGGCGAGGGAGCTTGGAGTATGCGTATTCAATACAAGCCCTTTGTGCGCTACATTTGGTTAGGCGCCTTTGTAATGGCTTTGGGTGGGTTTGTAGCGGCAACGGATCGGCGCTATCGATCGCGTGTAACGGTGCGCTCCGGCGATACGGTGCCGGTGCCTAGCCCAGGTATGGCGTAATGTGGAAGTTTCTGGTCCCTTTTGTGGCCTTCGTCGTGATGGCGGTGGTGTTCGCTTTTGGCCTCGATCCGAAACGCGATATTAGGGCTTTGCCCTCACCGTTGATTGGCAAACCGGCACCGATTTTTAATCTCACCGATGTCTTGGATGCCAACCGTAAAGTCAGTAATGCAACGCTTAAAGGCCAGGTGTACGTATTCAATGTCTGGGGTACCTGGTGCTCTGCATGTCGCCAGGAACATGAGGCACTATTGGCTATTTCCAAACAAACCACCGTACCTATTATTGGGCTCGATTATATGGATGAGCGCCAGGATGGCCAGGCTTGGCTGCGGCAATTGGGCAACCCTTACGCTGCGGTTGCTTTTGATCACGAGGAGCGTACCGCCATCGAATGGGGTGTGTATGGTGCGCCGGAGACTTTTCTGGTCGATGCTAAAGGACAAATATTGTTTAAATTTATCTCGCCCATGACCTTAGATGTATGGGAGCGGGAATTTTTGCCGCGGATCGCGGCGGCTCAGCGGAGCGGCGCTTGAAGTTCTTGCCACGATCATTGGTAGCGTGCTTGCTGGTAGTGGCGGGTATTTTTGGCGGTGCTGTCACCTATGCTCTTGATGAGTTCGGTCAAATTGAAGACCCCAAAATAATGGCTCGCTATGATCGCATTACGCACGAACTGCGTTGTGTGGTGTGCCAAAATAATTCTATTGCGGATTCAAACGTTCAACTCGCCAAGGATTTGTGTCGTCAGGTGCGCGAACTATTGTTGGCGGGGAACACCGATGAGGAGGTGTTTGATTTCATGACTGCGCGTTATGGCGAGTTCATTCGCTTTAAGACGCCTTTAGAGGGTAAAACCCTATTCATTTGGGGTGCCCCATTCTTTATGCTCTTGCTGGGTGGTACGATCGTGTTTCGTATTGTGCGGCAGCGTTCGCGCATGCCCCTGGATGACACGCCGGCGGCCGGTTCGGCATAAATTTAAGAGATCGCCCTAGTTAAATGAATGTATTCCTCGTTATCGCAAGCCTAATGGCTGCGATTGCCGCTGCGGCTGTGGTTTGGCCCCTGATACGATCCCATCGACGACTGGAAGGCGGCATCGCTGCGTTGCTGATGCTCGGCCTATCCGCGGGACTATATCCACTGTGGTCAAATTGGAACTGGAACGCGCCTCCGGTGGTTGCTGAAGCGGGACCTATTAACGCCGTGGGTGCTAACCCAGGACCCGATGTCAGTGCCATGGTCGCGAAACTGGAAAAGCATTTGCAAGAGGTTCCCGATGACACCAAAGGTTGGGTCATGATGGGCCGCTCGTATCTTGAGTTGCAGCGTTTTGACGACGCCGTCACGGCCTTTGAGCACGCAAAGCAACTAGATGCTAAAAATATCGACGCTAAACTTGGCTTGGGCGAGGCTCTAAGCATGCGCTCAGGTTCGCAAATTACACCTGAGGCCGCGAAGCTCTTTGAAGAAGCGATGACGCTGGAGCCGCAGAATCCGCGTGCTCTGCTGTACGGGGGATTTGCGGCAGCGGTCAGAGGCGATGTGTCCTTGGCGCGTACTCGCTGGCAAACGCTGAAGGCGTCACACCCCCCACCGGATCTCGAGAAGATGTTGGATGCGCGCTTGGCGGAACTGGCGAGTATGCCGGGCGGAGCCGCTGGCGGTGCGAGCGCGAATACGAACGCGTCTGCGACTCAGGCCGCGCCCAGCGCATCGGCTGACGAGGCTAATGCCGGTGGAGTCGCCGGCGCAGGCGTCGGTGCTGGTGCGGAGGCGCGCGTTAATATCTCAATTGCGCCGGCTCTTAAAAATCGCCTCAAAGACGGTGCTTTGCTGTTCGTATTTGCGCGCAACCCAGGCGGCGGAGGACCGCCTTTAGCGGCCAAGCGCTTGACGATTGCAGATATCGGCACTGAAGTGACCCTCACCGCGGCCGATTCAATGATGCCGGGACGGGCGATCGCGGCGGGTCAGCAAGTACAGGTGATGGCACGCGTGTCATTTAGCGGCCAACCCACACCGGTGGCCGGCGATTTGTACGGTGAACTTAATTATAATGTCGGGGTCGATAAAATACGCGAACTCGTGATTGACCGAATAGCTGAATAGCTGCGCCGAATAGAAACTTCTCCGGCGGACGTGGGTATTTAAGGTGCACGGTTCGTCAAATTGTTTGGCAGGGGATGTGACATGAATATTGAACCCTGGCTATCCGGAAAACGAGGGTGGGGACTCGTCATTACGTTAGCCATATTGCTGGGTGGCGGCTTGGCCTTAAGACTAGTGCAGGCCACCACACCCAAAGACCCTAATGCCGGTAAAGCGGCCATTCCCACCGTCTCGGTTACCGCGGTTACTTCAAGTTTAGCGCCAACCCTCGTGAGTATCGTGGGAACAATTGCTGCTCGATACGATATGCCGATTGGCGTCGAAGGTGATGGTGGACGAGTTGCCGCCATTTATGTCGAGGCGGGCGATCATGTGAAGCGGGGTCAGGTCCTCGCTCGACTCAATGTTTCGGTGCTGCAGCCGCAAGTAGGCAGCCTATCGGCGGCCTTAGAGCAATCACGCGCGGAGGAAGCCCTCGCGGAGGCAGAGTACAAGCGGGCCGAAAAAGTAGGAGCCTCAGGCGCCTTGTCGACAGAGGAGACCGAGCGTCGCCGCTCCACGGCGCTAACGGCTGCCGCAAAGGTTAAAGTCGCTGCCGCTCAGCTCACCGAAGCCCAGGCACGGTTAGCGCGTACGGACGTACGTGCGCCTGCTGATGGGCTTATATTGACGCGCAGTATCGAGGTGGGGCAAACGGCTATGCCGGGTAACGAAGTGCTGTTTCGTCTATCACAGGGCGGTGAAGTGGAGTTACGCGGTGAAGTCGCTGAACAAGACCTACCGCTATTGACTCTCGGTCAGTTGGTGAATGTTCATCTAACAGGGGTCGCGCAAGTCTTCCCCGGACATGTGCGTCTATTGGGGGCCGTGATTGATCCTAAGACTCGGTTGGGTAGCGTGCGTATTGCCTTGAATTCAGATCCTAACTTAAGACCGGGTGCTTTTGCTCGAGCTGAAGTGACCATTAGTAACGCAGCACGCGCAGTGTTGCCGCAAACCGCTGTGCTCACCGATGACAAGGGCAGCTATGTTTTGATTGTCAATGCAGAGAACAAAGTCGAACGTCGCCCTGTGCGAGTGTCAGGCATAGTGGCCAATGGTGTGACCATCGCCGAAGGGTTGACCGGCGCAGAAACCGTGGTGACGACTGCGGGCGCATTTCTGCAAGTAGGCGAGGTGGTGAGACCGCAGACGCGAGTAGCCGCGGCGGCGGGCGGCGGGGCCTCGGGAGTCGGGGCGTTATGAAAAATATTTCCGCCTGGGCTATTCGAAACCCGATCCTACCCATCGTGTTTTTTGTGGTGTTGTTCTTTTTAGGGGTGGTTGCCTTTATTCGGCTGCCGATTAATCTTGACCCGGACGTCTCGTTTCCCATGGTGCGCGTCAATGTCTCGCAGCCGGGTGCAGCCCCTACGGAAATGGAAACCCAGATCGCTCAAAAAGTTGAAGGGTCTATTTCCAATATCGGTAATGTTCATAAAATGACGACCTACATTGTCGAGGGCCAAGTCGGGATTTTTTTGGAATTTCAGATCGGTACCCCGATTGATCGTGCCGTTACTGATGTGCGCGACGCCCTGGCCCGAGTGCGTAATGATTTACCGTCCGGCATTTTGGAACCCCAGGTAGAGCGGGAAACCATCGATGGCGGGCCGTTTTCATACTATGGGGTGACTACCACCCAGATGACGCCCGAGCAACTGAGTTGGTTCATCGACAATACCGTGACCAAGCGCTTGCTGAGCGTCCCCGGAGTAGCGCAGGTTTCCCGCTACGGTGGCGTTGATCGCGAAATTCGAGTAGAACTTGATCCTAATCGATTACAAGCTTTAGGCATTACGGCTTTTCAAGTCAATGAGCAATTACGCTCACTCAATCTCGACGCGACCGGGGGCAGGGCGCAGGTGGGCGGCGGTGAGCAAGCCATCCGGGTGCTGGGCGGTGCGCGCAGCGCCGAGGCTCTAGGCGATACGCGAATTATCGCGGGAGATGGCAAAACCGTGCGCTTGCGCGACTTGGCGGAGGTGCGTGATGGCGTTGCTGAAGTGCGCAGTCTTGCCAGGCTCAATGGACGGCCGGCAACGACCTTCGGCGTGTTTAAAGCCAAGGGCTCTTCAGATGTCGCGGTGGCTGCTGATGTCGCAAAGGCATTGGACAAAATTCATACCGAAAATCCAACTGTACAAATTGTCACGACGTTTACGACGGTGGAACACACTTTACAGAGTTATGACTCGGCGATCGGAGCGTTGGTGGAAGGTTCGCTGCTGGCGGTTGCGGTGGTGTGGGTATTTTTACGCAACTGGCGCGCCACGCTCATTTCGGCGCTGGCCATTCCATTGTCTGCTGTATGTACTTTCGTATTTATGCAGTGGATGGGATTTACGCTCAATAATATTACTTTGCTCGCCTTATCCTTGGTGGCGGGCGTCTTGGTCGATGATGCCATCGTCGAAATCGAAAATATTGTTCGACATATGCGGATGGGCAAGAGCGGATTTCAAGCGGCTATTGACGCGGCTGATGAAATTGGACTTGCGGTGGTGGCAACGTCGTTCACGATTATTGCGGTATTTTTGCCAGTGAGCTTTATGGGGGGCATCACGGGCCAGTATTTTAAACAATTTGGTCTCACGGTAGCTGTGGCCGTGTTTATTTCGTTATTGGTGGCCCGGTTGATTACGCCGGTATTAGCCGCTTACTCACTGCACGGCGACGCGTTGCTAGTACATCACGATGATGGACCCATTATGAAGCGTTACTTGCAATGGTTGCGCTGGTGTGTGGCGAATCGCTGGAAAACCATCGCGGGAGGTGCGGTTTTCTTCGCGCTGTCCATCGGCTGTTTTGCGATTTTGCCGACGGCATTATTTCCGCCGGATGATTTTTCCAGTTCGCAGTTGGATATTGAGCTGCCGCCGGGGGGCAAATTGCAAGACACGGCGCTTATATCCGCCGCCGCTACTAAAATTTTGCTTAAATCGCCAGAGGTGAGCGATGTAGTCGAGTCTATTGGTGGCGATAGCGGCGAGATTCGAAACGCAAGTCTGTATGTCACCTTAGTCCCGCGCTCAAAACGCAGCATCAGCCAGAAGGTATGGGAGCAGAAAATGATGCCCCTGCTCGAACAAGTGCCTGATGGACATTTGAATTTCTCCAATAATAGTGGTGCCGGGGGGCGCGATGTGCAGTTGTACCTGACTGGTGATGATCCTAATTTAGTTGATAATACCGCGCATCGGGTGCTCGCCGAAATGCAGGGTTTGCACGAGATACGGGCGCCGCGGATTAGGGGCGATATGCCGCGCCCAGAGATTGTGGTCAAGCCACGTTTGGATATTGCCGCTCAACTGGGAGTGACCGTTGAGAGTATCAGTCAAACGATTCGAATTGCTACCTTAGGCGATTTACCCCAATACGGCGCGAAGTTTGCGTTAGCCGATCGCCAAATTCCCATCCGCGTGAGTTTGGCGGAAAGTGCGCGAGGGGATCTTGCGACGCTTGAGAGTCTTCCGGTGCCGACCGCATCGGGTGGCAGTGTGCCCCTAAAATCAGTGGCGGAACTGAAATTTGGTCAGGGACCCTCGGCCGTACGGCGCTATAACCAAAGTCGCAGAGCTTTTTTAGAAGCGGATTTGTCACCCGGCATTGAATTGGGTACTGCCACTAAGAAAATTTATGCACTACCCAGCTTAAAGAAACTTCCCGAAGGCGTGCATCTGGTCGAAACCGGTGACGCGGAAATCATGAAAGAATTATTCGATAACTTTTTAGTGGCCATTGGTGCCGGGGTGCTCATGGTGTTTGCGGTGTTGGTGCTATTATTTGCGCGAGTGTTTCAACCAATTACAATATTGTCGGCCTTGCCATTATCCTTAGGCGGCGCGGTGCTGGCATTGATTCTCACTAATCACCCGTTTTCCATGCCGGTGGTTATTGGGATTTTGATGCTCATGGGCATTGTTGCCAAGAACTCCATATTATTGGTCGACTTCGCCATTGTTGAAATGCGCGCCGGCAAACCGCGTCTTGAAGCGATCTTGGAGTCCGGGCACAAGCGTGCGCGACCCATCGTGATGACCACGGTCGCGATGGTGGCGGGTATGTTGCCGGCTGCGATTGGCTTCGGAGGCGGAGGCGATTTTCGCGCGCCGATGGCCATTGCGGTGATCGGCGGGTTGGTGACTTCGACGCTGTTAACGTTAGTGATTGTACCGGCGGTGTTCACCGTGTTTGATGATATTGAGGGGTGGCTAGCACCGAAGGCGGAGCGGCTGTTGGGAGCATCAGCGCAATTATCGCCAATACAGACCAAACCCAGCGCGTAGCTCGTCAATCCGAGATTGTTAAGGCACTAGGCTCCGTGCTACCTGCCGACGCCATCCTTTCTCGGCACGAAGATACCACACCATATGAGTGCGATGGCTTAACAGCCTATCGGGAGTCGCCACTGGCGGTGGTCATGCCGCGGACCGAAGCGGAAGTTGCGGCGGTACTCATGGCCTGTCATGCCTTGGGCGTGCCGGTTGTTGCCCGGGGGGCGGGTACTGGCCTTTCAGGCGGCGCGACACCGCATCGTTACGGGGTTATTTTATCCTTAGCGCGGCTTAATCGAATCATCTGCGTGGACCCTTTAGCATGCCTCGCGGTGGTCGAATGCGGCGTACGGAATCTTGCGATCAGTGAGGCGGCAGCTTCTTTCGGACTTTATTACGCCCCCGACCCCAGTAGTCAAATTGCGTGCACGATTGGCGGCAATATTGCCGAGAATTCAGGCGGTGTACATTGTTTGAAATATGGTCTGACCTTGCACAATATTTTCAAGCTCCGAGGTTTCACCGCGGCGGGTGAACTTATAGAATTCGGTAGCGAGGCACTGGATTCGCCCGGCCTGGATCTGATGAGTATTGTAATCGGCAGCGAGGGTATGCTCGCAGTAATTACGGAAGTCACCGTCAAGTTGATCCCTAAGCCACCCGTGGCGCGCTGCCTATTGGCTAGTTTCGCTGATTTGGAATCAGCGGGAAATGCAGTGGCTGCGGTAATTGCCGCTGGCATTATCCCGGCAGGCCTTGAGTTGATGGATCGACGCATGACCGCTGCGGTTGAAGACTTTGTCCACGCAGGCTACGACCTTAACGCGGCGGCGATATTGCTGTGTGAAAGCGATGGCACGGATGATGAAGTAGAAGAAGAGATTGGGCGCATGGGTGCGGTGCTTAAAGGCTGCGGTGCTACGCGCTTGGACTTAAGTCAGGATGAGGTCGAGCGCCTTAAATTCTGGAGCGGTCGTAAGAATGCCTTTCCCGCATCGGGGCGCATCAGTCCTGATTACATGTGCATGGACTCCACCATTCCGCGCAGACGTATGGCCGAAATGCTCCGCGCCATTGAGGCGATGGAGTTTAAATATGATTTACGCTGTGCCAATGTGTTTCATGCGGGTGACGGAAATTTACATCCTTTGATTCTCTTTGATGCTAACGACCCCGATCAGCTACGTCGTTGCGAGCTCTTCGGGGCTGAGATTTTGGAGACCAGCGTACAGTTGGGTGGCACTATCAGTGGGGAACATGGCGTTGGGATAGAGAAACTCAATTCAATGTGTGTGCAGTTTTCGCCGCTCGAACGACAACAAATGATTGCAGTGAAACTAGCCTTCGACCCTAATCAGATACTCAACCCCGGTAAAGTGATTCCCACTCTGCACCGCTGCGCGGAGTATGGAAAGATGACCGTACACCGAGGTCTATTGCCGTTTGCTGAATTGCCGAGATTTTGAGTTTGTCGAACAACGTGGCATTGCAACAAATAGTTGATCAGATTCACGCAGCGCGTGAACGCCGCATGACGCTAAACATTTGCGGAGATAGCAGCAAAGCATTTTACGGTGGAATGCCGCGCGGTGAGCCTCTGCAGTTAAGCTTACTGGACGGCATTACTAGCTACGAGCCGACCGAGTTGGTAGTGACGGCACGAGCCGGTACCAAGATCATAGATTTGGAAACGATTTTAGCTGAAAAAAGCCAGTATTTACCTTTCGATCCACCGCGTTTTTCTTCTAGTGGCACCGTCGGGGGAATGGTGGCGGCGGGACTGGCGGGACCCGCTCGTGCCAGTGTGGGCGGAGTACGCGACTTCGTGCTCGGCGTGACCTTGCTGAACGGGCGCGGTGAATTGATGCGCTTCGGGGGCCAGGTGATCAAGAACGTTGCGGGTTACGATGTGTCACGGTTAGTCGTAGGCTCGTTGGGTGTGCTCGGCGTGATCTGCGAAGTATCGCTTAAAGTAATGCCTATACCCGCAACGGATGCGACTGTGGAATGGGAAATGACAGCTCACGCGGCGCTTGAAAAAATGAATCAGTGCAGAGGGCGGGCCTTACCGATTAATGCGACCAGCTGGTTTCAAGGTCGGTTACGCGTGCGATTACGAGGTGCTCGGGCAGCAGTAGAGTCGGCAGCGAACATATTGCGAGGGTCCCGGATAGAGGCCGATGAGGCAACTCAGTGGTGGGTGGATTTACGCGATCATCGCCAGGGATTTTTTAAGGTTGAACCTACGGGAATTGCCCAGGGTGAATCTTTGTGGCGTCTTTCGGTGCCTGCGACCGCAAAGATTTTGACGCCACAAGAGGAGTCATTGATGGAATGGGCGGGTGCGTTACGATGGTGGCGCACCTCGCTACCCGTCGATGCTGTGCGTAACCTCGCGATGCAAGCAGGAGGACACGCGACATTATTTTATGGTGGCGATAAATCCTCGGCCAACTTCACACCTTTCGCGCCATTAAGTGAGGCTGTAATGCGTATTCATCGCAATTTAAAGACGGCATTCGATCCCGATAATATTTTCAATCCTGGGCGACTGTACGCCGATCTTTAAGACTCATTTATGCAAACGAAACTCAGCCCTGAATTTAAAAATACCCGAGAGGGTGACGTGGCCGAAGGGATACTGCGCAAGTGTGTGCATTGTGGTTTTTGTTTAGCGACCTGTCCCACCTACCAACTGCTAGGCGATGAGTTGGATGGACCGCGCGGCCGAATCTACTTAATTAAACAGGTGCTCGAAGGTGCCGCAGTGACGCGCAGTACCCAACAACATCTTGATCGCTGTTTGACTTGCCGCAGTTGCGAGACTACGTGTCCTAGTGGGGTGGACTACGGCCATTTAGTTGAAATCGGCCGTCAAGTGATTGAGGAACGGGTCGAGCGTCCC
>JAYUFB010000027.1:0-15954 GCA_043738945.1 Gammaproteobacteria bacterium
AAGGGCAGCGTGGCAAAGTGAGCCCAAATTCGCATCAACTTTCTCTTGCGGCTACGAGTCATTGCGTCTCCATCGTTGTAAGTGTTGAAGTATTATTTCAGAGTGTAAATCACCCAACATGAAGTTCAAAGGCCAGGGTACCGGTGGCTTCCAACTTAAGGTGCGATCACTTCGAACCGATCCTTGACCTCCCAATGAGTGGGGACCTCAGCGGTAAAATCCGCGATGCGAATCATTTCGGCGGCCAATCGATTGCCACGCAACTCAAAGCGTACATAGTGGAAATTGGGGAATCCCTTGTCTTGATATAGATCATCGGCGGCTCGTTCCACCTCATAGGGTTTAGCACCGCCACCACCCGACACGAGATACACAATGCCGTCGCGCGCGAAACGCTCATAGTTATGGATATGACCCCCACTCACAATAATTTTGGCGCGCATATTCAGCGCAGCCTTGCCTAAATAGTCCGCCAGCGATGTCTCGTTAGCCCGAGGATTATGGCTAGCCATCGTCACCGACTGAACATCAGCGACCGGTGGATGATGCAAGTATATCAACACAAATTTCACACTCGAAGACATCCTCGTCATCTGATCCTCAAGCCACACCCGTTGCGCGCTCTCCGGTAGCATCGAAGTATCGCTATCTAATGCAATGGCGAGAACCTTACTTCCGAAACCCACCGAGTACCACCGACGCCCACGTAGCTCAGGAAAAGTATTCCACCAATGATCGAGACAATCACTTTCAGCGCATTGCGCAAATTCATGGTTACCCAGCGCCGGATAAATGCGCAGTTTTTGATCGCGCCAAATCTTGGACTCTTGTTTAAAAACTTCGTAGTCTTCGGCCACCCCACGCCACGGTAGGTCCCCATTAATAAACACCGCCGCCGGATGTTCCCCAGCCACTTTAGCGACTAAGGCTTGCCGCGCATTCGGATGACTTGCGATAGTTTCGTTGGGATTAGTGAAGCGCATGTCACCATAGGCAATAAATACCAGCGGTTGGGTCGAGGTCAATTCCGCATCGCTCACGTTGAAAGTTGCCGCAGAGATCGCTTTGAGTCGTGAAGACAGTGCACCGCCTGTATTCACACATCCGCTTAAAACCGCGGCCGATATAGCAAGACTTAAAATTAGTTTACGCATAGCACATAGTTTACAACGAATACGGAATTCGGATTCCAGGCGTTGAGCCATCAAAGTCTTTGGTGTTTCTCGAAATCAAAATCCTATCGTTATGGATCGCAGTAGCCCAAATAATAGCGTCCGGAATTTTAAGCTTGTGATCCCTGCGCAATTGCACCGCAAGACCAGCCACTTCGTCATCAATAGGCAACCGGGTAAAATGATTGAGAAAGGCTCCCAACATTCGCTCAGTAGTCGGCGTCGACCCCACCATCACTTCCATCCAAGTAATGAGGCTGATGGCCTTGTCCTTATATCGCGCGAGCTCTTCTTTGGCTGGCTTTTTTCCATTCAAATAATCAATCAAAATATTCGTGTCGAAAAGAGCCTTTACCATTCAGAGCGTATTTTCTCCTGGTACGCCAGTCCATCCACACTCAGGTGCTCCCACATGCCGAATGCCTCGCCGGTAGGCTCCCGGTTATGTTCAATATAGGCGCTAATTGCCCTCCGAATTAGTTCAGCGCGAGAGACGTGTTTTGCTGCGCCAATTATCTCCAACTCTTTGATTTGATGGGATGGAATATCGACTAAGGCACGCATGGCAGATCCTGAAGGTAAATGATATACATATCATATATCAATTACCTGGCGAGTCAAGTTTGCTCATGGAATCCAGGCGCGACTTGCCATTCACTGGCCGATACCCAGGCCCCCGTAATACCTGGCCTGGCCTCGCGCCGGTCATTTGCCCGTCCGCAATCACTGGCTCTCCATTGACGAGCACCCAGTTCATCCCACTCGCCAACTGATTGGGCTCGCTAAAGGTCGAACGGTCGGAAATTGTATCGGCATCAAAAATCACCAGGTCCGCCCATAAACCCTGTTTGATCAAACCGCGATCGGCTATTCGCATCCGCGCGGCGGGGAGTGCGGTAAATTTTCGAATCGCCTCTTCTAGTGACAAACGATGTTCCTCACGCACATATTTTTTTAATATACGCGGGAATGTTCCGTAGGCACGCGGATGTGGGTGCTCCTGGCCTAAGCGGCCTTCAGGTGAAGTGCCCGAACTATCGTTGTTCACTGACACCCAGGGTTGAGTCAACGCCAGTGCCACATCATCCTCGCGCATCCCAAACACCGCACACCCGGTAAATCCGGTGTCCTCAATCAGAATATCCAGCAAGGTATCAATAGGGTCTGTATGACGCGCGCTGGCAATCGCGGCCAGAGTCTGGCCTTGCAAGGGCAATAGCTTTTGGTTCTTGACCACGCCAATGAGAATGGCCTCAGGCCCCGGAATCTCTGACCACTCATTATCCCAGGTCGTGCTCGGTGTCTCCATCTCACGATGGATACGCGCCCGGGTTTTAGGATCTTTCAGCCGCTCTATCATTTTAGCTGTTCCGCCATCGTGAACCCACGGCGGCACAAATGCTGACATGGTATTAAACCAGGCCGTATACGCGTAAGTGTCCGCGGCAACATCCAGACCACTCGCTCGCGCGGCTTCAATGCGCTTGATCACCGCCGGCATTCGGCCCCAATTATTTTTGCCAGCGACTTTTAGGTGCCAGATCTCAACCGGAATATGGGCTTCGCGCGCAATCCGAAAGGTCTCGTCCAACGCGGCGTCAATCGCGTCGCCCTCTGAGCGCATGTGCGTTGAATAGAGACCACCGAAGCGAGCGGCTTCTGAAGCCAATGCGATGAGTTCTTCGGTACTCGCATAAGGAGCCGGTGCATACTCTAGTGAAGTTGAGACTCCCATTGCGCCTTCTTGCATCGCCTCACGCACGAGGGTCTGCATGCGTACCAACTCAGCCGCTGAAGGAGCACGATTGGCCCCACCGATGACCACCTCGCGAATCGTGGTTGCGCCCACATAGGAGGCCAAGTTAATGCCAATTCCCTGGTGTTCCAAGCGTGCAAAATATTCTCCCAACGTGGTCCAATCACCTTTCAGCCCATAGTGGTCGAGATCTTGCTGCGCCTCATCACGCGCATGACCCAGCAACGGCGCGGCGGAACTACCTTCGCCCGTGATTTCAGTTGTGATGCCCTGGTAGATTTTCGAGGGCACTCGCGGGTCCACTAAAATACTGAATTCCGACTGGCCCAACATGTCGATAAATCCCGGGGCCACGATCTTACCCGCCGCATCAATGCGCTTTTTCGCCGTCGCGCCTGAGAGCTGGCCAATGGCTTCGATCCGACCAGCTATTATACCGATGTCGGCCGCGTACCAAGGCGAACCGCTCCCATCGATCACATGCCCGTTGGTGATAATCAGATCGAAGGATACCGGCGGGTGCGTGGGCGCGGCGGTGGCGGCGTTTGCCGCGCATAGGCCTGCATTTAAGCCGAAAATCACACTCATCAGCGCCGCGACCGCCATCGCGGTAGTTGATGCCTGAATAGCACTGCGCTTGAGGGGAATGAGGTGATTCATGTGATGATGGCTCCGTAAAATGCCTATCAGATGCTGCACGGGGATGATCGTCAAGTCCGTTCGTCAAGATGTCCGAGGTCGCGCCGCGCGGTGGCGGCTGGCACACCGGTGAGCGCCCTGTACTTAAGGGCGGGGATACGCCACCGACGAACCCATCAACTCCGGCGCGCATAAGCCGTGCGAGCATGCGCCGCCAGCACGAGATTCGCAAACCAGTCGAGCCAGGGTTCAACGTCCAGCGTTTTGTTCGCCGCTTCCAGTTGCGCGTAGCAATCCTTACGTGTAGCGGCTTCGTCTCTACATTTGGCAACACTCTGGCATTGTCTTTCCGCAATGCGTGCCAACCGCCGTGAGCATGCGGCTCGGCCCAGCTCACCGCCAACCCGCTCTCTTCGTACCTCATCGGCATCCGCGTCGACTATGTTGTCGTCTCAATTTGGGGGGATTGACGCTCTGATCGGCGAGCCCCTATAGTATTGCAAGGATCCCAATCCACGACTGCCCCAACCCCGGGAGACGTTTCATGCCTTCGCCGCCTAGCCTTTGGCTGTTGTCTGTCGCGTCCAGCATCCTTCTGGCGGCCTCAGTGTCGGCCGAACCGACTTTGGCCGACCACACCCAGATCGTTGCTCTCGTCGATGCCAACGCCCCGCAGTACAAGCGCGTTTCGAAGGAGATATGGGGCTTCGCCGAACTCGGTTTCCACGAGAGTAAGAGCGCGGCGCTGCTCCAGGACGTGCTCAAAAAAGCCGGGTTTTCCGTGCGCGTGGGTGTCGCCGACGAACCCACCGGCTTCGTCGCCTCGTACGGCTCGGGCAAACCGGTCATTGCCATCCTCGGGGAGTTCGACGCCCTCCCGGGTCTCTCGCAACAGGCCGTCCCGACACGCGACCCCGTCGTCCGTGGAGCCTCCGGCCACGCTTGCGGCCACAACCTGCTCGGCGCGGGCGCGGCGTTGGCGGTGGTCGCGGTCAAGGACTTCATGGCAGAGCATCACGTCGCAGGCACGCTCCGTTACTACGGCACTCCGGCCGAAGAAGGCGGCTCGGGCAAAATCTACATGGTGCGTGCCGGTCTCTTCAAGGACGTGGACGTCGTGCTTCACTGGCACCCCGCGGATCGCAACGTGGTTTCCAATGGCGGCGCGCTCGCCGTTACCTCGGCCCGATTTACTTTCCACGGAATCGCTGCTCACGCCGCCATGGCGCCCGACCGCGGCCGATCCGCGCTCGACGCCGTCATGCTCACGGGCAATGGCATCGAATTTCTGCGCGAGCATGTGCCCGCCAGTACGCGCATCCACTACATCATCACCAAAGGCGGTGTTGCCCCCAACATCGTGCCTGACCTCGCGGAGCTGGAACTGATGGCCCGCAATCCCTACAACGATACCCTCGACGGCATTTGGGCTCGCATTGTCAAGATTGCCAACGGCGCGGCCATGATGACGGAAACCACCCTGGAAATCCGCAACATCGGCAGCGACGCGAACATCATCCCCAACGACCCTCTTGCGGAAGACGCCCAGAAGAACCTGGAGTTCGTCGGCGGCTACAAGCTCGATCCCGTCCAAACCGAATTCGCCACCCAGCTGCAGAAGACGCTCCCCCCGGGGGGCGCACTCAGCCTCGATCAGACTTACAGCATCCAGCCTCTGAAACCCTTCGACCCCAACGCTCCTTCTGCGTCCACCGATGTGGGCGATGTGAGCTGGAACGTCCCGACAATCGGCTTCGGTACGGCCACCTTCGTGCCCGGAGTCGCCCCCCACACCTGGCAGGCCGCCGCTTCCGCTGGAAACTCCATCGGTCAGGACGGTATGGTCGTCGCATCCAAAGCCCTCGCGCTGACCGCGGTCGATCTACTGCTCACGCCCAGCCTCGTCGCCGCCGCCCAGCAAGATTTTCAGCACCAACTGCAGGGCAAAACCTATGAGACCGCCATCCCCGCCAACCAGAAACCCCTCATCGGCTATCGCGACAACAATTAGGGTCTAATTGTTGGTACCACGCCGGGGCCGGTAACCCTTTACAAGATAAATCCCTCCCCACCGAAAAAGCCGGCACGGATACGTTGCTGCCAGAGTATAAAAAACAACCCCCCCTACGCCGAACACTGTACCGCGCGAATTGATTCACCGGCCTCTAGTGGGTCAGGCCCAGGTGATCCAGCATCTTCTTAATCACCGCCGGTTGTTCAATCGCTTCGCCCAACCCGTCGACACGTGCCGGTTTACCGTGCCTGACGCGGCTTCGGGCTTGACTTGCCGTCCCGCTACGGTGTTTTCAATGCATACCGAATACTGCCTTGCGAGCTCAGCGACAAGCGATCCACCGCAATGGCCGGTCGGCTAATATACCGGCACAGTCGTTCGATCTTCTCACGATCTTCTCACGCTGATGCGCCTCAGCGGCCGCCCCGGCAGGCAGTGAAAACCCATCCACGGCTGCCACTCATTCACCGGCTCGTTCATCAGTTAACCTTGCAACCAGGCTCTGCAGCGTCAAAGCCTTGCGGCCCTTCTGCGGACCCACCGCTATCCGGTACGTGATCGAGTGTCCTTGCAAATCTGTCAGAGTCAGCGCTCCGCACTACCCTTGCACTCAGGTCAGTCTTGCCTTGACGAGCGAAAATCCGGCAATACATCGATACACCACGCCAAGCGCCTCACCCACGGCCTTCGGGTGACTAGCAAATAAGAACCGTGCAACACCATTTGTATCTAAGGAAAAAGGGGATCGCGCGCTAAACGCAGATCCCTTCAGGTATTTTTTAGCAAGCGCCGGATGCTGTTATCCAAACACTTTGCGCAGCGTGCCAACTGTCACGTGCGGCCGGGCCAAATTCACAAATGCACCGGGTGGCACGTTCAGAATTGGGAAATCCAATACCACCATCTGTGCGTACTGCAATTGCATGAAAGAGTGTCCATGTTTTTTGTGTTTGACATGTTCAATCCAAAACGTCGCGTACACCATCGCAGTTTGCGCGTTCTCGGCGGGGTTGCCGCCGATAATTTCGCCGTTCAAAAACTGAATATTAGGAATTCGCGGTGCTTGAGTCGTGGGGTCCGGCGGACTACCGCCGAAGTTCGGCACGCTCACGATGCTTTGTGGTCCTGCCGCTCCGCTATTCTTATTATTTAGAAAATTAATTTTTGCTTGTGTCGCAATATTCAGCACGGTGCCTTCAAAGGCGTAACCCTCGTCGACCAGGTGCTGTACCTCTCGCTGCAAAAGGACAATGGGATCGTTCACGAGGTCTTGATTGGCCAGGGTGTTAGGTAGCCCCGGAAACCCGGTCGGTGGCCCAAATGGCGTGCGTGTACAAATGGCATGCGGCGGGCGCAATGGGTCCTACCGGAACGCCAAGATCATACTGAGGGAACGGCGCAGGTTTTGGTGCAAGTAGGGTCTGAGAGGTCACGCGCTCCGACGAACCATGAACGTTGAATACCAGTGGGTTGCCGGGTCCGGTAATGGGTGGCGCCGCAAAAGGGGGTGGTGTTGAATGAGGGGAAACGCGAGCCATTGTAGACCTGAGTTGCGCTGGGTAGCACCGGCGGTCCGGTGAAGCGCTCGTCGATGCCTTCAGCCACGATGGCATTGCCATGAGGAATGGTTGCTAGCCGATAAACCAATTATGTGCCAGGGGGTGGAACATCCTTGGGATGTCTTATCACCTGATCTGGCGGCAGTGTTACCCAAATTCCAGGCTCGATATGCAACCTTGACCCGCTCGTCGCATCTTCAATATGGTTTAAGTACGTGAGTCCAAATAGCTCGATATCGTCTTGAAGAAAACCGCGATTGGGGATTGATCCACCAATTGGATCAAATTTGAGATTGTCTCAGGTGAAATTGAATTGCAAGTATAGATCTGCTCTGTCATGAAAATCGGGTTGCGCAATCAGATTAAATCCGTGACCAGTCCACTTCCCTGTCAAATCCGCGAGTGGACCCAGTGTCGCGCTAATATTGGCGGGCGCAAAACGCTCGGGTGAAATCGACGGCCCTCGCTCGTCGCTATCTTTTTCGCTAGCCATGATTGGATGCTCCTATTCAGTTGATGTTCCTCAGCAGCAAATAGTGCTGGGGGGCCCAACAACGTTTCAGGACGGCATCGCGCGAATTAATCATTCGATGGGACTCTTTCGGGCCGCCTTTAATGAATTTCACGGGTCAGCCGATCCCATATCTTATTTCAGCTGCCGAACTTCGGTTGTAGCCAATACTCACCCTGCCGCCTTGACTCGGCGCTTGAGGCTTAAGGTCACTGAATTCTCTTTACTCGAACAGATCCCCAACCCTACTGGGCGGACCGCGCGCCAATCGATTCACCGGCCTCTCGTAGGTCAGGTCCAGGTGATCCAGGATCTTCTAATCGACAATCTGGCGCTGGCGTTCCTTCCCGGCGTCAAAATTGGCGATCGTCTAGGCGTCAGCGGGCGAGGGCGCCCCGTCTCTTTGCGCTTGGTAGGTATCGTTCGCTAGCACCTCGCGGGCGCGCGCTGGTCGGCCTCTCTGGGCTCGGATCAGCAATGGCAACCAGCGTCCTTGCCGCAGCCGTCCTATCTGTCCCGGTAACGATGCTGATTACAAACCTCGTGGGCACGGCCAGGCTAGGACCCTGGCAAACTATCATCATATCGGCAACGGCTATCCCCATTTGGGTGGTTAGTGTACTTGTGTGCGCGACATTGGCGAGCGAATACCCAGCGCGAAAAGCCTCGAAGCTGACTATCCGTGAAGCACTGGCGTTCCAATAGGAACCAACCATAAGTGAATAAATTTTTAAGATATAGTATAACTCTCGTTCTCATCCTGGCCGTACTTGCGGCGGTTGTGCATTACACGAATTTTGAGGACGTTATGCGCAGGATTTATGGAAGATGAGGCGGCCGCGTGAAGCGTTTCCACCATGAGAGCACGCTCTGATCGAGCCGCGTCGAGTCGCGAAGTCAGTGAGCGCGTTTACGGAACTCTACTGCGGTTCTTTGCCCAGATCCTGTAAAATCAGCAACGGAGTTCAAAAAATGCAACGCAGAGAATTGACCAAGATGCTACTTGCCTCCGCCGCCGTGGGCCGCGCGGCGCAGGCACCGGCACGAGCGGAGTCGGTACCCCGTATCAGCAAGGGACTTGCCGACGTTGTCGTGATCGGCGCCGGCAGTTTCGGTGCTTGGACGGCGCATGCTCTGCGTGGCACGGGGCACCGAGTGATGCTAGTCGATGCCTATGGGCCTGCTAACAGCCGCGCGACCTCGGGCGACGAATCGCGCATCATCCGCATGTCGTATGGTAGCCAGAGCATTTATACGGCGTGGGCCAAGGAGTCGCTGGTTTCCTGGCAAGAGCTCTCGCAGCGTAGCCGGCAGCCGATCTTCGAGCGGACTGGAGCCCTCGCCATCGGACCTCAGCTCGGGGATTATCTGCGCGACAGCGAGAAGGCGCTCAAGCAGAATAAGATTCGCTATGAGGTTCTGGATGCCGCGACCTGCGCCCGGCGATTTGAACAGTTCGCGCTGACGCCCGACGAAATTGCCCTCTATGAACCCGATAGTGGAGCGCTTAGAGCACGGAGGGGAATTCAATTGCTGGTCGCCGAAATGCGCGCCGACGGGCTTGATTACCGCCGGGCACGCGTGCATGCGCCGGATCGCGACTCCGGAAAAATCGATTACATTATGACCGACCGCGGTGAGAAGCTGTCGGCAGCAGCGTACATCTACGCTTGCGGGCCGTGGTTACCCAAATTGTTCCCAAAAATTCTTGGCGAGTCCCTGCGAGTCCCGCGTGCCGAAGTGTTTTATTTCGGTGCTGCGGCTGGCGACGATTCATTCGACGGCGCACATTTTCCCTGTTGGTTTGATGTTGCGAGCCCGACGCTGGACGCATACGGCATTCCGGACCTCGATGACCGGGGCATGAAAATTGGGGTTGACGCCTATGACGAACCTGCGGACCCTGATCGTCAGGAGCGTACTGCAACTGCTCGCTATCTGGACGCTACCCGCCAATATTTGCAACGTCGTTTTCCGCGCCTTGCCGAAGCACCAGTCGTCGAATCACGCGTCTGCCAGTACGAAAATACTCCGTCGGATAATTATGTATTAGATCGCCATCCCGGAATCGAAAACCTTTGGATCACCGGGGGTGGCTCCGGACACGGTTTCAAGAACGGTCCTGCGGTCGGACGCTACATGGCACAGCTGCTGCAAGGTGAGGGCGCAAACCCCATTTTTTCTTTTACCGCGCTCGAAGCATCCATGAAATTAAAAAAAACAGTGACTCTATGAACTCAGCCGATTTTTCACCGCCTGGTGTGCGTAACGTAGCAATACACCGGTATATCACCCCGAGCGCCTCACCCATGGCCTTCGGGTGACTGGCAGATAAAAACCGTAACGGATACGGTACCATCAGCACCCATTGCCGAGTGGGAACAGGAGCAGCGTCGATTCGGGACGGCGGCGCTGGTACGCTGCGCCTCCTTGCGCATCTGACCAGCATGCCGAGGAACGGCACCCTACACCCGATCAAACATCCAAATTCATGACATACAACGCGTTCTTCTCAATAAGGTGCCGATGCTGCCGCTCTAAGGGGATGGGCTCAAGCGCGAGTAATTCCCCGCCTTCGCGCCAGCCACAGATAAATGGGAACGCAGGCCACCAACAATGCCGCCGCCACCATGCCTGATTGATGATCATCCACTACCGCGGCCACCAAAAACAGCACCGACCCCAGCAACACAATTCCGGTGGTATACGGAAAGCCGAAAGCGCGATAGGGGCGAACCGTCAAGGGTTCACGCCGCCGCAACACAAACATCGCCGAATACGCCGACACATAGTTCAACAAAAATAGCACTGCTGCGAGCGCGATAATCTGGTTGAAGGTCCCACACAAAATTAATACGGCGCTCGCCAAACTCGACAATACCAATGCGACTCGCGGCGTCCCGCCAGCACTCACCGTCGCCGCTTTCTGAGTAAAAAATCCATCGCGACCTATGGCTAACAAAATTCGCGGGGTCATTAGCATCACTGCGTTGACGAGGCTCAAGACCGTCAACAGGGAAATAACGGTGACCAATTCGGCCCCACCCCGCGGCAAAATGATGCGCGCTGCATCGGCGGCGGGTAGCTCCGAGTGTGCCAAAACTGACAGCGGCAAAACGCGTAAGAAAGCCATGTTGAGCACAATATAAAGAGCCGCAACCAACAAGGTACCACCGACAATCGCACGCGGCATAGTCGTCGCCGGGTCCTTATTTTCTTCTGCTAAGTAGATGGGCGAATACCACCCATCGTAAGTCACCAACACCGCGCGCAGGGCGGTGACTAGGGCCGTGAGCATGCCCAGCGACAACAGTGGCAATGACGCCGCCGATGCGACCACGCTCGCGCTCGCGACATTCACCGCCGCAGCCGGTGCCAGAAAACATCCCACGACCAGCACCATGAACATTACCCCCACGGTCACGCTAATGATCCGAGTCGAGGTACTGCCAATGCGCAAGCCCAACCAGTGCAGCGCGGTAAAAGCAGCCAATGTGCTGATCGAAATTACTTGCGGATGCGCAGCGGCTGGCGTCCAAAGAACCCCTAAAAATACTGCCGCAGTAATGGCCGCATACGATAGGGACGCGACATTATTAATCCAATCGCTCCACCCCACCACAAATCCTGCGCCATTACCAAAGGCACGCTGCGCGTACACATAGAAGCCACCTGACTGCGGATACATCGCGGACAACTCCGCCACCGCCACAGCACCAAGCAGTGCATACAGCCCGCCGACAATCCAACAGGCAATGATTAAGCGTGAATCGCCCAACGCCCCCGCGAGAGTTCCGGGTAGGCGCAATATTCCGACTCCCACCGTTCCGCCAAATGCCAACGCCAAACCAAAACCCAGTCCTAAGATTTTGTGCAAAGAACCTTTGGCGGTTTGAGTCATTGCATTCCTACGTAAACCGCTTTCGCCTTAGCAAGAGTCTTCAAGACACCCTGCTTTTCCCCGGCGTTATTCCAATCAGGATACGCCGTCGTCGCTTCCACCACTCGATCAACCCACGCCGCGAAATAACGCGCATCCTCAGACGACTTCAATGGTTTGCTCGCAATATGAATATAAATCGGGCTAGTCGTGGCATACACATAGTTATCTAGCACCGGATAGCGAGCCGCATCAGTAGACGCTCGCGCCACACACCAACCACTCGTGCTTACCGGAATGTGACCAGTGAACTCGCCCTGATCCAGAGACTTGTGTTGCACGAAGGACTTCACCACCTGGCCATTGCACACCAATTCAAGATGATCCACCGGCACAATAGAGTGTATGCGCACCGAAAAAGGCACGCTCGCTTGCGCCGCCTCAAATTTCAATTCATCGCCAATTTGCTTAAGCCCCAAACTAAATCCCAACAACGGACCATTGGTCGCAAAACTTCTCCCCGCCTTTAGCGCCGCAATCCATTGCTTCGGGTCAATCGCGCCATCGCCGACACCGGCACCGGCATCAACCCGCACATACACGCGATTCATCCCCACCGGTCCGCGCAGCGAGGCAAAATTCGCCATCGCATCCGTTCCCGCAGCGGCCGGCAAACGAAATCCCAAATTGAGCAATCGATACCACACCGCGGCCGTGGCACGATGATCGCTAAACCCCAGAATCTCCATGTAGTCGACTTTGCCTAAAGCCACATCGATCGGCAGTTCATTCGTCAGAGGCTCACCGGGTTTTCTCACCGGTTGTGGTTCTTCATCAAACGGATGCACATATCCCACCAAGGCTCCTCGCGCATGAGCGATATCCGCAATGTCCGCGTTCATCGGGTAAAGACTCGCCGCCGCAGTGTTGGGATAACCCACATAACCCGGCAATATTAGGCTGTCGATGTCGAGCAACCCCAGGTGACCCCAATAACTAGTGTGATATTCCTGCCCGTGCACCACCACCGCATCCGCCGTAGAGGCTTTATCGGTATGCGCTCCGCCATAAGCGATGTCAGGAAAGCGCTGCTCTTTATTGACGATCAACGCATTCACGAGACTTAAGTTTTCGGCTTGCGCCTGCAATGTTAGGTGCTTTGGCGTATTCAAGTACGCGCCCCCATAGTTCATATGCACATGAACGTCGGCACTCAACCAGCGGCCCTCAGCGGATCCAGGCCGATCGGGAACGGACCATGTGCCTTCGTCCAAATTCACGGCAAGCGTAGTGGGCTGACCCGCCGTTGTGCGGATTTCGTGACTCTCAAATTTGCGCTCGAAGCCGCGCATAATGTCGACGTGAATCAGCCCTACCGGGACCTCGATATCCACGCTGCCACTGGCGTGAAAATAGTGCGCCTCAAATTTCTGTTTAGCCCGATCAATTCCATCATCGGCCTGTATCCACGCATTCGTCGGTGCGTAAAACTTACCTGCAGAATCGGTGATGCTGATCCGCGCCGCGGCGGTGCGGCCTCCAGAGTTCGACAGGTTGACGTACAAGTGTGGCATGGGATTTAAATAATGACGCTCACTAGTATTTAAGCAGCCCGGCTGGCCTCCCGGCACGGCCTCGATGCACAATTCTGTATTGCCACCTCGATTGGTGATAAACGCGATTTGTTTCCCATCCGGTGACCAACGCGGATAGCTCTGATCACCCCCCGCGCCTCTATCGCCTGAATATGCGAGCGGAAAAGCATCGCCACCCGCCGCTGGCATCAACCACAAGCTATTATGCGACTGCCCCAAATAAGAGCTGTACACCAAGCGTGACCCATCCGGCGAGAAATCGGGGCGCGCCTTCCAGTTAGTCTCCTCATAGTGAATCTCCCGCGCTTCGGGTGCCTCAGACGCGCCGCCGCCACGAGTGGAAGGCGTGCGCCAAAATCCCCCCGTGCCGTAAATATGATTACGATTCGAGACGTACAGAATCTCACGGCCATCGTGTGACCATACCGGATTGATTTCGTGATCGAAAGGGCTGTAGTAGTAACGCGGCAACGCGCTCTTATTCTCGCCGGTCAGCCGCGCAATATTCGCCAAAGCGAGTGCGCCGGAGAAATCCGCCGTGAAGACATGAAACCGTTTATTAAAAAGCGTTGAAACAAAAACTAGTCGTTTACCGTCCGGCGAGAATCGCGGCTCGACATTCACGGCGCCATTGGCGGTGAGCGCATGCGCATGACCACTCGACAACTCCAATGCCCACAACTCCACCGATTCGCCATTGTAAGTGCTGTACACCACCCACCGTCCATCGGAGGACCAATCAGGCTGGTAGTCGTAACCCGCCGCCGCGGTCAATTGCTGCGCGACTTGAGTCCCCACCCGCTGACGCCAAAGCGAACCCGCCATCGAGAAGATTAGTTCTTGAGAATCCGGCGACCAAGCGACGCTAGAAGGACCGCTGGTGAGCTGCGGTAGATACATTTCCCGATAATAGTACGGGTGCGGAGCATCGATTTGTTTGAGGACCGCAACGCGCTCGGCGAAAGAAGGAAAAGCACAAATACAACTAACAAGACCGCCTAAAAGCCAGTCCAATCGCACAGCCTACCCCACGACGCCAGTCGGCATGAGCACCCCAAAGAAGAAGCCGGCGGACCAAAAGGCCCGCCAGCGAATCGCTAACAACACTATTATTCTATAACCGGAGAATCCTAGAACTTCTGACCAAACTTAATCGCGATGGTGCGTGGTTGCGTCGGGATGATGTACGGCTGCAAGCATTTACTAACCGTGCATTGCTCGAAGCGCGACAGCTGGGCGCGTTTATCGATCACGTTGTTCACCACCAACTGAATATTCATCCCGTTCTTCTCAAGGCCGCCCGACAAATCGAACAACCCGTAAGCTGGCTGGTTGCCTATCGCCTGCTGATCGAACGTCTTCAACGCTGGTGCCGTCTGTGTCTGGTAAACGAACGCACCCTGAACGTTTGCACCCCAACTACCAACCTCGAAGTTATATCGGCTTACCACATTGCCTTTGAACTTCGGCGCAATAGGCAGGTTCGTTCCTGCCGGAGCCAGCGGTGCGAACTGACCCGTGACCGGATACTGGCCTGTAATCGGATCGGGAGTCTTACTCCATGCGTTGCACGATGAGGCTGACTGGATCTGCAACGTATTTGGATCTGTATTTCCGCAGTAGTTATTCTGTAAGCGCGGATCAATCAGCGTAAAGCTGGTCGACAACGTGAGACCACCGGCAACCGCCCATTCGAGCTCGGACTCGATGCCCTTGATACGTGCATTGCCACCGTTCTGAATGACAGTCACACTGTTAGGCCCGAGAAAAGAGAACTGAAAATTCTTCCAATCTTCCCAAAACAGTGAGCCGTTCCAACGCACGCGACGGTCAAACCACTGCGTCTTCCAACCTATCTCATAGTTAGTAAGAAAATCAGCAGCGTAGGGCCCGTAGCCCGAAGTGCGGTTGACACCGCCCGGACGGAAGCCCTTCGAGAAGGTTCCGTACACCATCGCATCCGGAGTAATCTTATAAGTCAGGTTGTACCGCGGCACACTACCGCTTTCCGTAATACGCTTGTCGAGGTTTGTGCACGGTGTGCCATTAACCCTGATTACAGGCGTGAAGCATTGCAGCATGCCCGAACTGGTTGGCCCAAATATGTTGTCTATTGCAAGTGAGTACCCAAAATAGCCCAAGAGCGTGTTGTCGCTCTTAAAATGCCTATAACCTACATTTGCCGACAGTTGCGAAGTCATGTCCCAAGTCAACTGTGCAAATACTGCCTGGTCGCGATCAATACGTTGTTCGTCGGTGAGCCAGATCGTATTGCCAGGAGTCGAAGGAATCGACAGCGCATCGGCAAACCCAGCTGGATTTCCACCACCACCTGGGTTTACGAACCCGTACCCGGGTAACACATAGTTTTCGTATATATCGTGCAATTGGCGCTGAATGAACCCGCCAAATGTGGCCTTGACTGGATATTGCTGGGGAGTTGAAAAGCGCAGCTCATGACTAAACTTTTCGAAATATCCCTTCGTAACAACAAGTTCCTGCGGCATTACTGCCTTGCCGTTGTTGCCGGTCCAGTACGCCCCGGAACCAACTAAATTGTCATAGAAAAACGAGTAGTCGCTGTAGTCCGCGATCGAATGCGTATTGCGTTTCATGTACGCACCGGCGTACACCATGTCGAGATTGCCAACCTTACCCTCAACCGTAAGCGCAGTCTGAATCCAGCTGTCCTGAGAGTTCTCCGGTCCGAAATGCACAACCTTCAAATCACCCACAGCAGGATCGTAGCCGAAGAATCCTTCGCTGTTCACCGACTGTCCCATCACAGTCGGGGTGACCGACCAGTTGTCACCGAGAGATAGCTTGAG
>JAYUFB010000028.1:0-177395 GCA_043738945.1 Gammaproteobacteria bacterium
CCCACAGCAGGATCGTAGCCGAAGAATCCTTCGCTGTTCACCGACTGTCCCATCACAGTCGGGGTGACCGACCAGTTGTCACCGAGAGATAGCTTGAGCGACGCGCGACCGCCCTTGGTGTCGGCGGTGTTGTAATTGTTCTTGCGATAAGCTGCATTGCTAATCGCACCCGCGCCAACTACCCCATTCGTCGGAACGACATACGGCGGCTTCCCAGAACCGCTTCCGTCGGCGGCTGTTGTTTGGCCGCTCCAAGTATTAAAAGTACGTACCCCGCTTATAATACCCGCCGCAGCGTTTGTGCCAGCAACGTTGCTAATAAACCCACCATCGTGTTCTATCCAACCTACTAGGCGGATCGCCGCGATCGGACTTAAAGGCAGGTTCACGAAACCTTCTGCTGTCCAGCCAGCGCCCCCGTGGTTAATCTGGTTACCGCCGATATCGTAGCCCGCTGAGAACTTCGATGTATCGGGTTTGTTGGTAATGATGCGAATGGTGCCCGCCTGAGAACTGGCACCATACAAAGTGCCTTGCGGGCCCTCAAGCACTTCGACGCGAGCAATGTCATAGACATGCACATCAACCGTTCCGTCAATGGTCGTCACCGGTTGCTCGTCCAGGTAGGTACCGACGCTTGGCTGCGAGCCAGAGTGATTCTCATTGGCGCCTGAGACCACGCCGCGCATGTAGACATGCGATGAACCCGGCTGGCCGTTGCCGCCCTGACCCTGACCGCGGCTATAGGAGACGCTCGGCAGGTACTTCACGTAATCGTCGAGGTTCTGCACATGCAGTTCCTCAAGCTTTTGCGTGCCAAGCGCGATGATCGCAATGGGCACGTCTTGAAGGTTCTCGCTCTTTTTCTGCGCCGTCACGACGACTTCTTCTAGTGTATTGGATTCAGGCTCCGCGGCATAAGCGAGCGGCACGCCCGCTAGAATGGCAGTTATCGCGGCCGCCAAAGGTAAGCGCATACTCGATGCTCGCCCACCGAATCCGGCAGTGGGTTGGCTCACACGCGACACGACACTATTTGAACGACGATTCATAATTTCCCCTATCCCTTAACAAACTTACAGTAAACCTGTGGGCCGAAAGATACCCCAATTTTAGCTACTGTGCGACTTTCGTTGCGGCAGGGTAACAGGTAAGCGCCGGCCCGAGCGCCTCTTTCAACGGCCCCAGCCAAGGCTCGTAATGTTGCCAAAAATCCACACCCTCTCGGAATATCGGTTGCCGGACCTGCTCCGAGCTCGCCGTGCGCACCGCGCGGGGATTCTCATAGAACCTCAAACACGCGGACTCGAACGACAAACCACAGTAATCCAGGAGTCGACGCACCTCAGCCTCCGTGTTCTCGATCATGTCCTCGTAGACCAGGCGGTGAACCCGCCCTGGCAGTACCCGCTCGACATGGTCCATGAGCTGTACGTAGTCCCGGTAATAGCGCCCTATATCCTCAAGGCCGTAGGTAAAATTTTGGCCGCGCGCAAAATGCTGCTTGTACCCCGAAAAGCAGCACCCCAACGGGTGCCGTCTCGCATCGATGATCCGAGCGTTGGGTAAGATGAGTTGAATCAGCCCCACATACAAGCAGTTATTCGGCATTTTATCGATGAAAAAGGGCTTGCCCGTCTTACGATGCACCCGCGTGCTCGCCAAATAACGTTCCCCCAGCCCGCGCAACTCCGCCGCACTCAACGACGAAACGGTGCGCAAGAACCCCGCTTCATCCCCCTCCGTCGCCTCACGATCCGCAAGCTCACGGGCAATCTGCGGAATATCTGGCAACTCCATCGTCCCTTCAACCAAGGAGTGACTGGCCAGAATTTGCTCAATCAGCGTCGACCCTGCCCGCGGCAATCCCACAATAAAAATCGGATCCGGCGACGGGTCTCCACCCCTCACGCGCGCCGCGAAGAATTCCGGCGTAAATACCTCCATCGAACGCCGCACGAAGGACGTATTTTCATCCGCACTATAGGAGTGCCGGCGACGATGCAACACATTGCCCGCCTGATAATGATCGAACGACTCTTTATATTGCGCTCGATCCTCAAACGCCTTCCCTAACGAGAACTCAATATTGACCCGCTCGTCCTCATCGAGGTTGGTTCGCTTACCGAGGTCCGTCCCCTTAACGACGTCCGTCCCCTTAAGCAGAGCGTCCATCGCCCCCACGTCCGCATCCGTAAACCGAAAGGTCTTAAGGTTGGCCAGGCTCCAGTAAGCCTCGCCTAGGCTGGGCTTCAGGGCAATAGCCCGTCGATACGCGGCAATACTCTCCTCCTGACGCCGCGCGGTCTTCAATGAATGCCCATAGCTCATCCAAATATTTGGCTGCTCGGGATATTCTTTTAACACCGCCTCGTACACCACAATGGACTCATTGTAATTACCGAGATTCGCTTGCACCGCCGCGTTGAGGTTACGATAATTCGGATTACGCGGCTCCTTCGCCAACAATTTTTGCACTTCCGGCAACGCCGCCGCGGCTTTTCCCTGACGATTGAGCACCACCGCATAATTGTGGCGAGCCGCGTCAAAACTCGGAGACAACTTAAGACAACGCTCCAACAATTCCTGCGCATCTCCGTACCTGCGCAATCGCGCAGCGACTTCGGCCAACATCCGCAAACCTGCGACATCATTCGGAGCTCTTTGTAAATGTGCTCGCAACAGGGCATCGGCCACGGGCAAGTTGTTCTCAACTAAGGCGGCGGCACATTGAAGTAGTTGCGGATCTTTGGTGGCCGTTTTGAGATAACGAGCACGCGCCGCATCCGCTCTTTGCGAATCTCCGTTGGCATCCCACTGATCCGCGAGAAGTCGCCACGCATCGGGAGAATCCGGTTTCAATTGCGTCGCGCGCAAAAAAGACGCGACCGCTTCAACACCTAAACCGGCTTCGCTGCGCGCAACGCCCAACTCCAAATGCACCGGCATCGATTGCGGTTGCTCTTGAGCTAAGGGTTCCAGCACCTCCAATGCCGCTTGAGTATTTCCGAGTGATCGTCGCGCCGCGCCTAATATAAGCCGGGCCTGCGGATGTCCCGGTACCGCGTTAAGAATTTCTTGCGCTTGGGTCACGGCGAGGTTAGGACTCTGCGCCAACAAGCGCGTCGCGTGCGCCAGTGCAACCTCCAAAGTCCCCTGTGGTTCGGTGGTCGAGTTCAGGACCCCGCGCCTCCCCACAGCGCAGCGGGCGGCAATTGCATGCGCCCTAAATGATATTCAATGCCAGGGGTTCGATCCTTGCCATGCAGTAGCGGACCATCCAAATCAATAAACTCCGCCAACTGCCCCACCACCATACCAGGCGCCATGGCGAGCGAGGTACCCGCCATACATCCCACCATGACTGCCAATCCTAAGTGTCGCACTTCTCGCGCCAAGGCTAGCGCTTCGGTCAGGCCCCCAGTTTTATCCAACTTGATGTTCACCACTTGATAGTAATCGCGAATGGCTGGCAAGCTACGTCGGTCAATCACCGACTCATCGGCTGCGAGCCTTATTTTTCCCTTATATTTGCTCAAAGTAGAGTCCTGGCCACGCGCCACCGGCTGTTCAATCAATACCACACCCAGCGCGTGCAATTCGGGAGCAAGCGTATTGAGCAACTCCACGGTCCACGACTGATTGGGATCAATCATGATGCGCACATTGGGCGCGGCTTTGCGCACCAAGCGAATCACTTCTATATGTCGTTCGTGATTGACTTTAACTTTTAACAGCGGCCAATCGCGATACTGAGTCGCACCGGCGCGCGTGGCCTCATCGGTATCAATCCCTAAAGTGAAACATGTGGTCAATGGTTTGGGATCCGTGATATTTGCCATCTCCCATACCGATACCTCGCGACGGCGTGCGGTCATATCCCACAACGCACAGTCGAGTGCATTGCGTGCACCGCCCGGCGGCAAGCGAGTCGCGAGCGAATTAAAATCGATACCGACTTCGACATCCGCGCGAAATGCTTCAATTTGCTGACTCATTAACGCGACGGTCTCGCCATCGTAGTCCACTCCCGCCGCTTCGCCGCGACCCACGATGCCATCGCTGCCGGTCAGCGTCACGACAATAACGTTCAGCGCGACTTCAGCACCTCGCGAGATACCGAACGGCACCTTGTAGGGCCAGGTTTCACGCTCAAGCTTAAGCTTCATGGCGATGGGTAGGCTCATGTGGCGGCTCGCGCGGGTGCGGCGGAGCCCGCTGATGCGGCGGGCCCAGGAAAAATTTCCACCATCAGCGCGGCGATTCGCGCAGCACCTTCTCGAATGGGATCAATCACAGGGAGGCCGAACTCCTTTTCTAATTCAGCCGTTAAGCGTTTGCGATGCTCATCGGTAAGCTTCGAGGTATTCAGGCTAATACCGACAAAACGTACCGCCCGGTTAGTGACGCGAGCAGCCGTTAAATATTGATCCATCGCCTCGCGTAAGCTAGGCAACGGGCAGTGTGGATATTCATCGATCGTGGTACGCAAGGGATGATGGCATAGCACCAGTGCATCTGGCTGAGATCCATGCAGTAAACCCATCGTCACTCCTGCATAAGCAGGATGGAAGAGCGCACCCTGGCCTTCGATCACATCCCAGTGATCCGGCTTATTATTGGGCGACAGCCACTCAGCCGCGCCTGCGATAAAATCCGCCACCACCGCATCGATTGCGACACCGCTCCCGGAAATCATAATGCCGGTCTGACCCGTAGCACGAAAGGTCGCGGCTCGGCCAGCGTCTTGCAATGCCTTGGTCAACGCCAGCGCGGTATATTTCTTGCCCAACGCGCAATCTGTGCCCACGGTTAAAACTCGCATGCCGGTCCGCTTCAAGCCCGAAGCCGCGGAGAACACTTGGTCAGAGTGACGCACATCGAAGAGATTTCGGCCGCGTCGTTCAGCGGCGGCGGCGAGCCCCGGCACCGATTTTAAGCGCGTGTGCATGCCACTGACGATGTCGAGACCTGCTTCCACGGCACTCAACAATGCTGGCCACCATGCAGGCGGAATGGCTCCTCCCACGGGCGCAATGCCGATGACCATTGAACGCGCACCCGCTGCGTAGGCGGATTCCGGTGTGTGGCGCGCAATGCCGAGATCGACTGTGCCGGCGGGCAGTGAGAACTGTCCTACCACATCGCTGCGGCACCAATCGCGCAATCCCGCTGCGGTTTTACACTCGCCTAAGGAATGGCTTTCACCCAGAAAAAGTAAGTAAGGTTTTGTGAGTTTCATAATGCCCGGCACAATAGCGCGATCAGCCCTGAATTCGCAAACTTAAGGCTTTGGGTTACCTCAGCGGCTTGTCGAGCAATTCGTAACCGGCGCGTTCTTGAAATCCGTGGTGTCGATAGAAAATACGTCCCCTAATATTAGTGACCGCCAGTTGTAACTCAAGGTGCACCAAACCACTGCTGGTCATTTCCGCCTCAGCGTATCGCAGCAACCCAGTGCCGACGCCACCGGAGCGAATCTCGGGTAGTATAAAAAATTCGTCGATTTGCGCCATCATGCCACCGTACTCAAGACTCCATAGATAAACGGCAAGTAGGTAACCGATCAATTGGCCCTCCTTTTCTGCGACCCACATCGCGCCGTGCTCTGGGGTAGCTAAGATTTCGGTCAACAACGAAACGACACGTTGCGACTCGAAGCCTTCGATATGCTCGAAGGCCCAGTAGCGTTCGACGAGAACTGCGACTGCGGAAGAATCCGCGTCGGTCGCACCGCGATAAGTAGCTTGGGTCATGGATTAGATTTAGGCGACAGCTTCTTTAAAATATATCCGGCTGCGCAGGTCTTGCACAGAGGGTACGCTCGCCAATTTGTTAGAATGACACAACCAACATCGGGGGCGCCCACACCCCGCGACCCGCTGACCTTTTCGGAAGCGATTGGGTTGAAGATCACAAGCACAAATGACATTGCCGCCATGACTACGAAGATGACGGAGCCAGACATTGCGGGTTCGGTTACGTTCTAGTGCGGCACGCTTCATTATGGCCTAGCGGTCAAGATGTCTACGGGCCCCACGGGCCGGACTTGGTTCGGCTCTATAATACGCCACAGCAATGGGTTAGTACCGCTCTTTATATCCCTGCGCCGACCCATACGATTCTCTTGATCATTGCATGTCTTTACGTTTCGCGATGGCAGACAAGATTTCGGTTAGATCTTCTGCACTCGGTCTATAAAAGGGTGGCGGCTTTAGTCTTTGCCACCTGAAGCGACACCTGTTTCTTGCCGTTACCGACGGACTGACGACCCACTTCGCGAAACCCAAATTTAGTATGAAAACGCGCGGATGCGGGATTCGGTGGGTCGATGTCGTATTCACAAGTGATTAGCGGCACCTCGTACTGCTCTGCATGCGCGAAGAGCTGCCCGTACATCAATGAGCCGGTCCCCTTTGCTTGAACGGACCGACCCACAACCACTCGATCTATGTACAGAAATGACGGATATCGATTTTCAAACCACTGGTAGTTAACACTGTCGTACGCGACGTGCTCGCGAAGGGCCAGTAAGAATGCCGTGACTTGCCCGGCTTGCTCAACAACCAGATGCAGTGCCGCTTTTTCGTGTAGTACCACCAGTTGCGCCATGGAAAGCGGACTTAAGAAGCTTTCGGACTCCTCATTGAGCGTTAGGATAGCGGGAAAATCGATTGGGTCAGCGGCACGAAGAATCATGGAGCCTCAGACTTGCTCGCTAATGAGTCGGTTGAGCGTCGGTGCCCGTGAAGTTAAGTTCCACGCCATTTCCAGCGGGGTCTTTAAAGAAAAGTTGAACCACGCCTGTTAGTGGAACGTGAGCAACTTCATACTGGATACCCAGTTGTGCGAGCTTATACTCGTAGTCCGTTCGCCCAGTGCAGTTAAAGGCCGCGTGATCAAAAGTTGTGGCGGGTTCGATTGGTCGGACTTCGTGGCGTGCAGCCTCAGATAGATGCAACACCGCTTGCTGACCCGCATAGAGCCAGTAACCGAAACTCGTGAATGGCGGACGATCACCCGCACTGAGACCAACGACCTCCGTATAGAACGAGCGCAATGTATCTAGCAATTCACGAGGAGCGCGAAGATTATAATGGCTGAAACTTAAGGTTGTCATGTAGTGGTCTAACTATGCAGTTGTACAGCGTCGGCAAACGGAAGTAGTGTGTCCTCATCATCTATCTTGTTCAAGATTGACATAAAGCGCAGCTACTTGGACATTTTGGTAGCATCCATAAAAAGCACATTCCATCGATGACCGTCGGGATCACAAAATCCGCACCCATACATGAATCCATTGAATTCCTGCGGCTCTCTGAATACTACTCCGCCCGCTGATTTGACTCGACTCGCAATTTCGTTAACTCTACCTCGGCTATCGGCTCCCAAGGAAAACAAGACCTCCGTTCCTGATCTTGTGTCCGAAAGTGCATTGTTGGTGAAACTAGCAAATAAGTCTGGTGCGAAGAGCATTAAAACAACTTTTTTCTCACCAATAATGAAAGATGCGGATCTTTCACTATTCCCTGGCCCAAGATTGCGGGTGAAGCCAATTTCTGTGAAGAATTTGACCGAATTAGCGAGATCTTGAACCGGAAGGTTTAGCCAAATGTCTTGTGCCACAATTAAGCTCCTTGGATTGGATGTGCATCAAGTAAAGCATAAGTGAGCGGATTGGTTAAGCGTTACGCTGGTGTTAACCATAGGTCCACCCGGCTCCCTTTGAGCAACAATGTTCAATAGCAACGAGCGCCGTGCAGCAATTCATGCGGACACTGGGCGGCAGCTTTACGACCCAATTTCTGGCGGAGTTTTTGAGGCCTGTGGAAGACATATGATTTCCCTTCGCGATGCTTTTCAAGGAGGCCGAAGTGATCGCTCGAATTAATTATTTGCCGAACCGCGAATTCGGTTACTTGCGGTCACCCCAACGCCACGATGGCGGCTCACCTTTTGCATAACAAACCAATATTAGCGCGAACACCAATACTGCCACTGATAATTGAAATGCGACCTGCCGTCTCGGCAAAAAGGTAATAGCAGCAATTAGTACGGCCACTAAGAAAACAACAAAAACAGCCCAACCTTGCCATGAAACGGGAAGACCCCATCCCCACCCGTAGCGCTTTGCGGGAAACCAATACTGAGAAGTTTTAGCCACGCGCGCCGCCCATAAATGTCATCTAACTATAAGTTTGAGCGACGCGGAATTGCGGTGCCGCGAATCGAAACCGATTTATGCGCATCATGGACACCCCTTAAACTTAGAAAAGCTGCGGCCTGCGATCGCTCGAACCGCTTGCTAGGGCCATAGGGAATGCCCTTCCCTACTTACCCCACGCGCGCCCCGCGATCTGCCGATGCTATTCCGCTAATTGCTCTTGAAGCTTTGCTACGCCTCGGTGAGGTCAATCCTACGCCCAATTGGCACTTTAGTGAAATTCACAATCAAGCAGTAACCTCGCAGCGTCGGTGGAGCGACAACGACACCCGCGCTTACCCACGACCCATGCTCCTTAATCGAGCTCACCTCAATGTATAGGGATATCGCGAAATCTCGCAGCAGTCAAATTAATAACACCCTATTACGCCGTCTGAAATTGCTCACTCACGCTATTTCTAAAGTTCCGGCTAAGAATAAGGTTGGGCGATGCGGGTTTCGTTGCCGACAACCAAGGCTGATTTATCTCCATCATCGATACTCTCCGAAGCTGCGGCCCGTGATCGCTCGAACCTACTGTTAGATGTGTATGCTAAAAGCAAATCTCAATCCGATTGCCGTCTGGATCGATTATGACGCTCTCGTAATAGCCATCGCCGGTGCGTCGGGGACCATCGACAACTGTGAATCCGTCATCGAGCTAATAAGCAAGAACCCCATGGTCGCAATACCAATCAGCGCAACTGCGACGTTTATAATAGTGACGCCCCAGAGCCTAGTTGGGCGAGGGTTGGTTGTTATGGTGATTGCCCTAACAATAGGGTTGAGCGACGCGCGGCCGAGTTGCTGGCAATTGACACCACTTTATCCCAATCATCGACACTGTTATGACCTCTTAAGAAAACGACAGCCGTACGCTCGCTCGATCCTACCGTTAGAACCACTCTCATAAATATTCGTGTTCAGAGAACCAACATGTGACCCTAAATAAAATTTGTAAATTACGCTCACAGTAAATGCACGCCGGCTTCAGAGGCATTGCCAACTACCGAGTTCACTTTATCCCCATCGTATAAGACACTCAATTTAGCAAAATGCGACGCCCCGAATACATTTTTTACGCTGTAATTTACTTCAACCATGTATCCCTTCCAAACTACCTTGCCACCGAGAAGTGGCATAGTGGTCTGGTAAGCAGGAATGGGCTTACCACAACTTATGTACTGGACCATATTCGGGTGCGTCCTGAAGAGCGGGACCTCCATCAAAGCATTGCGCGAAGTGGTTTCGTAATCATGCGGTGGTTCGCCCACTGCCGAATCGACAGGTCGTTGCGTCTGACACGCAGCTAGGCACACAAAAGATAAAACCGTTACAATAGGACCCGCAATCTTGATGGTTCGCATTTCGCAATACTCCATTGTACGTCTAATGCCCAGGTTGAGCGACAGGTGGTCGCGTTGCCGCTATTCGAAACCACTTTATCTCAATCGGCGACATTGTCGTGACCTCCCCGATGCTGGGCCGCCTGATCGTTCCAACCGAGTGTTAGGCGGCGCTTGTCAATATGCCAATTCTGACATATGATATTTTTCGTGAGTCCAAAAGATAAACCTTTGGCGTGGCTGCATTGGGAGATAAAATCCCCACCACTGTCCAAAGAAGCCAGGGTAGAGGCTGGTATCTTACTTCGGCGGTTGCAACATGGCGAGTTGCTGTCGCTACCACAATCGAGACCGATGCCTTCCATTGGTGCGCAGTGCCATGAATTACGCATTAATGACACAAGTGGAAACTGGCGCATAATTTATCGGATTGAATCCGATGCCATTGTGCTTCTCGACGTGTTTTCGAAAAAGACGAGGCAAACGGCAAAGACTGTCATTGCGGCATGCCAGAAGCGACTTAAGGACTATATAAATGCTGGAAAGTAAACGAAAGAAACTTGCATCAAAAGGTTGGCGACTCGGAAGTACCAAGGATTTTCTTGGCCTTTCGGACCGAGAAAATCGGTACATAGAACTACGTCTAAAACTTGCGTCTGGCCTAAAGGAGCGTCGGCACGCTAATGGAATTACACAAGGCAAGCTCGCGCGCACCTTGAAATCCAGCCAATCCCGTGTAGCAAAAATGGAATCTGGAGATCCTAGTGTAACGCTGGATTTACTGGTCAGATCAATCTTGGCGCTTGGTGCTTCAAACAAAGAACTGGCAGCCATTATCGCGCGTCGTTGATTCGACACTTAACTATAAGGTTGAGCGACGCGGGGATGCGTTGCCGTTAAACGAAGCTGATTTATCCCAATCATCGACTTCCCGCTTTGGCCCACCGAAGACGACACCCGCGATCGCTCGAACCGATTGTTAGGCGTTTGACCCACATTCAGCGCTGCCACTAAAGTTATCCCAATGACGCCGGATGAGGCGGGTCGCCAATCTCAACACGCGGGTCCCTTTCGACGCCCACAACCTTTGCAAACGCGTTACCCCAAAAATATCCCAAGTGCAAAGAAACAGGTAGTCCAAACACAACTGCGCCGAGCGCGCCCGTCATCATTAACGGCCCAAATGGCGCACCCGCATCAGCCTGCCAACCGAGCGACGTTATAATTGCGACAATACTAGCTGCCGTCATCCATCTAAAAAGCCTCACACCATGGTCGTATACCATGCGCTCCCAGGGACTGCGCCCGCAGCGCCATAGCTGCTTCCAAGCGCGGACCGTCCACCAGCCGCCGATAGCAAATATTCCAGAGAAAACCGCAAAAAATAATCCGCGCGTTCTAAATACGTGCAAAAGATCGCCCATGTGCAGGTGGATGCCACTGTAGAAAAGCAAAGTGATGGTATTGGCAATCGCCGCGATAGCAGCGCCGATGATCTCGGCATGGGGCGAGCACATAAAGCGATCAATTTGTCGTAACTGAAACCCCGCATGCATTTGTGCGGCCACGCTAGTGTCCCACGACAGTCAAAATAGGCGATGCACGGTGAATGGGGGTAACGTCTAACAATAAGGTTGAGCGACAGGTGGTCGCATCGCCATCAGCCGAAACCACTTTATCTCAATCGTCGACATCCCGATGACCTCCCCGAAGCTGCGCCGCCTGATCGCTCCAACCGATTGTTAGACAAGTCAGCGGTATACGTCCTTACGATGCCCAACCTTAAATATTGTGACTTCCAAATTTGAGTCGTCAATTAAGTATACGATTCGATAACTCCCTTGTCGTACGCGATAGCGATCATCATATCCTGCAAGTTTTTCCGAGCCGTTTGGTCGCGGCTCAGCGGACAGGGCCCCAATCTTCCCTACGATGCGTCGCCGGTCACTTTTGGAACCGACTGTTTCAATCTCCTTTGCGGCCGATGGCTTAAGTAACAGACTATATTTTGCCACGTCGCTTTAAGCCGCCAACGAAGGATTCAAAAGAGATGTTTTTTTCGTTTCGCCTCGCAGAGAAGGCATTAAGATCAGAGGCGTCTTCCGCAAGACTCAAACGCACTGCATCATTAACCATATCGGATACGGATCGGTCTGACGCAGCAGCACGAAGACGCAGCGCCTTGTGTACATCGGATTCGAAATAGACGGTAACTCGCTTGGCATTTTCCATAGTACAACTATATCATACAACGCTATAACGTCAAAGCGCTAATGGTTGTCTAACGCTTGCGTTGAGCTGCTGCGCAGTGACCGCGGCATTGCGCCGTTGGCGCACAATTTACCTGGGAGCTCGCGGCGCGCCCCTGACCGGGCATGACGGGCCGCTCGGAGACGTTGTTAAACTAAGCCACTGCGCCCCCCTTAAGTCTCAAACCAGCGACGGCGCATCGCCCCGAGGAAGACTTCGTTAATAGGGTGCGCCGACGCCGATCCAATCACCGAATCAATTGCACATTTCGGACAGAGCGCTGTTCGTCCCGCGACACCGTGGATTCGGTCGCCCAGCAATTCCGTGACCTCTGCCAGAGGGCAAATTGCAAGACAGTAAAAGCAGTCACAGAGTGACGAAGCCGCGATTTCGTCATCGTGGATTGAGCAGTGCTGGTGGGCATCCACCAATGCCTCCTCATGAAATGCGATGTCGCCCGTCATCGCCGTCTAACGATGAGATTGAGCGAGAGGCGGCCGAACTGCCGCTAATTTCAACCACTTTATTCCAATCGTCGACATTATCCTAACCTCCCAGAAGCAGCGCCGCCTGATCGCTCGAGCCGATTGTTAGGCCGAGCATGCGGTGGGGTCAATCGAATACGCCCTCAACAAGTCCAAGACCGAGGGTACCCAACACGATGAACGCAAATATGAACCCAACTAACCGGCGCTTCTGGCTCGTTTTGAAGTTCTTAAACGAGGTTGGCGATGGACGAAGCGCTGATATTAGCGATTACGCTCTTGGACAGCGAAGCTGAGGACGCATGACTGCTCTGAGGCTAATGATCCAGGTGAGACCCGCAATGATAAGTACCACAACACCAAGAAAATGCATGTTGGGCCTGCCGATGAGATTGAGCGACGCGGGATTGCACCGACGCAAAACGAAACCGATTTGTCCAGATAATCCACTCCCTCCTTAGCTCAGCGTAGATACGACCCCGCGATCGCTCGAACCGATTGTTAGGCGTTTGTGATGCCATCAAAAGCAAGCGCCACAGCCCTTCGCACCTGATCGCAAAGCCTTCGATCGGCCAGCGCAGGATCTAACCCCTCCGCCTTGAACACTGCGCGAGTGAACGCGTCGATTGTCCGCGGAGGGTTGGATTCTAATTTTTCGGCAACGTTGGCGGGGAGGCAGAAGCCGAGGTCGATACATAGGCCTTTGAGAAGGCTGGTGACCTGGGACTCTGTCAACACGCGCTCTTCGTCAGTTCGAAGTGGATGTTCCATCGTGGCGCCTAACAATAAGGTTGAGCGACAGGTGGCCGCGCTGCCGTTAATCGAAACCACTTTATTTCAATCTTCAACATCACGATGACCTCCCCGAAGACGCGCCGACTGATCGCTCGAACCGATTGTTAGGCACCGGAGCCTGAGACACTTGATACGACGACTATCCCGCGGCCCATCGGGCAGTAATGCGCCTGACTTACCGCTAGTTGTGCCTTAGCTGTTACCTTCAAGCCATCTACTCTGAATTCTTTTGGCAGATTAGGTGCTAAAAATAACCCATATTTTGTTTTCAACATCCAACAACCACCTTCTACGCCGATAAATTTAACCGTCGCGCTTAGGGTTACGCCGCCCTTTGGAAGGCCAGAGCTACGTTGAGTCGACCAATAAGCCACGCCACCGATCAAGGTAAGCGCGAGAAACCCGCCAACCACAATTGCCGCGAGACGGAAAGACTGCTGTTGGGGATTACTCGATTCGTGAGTCGAGTTCACTTGGGGCACCTAACAATAAGGTTGAGCGACGCGGGGCTGCGTTGCCGTTAAACGAAGTTGATTTATCTCAAGCATCGATGCCCCCTGACCTCACCGAAGCTGCGCCCCGCGATCGCTCTAACCGCCTGTTAGGCCCGTACAGGCGCTGACCTTCCCCACTTGCCTCAAGCGCGCATCCTGGCCGTCCGCTCTTGCAATACCGCTCATTGCGTTTGGGAGATTTGCTGCGCCTCGGTGACGCTAATCTTACGCCGATTTCCCGACGCCGTGAAAACCCCTATCAAGCGCTGACCTCGAAGCGACGGCTGAGCGACTGTGCCGCCAGCTTTCGCGCAAGACGCGCGTCCCCCAATCTACCGCGCCTCAATTCGTTTGATATCACTGGAATTCTCGGTGGCTAGGTCAATTACACCTCAATAAGTAGCGCGAAATTTCTCACCAACTATATTTCTAAATCTGCGCCTAAGAATAAGGTTGAGCGACGCGGGGCTGCGTTGCCTGTAAACAAAGCTGATTTATGCCCATCATCGACACTCCCATGAACTCATCGAAGCCGCGGCCCGCGATCACTCTAACCGCTTGTTAGGCGCGTACGCTAGATTCGTTTGCGGCCGCAGCAGGGGCATCGGCTAGCCAGCGCAAACCTATAATAGTCGAAACCTCCAAAGAGCTTCCTGATCCCACCCTTGCGATAATAAATGGAGGAGTGACACGATTCGCATCGAACAAAATACATGAGGACGGCCGAGGCTCCCGCGACGCAGAAGATTGAGTTCTCGTAGTTACGCGGGACACCAAAAACGAACGCGAGCCAACAGCAAAGAAAAACGACAAAGAGAATCGCAATCTTCACTCGAAAGAGAGACTTGGGTTCGTCAGCTGATTCGGTTGAGGTGGGGTTGTTCAAGGTTGGAAAGACTAGTGTCGCGAGTACCGTGTTGGCAATGGGGATGCGCCTAACTAGTAGGTTGAGCGACGCCGGAGTGCGTTGCCGGTAAACGAAGCTGATTTATCTCAATCATCGATGCCACCCCTGAACTCATCGAAACTGCGGTCCGCGATCGCTCTAACCGTTTGTTAGAGGCCGATCGGAGTGACGACGCCCTTCTTTGCGCCCGGGATTGTGGGTATCAAATCAAGAACCAGAAGGACCAGGTCGTCAATTCGATTCGTCTTGGCCCTCAGCAGAATTACTGCGATGTCGAATTTTGGTAGATGCTGTTGGAACGGTAGGTTCCGATCAACAATAACGAACACGTCAAATTCTGCTGCGGCCAACGTCAACAGCTGGCCGTTCGATATTCCCAACCAACCCTGATCGGCGACCGTATGAACATCGAGCGTGGCGAGGCTGGTCGCCAGGCGAGCATCGACGCATTCGTCGAGCAGGACTCTCAAGCGGCATCAGTGACGGCCAGAGTGGTCGCGCGCTCTAGAAACGCAATCACCTGCGGCCGCGATACAGAGGGAAATCCCGCGAGGAATTCGTCAATGGAGTCGCCGGCCTCGAGATACTCAAGTAGCGTCTGAACTAGCACGCGAGTACCTGGGAATACTGGGGCCCCACTCATTACATCAGGAGAAACGCTGACCACCGAATTCCTCATACAGATACGATAAACCAATGCGATGCCCGTGTCCAAAACGGCCTCTAACGTTTGAGTTGAGCGACCGGCGGTCGCGCTGACGTGAGCAGAAGCCACTTTATCCCAATCGTCGACATTGCGGTTACGTCCCCGAAATTGCGCCGTCCGATTGCTCGAACGATTTGTTTGAGGTCACTTGCGCCTACGCCAATAGCCCGGTTTTTGGCGACGATGCGCAACGGCAATAATTCTGAGCGAGTCTCCGTCAACACGGAAGATAACGCCAAACGGAAATTTCCCTATGGGAAATCGCCTATGACGATGGTCAAGTTGCTCACCGATGTGGGGCGTATCACAAAGCAGCGCCACAACACGACGCAATTCCCGCAACAGCTCCTCACTTAATCCGAAGCCTCGAGCGTCACGGCCTTTCAACGCAGCGGCGATTTCTTGAATTGCCGCCGGGTGAAATTATGGCTTCATTTTCGAATAAGCGACTCAAGTTTTGAAAACACATCTTCTGCTGGGACGCATTCGACAAGACCGTCGTCGATTTCCTTACTGCGCCGCTGCACTTCATCAAGCCATGCAGCGTCCACATCAATATCCGGATAGCCGTCCAAATCCTCCCACAAGGCCCGCAATAACGCCTCTTTGTCTTTGACGCTAAGCGTGCGAATTTCATCCTGAATTATGGAAAGTGGCCGTGCCATATATCATAAATTACCAGTGGTGCGCCCCACATGCAACGGCAGCGCCAATTGACCTCTAACGATGAGGTTGAGCGACGCGGGGTTGTGTCGACATCCAACGAAACTGATTTATCCAGGTCATCGACCCTCTCCTTGGCTCACCGAAGCTGCGACCCCCGTGATCGCTCGAACCGATTGTTAGGAGCCGCTTGCGCATATGTCAGCACTGACATATACTACTTTGAATGAGTCCCAAAGACAAGCCTCTGGCGTGGCTTCATGGCGAGATCAAAACCCCGCCAATGTCTCGAAGTGCCAGACTCGAAGCGGGGTTCTTGCTGCGTCAACTGCAGCGCGGTGAATTGTCGTCGATGCCGCAATCCCGCCCGATGCCCAGCGTCGGGCCGCGATGCCATGAGCTGCGAATAGACAACGTCTCCAGTACCTGGCGCGTCGTGTATCGAATCGACACCGATGCCATTGTGATTCTCGAAGTATTTGCCAAGAAGACCGGTAAGACGCCCAAGACCGTCATTGACACTTGCCAGAAGCGCCTTAAGGAGTATGACGATGCGGGAAAATAAGCGTAAGAAACTCGAATTGAGGGGTTGGAGGCTCGGCAATGCCAAGGATCTTCTGGGGCTCTCGGACCAGGAGGAGATGTATATCGAGCTGCGTCTCAAGCTCGCAGAGGGTCTCAAAGCCCGCCGGCGGGCAACAGGCATCACCCAGGTCAATCTGGCAAAGACGCTAAAGTCGAGCCAATCACGTGTCGCAAAGATGGAGGCCGGAGATCCCACGGTGTCGCTCGATCTGCTCGTGAAATCAATTCTGGCGCTCGGTGCGTCGAACAGAGAGCTGGCGGCAATCATTGCGAAAAATTAGAGGCGGCGCCTAACGATCGTGTTCAGCGACCGCCACGATGGCGGTAACAGCGCGCGACTGCGCGACAATATTCCCGGCGCGCAGGACGCGCGCCCGCATCGACGGTGGGGCGGATCGCTGCAACGCGTTGTTAGGCGTCACGGTGAGTACACTTTTCGATACTTAGGCTGCCGACCAGCAACATTGAGACGAATATAGATGCGGCGCCCGTTAAGGGCACTTCCGCCCCAGTTGAAGTAATTCTCATCGACAAAGTGCAACGTGTACGTAGAGCCTGGGTCAACTTTCGAATCCGTGTTGTCACTTTCCGTACTAGCCAGCGGCTCGAGGCGCCGACATGGCCATCTGCCTGAGCAGTAAAGCAGCGCCCAATCGGCGAGAATAAAAGGCCGGACGCCTAAATTGCGGATTAGGACCTTATTGCCGATGTAGGATAGTCCAGCGAAGCTGTGGCTGATGTCGACTCGGAACCTGTCTCGCCATATCTCCCGGACCTTGATCGCAGCCAAGAAGGTAGAAAGGATAGCTCCCCACCACGCGACCAGAGAAATGCTTGGATCTAGCGATGCCATGTCTTAGTGACGCCTAACGATGAGGTTGAGCGACGCGGAGTTGCGTTGCTAGTAAACGAAGTGGATTTATGCCCATCATCGACACTCCCCTAAATTTACCGAAGCCGCGGCCCGCGATCGCTCTAACCGATTGTTAGGTCACTGCCAGTGGCTCCGGCCGCGTCTAAGGTGTTCTACTTTACCATTATCCCAAGCAAGCAAGATTTCGCTAGTCCTCAGAAGGCCGGTGAATTTCCTACCTCGATGCACCCCTTTTGGCGGTAGCGTAAATTCAATCTTGCCGGCAGTCACCAATAATGGAACGGTGGCGGTAAATGGTGCCCCGCCTTCGGCGATTTGAATAAAGACGGTCCAGCCGACGTTAATGCCGTCGGCACTAGGCAGAATAAGTAACTCAGTTCCGAGCAAGTCTCCACCTTCAACATTAAAATGTAGGTCGGAATATATTCCTGCAATCTGTAGCGTTCGAGGGGCTTCCGCCCGCGCAAGGACAAATGAGAGAGCTAACGCCGAAATCGTAAAAGCATGCCGCGTCAATCGAGAACCTAACGATGAGTTTGAGCGACAGGTGGCCGCGTTGCCATTAGTCGAAACCACTTTATTCCTATTGTCGACATTGTGATGGCCTCCCCGAAGTTGCGCCGCCTCATCGCTCCAACCGATTGTTAGAAGCTAAACACGCTCTGAGCGCGCTATACGATGCGATCAGCCTCGAACACCAACCCTCCAAATTTGCGTGCTGCCAGATTGTAAATGAGGGCAATAAGATGCCCCGCCAGCCAACCAAATAGCGCGCCAAAAAGAGGGTAAATCAGAACCATGAAAATCCCAAGATATTTTGGAAACGGCTGAGCCACTCCTTGAGGAGTTGGGGCTATTAGTAATATTGGAAGTCCGACCAACGCCAACGCTAAGAACATCCCCCCATAGATGGCACTGAGTAGCGTCGCCGCTCTCGCGGGATCAACTCGACGTAACACGTAGGAATTCATAGTTGACCTCAAACTGGTCGCCAATTTTGACGATGTGGTGTGGATAGCACCTAACAATAAGGTTGAGCGACGCGGGAGTGCGTTGCCGGTAAGCGAAGCTGATTTATCTCAATCATCGACACTCCCCTGAACTCATCGAAGCTGCGGCCCGCGATCGCTCGAACCGCCTGTTAGGTCCGTACAAGTACTGACCTTTCCAACTTGCCTCAAGCGCGCGGCCGTGCCATCCGCCCATGCGATACCGCTCATTGTCTTTGGGAGCTTTGCTGCGCCTCGGTGGAGTTAATCTTACGCCGATTTCCCGACGCCGTGAAAACCCTAATTACCCGCTGACACTAAAGCGACGGCTGAGCGACTGTGACACCGGCTTTGGCGCAACGCGCGCGCTCCCCAATCAAATGCGCTTCAATCCTAGTGACACCGTTCGCTCTCGTGAAGTCCATCACCGATACCGACGATGTTGCCTGCAACCCATATTTCCGAATCCGCCGCCTAACGATGAGGTTGAGCGACGCAGGATTATTTACGCTGTGCGGGGTGAATTTCTACAACGAAGCGCCGACCCTCAGTCATTAACCTTTGAAGACCATGCTCGAGTCCACCATAAAAATGCCCTGTCGAGAATAGCGGCGTCATATCTATATCCATTATTTGCTTCGCATCCGCATCGCTAATGAACTGCTGCATGCCTTTACCGAGTTCAATTCGTGCTTTCCGCTCTTTCATCACAATGGTAACTAGAATGCCATCGTCGAACCCCTTGTTCCCGAGTGCCCAAGCATTGGCGGTGCGAGTAGAAAATGCTTCTATTTTCTCCTCACCTAGGCTTGGGATAGTCAACACTACAATTTGGTGATGCGTTTCTCGATGGTACTGCCTCAGAGTGGCTGCGATTTGGTCCCGCTCGTGGCTCGTCAAAACTCCTGCGATGTCGTTGACCCATCCACTAAGGGTTGGCACCCAATTTTTCTCCAACGCAATAGCGACGTCCGTGCCAAATCCTGCGGCGAGCACGAGAAAGAAAATGAGCCCAACAACATGCGCGCGACGTCGAGTCATACAGCTAACAATAAAGGCGACCACCCAATGGTGCTATTCCTCATCCAAATATGCCCACGATTCCGCGCCATCAAATCGACGAGTTCGTATTGCGCCTATATCCTTCGGGTTGAAGTTCCTCATATTCACACCGATCTTGCTGGAAGAATCTGATTGCAAGTGCGTCCAATGAGTTACGCAACCGCAGCTGCGGCATCGAATGGTCTTAATCGTCTTAGCACCCCAGACGTATTCGGCAGTATGCTCAGGATGACCTACAACCCGAACCGTCTCAGGCTCGTACAGCGCCCACAACGCTCCGTATCGCCGACAGATCGAGCAATTGCAGTCGATCAGCGAGCTGGGCGGCTCCGAAACTTCGATTCGTATCGCGCCGCAATGACAGGTACCAGTGATCATCCCGTTATATCCACGTTCCGCGCCATGCCCTTCACTCCCCTAACGGGATCCCCGGCAGACCATCCAGACTCCTAGCGTTCTTATCAGCGCGATATTGCTTCAACTTCTCGGGCCCCTTGGCGTCCGCCCATCGCACCAAGGTATCGCGATCGCTCACAAATTCGTAGCGCGGTATCGCGTACCCGCAAGAATCACTAATGCGAGTCAGACGCGCTCTAACAATTGCCCTAACGCCCGGAAAGTCAGAAAATCGGCCGCGGTGTTCTTCAAAATCACGCTCTGACGGCAGCAATACCTCCGCCATGCCGTGCAAGCGTACTATCTTGGGTGGACCCGCGAATGCACAAAACATGAACACAATTCGTCCGTTTTCTTTAACATGGCTCGCCGTTTCAATACCGCTGCCCGTGAGATCTAGATAAACAACCTCCGTCGGCGAAATAATTCGAAAGGTATCCATGCCCTTGGGCGAACAATTGATAAGTCCTTGCGAAGCGAGCGGCGCCGTCGCCACAAAAAACAACCGTTGTTGCACCAGCCAATCAGCGAGATCGGAGTCGATACCCTCAAAGCACTTGCCCAAAGCACCCTCCTGTCACAACACAAGCCGCCTAAACCTCCACCGCCCTTTCCTCCCGTGCACTGCGCAATATCGCCTGCAGTGTCATCATAATATCTATCGACTCTTCTTCTGTCGTGCCACCCCACTGTTTTCCACCACTGGCAATCAGACCCGCAAAATCTTCCGCCTCGGCGCGAAAGCCATTGAGCGCGGGTACCTCGATAGTTTGGTAGGGTGCATTGGATTCAGCACTCTTTCTGATGAGTAGCGCCACCGGCCGATCCAACGGCGGGTTGTTGGGGAAGGTGGTTTGAATTGCGCCGCGAGTTCCCACAATCAGCGCGTGTCGATGCAACCCCGTAACAAAGCTACAGCTCACCTGGGCGAGCAAACCACTGGCGTGTTCGAGGGTGGCAACCAGCGTCCGGTCCACGCCACTCGAATCCCAATGAGCTTTCGCGCTGACCCTCACCGCTCGCGACCCGCATAAGAAACGCACCAAACTCACCGGATAAGTGCCCACATCCAACAGAGCGCCGCCCGCGAGCGCCGGATCAAAACGCACATTACTACGATCACTGAGCGTGAATCCAAAGGAAGCCTGAATTAATTGCAACTCCCCGATCTCACCACTCGCCACTAATTCGCATAACTTATGCATATGCGGTTGCGAACGATAGGGAAATCCTTCGGCCAGGATCACGCCATTACGGCGCGCGGCCGCGAACATCGAGCGAGCCTCAGCAGCACTTGCAGCCAACGGTTTTTCGCACAGCACATGCTTACCCGCATCCATCGCGCGAATCGCCCACTCAGCATGCAAGCCGTTCGGTAGCGGGTTATAAATTGCATCCACCCCCGGGTCAGCGAGCAGTTCCAGATACGATCCGTAAGCTCTATTGATCCCAAAGCTCTCAGCAAACCGCTGCCCCTTCGCTAACTCCCGACTCGCCACCGCCACCACCTTAACGGTACTCGAAGGCGCAACCCCCGCGACAAATTCATGGGCAATATGCGCAGCGCCCAAAATGCCAATCCGTAGCGGCTGCAAGGTTTGCATGTTCAATTCGACCGAATCAAAACTTGTATCTCCACTAACACCGGGTTAAACACCGCGACCAACGGCGCGCCGCGCCCCGTCATGATCATCGCAATCGGTGCATCGGGTTTAAAGCCGCGCGCCGCCATACGCGCTTTGACCCGCTTCTTATCCTTGTCCGACAAATTAGTAAGCTTGTCGACCACTTTTAGTTGCTTGCGCAAATCAGGCAGCCCCTCTTCCCAGCGCCGAAAATATTGCGGCATATCGATCACATCGCTACCCCCCATCACCGCGGAACTCACAATGTCATTGGCAATCTTCGGATCATCCGGAAAGCGCGCCCACACCCAGCGCAAAGGCGTATACCAATGCGGCGCCAACGACGGGTTGCGCGCCAACCCTAACGCAATTTCGCCAGGCTCCAAATCCGAGGCCCGTACCAGCTCCAAACGATCAGAAGAAAACGTATAGTAGAGCGGCCGCCCCGACCACAATGCCATCGAGCCATACACCAGCGCCACAATCTGCACCAGCACAATAATCCCCACATCACGCGCCAAGGCACGACGCGACTTTAAGGGGTCACCCACCACGAACGTCAGCATCGGCCCCAGAGCCAAATCAACGCCCGCCATAACCCCTACAACACCTAGTACATCGTCTAGATACCACCCCGGCCAGTGATACCAGCCCCAATACAAACACCCCCACACCACCCCCAGCACACCTGCACTACACAACAAGTGCAACCCAAACGCCTTAAATCGAAACTTCATATTCAACCTCAATCCCGCAATGCGCTAGGATAGCGCGCCCCCATTTCAACGGCACCTACGGCAGCAACGAGGATTCCCATGAACCCAGACGTAATGATCACCTGCGCCGTCACCGGCGGCGGCGACACCACCCAAAAAAGTCCGCACGTTCCCGTCACCCCCGAACAAATTGCCAACGCCTGCATCGCAGCGGCGCGCGCGGGAGCCGCCATTGCACACGTCCACGTCCGCGACCCCGCCACCGGCCAAGGAACCCGCAAGTTAAGCTACTACCGCGAAGTCATGACCCGCGTCGCCGCCAGCGGCGTCGATGTCATTTTGAATCTCACCACCGGCATGGGCGGTGATTTTACCTTGGGCGAACCCGACCCACTAGTCCCCGGTCCCGGCACCGATTTTGTCGGCTTCAAAGAACGACTCGAACACATCGAAGCACTCCGTCCACCCATATGCAGTCTCGACTGCGGCAGCATGAATTTCGGCGACCAAGTATTTATGAACTCCGTCGCCCACGTACGCAGCATGGCCAAACGCATCCAAGAACTCGGCGTCAAACCCGAACTCGAAGTCTTCGACCTAGGCCACGTCCGCCTCGCAAACCTTCTCTATAAAGAAGAACTCATCACCGCACCCGCCCTCTACCAAGTCTGCCTCGGCGTCCCCTGGGGCGCAGGCGCGGACACCCGCTCCATGCAAGCCATGGTCGACACCCTACCGCCCAACGTTATATGGAGCGGCTTCGGCATTGGCCGCATGCAAATGCCCATGGTCGCGCAAGCCGTACTGCTTGGCGGCAATGTCCGTGTCGGACTCGAAGACAATTTATTATTAGGCAAAGGCCATCTTGCCACCAACGCCGAATTAGTCACTCGCGCCGTCGAAATTATCGAGAGTCTCGGAGCGCGGGTGATCAGCGCTAGCGCAGCGCGCGAGCGCTTGCAACTCACCCCGCCAGGTGCGCCCCATGCGTAAAGCCGACGCCGGCTGGGTCACCGATCCCAAAACCGGCGGGCTTCCCAAGGTCGCCTACGGCAGAGGTATTTACGTCTATGACGTAAGCGGCAATCGCTACATCGACGCCTCAGGTGGGCCCGCCGTTTATTCACTCGGTCATGGCAACGAAGAAGTCAACGCCACACTCAAACAGCAGCTCGATAAAATCGCGCACGGCTATCGCTACACCTTCACTAGTGACGCACTTGAAGAACTCGAGTCGTTGGTCACTGCAGGGTGTGGCCCCAATTACCAAGACATGGTGTTCGTCACGGGCGGCTCCGAAGCCGTCGAAGGCGCACTCAAAATAGCCTTGCAATATCACACCGCAAAAGGCGAAATAAGTCGTCGCCGTTTCATCTCGCGCCGTCGCTCCTGGCACGGCAATACCCTAGGCGCGCTCGGCGTCTCCGAATTCCTCGACCGACGTGCCGCGTTCGAAGGCGCACTGGTCGAAGCCTCGCATGTCTCGGCCGCTAATGTGTACAGGCCGCCCGCGGACACCGGCACGGGTGTACCCATCGCAGCCGCCGACATTGCCACCTTCTGTGCCAACGAACTCTCCACCGAAATAGAACGACTCGGCGCCAAGCACGTCGCTGCCTTTATCTTTGAGCCCGTGGTCGGTGCAGCCGGTGGCGTGGTGCCCGCACCGCCAGGTTATGCACGCGCCATGCGCGAGGTGTGCACCCGCTACGGTGTCCTTATGATTGCCGACGAAGTCATGTGTGGCTCAGGCCGATGCGGCACTTGGCGTGCGCTCGAACATGACGGCGTTGAACCCGACATCATGCCCATTGCTAAAGGCTTAGGCGGCGGCTATGTACCCCTAGGAGCCACCGTGTATCACAAGGCTATAGCGGATGTATTATTCGACATTGATGGCGGCCCCATGACCGGTCACACCTTCACCGGCCACACCCTCGCCTGTGCCGCGGGAGTCGCGGTCCAAAAAATTATCCAGCGTGATGGGCTACTCGCGCGCGTCCGCAGCGGCGGTGTACGACTCCTGCAAACACTGCGCGCCGAATTGAAAGACGTACCTCAAGTCGGTGACATTCGCGGTCGCGGCTACTTTATCGGCGTAGAGTTTGTGGCCGACCCCAAAACGAAAGCACCCTTTCCTGCCGCACTCGCGGTGTGCGGAACCATTGTGCGAGCCGCTGCCGCTGACGGGTTACTGTGTTACCCCTCACCCACTAATGTGGATGGAATTAACGGCGATACCATCATACTAGCCCCGCCCTACAACACCAGCGACGCAGAGCTCGATGAAATCGCCACCCGCTTCAGTCGCGCCGTGAAAAAAATCATCGCACAATTAACGCCTTAGGCAATGAACGGCGCGCGAGGTAACGATTGGCCCACTAAGGAACGATCAGCGCGCTAGGTAAAAATCGTTACAAACAGCCCTATCACGGATAACGCGAAAAACGCGCCACTGATTCCCGCCGCTAAACGCGACACACCACCGGTCGACGCGAGCAAGGCATTACGCTCGGCACCGACTGGCATCGCCGTACGAATTTTGGCAATCCTGGCCATGGAATCTTGTAGATACAGGCTGTGCGACATCATCGCCAGCGCAATACCAATGCCGCCCATGGCACCGGTCACCCTCGGCATTAATAAAACCACAACTATTGGCAGAAGGATCAACACCGCACCGATCAGCCATTGCTTGCGATAGAAAAACCACACAAAGCTCGTAAAGAACACCGGCCAACTAAATCCCCACGCGATACCACGGCCCTTGTTCAGCATGAGCGTCCGCTGCTTATCCCAAATCGCGCGAAACTTATCCGCATTTGGACCAATAAACGCCGCCACTTCTTCCCACGGCGTATCCGACCACATCGCCCGCATTTGTGCGCTACGCTCCGCAATATTCGCCATTCTAAACTCCGCCATTGATACCGGCGGTCAGTATGCTTTGAAAGTTGCTAGTGCGCCATTCTGCTAGCGCGCCATTCGCGGCGCAGTTGCTCCCATGGCGGAAGGCCTCGCCATCCCGGGCGGCGGTCGCATCATTCGTGCCGGTGGACGCTGCGCGGGATTCGCACGCCGTTGCTCAGGCGTCATCTGCCGCCATTGCTGGCGTAGCGCTTGACGTTGCTCAATGGGTAACTGGCGAAATTTTTGAAAATCCTGACGAATTTTTTGCTGCCGCTCAGGCGGTAGACTTTTAAAATGCTGCCAACGTTGACGCAATTGTTGGCGCTGCGCCGGAGGCATTGCCCGCCAGCGGGTGAAACGTTGCTGAGCATTATTGCGCTGCTGCGGCGACATCGCGAGCCAGCGATGACTGCCATTGGCGAGCGCCTGTTGACGAGCCGTCGGCAAACTACTCCAATTTCCTTGGAACTTTTGTAACAACTGTTGTTGGTCCGGCAATAACGACGTCCATGGGCGTGGCGCGGGCGTGGGCACCGTTACAGCATCCCCTGGCAACGCTGCCGCGGGATTCTGCGCAAGGCTCGTCGCGGCGAACAGCAAACCCACCGTCATGCATAAAGCCCGCATCATTTCGGTTCATCCTTACGCGCAGGCGGCGGCGCAGGCAGCGTCGTTGTCGGCGGTGCGCGTTGCGGCTCAGCGTGATTTAAATACTCCATCAAATTCGCATCTCCTACATCATCCGCACCCAGGAACTCAATAAAGGCATCATCGGGCGGCGACGCATCCGCGATCACACGGGCGCACAGCAACACGCCCGCAACGACAACCGCACCCACACGCACAAACCCGCTATTCCTGAAGATGCGCAACTGAATCACTCGAGCTCAGGCGGCAGGTTCGTTACTAGCCGCGTTGGCCGCCCAATCATAAAACTCACTCTCATCTTGCAGCATTTCCATCGGGTCACCAGCACCCGACCCATTCGACGCGGAGCCATTCGAGGCGCCCATATCCGACGCGACTATTTCCAAGTCCTCAAAACCTGAAGTTTCGGAAGCCACCACCGGATCAGTGAGCCGACCGCTCATCGGCGCACCAAACCACAAGGCCACACCCAGCAGCGCCGCAGCGCTAACGCCAGCCGCGGGCATCCAACCAGGCAGCGCAAAAAACAGCCGGCCCCGATGTCGCTCCGCCTGCTCAAGGGCCGCGTGGCGCGCGCGGGTCAATCGTGAACGCGTATGCATGTCAAGCCCCGCGACGCTGTCGTTAAACAGCTCGCGACTACGCTGCTCCAAGGCGGCTGTGACCTGTTTTGCTGCTGCCTCTTGGGTAGCGAGCTCGCTCAATTTGGTATCTGGTTCGCTCATCCCCACACCTCACCCAATTGTTCGCGCAAGGTATGCACCGCGCGCGAGTAATGCGTCTTCACGCTACCTTCAGAACAGCCCATGGCGATCGCCGTGTTAGCCACATCGAGGCCCTCAAAATTGCGCAACATAAAAGCTTCCCGTTGCCGCCCCGGCAGCTTCCGTAAATACTCTTCGAGCTGCTGTATGGCTTCGTTCTGCATTAATTGCTCAGGCACCGCCGGAGCAGCATCGGCCACCGTATCCAAGGGGTCCACCGCCTCCTGGTCAGGATCGTCTTTAGGACCGGGTAACCACGCCATGAAACGCTTACGTACCGATCGACGCCTCTGCAAATCGCGAATCCCATTTTGCAGTATCCGGTAAAACAATGGCGGCCATTCAGCGCTGGGCTTACTCGAATAATTTTTCGCAAGCTTAAGCATGGCGTCCTGCACCACATCCAGCGCGTCATCCGCATCCCGCAAGGCCACCTGCGCCATCCGAAACGCACGCCGTTCGACCTCGGTCAAAAATTGATTAAGCGCACGCGTCTGATCCAGAACTAATTCCTTAACTTTCAGGGCCGGTTCATCCCAGACCATAGTTGCGTACAAGAGATTACCAAAGTGCGACATAACCCGTCCTTCTAACATCGGACCAACGACTACCATTTAGGGTATAAACGCCTAATCGCGCCCGCCGTTGACAGGCCTGATCGGAAACTTACGCACATTGCGGGCGTTTAGGATTGTTACACTTGGACGCATGTCCTCATACACAATGAGCGAGTACCTCGTAAGCTATTGAATTTAATACATTTGATCGGATTTCGATTAGTTTTTCGCCAATTTGAATCCGACCCGAAACGAAACGGGCACTTGGGTCATTTGACCCCCGGTTTTCAACAGACTTATCCACAGGTTTTGTGGACAAAAAGGACGCCTTTGATTTTGCAAGTTGCGCTCGACACTCCCCTGCGTCGGCTGTTTGACTACCTGCCTCCCCCCGGCTACGGTCCAGGCGATACGAAGCCGCAAATCGGGGTTCGCGTGCGGGTGCCGTTTGGCAAACGCCAGTTGCTCGGAATTTTAGTGGGCCTTATTCAGGAATCCGAGGTCCCGGCTGCCAAACTGCGAGCCGCCACTGAAATTTTAGACCAGCAACCGGTGCTCGACCCCGTTACGCTCGAAGTATTGCGCTGGGCGGCAGAGTATTACCACCACCCCATTGGCGAAGTATTCGCGGCAGCCCTGCCGGTCACCTTGAGAGCGGGACAAGCCGCAGGCTCGCACGTCGAGTCGTGGCGGATTACGGCGGCGGGACAATCGGAGTTACAAAATCCCAGCGACAAGCGCGCTCCCGCGCAACGCGCACTACTCGCGTGGCTAGATCAACACGGCGCGGTGCAAGCAGGTCAGCTCGCAGCTCCCTTTAAAGCAGCCCAGCTAAAAGCCATAACCGCGCGCGGATGGGTCGCCGCGCAAATTGACCCGATTCCAATTGACAACGCCCCGGTTGCCGCAACCGCTGAGCAAAATATAGCGTTCGGACGCGTGCACCTCACCGCATCTGCGCTCGACGCCGCCTCCGCAGTGAACGTCGCAAGCAGCGAAGTGACGCTCACTCAAGCCCAAAGCGAAGTCATCGCGGCGATTAGCGCATCGCTGGGGCAATTCGAGGCGCACTTATTATTCGGCGTCACGGGTAGCGGCAAAACCGAGGTGTACCTACAAGTCATTGCCACCTGCATAGAACGCGGTGGTCAAGCCTTGGTGTTGGTGCCAGAGATCGGTCTTACGCCGCAATTGGTCGATCGCTTTAGAAAGCGTTTTAGTGCAGCAGTGGTGGTCTTGCACTCAGGACTAACCGACTCCGATCGACGTGATGCCTGGCGCGCGGCGCACAGCGGCCAAGCCCGTGTCGTGATCGGCACCCGTTCGGCGGTGTTTACCTCAATGCCTAACCTTAGACTCATCGTGGTCGACGAGGAGCACGATGCCTCTTACAAACAGCATGAAGGTTTTAGATATTCAGCGCGCGATCTTGCCGTGATGCGCGCCCGACGTGGCAAGCTACCCATTGTTTTAGGCTCTGCCACTCCATCGCTGGAAACGCTGGAAAACGTCGTGCAGGGGCGCTATCAAAAATTATTGCTACCGCAACGGCCGGGCGCTGCAAAGCCACCGCGCATGGTGCTGGTAGATCTCACCAAACACGCAGTAGAACAAGGGCTATCGCAACCCGCGATGCAATCCATCCGCAAACATCTCGATGCCGATGGACAGGTCATCGTCTACTTAAATCGTCGCGGCTACGCCCCGAGTCTATTCTGCAACGCTTGCGGGTGGGTGGCACCTTGCGCGCACTGCGACGCGCGCATGACCTTGCATCGTCGAGCTGCGCAGTTACGCTGCCACCATTGCGGCGCTCATAGTCCAGTGCCGCTGATCTGTGGAAGTTGTGGCCAAGCGCTGCATCCCGTGGGTCAGGGCACCGAACGCATTGAAGAGACATTGACTAGGATTTTCCCCGACGCACCGCTCGCACGCTTGGATCGCGATACCGCTGGGGCCCGGGGTGCCATAGAAACCGTGCTGACGCGCGTGCACAGCGGTGAAGCACGAATCCTTGTGGGCACTCAAATGTTGACCAAAGGGCACCACTTCCCTGAAGTGACACTGGTGGTGATTTTGGATGCAGATCAAGGGCTATTTGCCAGCGATTTTCGTGCCACTGAGCGGCTCGCTCAGACCATTATCCAGGTCGCGGGGCGCGCCGGACGCGAGGCGCGCGCCGGCGAAGTGTTGATCCAAACCGAATTTCCTCAGCACCCCTTGCTGAATCGCCTGATCAACGCGGGCTACGAGGCCTTCGCCTTAAACGCTCTTGAAGAACGGCGTGAAGCGGGCTGGCCGCCGTATACGCGATTGGCGCTACTGCGCGCCGAGGCTAAAGATACTGTCGCATTGGATAATTTTTTGCGCGCAGCTGCGGCTACCGGACAGGCCCTGATTTCAGCGGCCCAGACGCCGCCGGTCAAAATACTGGGCCCCGCGACCGCCTTGATCGCGCGGCGTGCCGATTATTTTCGCGCCCATCTATTGATTGAAGCTACGAATCGCGCAGCATTACAGCGCTTTTTAGCGCAATGGCTCCCACGGGTGGAAGCCGCGGGTTCGCCCAGCACTTTTAGGTGGTCGATTGATGTCGATCCACTCGAAGTGGACTAGGTCGCTTTACGGTAAACTGATTTACCCCTTTAATTGTAAAATGAGTCCCGCTTTGAAGAATTTGATCGCAACATTACTGAACCAGTCGCTGGCGTCTCTGCCCGAAGAGCTACTACCCACTTCCGCTCGCCACATCGATATTGAAGTCGACTCTACGCGGGAAGCCACCCACGGCGACTTCGCGAGCAATCTTGCCATGCGCTTAGCCAAGGCGCATCGGCAAAATCCGCGCAAGCTAGCCGAAGCCCTAGTGGCCGCGCTACCCAAGCACCCGGCCATCGCCAAAGTAGAAATCGCGGGTGCGGGCTTTATTAATTTCTTTCTTAAGGCGAACGCCTATCACACCGAACTCGCACTAATCTTAAGCTCTGGTCAGCAATACGGCACTTCGCAATTAGGTGCCGGCCTTAAAGTTCTGGTGGAATTCGTTTCCGCTAATCCCACCGGTCCGCTGCACGTGGGCCACGGTCGGCACGCCGCTTTCGGTGCGACGGTGGCGAACCTTTTAGCTGCCGTGGGTTTTAAAGTAAGCCGCGAGTACTACGTCAACGACGCCGGCCGCCAAATGGAAATATTGGCGGTGAGCACCTGGCTGCGCTACCTCGAGCGCTGCGGTGAAACGCTGGTATTTCCAGCCAACGGTTATCGTGGTGATTACATCGCCGCCGTTGCTGATAAGTTATTGGCGGCCGAAGGCACAAGGCTTCGGCATAGCGCAGCGGAATTATTTGGAGATCTTCCGTTAGACGAGCCGCAGGGCGGCAATAAAGATATTTACATTGATGCGCTGGCGGTACGCGCCCGCGATCTCATTGGCGATGCGGCATTCGAGCGAGTGTTAGCGCTGGTGCTTAAAGATATTCTCGATGATATCCGCGACGATTTGGCCGAATTTGGGGTTACTTTTGACACGTGGTTCTCGGAGCGTTCATTGAGCGACAGCGGCGCGGTCGAGCGCGGCATTGCTGCGTTAGAGAACACTGGTCATGCTTATCGCAAAGATGGCGCCCTATGGTTCAAGAGCACCGACTACGGCGACGAGAAGGACCGAGTCGTCGTACGCGACAATGGTATCAAAACTTATTTCGCCTCGGATATCGCCTACGTCGTTAACAAGCGCGAGCGCGGCTTCGAGCACCTACTCTATATATGGGGAGCTGATCACCACGGCTACATCCCACGCCTGAAAGCCGCGCTGACTGCACTAGGCGGGCCTCCCGAGTGTTTTGAGGTCCGGTTAGTTCAGTTCGTCGCACTATTTCGCGGCGGTGCGAAAGCGCAAATGTCGACCCGCTCCGGCGAATTCGTCACACTGCGAGACTTACGCAGAGAAGTTGGCAATGACGCGGCACGCTTGTTTTATTGCATGCGCAGCAATGATCAACACTTAGACTTTGATGTGGAACTCGCGACCGCTCGCTCCAACGAAAATCCGGTGTACTATATTCAGTACGCCCACGCTCGCGTCGCCAGCGTTATGCGGCAAATGCAGGAGCGCGGACTCGCCCATGACTTAGGTAAGGCGCTGCAATCGTTCGATCAGCTATCGGAGCCGCAGGAGAAGGAACTCATTAAACGTCTCTGTGCCTATCCGGAAATTATTGCCACCTGTGCTTTGCAGCGTGCGCCGCACACTTTAGTGTACTACCTGCGTGATCTAGCCAATGATTTCCACACCTATTACAGCGCGCACCAATTTATCGTCGACGATGTGGGGCTACGCAGCGCACGATTAGCGCTGGCATTGGCGACTCGAATTGTGATTCGCAATGGCTTAACCCTACTCGGCGTCTCCGCGCCTGATACCATGTAATCGACTAACATGGCGCGCGACTACAAATCCAAACGCAATCGCAGCAGCGACTTTTCGGGCTGGACTGGTGTATTAATGGGCCTGTGCGTGGGTCTCGCCATCGCGGGAATCGTCTACATTAGAGATCACCACGCTGATGCCCAACCTAAATTGCTCGCCGAGAAGAAAAAGTCTCGCAACAGCGAGACACCCGAGTGGAAAACTGGCGACACGGGCACTGAGGATGCGACCAAGTCCTACGATTTCTACGACATGCTGCCGAAGTTTGAAGTCGTGGTTCCCGAAAAAGACAAGGACGTCAGACCCGACATCAAACCCTTCCCGGAAACTCGCCGCGGGACTTATGTATTACAAGCTGGCTCCTATAAGAATTTTGCTGATGCGGATCGAGTGCGCGCCCAACTCGCCTTACAGGGCGTGGAATCCAAAGTACAAAAAGTATCAGTCGACAATGACACCTGGCACCGCATCCGCATAGGGCCCATATCCAAGCTGGATGAACTCAATCGCTTACGCCAGAAACTGCGCAAAGCAGATGTCGACGCACTCGTTATCCGAGTAGGGGATTGACACGAACGACGCCGTGCTCGCGGCCTGCGAGAACTGCGTTTGGTCGTACCGCAAACGGATTGCGAGTGAGGTCGCAAGTGATGGCCCATAAGCCCGTTACCGTTCGGCGGGAGCGAATCAGACGACAGATCAGCCATCTCGACGACAAGGACATCTCGCGATTGAATATCGCTTCGGCATTCGTCACAGGATTGGCAGACTAGCTCCTTTGGCAACATTTCACCTTGCTGTTCGCGAGGGACTGAGGATTTTGATGCCCGCAAAAGCAATTGCAGCCCTTCGGGTCTGACGAACAACGGAGCGCCAGCTATCGCGGAAATTTACGCTAATGCTTGTGCCACCGAGGGGGGTGCCTAGAATGTATAGACAGCCGCTATTTCTAGTGTATCCAAGTTACCCATTCGATAAACGCTCGCATTGATACGCTGCCATTCACCCTGAAATGACCAACTGGGGTTGACCTTGTATTTAGCTCCCAGGGCGAAATTAAATCTGTTGGCGCGCCGTGCGATCGGGAAAAATGCATATGCAAATTGAGGATCACTGGGATATGTGACGGTCGCCGAATACGAAGAATCATCCGCCACGTGCGACGCTAGTACGCCGGCGCGGGCAAACCCTGAGAACTTATCGCTGAATGGCAGCGTTCCAACGACATCAAGGCTTACGCCGTCAAATTTTATTTTTCGACGTCCTCCGTTAAATGTTTGTGTGCTGCTGATAGTGAAACCCCCAGTCGTTTCACTCAGACCACCGGAGTTAAACCAACCACTCTCAAGCGCAACATACGAGCTAAATGAATATCCAACAAACAATCTTACGACTCTCCGCTGACCCGACCGCCGAGGGAAGTAATCTTTCCGGTATAAACGATATCGGCATTGTGAAAATTGGCGAATGAGTAGCCCGCTGCAGCGCCGAAGTACGCTTCGCCTGCCAACGTATACACAGGAAAAAATGCCGCGCCAAGAGTGACCGCGGCAATTAGTTTCATCATATCGACTACTTCCTTCTCACTTTTTCATGTGGGTTTGCGCGAAAATCTGACTAAGCTCAACCAATCGTATTTGCCGGTTGAGTCGCGCCTAGCATAGCTGGATTGCAATTTTCCGACAGCCAATTCCTGCTTCCGGCAGAGGGAGAAGTACGCAATCACCAATTTCCGCAGCGCTCAGCCCCGGTGATTTCAACGCGCACCGCGCCCTCGCGCGGGTTACGCGCGAGGGCAAGCTCTACACGACTACATGTCTAACGCTTCGGCTACTTCGACCGAGCCACCGCCAGCTAGCATCGGGCAGCCCGTAGCCAACGCCGCCGCACTATCGTAGTCCTTGGCCTCGATCAGGCTGTAACCACTCACAGGATTCGCACCGCCATCTTTTACAACTCCATTGCCTTTTACCGTCCAGGACTTGCCGACTGGGTTGCCGCCGTTGATGACCGCCTTGCCCATGGATGCGAACCACTCGCCCCACGCGGCCATAGCCTTCGCCTGGGCTTCTTTGGTTTCGGGGCGACCCCCGCCGTGATAAACGAATAAGTACTTGGCCATTTGATTCACTCCTTCAGGTGTAGATTCCAAACACGGACTGGAGGTTATCACCAGGAGATACGGCAATCATCGCGCATTTCACCCTGATTTGTCGTCATTGCATTGTAGAGTCTCTACAATGCAACGAATGGACAACCACCCTCTCGAAGCGCTATCTGCATCACTGCGACGCCTCGCGAGTGGCAAAATCGCTGCTGCAGCTATCGATAGAGTTGCCAAGCACTCGGCAGCCCTCGCAGCGCAACTGCACCAGGCAGCGCTTGCCGAAGTACCCGAATTTTTTAAGTCGAGAAATCCCGATCTCGTGCCCGAATTAGCGCAGCACGGCCGAGAAAACGTTGAAGAGATGGTGCGCCTGCTACATGGCGGAGCCATGGGCAGTTTCGAATTTGTACACGCGTATGCCCGTACGCGTGCCGAGCAACACTTTCCGTTGCAAGCGACGCTGCATGCCTATCGCAGCAATCTCAAAGTGTTGTCACATTGCTTGCGCGAATCGGTGTTGGCCACCGTATCGAGGACGGATATCGTGCGACAGGCGGAAGACATACAGCCCGTCATCGCTGCCGTTGCCGACTTTGCGATGGATTATTTCGATGTCATTAGTACGACTTTCGCGGTTACTTATAACTCGCATTCTTTGCTCCAGTCGGAGTTAGTCGGCGACCAGCGCTCCGCGTTACTCCACTTTCTACTGACAGGTCATGACGAGGCTGACCTGCGGGTCGCCGGACTGCTTCGCGATGCGGGATTCAGCGAGGAGCGCCAATTTTTTTGTGTCGCCCTGGCGCGCTCGGTGGATCCCACCGAGATGCTCAACGCATCGCGCGCCCGGCGCATGGCCGACTCAATCGAGCAAATCACCGCCGATCTCGGTGTCCGTCGTCTTATCGACCTGCACAATAATAAAGTGACCATGGTGTTTGCCGCAGTGAGTCGGGATTCAGGTTGGACAGCCCCGCGTAGCTCGCTCGCGAAGCAGATCCGGGTCGCGCTCTCCCTGGTCGGTATTGCAGCGCTAATCGGTGTCAGCAACGACGTCCCGTCCACTTCGCATATCCCGAAGGCGCATCGAGAAGCTGCGACCGCACTTGCGCTTGCAAGCGTAAGCCAGCGAGTGGTGCTGTTCTCCGAGATTCCGCTGCGCCGCTTGGTGCTGCACTTCGCGGCGCAGGACTTCAGTCGCGTTTTGCCACCCTGGGCGAGCTCATTCTATGAGGCAGACGACAAAGCAAATGGCGCATTGACCGGAACGCTGCATGCCTACGCGAGCGTCGACATGAACATCCTCAAAGCTGCGCAATTGTTAGGCATTCATGCCAATACCGTGTATGCGCGCTTGCAACGCATTTTTGATATCTCGGGCCTGCAGGCGAGGTCGTTCGAGGGGCTAAGCGATCTGCTGATTGTCTGCGATTACATTCATCGCAGCGCGGCTAGTCTTCCGCCAGCTGTTTGAAATCGACACCCAGAGCGCGTAGTTTCCGATACAGATGCGTGCGTTCCATGCCAACGCGCTTCGCAAGCAGCCCCACCTTACCGTTGCACAACATGAGTTGTTGTTGCAAATAGGCCCGTTCAAATTGCTCACGCGCCTCACGCAACGGCAATGCCAGCAAGTCTTGTTTGACCAAGGGCTCGGATACCGTCGACTTCACAGCCAGTTCTTGTTCCACTTCCTCTAAGCCAATATCTTCGCCCGAGCCGAGAATAAGCATGCGCTGCACGAGATTGCGCAGCTCTGCAATATTGCCGGGCCAGGGATAATTACGGAGCCGATTTTGCGCGGCGACACTGAAACGCCGTAAGGGGAGATGTTGATCGTCGACGATCCGATCGACATAAAAGCGCAATAGATCCGGCACATCTTCCGCATATTCGCGCAGTGGCGGCACCTTCAAGGTGATCACCCCTAAGCGCGCCAATAGGTCGAGTCGCAGGGCTTCAGATTGCACACCGGCCTCAAAACCCTCTTTTGCTGAACTGATCCAGCGCACATTAATGGGCACTCGATTCTGCCCGCCCATGCGTGTGAAGGTACCGTGTTCAATGGCACCGATGAGTGCGCGTTGGGTCGCCCCGTCCAGCTCTTCTAATCCATTAATATACAAGGATCCACCGGCTGCCTGTTCCATTGCCCCGGGTTCTACCTTGCCACCACTCTCCACTCCAAATAAGGCCGCTGCGGGATCCGCGCCCAGACTGGTCGCGACAACCGTCAGAAACGGCTTAGCCGAACGTCCACTTAAAGAATGCAAATAGCGCGCATAGGCTTCGCGCCCGGTGCCTAATTCACCCACAAAAAGTACCGGCGAGTTACTAGAGGCTGCTTGTTGCACTTGTTCACGCAAGGTCTGGATGACCTTACCTTTGCCGATGGGTACCGCCAAAGCCGCGCCTAAGGCGCGCGTCGACAAACGCTTGCGTCGTCCAGCATCCAAGGCGCGCTCAACCGTACGCAATAACTTGGTCAACGAAAGCGGCTTTTCAACAAAATCGAAGGCTCCTAGGCGCGTGGCCTCCACTGCAGTTTCAACTGTTCCATGCCCAGACATCATCACCACCGGACAATCATGACCGTCGCTGACCGACCATTCGCGTAACAAGCTGATCCCGTCCATGTCCGGCATCCAAATATCCAGCAGTACCAGATCTGGACCTAAGGAACTACGCGCAGCACGCGCCTCGGCAGCATCTGCGGCCACTTGCACTTCGTAGCCCTCTTCGGAGAGTATTTCTTCGAGCAAACCTCGAATGTCGGCCTCATCGTCGACAATGAGAATTTTGGAAGCGCTCATACTTGCTCTCTCCTATGTTCAGTCTTACGCAGTTCGCGTGCGTCCTGGATCCGGTTGCTCTGTGCTAGCGGCATAAATATTCTCACGCGAGCTCCACCCCGTGCATTATCCGCTTCTATACGGCCGCCGTGTTCTTCAACAATCTTTTTAACAATGGCCAGCCCAAGTCCGGTGCCTTTCGGTTTGCTGGTGACATAAGGGTCAAACACTGTGCCCAGTAATTCGCGTGGAAACCCAGGGCCATTGTCGGTCACTGAAATCACGGCAAAGGGTCTTTTAGTATCATCGGTGACCCGCGTATCGATTTCAATACTCGCGCCCGCGCGGCCCTCTAAGGCTTCCAATGAATTTGTGATTAGATTATTCAATATTTGTCGAATTCGGATCCGATCCGCCGAAATACTCGGCAAATTGGCACCGAGTGATAATTTCATTTCCGCGCTGCTATCCTGTACACGGTATAAATCAACCACCTCACTAATCAGCTGATTCAAGTCAACGCTGGAGAAGTGCATATCGGGCGCCCGGGCGTATTCGCTAAAAGCGTTCACCATCTGTTTCATAGCCTCCACTTGCGCCACGATCGTAGTCGTGGCGCGATCCAGAATTTGTGCGTCATGGGCATTCATACTGCCGTGAAATTTGCGCCGCATGCGTTCTGCCGATAATTGAATCGGTGTCAACGGGTTTTTGATTTCATGCGCTAAACGACGTGCCACTTCGCCCCACGCGGCATCGCGCTGCGCCTGCAAAAGAGTTGTAATATCGTCGAACACCAGCACCACACCCGGCACACCCGACTCATTGGGCAGCGCGGTACAGGCGCACATGAGCACATGTTTGCCGGACTCCGACAACAGCTCCACTTGTTCGCGCCAATCGAGATTATTCGCGTCGAGATGAATTTTAACGAAGGCTTGAAATTGTGTGAACAGGGTATCTTCGCTAATGGCATGATCAAATCGTTTACCGACCGCCGCCGCTAAGTCAATACCTAGGATTGCGCTGGCCGCCTGATTGGCAGTACGCACGGTCAAGTCTGGCTCCAATGACACCACACCGGTCGACAATCGCGCCAAGATCACCGCAAGCCCAGCACGTTCTGCTTCCACGGCTTGCTGACTACTGCGAGTCTCCTCACGTGCTCGTCCTAAGCGCTTAGTCATATCATTGAACGAAGTCACCAAAAAACCCAACTCATCGTGTGTTTGCCGCTGCAGCTGGGTGTCATAGTTACCCTTGGCGACCGCCCGCGTGGCAGCAATTAAATCCTGCACCGGCTGCACTAAGCGCTGCGCGGCGAAGAACGCTCCATACACGGCGGCAATCAAGGACATCAGAACTACAAAGGTTAAAATCAGCAGGAAGGTTGATTTAAGCGGCTGACGCAACTGGACCAAACTGGCGTACTGGGTATACGAACGCTGCACCGTATCAGCGAGCTTACTGAGCTGTTGTGGTACGGGATACATGGCGAGCAGCACGCGCGCGCCGGGAGTGCCGCTCGCATCCAAGGGCGCCGCCGCGCGAATTACGTAACCCCCTACGGAATCCGTGTCCAAACTCACATACGGCTGGCCTCGTCGTATCTGCAACATCATCTCATCGGTCGCTGGCAGCGGCATAATGTCCATCGGCCGATCTGAACTGGTCGCCAGAATCCGGGCCTGCGGACCCATCACCGTGAATTCGAGCGCGGTGCCCTCGCGTCGCTCGCGGTCTAACACACCGATAAGATTAAAATCTGGCAACCGTGCTAATTCGCGCGCGACCACCTGGGTGTGTTGCAAGAACTCACGCACGCGAAGTTCGAGCGCGGCTTGAGACAGCTCGCGGGTATCTTTCAAACCCTGGCTAACTTCAAGCTCAAACCAACTATCGATGCCGCGATTAATGAACTGCAGCGAAAAATAGTAAACCACCAGAATGGGCACTACCGCTAAGGCACTGAAGGTGGCAACCGTGCGCACTTGCAGACGCGAGCCCGGCACATGTTGGCGAAAATCTTTGACTAGGCGCGTCAATTTGTTGGCCAGCAACACCAACAACGTGAGCAAGCCGGCCACATTGATCAGCAGTATCCACGGCAGCCACTTGTAGTATTCGGCGGAGTTCTGTGCGGCGGAGGCTAATAAATATAATGCAACAAGCCATAACGCCACTCCGCTAGCGCCGAGCACGGATGAACCGTATCTACGACCTAAGGCTGTAGCGTCCATGTGTACCAATCGCTTTCGCGATGCCAGTCGCTCACCCAGAACATCAGGAGCCGCACCGATAGCGGCACTGTTCCAAAATCAATTTTAGCGCGCACGTTGGCTTCATAACGACGATCGGCAGCCACTAAAGACTTGTCGAGTGCAGGCAAGCCATGTATTTGTGACAATGATTCGAGCGCGGCTTCCAGTGTCGGCAACGACTCTTGTTGGCCATTATTGTCGTTGCGCAAGATATAGCGGGCGCTCACTGCATTATACTGCAAATGATAGCGCTGGGTAAGCTCAGCGACTTTGGAGTTGGGTAATAACTGGCGCACACGTTCCACCAGCAAATCGACTTCAACCCCCAGCGGCACGCCGTCAGCAAGACCTTTACGCACCGCGTCACCCACGGGCATATCGAGCCGTGCATTTAAATGGTAAACACCTTCTTTAAGTTCCAAATCTGCAGAGCGCACTTCGAAGCGTCCATCTAGGCCATCGGCCTGCGCAGGCGCACCCAGAATACTTAAGCTTAAGCCTGCGACTAGCAAAGTGCCCAAAATGCGGACCTGGTTGTAAAAGGACTTTAACAAGACTTAAGCCTAAATTCAGATTTTGGTCAACGCAGCATAATAAAAACCATCGGCTCCCGCCTCTCCGGGGAGAATTTGCCGACCGTATTCATCCGCTTCGCCAAATCCAGGCCAGCCCAACCACGACTCAACCGGCACGCACTGGGCATTCGGCGTGCCACGCAAAAATGCCCCAATCACGTCGCGATTTTCGCTGCGCGTGAGCGTACAGGTGACGTACACCAGACGCCCGCCAGTCGCCAGTAAAGGCCAAATGGCCGTCAATAGTCGCGCCTGCACTAACGGTAATTTATCAATCTCTGCCGGCGACTTGCGCAAGCGAATATCCGGGTGCCTACGAATCACGCCTAAAGCCGAACACGGTGCATCCAATAAGATTCGATCAAACGGCACACGATCCCACCATGCACTCGTCTGTGAGACATCCGCCGTGATCAAATCCGCGGCTAAATGACCGCGCGCTAAATTCTCCCGCACACGGACCATGCGATTCGGATCGATATCAACGGCCACCAATTTCGCCAATCCCGGTTCGCGCTCCAGCATCAATGCGCTCTTCCCCCCGGGTGCCGCACACGCATCCAACACCCGTAATCCAGGACTTAAAGCTAACGGGAAAGCCACACACTGCGCGCCTAAATCCTGCACCGACACCCAGCCCTCGGCAAAGCCTGGCAAATCCTGCACATCAACAGGCGCCTTTAACACCACCGCCTGTGGCACTCGGGCTTCAGCCTGCGCCACGATTCCCGCAGCGTCGAGCTTAAGCAAATACTCCTCGGTGCTGATGTGTTGCGCATTCACCCGCAACCACATGGGAGCTTGCGCGTCACCGGCGGCCAGCAACTGGGTCCAGCGCACCGGCCAATCCGCTCGAAGTCGATCTGCAAGCCACACCGGCGATGCATGGCGCGTGGCCGGATTGCGACCCACTTCTATGTCCAACAACTTACGCTCGCGCAAATAACGGCGCAGCACTGCATTAATTAGTCCACCCGCACGCGCAGCATCCGTAGCCTTTGCCGTCTTCACCGCCGCATCGACCACCGCATATTCCGGCGTGCGCGCATCTTCCAATTCATACAAGGCCACGGACAACAGAGCACGCACCAGTACATCGAGCGCCTTGACCGGTTGCGACAATAATTTCCCTAGCAATGCCTCGTGCCGAAAATAACCACGCACCGCGCCATAGCTTAGCGATCGCACTGAAGGAGCTAGCGCGGCGGGCGTGGCCGCTAGGGCATCCTTGAGCGCCGAATCCAACGTCACGCCCTCGCGTATCACCCGTGCGACGGCATAGGCAGCAAGCGAGCGAGCGCTCGCCGCAGTGGCGGGGGCCGAAGAGGTATTCACAGTGGCAGTATTCATAAGACCTCAAACCTCGCACCCGCGAGAGGCATCGACGTTAAAAAATCTGCGGCAAGGAGCGCCTTACGCCCCGCTGCCTGCAATCGAGATATTCGCACCGCCCCAACCCCGCAGGCCACCTCAATACCGGCCGCCGAGGCCCGCAATACGGTGCCGGGAAGCGCGGTGCCGGGAAGCGCCGCGCCGGCGGATTGCATAACGGCTAAATCCGCTTCCCAAATGCGCAGCTGCTGGCCTGCCAAGCGCGTCTCTGCCACCGGCCACGGATTAAAGGCACGAATACGCCGCAAAATACGCACTGCATCCTGGCGCCAATCGATCAATGCCTCCGCCTTTAAGATTTTCTCCGCATAGGTCACTCCTTCCGTAGGCTGTGACTGCTCGCGCAGTGTTCCAGCAGCAATATCCTCCAAGCTCTCAGCCATGAGCTCTGCGCCTAGACTCGCCAGCCGATCCTGCAAGCTTTTACTAGTTTCCGTTGCTCCCACCTCAATTTTACGCGTAGCTAGCATCGGCCCAGTATCCAATCCCTCCTCCATGCGCATAATAGTGACTCCCGTAACCGTATCTCCCGCCAATATCGCGCGCTGAATCGGTGCCGCGCCGCGCCAGCGCGGCAGTAAAGACGCGTGAATATTAAAACAACCCAAGCGCGGGGCATTCAGGACACACCGTGGCAGTATCAGACCATAAGCGACGACCACTAAGGCGTCTAATTGTAATTCTCCAAACAGCTGCGCAACTTCAGGGGATTTACAGCTCAGCGGCTGGTACACCTTAATCCCCCTCTCGAGGGCACGCTGCTTGACCGCGCTAATTTGCAGCATCCGACCCCGACCCGCCGGTCGATCCGGTTGAGTCAATACCGCACACACCGAATGTCGGCTTGCCACCAAGGTATCTAATGCCGGGACAGCAAAGGCGGGCGTGCCGGCAAACCCCAGCCGCATAACCGCAGCGGAACTCATCCCGCCTTCAAGAAACCGCGGACGCGCGCGCGCTCGCCGTCCGTTGACGTTGTTCTTTCAGCAGCCGTCGGCGTATTAACTGTCGTTTAAGCTCAGATAGGTAGTCGACGAAGAGTTTTCCGTCCAAATGATCGATTTCATGCTGGATACAAACCGCCAACAGCCCCTCAGCGTCCATTTCGAACACCCGACCCTTAATATCGTGGGCACGCACCCGAATTGTCGTAGCCCGCGTTAATTTTTCGTAGATTCCAGGCACCGACAAACAGCCTTCCTGGCGCGGACCTAGACCTTTTGCCTCCAAAATCTGCGGGTTAATGAACACTTTAGGGGAATCACTGTCTTCGCTCACATCCAACACTAGCAAACGCATGTGCACATTAACCTGAGTTGCCGCCAGGCCAATACCCTTGGCGTCGTACATGGTTTCAAACATATCGTCAACCAAACGACCCAAAGCCGCATCATAGGTTTGCACCGGGACGGCCTTAATTCGGAGTCTGGAGTCGGGATACTCAAGGATTGCGAGCGTTGTCATGGGCGATATGAGAGCAATGTCGTATTTTTGGCTTGAGAATATTGCTAAAGTTCCACTACTGCTTAACTTAATGAACGGTCAACGTCCTTGAAGTCTTTGGCGTAGCGCCAGTATATCAGCCCATCACCGGAAGACAGGTGCCTGAAGGGGAGCGAAACGAATGCGAAATGGTCAATTATTTGCTTTATCACTGACACTGGCGCTAGTCGCTGGATGCCGCACAGAGCGCCCCAAAAGCGACCCTGTGCCACTAGCGACGGCTGAAACTACCTTAGAAGGTACGGCGGTCGGCGATAATCGCACCGCCATGGAAGCGGCAATAGACACCGGCGGCACTGCCCCAGCTGGCACCGCAAGCGGCGTCGCAGCCGGCAATCCGTCCCAGGGCGGGGTCGCGCTGGCCACCAACGCACCGGACACTTATACAGTCAAACGAGGCGACACCCTCTGGGGCATCGCCAAAGTTTTCTTGCGCGATCCCTGGGTTTGGCCGGAAATTTGGTCTGAAAACCCGCAAGTAAAGAATCCGCACCGAATTTACCCTGGCGACACCCTGCGACTGGTTTATATCAAGGGCCAGCCGCATCTCACGCTGCAACGCGGCGACAGCGCGCGTGCCGAGCCGCGAGTACGGAGTCAACTCTTAGACGCCGCGGTCACCACAATTCCCTATGAAACCATCGCCGCCTTCATGTCGAAGCCCACCGTGCTCGCCCAAGAACAACTCAAAGGCGCGGCCTACGTGATTGCAACCCGTGATCAACACGTGGTGATGGCGAATGGCGATACCCTATATGCACGCGGCTTCCCACGCACGCTACAGCTCGGCGAACACTACAACGTCGTGCGCGTGGGTGATCCATTAATTGACCCAGACGATCATCGAGTCGTGGGTTACGACGGCATTTACACAGGCTCCGGCCGAATCACCCGACTGGGCGATCCCGCTACGCTGATCCTCAACGAATCAGCGCGCGAAACCGTTACAGGTGACAAATTATTCCCCGGTGGTGTCGATGTGCCGCTCGATTTTATTCCAAGCGCCCCTAAAGTGCAGGTCAACGGCCGCATCATGGCGGTCACCGACGGCGTCAAAGTAATCGGTCAATACCAAGTGGTCGTCATTAATCGAGGCGCCCGCGACGGACTAATTCCCGGCAATGTACTCGCCGTTTTTGCAACCGGCGAAACCATCCGCGACACGGCAGGCCAAGGTTTCCTACAAGCTGGTAACAACTTACTGGCCCCCAAGGTGCGACTACCCGACGAACGGACCGGTACTTTCTTGGTATTTAAAACCTTTGAGCGCATGAGTTACGGTCTGATTATGGAAGCCAAGAACATTATTCGGGTAGCCGACCGCGTTGAAAACCCGTAGCGCCTCAGGCCCTCAAGTTAATCTCGACACTTGCAGCAGATCAAGGAGCGGCGTGCGGCGATAGATTGCGTGATAATGCGCATTTATGCCGTATACCCACGATTCACTAAAATTTATAACCCTGAGCCGCGCGCCGGGGCTCAATATCGCAATTTTATCGACCGCCTTGGATTTGCTAGGCGGGGTACAATGCCTACTAGCGGCCTCCAGCGATGCGCAAACTCGAGCCGGGATTCCGGCCACCACCAGAGCCTTTCTACAAAGCGCCAGCGCCATCCCCACCCCCAGCGAACTGGGCTGGCTTGAAGCGCCCCATCACCACCTAGTCTCCTTTACCGACCCGCGCTATCCACCGCTGCTGCGAAGCCTTGCCCAGGCACCCATCGCCTTGTACGTAGACGGCAATATCGAGGTCTTAAGCGAACCCGGACTTGCCATCGTCGGGAGTCGTAATCCCACGGCGCAAGGCCGCGATAATGCCTTCGAATTCGCCAAATATCTGGCAAGCCGTGGCCTTACCATCATTAGTGGGCTTGCTGAAGGAATCGATACCGCCGCCCATCGCGGGGCATTAGCGGCGCAGGGAACCACCATCGCGGTGTTGGGATGCGGGCTTGATAGCATTTATCCGCCGAGTAATCAGTTTTTAAGCCGCGAGATAGCACAAAGTGGTGCGTTGATTAGCGAATTCGCTTGGGGGACGCCACCCCGAGCTGCGCATTTTCCACAACGCAATCGCATTATCGCTGCCTTAAGCCTAGGGACTCTGGTGGTCGAAGCGGCCCGCCAAAGTGGTTCATTGATTACCGCCAGGCTCGCAGGCGAGGTGGGTCGCGAGGTGTTTGCGATTCCCGGATCGATCCATAATCCGTTGAGTCGCGGTTGCCACCAGCTGATTAGGCAGGGCGCAAAACTCACTGAGACCGCAGCGGACATATTAGGCGAATTGAACTTTTCGATGTTTTTCGGCGATGACCCCAAATCAACCAAACACGTGGCAGCTAGCCCGATTCCAGAAGCGGGCATGGACAAGGATCACAAAATCTTGTTAGATGCGCTCGGCTTTGACCCCACAGACCTCGACCAATTAGTGGTTCGTAGTGGATTCAAAGCCGACGCGGTGTCCTCGATGATGCTAATCCTCGAACTCGAAGGCCATGTAAAGGCTGCCCCCGGGGGTCGTTATTCCCGAATCGCTAGGAGCTTCTAGATTTGAAAGATAACGTTCTGGATCTACTCATTTATTTGTTTGAGAACTACATGAGCACGGAAGACGCACCGCGACCGGCTCACGAGGTTTTAAAACAGGAACTGGACAAAGCCGGGTTTGCGGAACCTGATATCGAGCACGCCCTTGCGTGGCTCGATGGCTTATCCGGTGAACAGCTGGGCAAGGTGGCCGAGGCTACCGCGCGTGCGGTACGCGTATTCAGTGTTCCGGAATTACAACGGCTGGATACCGACGTGCGCGGCTATCTGATGTATTTAGAAAATGTTCGCATCTTGTCAGGCACCGAGCGCGAACTGGTGATTGATCGCCTCATGGCGCTGGATGCCGATGAAATCGACATAGAACAAGTTAAATGGGTGGTGCTAATGGTGCTCTTTAGCCAACCCGGGCAAGAATACGCCTATGCGCAAATGGAAGACTTGGTCTTCGACGAACGCGCCGATGCCTTGCACTAGACACCCTAGCATTTAAATAACCCGTAGCATTTAAATAAACTTGAGTAACAATCTCGTCATTGTGGAATCGCCCGCCAAGGCGAAAACCATTAAAAAATACCTCGGCAAAGACTTCGAAGTACTTGCTTCTTATGGTCATGTCCGCGATTTGGTGCCCAAAGAAGGGGCGGTCGATCCTGCCCATCACTTCGCCATGAAATATCAAGTGGTGGAGCGCAACCAGAAACACGTCGACGCCATTTCGCGCGCCCTCAAGAAAGCCAAATCGCTGTTTCTGGCCACTGACCCCGACCGCGAAGGCGAAGCCATCTCGTGGCATCTATTCGAGTTGCTGAAAGCCCAGGGCGAATTAGTGGGTAAAACCGTGCAGCGCGTGGCTTTCTATGAAATCACTAAAAATGCCGTGCGCGAAGCCATGGAAACCCCGCGCGAGCTATCCATTGACCTGGTCAATGCCCAACAAGCCCGGCGCGCCCTCGATTATTTAGTCGGCTTTAATCTATCCCCGCTATTGTGGAAGAAAGTACGCCCTGGCCTATCGGCGGGCCGAGTGCAAAGCCCGGCGTTGCGCATGATTTGCGAACGCGAAGACGAAATTGCCGCCTTCATCGCCCGCGAATATTGGAGCATTGATGCGGAACTGGAACTGTCCGCGCAGAAATTTCCCGGCAAATTGATTGAGTATCAGGGAACCAAAGTCGAGCAATTTAGCTTCACCAACGAGGGGCAAGCGCGTGAAGTCGAAAAGACTATAAGTGCGGCGGCCGCCGGTACCTTAAAAGTGCTGAACGTCGATCGCAAACAACGCCGCCGCAATCCCGCACCGCCTTTCACAACCTCGACCCTGCAACAGGAAGCTGCACGCAAACTCAGTTTCAGCGCCCAAAAAACCATGCGCGTGGCGCAACAATTATATGAAGGCGTGGATATTGGCGAGGGTGCGGTCGGCCTGATTTCTTATATGCGAACCGACTCGCTCAATTTAGGCAAAGAAGCCGTGGAGCAAATACGGGAAGTCGTGGTGCAGCTCTACGGCCAAGAGGGCCTATCAGAAGAACCGCGAGTATTTCGCACTAAATCTAAGAACGCTCAAGAGGCGCACGAGGCGATTCGTCCCACTTCAGCGAGCATTTTGCCCAATGACATCGAGTCCAAGCTCGACGCGGATCAATTCAAGCTCTATTCGTTGATTTGGAAACGCACCGTTGCCTGTCAAATGGCGCCCGCTATTTTCGACACGGTGGCGGTCGACATGCTTGCGGGTGCGGATGGTGCCAAACGCACCGTGCTGCGCGCCAATGGCTCGACCCTTGTCAAACCCGGTTACATCTCGGTTTACCAAGAAGGCATGGATGATGTGGTCCAGGATGATACCGACCACGTGCTACCGCCGATGCAAGCGGGCGATAGCGTAAACCTTACGGGAGTCGTCCCGACTCAGCACTTCACCGAACCCCCGCCACGTTTCTCGGAAGCTTCTTTGGTCAAAGCGCTCGAAGAACACGGTATTGGCCGGCCTTCAACTTATGCCTCCATTATTTCAACCCTGCGTGACCGCCAGTACGTGGAAATCGAGAGTCGCCGCTTCACTGCCACCGACATCGGTAAGATCGTCAGCCGTTTTCTCACCCAGTATTTCACCACCTACGTGGACTACGACTTCACCGCCAAGATGGAGGACTCGCTCGATGCGATCGCATCTGGCGAACAGGAATGGGTACCGCTGCTGGAGAAATTCTGGAAACCTTTCATTGATTTAGTCAACCACACCGAAACCTCGGTGAGTCGCGAAGAAGTCGCTCAAGCTCGTGACCTCGGAGTAGATCCGGTCAGTGGTAAACCCATGAGTGTGCGGATGGGACGCTTTGGACCCTTTGTGCAGATCGGCACCAAAGACGATGCGGATAAACCTCGTTTCGCAGGGCTTCGGCCAGGTCAAAAGATGGACCTCATCACCCATGCCGATGCGATGGAGCTATTCAAGTTACCCCGTAAACTAGGCACTACGCTGACGGGCGAGGAAATTACCACCAATGTCGGGCGCTTCGGACCCTACGTCAAATACGGCGCGAAATATGTCTCGCTTAAAATCGACGACCCGTATGAAATCACTCCCGAGCGTGCGCTGGAAGTGATTCGTGAAAAGGAAGTTGCCGACGCCAATCGACTGATCCTGGATTTTCCAGACGCAGGCATACAAGTGCTGAATGGCCGTTTTGGGCCGTACATCACCGATAAAGAACGCAACGCAAAAATACCTAAAGATCGTGACCCAAAGACCCTCTCGCTAGAAGAGTGCCAAACAATGCTAGCCGCAGCACCCGCACGCACTTTCGGCAAATGGGGGCGCAAGGGTGGCAAGGGCAAGGCGCCCGCCAAGACCGTCGCTAAGAAGGCCACTACGAAAGGCGCCAAGAAAACTGCGCCGGAATCCGGCGCAGCCGTCGCAGCGGTGGCGAAGACAGCCAAAAAACCCGCGACTAAGCCCACTGCTACGCCGACGGCTAAGGTTGCGGCTAAAAAGAGCGCTGCCAAAAAGAAACCTTAAGGGTGATCGACCTTGAATGAAGGCGCGACGGTTAAGAAATATTTGGGCGAACTTCACGATCGTATTACGAGTGCCGTTGAAAATATTGATTCAACAAAATTTCGCCGCGACGCCTGGCAGCGGCCCGAGGGCGGTGGTGGCGAGAGTCGGGTATTAAGCGAGGGCAGCGTATTCGAGAAAGCGGGAGTTTCGGTGTCGCATGTATTCGGCGCACAGATGCCACAGTCAGCATCGAGCTTGCGACCCGAAATTGCGGGTGCGCCCTTCGAAGCCATGGGTTTGTCGCTCGTGTTCCACCCGCGCAATCCCTTTGCGCCCACCACCCACGCCAATATTCGGTTTTTAATTGCCACGCCCGCAAAAGGCCCGGCGGTGTGGTGGTTCGGCGGTGGCTTTGATCTAACGCCCTACTACCCCTTTGACGAAGATGTCGTGCACTGGCACAAGATCGCGCGTGCAAGCTGCCTACCGTTTGGCGAAGGTACCTATGAGAAATACAAAGACTGGTGTGATCGTTATTTCTTTTTGCCGCATCGTAACGAGACGCGCGGGGTAGGCGGATTATTTTTCGATGATCTCAATGACGGCGGTTTTGATCGCTCGTTCGACTTGACACGCAGTGTAGGTGACCATTTTCTAAAGGCCTACCTACCCATTTTAGAACGTCGCCAAGCGCATCCTTACACCGAACGCGAAAGAAATTTCCAACTCTATCGACGCGGGCGCTATGTCGAATTCAATTTAGTTTACGATCGCGGCACGTTATTCGGCTTACAATCACGCGGCCGCACCGAGTCGTACCTGATGTCGCTACCCCCATTAGTGCGGTGGGATTACGACTGGCACCCCGAACCCGGATCAGCGGAAGCGCGGCTATATACGGATTTTCTACGACCACGTAATTATCTCGCCGAGCTTGAACAAATTTAATGCCATGAACTATCGACATATCTACCATGCAGGAAATTTTGCCGACATCGCCAAGCACGTGGGGCTGCTGTACTGCCTAGAGGCCTTGAAACGCAAAGACGCACCATTCTTTGTACTCGATACTCACGCAGGACGCGGCGTTTATGATATGCAGGCTCCCGAAATTCAAAAATCCGGTGAGGCCGAACGCGGCATTCAACGCCTTATTCTCAATAAGATTGGCGATGAGGCGCTCGCTACGTACTTCGCCGCCATTCGAGCACGACGTGGCAAACGTCTAGCCCGTTACCCCGGATCACCCGCGCTGATCGCGAGCAGCCTCCGTTTCCAAGACCGCGCCATATTCATAGAGATCCTCCCCGCTGAGGCGCGTAGCATTGATCGCGAAGTCGAATCGTTGGGTAAAATTCGCACCGATATCGACGATGGCTATGTCGCCCTAAAAGCCTTATTGCCGCCCGAAGAGCGACGCGGACTGGTGCTTATCGACCCCCCTTATGAGAGCCTCGATGAATTGAAAATAATGCTTAAAGCCTTTAGCGATGCCTATCGACGCTGGCCCAGCGCCATTTTCCTGATGTGGTACCCAATTCGCAGTGCTGATCAACGTAGCATGGTGCACGCCAGATTCGAAGCCCTAGGTATTCCCAAAATACTCTACGCCGATCTTGCCATTCATCCGGATGATGCGGGCGTCGGCCTTGCCGGTAGCGGTCTTATGATTGTCAACCCGCCTTATGGCGCCGATGAATATCTACGTGCAGCCTATCAAGCCATTCACAGCGGCATCGCCACGTCGGGTGCGGGTTATGTGGAGATCGAGCGCCTAACACCCGAGCGAATCTAGCCTCAACGAGCTTAGCGTCTTAGCGGTCTTAGCAGTCTTAGCAGTCTTAGCAGTCTTAGTTAGTCCACACAGCGTGGACTAGAGTCGCAGCAATTTTCTCAATACCGTCAAGATCAGCAGCTGAACCTCGTTCCAATACCGCAAGACTTCCGTGACCGGCAACGGGCAGAATTACGCCTGCATAACCTTGTTCACTGAATTGCCGAGCTTTTGCCACAGACTCATGTACCAAAATCATAACCGTTACCGGACCATCCGCGCTTTGCACCACCAGATGTGGCACGCGAAATCCCCGAAACAAACAACTACTCGCGTAGGTTACGACAGTGTTCCCATCACGAAGATGCAAATGAGAGTCCTGTAATATTTTTTTAAGGTCAGCATCAGGCACCGCAACGGTACCTACCCAAGCCTGCGGCTCGCCGCCCATATGAGTGACCACATCAGCCGCCAAGGTTCGGCCTGGATCCACCAACCACAAGGCACTAACTACGCCAATCCCCACCAGCACACTGGCGGCGATAGCCAGCCAACGCCGTGACATGGGCGCTAGCTTGTGGGTGTGATGGCTACCCGCATTAGCTGCCGTACCCGTCTCTCGTGTATTGCCACGTAACGGGACCACCACTTCGTTGTCCGCCGACGACGCAATGTGCGGCGGTAACGCGTTTTGCACGGGGAGTTCCACATGGAGGGCTCGCTGCAATTTACCTTCAAAACTACTGAGGCGGGCTGCAAATGTCGTGCATTCCGCACACGCGCGCAGGTGCTCAATCTCCGACCCACGCACTCCCAGGTCCAATCCCTTAGGATCGGCGAGTACTGCGCGTCTATATTGGTTGCAGTTCATTATTCCTCGGGATCCAGACGAATATCTTCACCACATAACACGCGCAACTGCTTGCGCGCTCGAAACAATCGTGTGAGCACCGCCGCGTTGGACAACTTAAGTTCCGCAGCAATCTCGGCGGTCGTATAGCCCATCAACACTTGCAACACCAGCGGTTCTCGATAATCATCAGCTAGTTTAAACAACGCGGCGCGCATCTCGGCCAATTCGTCACTTTGCGCGCAGCCGATGGTTGGCTCTTCGCTCGCAATTAAATCATCGATGTCGACGGTTACTAGGCGCTTACGTTCAAAACTTCGCGCATATTCGCGCCGTATAATGGTCAAAAACCACGGTTTAGCCGCGGCTTCATCCAAAAGCGAATCCTGCGCCTTCCACGCGCGCAGCAGGGTTTCCTGCACCACATCCTCCGCCAATGCCCTATCACGCGACAACCAGTAAGCAAACCGCAGCAGATCGGGGCGTAATCGCTGGCAAAGTGCCTGAAAGCGTGCGCGCTTGGGAATTTCGACAGTCTCAGCCTTCATATTTAAATCAGCACCCGCCCGAATATGTCGCCATGGCGATAGTAGCGCGTTATGCTCGCGGGGTTGCAGAGTAGTTAAACAGGGAGTCATAACTAAGATGACCGGGAAATCAGCCCTTTCATTTCCACACACCCGCATGCGTCGCATGCGGTACGACGATTTTTCGCGGCGCTTGATGCGGGAAACGCATCTTTGCGTCGATTCATTGATATATCCGGTATTTGTGACCGAGGGGCGCAAGGTTCGCCAAGCCATTGCCTCAATGCCCGGCATCGAGAGACTGTCTATCGACGAACTACTGCGCGAATGCGCTCTTTTGGTGCAACTACGCATCCCGGCGATCGCACTGTTTCCGGTTACGCCAATGGAAAAAAAGACCTTGGACGCGCGCGAATCTTGGAACCCCGACGGTATCGCTCAAGCTGCCGTGCGGGCCATAAAAAAAGAATTTCCCGCCCTAGGTGTAATAGCCGATGTGGCTTTAGACCCCTTTACTACCCATGGCCAGGATGGCCTGATTGACGATTCGGGCTATGTACTCAACGATTTAACCGTCGAAACTTTGGTACGCCAGGCCCGCTCGCATGCGGATGCGGGGGCCGATATAGTGGCGCCGTCCGATATGATGGACGGACGCATTGGAGCCATTCGCCAAAATTTTGAAAATGCAGGTCTCGTGAATACGCGTATTTTGGCGTACTCTGCAAAATATGCATCCGCTTACTATGGCCCGTTCCGCGATGCGGTGGGATCTTCCGGTCAATTGGGCAAAGGCAATAAATCAAGCTACCAAATGGACCCCGCGAACTCGGACGAAGCGTTGACCGAAGTCGCCTTGGACCTCGCCGAGGGCGCGGATATGGTCATGATCAAGCCCGGCCTGCCCTACCTGGATATTGTGCGGCGAATTAAGGAGCGATTTGGTGTGCCGACCTTTGTGTACCAAGTCAGTGGTGAATATTCGATGATTATGGCGGCGGCCCAGAATGGTTGGATAGACGAGCGCGCGGTCGCCCTAGAATCGTTAGTGGCTATGAAACGCGCGGGCGCAGACGGAATATTGACTTATTTTGCCAAGCGCGCAGCGCAATGGTTGCACGAATGACTTTTGCGGATCCCGCGACCGCTCTCGGACACGCCCAACACCAATACGGTGTGGTCGGCCACCCAGTCGCTCACAGTTGGTCGCCCTTTATTCACGGCATGTTCGCCAAAGCCACTGGCCAGCAATTAACCTACCGTTTATTCGATATTTCACCGGCAAATTTCCGGCGCGAGATACTACAATTATTTGCAGGTGGTGTTCGCGGTCTCAATATCACATTACCGCATAAACAAGCTGCGGCCGAAATAGTTAATGAGCTGACGCCGCGTGCGACGCGCGCAAAAGCGGTGAATACGCTGATATTGCGCGACGACGCCACTTTGCTTGGCGATAACACCGACGGACTGGGCCTAACCCGCGATTTGGAACACAACTTGAATTTCGAGCTTGCTAACAAGCGAGTATTAATCCTAGGTGCGGGCGGCGCCGTGCGCGGCGTACTCGCTCCTTTAATGGAGCGCCAATTGCTCGAGATAGTGATCGCCAATCGCACCCCGGCGCGAGCTCGTGCTCTGGCTGATGAATTCGCAGACTTAGGACCGATAAGCGCCTGCAGCTTCAGTGAAGTTCGCGGCCCGCACTATGACCTCATTTTCAACGCCACTTCCGCCAGCTTACAAGGCGAGATGCCCGAAATGCCGGCAGGTTTAGTTGGCGAAGGTACTATCTGCTATGACATGGCGTATGGCCGCGGTCATACGCCGTTTACGCTGTGGGCTAAATCATTGCATGCAAAGCGCACGACCAAGGGCTGGGGGATGTTGGTTGAACAAGCCGCTGAGTCTTTTTATATGTGGCGAGGAATTCGCCCCGATACCCAACCGGTACTCGAAGCCCTATCGCAACACTCCTAAACTACGCCTAGTCGATAAGCATCCTTGAGTTTCACGTAGTGTCGCGCACCGTAGATCAGTGCCTCTATTTCCTGCGCCAGAAGTTCACGCGCACGCTTGGCGGGATTTCCCATATAAAGCCCCCTCGATAAAAGATGCTTGCCTGGAGCGACTACGCTACCTGCGGCAACAATTACCTCATCATCGATCACCGCGCCGTCCAATATTACCGACGCCATACCAATAAGACAGCGATGTCCCACTCGCGCACCGTGCAACATGGCTTTATGACCCACGGTCACGTCGTCGCCAATCACCAGGGATAACCCACCCGGCTTGTAGGGGCCATCATGAACTACGTGCAATACGCTTCCATCTTGGATGTTGGTCCGAGCACCTATTTCGATGGTATTCACATCGCCACGAGCCACCGCAAAAGGCCATATCGACGCATCTTCACCCATACTGACTTGGCCAATCACTAGCGCACATTCGTCCACATAGACTCGCAGCCCTAATGTTGGAGTAAACCCTTGGTATTGACGTAGGGGCATTTAACGCATCGTAACCAGTTCTTCGGCGCTTGTGGGGTGTATGGCCACCGTATCATCAAAATCACGCTTAAGCGCTCCCATGCGAATCGCCACCGCAAAACCTTGCAGCATTTCATCAGCACCGGCGCCAATAATATGGCAGCCCACAATTTTTTCCTCAGGCCCTACGCAAATGAGCTTCATTTCAGTGCGTGTTTTTCGCTGTAATAATGCATGATACATCGGCACAAAATCTGTCACATAGGTCTTAACAGTGTCACCGTACTCGGCACGCGCCGCAGCTTCGGTGATGCCTATAGTGCCAATGGGCGGTTGAGTAAATACCACGGTGGGGATCATTCGATAATCGAGGTAACGCTGAGGTTGGCCGCCAAATAATCGGTCGCTAAGTCGACGTCCCGCAGCAATCGCTACTGGCGTGAGCGCGGCGCGACCCGTGACATCACCAATCGCGTACACGCCACTTATATTGGTATTTTGATACTGATCAGTGCCAATGAACTGCTGGTCGTCGATCTGCACACCCGCATTCGCTAAACCCAAACCGTCCACATCCGCCGCGCGCCCAACCGCCCATAACACTGTGTCAAAGCCGGAATACTCGCTATTCTGGGTGAGCACTGTCTTCAGCCCGCCGGCCTCCCTCAAGCCAACGGGCGCAACGTGTTCGTGAATCAGCATGCCTTGCGCGCGCATTTCGCGCACTAGGGCAGCACCCAGCATCGCGTCAAACTGCCCTAAGATCCGATCTTTGCGAATAAATAACTCAACCTTGCTACCCAGTTCCTGAAAGGCGCCCGCCAGCTCGCAGGCTATGTAGCCACTGCCAACAATCGCCACTCGCTTAGGTGCTTGCGCCAATTCGAAAAAACCATCCGAGGTAATTCCATACTGTGCGCCCGAAATATCAGGGACTACGGGCCTACCGCCGGTCGCAATAACAATGTGCGAGGCGCTTAATATGCGACCATTCACTTCAATCCGCCGAGAATCGAGAAAGCGCGCCACGCCGCGTACATATTCCACGCCCTTACTCGCTAGTGTGCGCTCATAAATGGCGTTTAGCCGCGCCACATAAGCGTCCCGCCCGCTCTTAAGAACGCTCCAGTCATGACCCCGCGCCACAACATCAAATCCATATTCGCGCGCATCTTGCAGGGCAAACCCTACACTTGCGGCATTCCACATCACTTTTTTCGGAACACATCCTACATTGACGCAGGTGCCACCGAGTCGCTTCGATTCGATAACAGCCACTTTAGCGCCATACTGCGCAGCGCGTTGCGCACAGGCCAAGCCGCCACTACCCCCGCCTATTGAAATCAAATCAAAACTAAGCTCCGGCACTATAAACTCCATAAAAACTCTAAAACCACCACTCGTCTAACAGGATGTTATACCGCAATGCCTATGGGTCCCAGACATATGCGCTTTGATGGAACTAAATGATTCTGGGATAGCAGGATTGCTCTGATAGAATAAGCTTGTGATAAATCCTCTCTTGGCAATGGACGCTCTGCCGGCTTTCGATCACATTCAAGCCAGCCACGCTCGCGAGGCGTTAGAGATTATTCTGCGCGAAAATCGCGCGCGCGTCATCGAACTTATGGCGCAAGTGACGCCTACCTTCGCGTCGTTTGTAGTGCCATTGGAGGAATTAAGTCATCGGTTGAACCGAGTATGGAGTCCCATCAGTCATCTAAATGGTGTCGCCAATTCCGCCGAATTGCGTTGCGCGTACAACGAGTGTATGCCGCTATTGACCGCATATACCTCGGAGTTGGGTCAAAATACTGCGTTACAGGCGGGCTACGCCTATATATTGCAACACGAGGTTAGTACGCTTGATGCGGTCCAGGTCAAGGTCGTAGAAAATGCCCTAAGAGATTTCCGCTTAGCCGGCGTTGCGTTACCTGCGGAACGCAAAGCACGGTATCGAGAGGTCATTCAACGTCTCGCACAGTTGACTACCAAGTTTTCTGAAAATGTACTGGATGCGGGTCTAGCCTACACGCGTCATATAACTGACTTCAAGATACTCGCGGGTTTACCCGGTAACACTATTGAACGCGCCGCTGCTAACGCGCAGGAAGCGAATCTTACGGGTTGGCTATTAAAACTCGACCAACCTACTTATCAGGCCATTATGGCCAGCGCCGAAGATGTCGCTCTGCGCCGCGATTTCTACGAGGCCTGGATAACACGCGCGTCTGAACTCGGGCCCAGCGCGGGGAGATTCGACAACAACCCGTTGATTACTGAGATTATGCGACTTCGGCATGAAGCTGCCGAACTCCTCGGCTTTGGTAATTATGCCGCCTATGCTTTAGCCACTCGCATGGCCAAGAATTGCGCTCAAGTCTTGGGGTTCCTCGAAGAGTTAGCACAACGTTGCCTACCCACTGCACGTCAAGAGTTCGCGGCACTCGAGAAATTTGCTGGGCGTAGCCTTGCGCCTTGGGACGTAGCTTTTTATAGCGAAAAACTCCAAGAACACCGCTTTAAGATATCGCAAGAAGCACTGCGACCTTATTTCCCGCTACCGAAAGTTTTAAGTGGGCTGTTTATGGTCGCGAAAAAACTTTACGACATTGAAATATGTGAGCGGCCCGGCGTGGGTGTTTGGCATCCTACGGTACGGTACTACGAACTTCTTGATCACCAGCAAGTGGTGGCAGGTTTTTATTTAGACCCTTATTCGCGCAACAATAAACGCGGTGGCGCGTGGATGGACGAATGCATCATTGCGAAGTCTCTTCCCCATAGCGCATCACTACCGGTTGCTCAACTGGTGTGTAACTTCACAGCCCCGACCGGCGCTATGCCGGCATTGCTGACTCATAATGAAGTCATTACGCTTTTCCATGAATTCGGTCATGGGCTGCATCATATGCTCACCCGTGTGGTCTACCCGAGTCTAGCCGGCATCAACGGGGTGGCGTGGGATGCAGTCGAGCTACCGAGCCAATTCATGGAAAACTTTGTATGGCAAAAAGAAGCTTTGCCTTTGATTTCGGCTCACGTTGAGAGTGGCGAGCCGCTCCCGGCCGAGATGCTAGAAAAATTACTCGGCACACGCACCTTTAACGCAGCACTCGATACTTTGCGACAACTAGAATTGGCCAGTTTTGATTTTGAACTACACGCAAATTTTGATCCACATTTGGGTGCGCGCGTGGACGAAACCATTAGCAGTGTTCGTAGGCGCGTGGCAGTAATACCGGCGGCCTCGTTCAATCGAGTTGCGGCAAGCTTTACCCATGTGTTTGCCGGCGGCTACGCCGCCGGCTACTACAGCTACAAATGGGCTGAAGTACTCGCGGCCGATGCGTTTGCTGCCTTTGCCAATGCGGGCGTTTTCGACCCACCAACCGCCGCACGCTTTCGGGATTCAATATTGGCGCGCGGCGGAAGTTTAGATGCCATGGAAGCGTTTGTAGCGTTTCGTGGTCGTCCACCGGATATAAAACCGCTGTTACAGCAAACCGGGATCGCGGCGTGAAGCCTTTATTGATGTCCTTGATTCTAGTGGCCACCAATAGTATCGCCGCAACCGCCTATGTCAGCGACGAATTGGTGCTTGGCGTTTACAGTGACCCGAATCAAGAGTCGCGCCTCGCAACTCTACACTCAGGAGCGAGTGTTGAGACCCTAAAAATCCAGGGCGAATTCACGCAAGTCACGTTAAGCAATGGCGTCATAGGTTGGGTGAAGACCTCCTATCTAACCAATCGCATACCCGCAAGCGCCAGAATCAAAGACTTGGAGGATGAGCTCGCAAAAAGTCGCGCCACAACGCCTGCCCTCGCGGCAGCCGCCGAACACAGCGAACTCGAGCGGCTCAGACAAGAAGTCGCAGTGCAGCAAAAACAATCGCTAACCCGAATATCGCCTCAATCCGCAAACCAGCCGCCGGCTAATGTGAGTGTGGGGCCTTCGCATCTGGCAAGCACTATGGTCTTCTCGTTGCTGGGGTTAGGGGTTGGATTTGCGTTAGGCTATGGCACTTTAGCGCGTCGCATAAAGCAGCAATTCGGCGGTATTAAAATTTACTGACGGCTTTAACATATTCGCTAAATAGAGACGGGTGCACATGGCGCACTCGCATCCAAGCGCTTAGACTCTTGATATGCACGATCTCCGCCGTAACGACTATGACGTTACGAATTCTGTCCAAGTCAGCTCAACGGCTGCGGTTACCGCAGCGGTACGAGAATTATTTTGCGCTTGTTGGCCGGGTGAATCATTTGATCGATTAGCAATCGCATTTGATGCGTTTGATCGGCTATTTACCGGGCGCATGCCGGGCTATCACGGTGTCGATACCGTTTATCATGATCGGCAGCATTCACTGGATATGACTCTGGCTATGGCGCGCTTAATAGCGGGCTATGAACATAGCGCGGAGGCTCACATGCGCTTAGGAGCAGATCGCGCCGTGATGGCTCTCGTTACAGCGCTCTTCCATGACTCAGGCTACATACGCGAGTTCGACGACAAACATCATCGCAATGGCGCCGAATTTACGCTCTATCATATCAGTCGCAGCGCGCGCTTTTTAGCGCGCTTTTTGCCCAGCATAAATATGGATGCCTGGGTACCCATTGCGACCCGCATAGTGCACTTCACGGGCTACGAAATAAAACTCGGCGACATCCAATTGAATGACGAGCGGGATCGTAGGCTCGGTCAAATGCTGGGAACGGCGGATCTGATTGCACAGATGGCAGATCGCTGCTACCTGGAAAAATGTCGTGATCGGCTCTATCCGGAGTTCGTACTCGGCGGCATCGCTGCAGTGCCGGGCAATAACGGGGCGTTACAAATTCGCTATAGCTCGGGACTCGATCTATTACGACAAACACCGAAATTTGTACGTGATACGCGAGCTGTTCGGTTAGAAGGGGAATTCGAACACGCCTATCGACATCTCGAATCCTTGTACTCAGGTCGCAACCCTTATTTTGAGGCTATTGACCGCAATCTGGGCTACTTGCACCAGGTGCTGCACGCGGAACGCTGGCCCTTACTACGCCGACGACCGCCCTTATTCACCAGCGAAGGCAATCAGCTCAACAATGTTCGTGGGTTGATGTTAGAGCATCTCAAAACGCTCTGGGCCTAGGGCAATTGGCCTTAAGGCCAATCAATGCGCGCTACGTAGCGGGCATGTAATTCATCTAGTTGCGATAATACGCATTCCTTGCCTAACAGCGGCGCGTCCACCAAGGTTTGCCGTAATGCGTCGACCTTGAGGGAGCGGCGCGCCAATTCGGCGATCGGCGCAAAACTAAAGTGCCATGGCTCGGCCTGAACTCCCGACCGGACGCCACGAAAAGGGCGGAAAAAACCATAATGACTCGCGTGCTCAGTGAGCCAATCGCTGAGCGCAGCAAAGGGACCTGGCGACACGAATTCCTCAGGTGTTAGCTGTACGGTGTAACCTGAACGAATAGAATGCCGATCGACCAGGTCTAAATCGGTCCCCCAATGATGGCGACTCGCACCCGGTAGCGCGGACCATTGCAATATCGCGTTAATACGCTCATTTGGCGCCAACTCGGCCACGTTGATAATCTGATGCATAGGGTCATACATAGGTCTTTCCCCGCTATACTTACCGTTCCAGATCGATAATTGTCGCTCGAAAGCCCGAAAACTACTCTCTGGAACTAAATCTATGCCAGCCCGTAGCGCCGCGCGACGTAAATTTAAAAAAGGTTGGACTACCCGATGATGGAGTAAACAACCCGGATCCGACAGTGAGATAAGATGGGTACGCGTACGCCCCGTAAGTTCTTGAATATTCATTGCTTAACTCTGTCAATACCTATTAATACGCCCATTTTTCTGCATTGTACTCGCCCCTTATGGGGTTGCGATCGAACCCGTATTATGGTCCGCTAGTCATTGTATTAACGGTGGGTGGGGTCAGTGGCGAAAAGCCTAAAAACCAAGTATTTGCTTCTCGCCCTGGCGGCCGGCGTTTTACTATCGCTATTGGTCGCCGGCCTGATGGTTTTCGAGTATGGGGGGGCACGCAAGGTCAACGAATTGTCCTACGCCTCCGTACAACAAAGACTGGAAGCGGATCTTGAAAACCGCGCTCAAACTTTAAGCAAAGCCGTAATCTCGCCGCTCACTACGGCGATTAGTGCCGGAAATACCGCTACTATTAATGCTATCGGGCAACAGCTACTCGACCAAGAGGTGGAAAGAGTCGAGATACGCAGCAACTCTAAAACGCTTTACAGCGGTAATCACTCTGAGTCTAGTTCGACCAATCCCTACATACTGGAAAGCACCCTTACTAACCCTATTAATGGTCGCGATTTAACCTCGGCCCAATCGAAGCCCATTGGCAGCCTACAACTTCAGATTAGCCGCGCCAAGCTACAAGAATCCTTGTCAGCGCTACAGGTTCAGCTAGAGTTACAGCAGACAAACCAAATTAAACACATGGGCGGCTTGCTGGCTGGCGTCATATTACCGCTGGTTATTCTCGTGTTAGCCGGCGCATGGTACATCGCAAAACAGTTTATCAACCCTATAGCGGCCCTTATCACTACTGCGGATCGCATTGGTGAAGGCGACTACTCGCAACCCTTAAACGTGATATCGCGCGATGAATTGGGCGCACTGCCCGCAGCGCTTGAACGTATGCGAGAAAAGCTGCGCGAAACCACTATTACCAAAAACTATCTCAATACCGTGCTCAACAGCCTAAGCGACTCAGTATTGGTGACATCGCCGGACGGCGTTATCACCAGCTGTAACGAGGCCTCGCAACGCCTACTCGGATATAGCGAAGCGGCCCTATTAGGCAGATCTTTAATTGATTTTATTGCGGATGAGCATCGCGCAACCTTTGATTTAACCAATGGAGCGCCGGAGGCGGGGGAAACGGTTCTGCATACCGCCAGTGGACAAACAATTCCTGTATCCATTGCAAGCTCTCGCATCAGCACTAGTGAGCCTCAGTTTCAAGGCAATATCTACGTCGCGCGCAACATCACCGAACGCAAACGCGCCGAGCGTCGCATTCGCTACTTGGCGCGTTACGACACGCTGACCAAAATACCCAACCGCATGCAATTCCAACACTTGTTACAACAAGCCATAGCGCGCTCGCGACGCAATAATCGCCTATTGGCACTTTTGTATTTGGATTTGGATCACTTTAAGGAAGTTAATGATACTTTTGGTCACGCCGCGGGCGATCGAACGCTAGAAATCTTGAGTGAACGCCTGACGCGCAATTTAAAACAAGATACCGTTATTGGGCGACTCGCCGGTGATGAATTTGCAATGTTTATTGACGATCTACCAGTCGATATTGACAACCGTTCTAGCGTGGGCGCCCTTGCGCGAACCCTATTGGATGAAATTAGTCGTACTTTTTATGTGAATCAACAAGAGGTATATCTAACGGCGAGTGTCGGTATTGCGATGTGCCCGCATGACGCGGAGAACGTGATCGACTTGATTCGTAATGCCGACGCGGCGATGTACCACTCCAAGCAAAATGGTGGCAACTCCTGTGTCTTCTATGTACCAGAAATGAATGCGGCCGCGGTTGAACGACTAATGCTAAAGAGTAAGCTGCGCCGAGCGCTTGAGCGCGACGAGTTGGTGATTTTGTATCAACCCAAAGTTGATTTGCGCGATGGCATGGTGGTCGGTGCGGAAGCACTGTTGCGCTGGCGACTACCAGGTCATGGCGACATTTCGCCCGCGCATTTTATTCCACTAGCGGAGGAAACCAGTCTCATTTCGGATATAGGTCAATGGGTTCTAAATCGTGTTTGCGCCGATTACCACGAGTGGCAAACTACAGTCCCACGGCCCGGGCGGATTGCGATAAATCTTTCGCTCAAACAACTGCAACATTCCAGCTTTATCGCCCGCTGCCATGAGGTATTTCGGAAGAATGGTGTATCTCCCTCCTGTTTTCAACTCGAGGTTACTGAAACTACTTTGATGACAGACCCGAAGCGCACAATTGGCTTGTTAAATGAGCTATATGCTATGGGTTTACAATTGGCAATTGACGACTTCGGCACGGGATACTCGTCGCTTTCGGCGTTACAACAATTCCCGATTAGTACTTTAAAAATCGACCAATCGTTTGTTCGTGATGTTCCCGGCGATCGCAATGACGCAGCAATCGTTCGTACCATTATCGACATGGGTAGGAGTCTTGATCTTGAAGTGATTGCGGAAGGTGTGGAGACTGGCGAGCAACTCGAATTCTTGCGGGCGCATTGTTGCTATTTTGCCCAGGGACGTTTATTTGGCGAGCCAATGGAAGCCGATAAGCTGTTGGAAATTTTATATAATCAGAGCGCCGCGCAGCCATATCATGCCGATCTCTGTGCGGTTTCAATGCCTTCGACTCCCATCTCCTTAGTCGCGAAATCCCTCTAGGAATGTTGTCGGCTCGCGGTCTGAGCCTGCGTCGAGGTCCAGAACCGCTATTTGTCGACGTTAATTTCACGGTATTTCGCGGCAATAAAGTAGGCCTCACCGGCGCCAACGGTGCCGGTAAGTCCAGTCTACTTGCCGCGTTACGCGGCGAGCTTAGATCCGACAGCGGCGATATTGAGCGGCCAACGCAGTTGAGAATCGCGCATTTAGACCAAGAGATTGCCGCAAGCTCTCAGGCCGCGATTGAATATGTCCTAGATGGCGATTCCGAGCTTCGACGGATACTCGCGTGTATCAAGGATGCAGAAGAGCTTGAAGCATCTGTAGAGCTCGCGGAACATCACGCCAATTTGTTGGTGGTCGATGGGTATAGAGCTCGGGCACGCGCCGCAGCGATCATGCATGGCTTAGGGTTTAAGACAGCTGATCATGAGCGCCAGGTTGCGGAATTTTCGGGGGGTTGGCGAGTGCGTCTTGGGCTTGCGCGCGCGCTCTGTTCCAGAGCGGATCTCCTTATGCTTGACGAGCCTACCAATCATTTGGATTTAGACGCCATTATTTGGCTAGAACAATGGTTAACCGATTTCCCCGGCACCTTAATAATGATTTCACACGATCGCGAATTCCTCGATTCTATTATCGGGCGAGTACTTCATATTGAGAACCGCGGAATTCGAGCTTATTCGGGCAATTATTCGCAATTCGAGCAGAAGCGAGCAGAGGAATTGGCTTTGCAGCAAACCCTGCAAACCAAACAAATTCGTCGCGTCGCAGAAATTAGCGCTTTTGTGGAGCGATTTCGCGCCAAGGCCAGTAAGTCACGGCAGGCTCAAAGTCGATTGAAGATGTTGCAGCGTATGGAGCGAATCGTTCCCGCACACGTCGATAGTCCATTCGAATTTACATTTAAGCAGCCATTAAAAACGCCGCGACCGCTGCTGACGTTGGATAAGGCAGCCTGCGGCTATGATCAGCGAATCGTGATCAGTAACATTTCACTGACGATTGGCCCGCTCGACCGCATCGCGTTATTGGGTCCCAATGGTGCCGGCAAGTCCACTCTAACCAAACTACTAGCAGGCGAGGTCGAACCGCAAGCAGGCGCACGAATGGCGGCTCCCGACCTCTGTGTTGGATACTTCGCCCAACAGCAAATGGAGCAATTGCGTCCTGACTCGCATGCTTTTTGGCATTTGCGCGCCATGGGCGGCTCGGACTATGCAAGCGGCGATGAGCAACGTGTACGTGATCATCTAGGACAGTTTGGGTTCGAAGGTGATCGTGCCTTCGAACCCGTACACCGATTCTCAGGCGGCGAAAAGGCACGTCTGACGCTGGCGTTGGTCGTGGCTCGTCGCCCTAACTTACTGCTGTTAGACGAACCAACCAATCACTTAGATATTGACATGCGACATGCCTTAAACGTCGCATTGCAAAGTTTTGTTGGCGGCCTAGTAGTTGTATCGCATGATCGACATCTAATAAAGACCGTCGCCGATATTCTTTGGCTGGTAGCCGACGGCAAAATTACGGTGTTTGACGGGGATTTAGACGACTACCAACAGTGGCTTAAGTTACGGGCTAAGAGGCCAGAGATTGCTGCTGTTCGCAGGCCCAGCGCAAGCTCGTCAGACACTTTAGCGGTTTTGCGCCGCGAGTTTACCCGGATCGAGAAACGCATCGGCTCTATTACCGCAGATCGAACCCGAACCGAAGCGGAATTATTGAGTAGCATAAATACGGGGAAAACCGCAGAATGCGCTAAATTAGAAGAGAAGCTTGCGCGGGCAATTCGCGATATAGCGAGCTTGGAGGCGTGCTGGTTAGAAGTGGGCACCGACATCGAACTAGCTGAATCCAGTATGTATGCAGCCGACTTGAAATAACGCCAATGGTCATGCTAAATATATTAAGCCCTGAGCGTGGCGCCAGGTATTCAATTCGAGCCGTGTCCGAAGTCACGGGACTCGCGGTCCAAACACTGCGTGCTTGGGAGCGCCGTTACAAGCTTATCGAACCGCAACGAGATGCGAGTGGACATCGACTCTATACGGCTGGCGATGTGTCGAAGCTGCGAAGACTCCGCGATGCAACCGAACGCGGCCACAGAATAAAGAAAATCTCACAGCTTAGTACCCAAGAATTGGACGGATTACTCAGCATTGCAGAATATTCGAAACCCATCGATAGCATTAAGAAAAACTTAATTTCACAAATTTTGCAAACAGCAAAAAATTACCAACCGAATGAATGCGATTATGCTGTCGCAACAGCTTTTTCGTTGCTACCTATTACAGAGGTTATACACGAAGTATTGTCCCCGGCATTATGTGAAGTTGGCGAACGATGGCGTCGCGCCGAATTTTCGATTGCTCAAGAGCGCATGGTAACAACTAGCGTGAGACGTCACCTTATCAGCCTATTGACGACGTTCAGTGCAATAAGCGACCACCCACTAGTGGTGTTCGCGACCGTCAGTGGTGAGTTGCACGAATTGGGCATACTCATGTATGCCGTGCTAGCAACTCGTTACCAGCTACGGGTTTCTTATTTAGGAGCGGATCTCCCTGCAGAGGAAATAGCCAATTACGCGAATCGTGTAACCGCAAGCGCCGTGGCAATCAGCATGATCATACCTGTCGATGTTAATCGCGCACTTCAACAACTGAGTATTTTACGCACACGATTACCCAAGTGTACTAATCTCTGGATCGGCGGAGCCGCCATCTGCGTTGACTCGACCGAAATCCCTGCGGGAGTCGTTTGTATTACGACACCAGGCGATTTTGAGCATCGCATTAAGTTATTGATAAAACGTGAAATTTAGATGGTGCCTTTCGACACGAGTGAGACAGGCTCACGCCGTCTAACCGGCAAATGGTTTGTCTGCGCCTGTTTATTAATCGTCTTTGCAGGATTTTCGCTATGGCATTTCGTCAAACCTATGCCGCCTGGAACCCATGTCGCGTCGATTACCGAGCGCGTTGCAGAATCCTCGGCTTTTTTTCTTTGCAATTGTCGACCCGACGCCTCGCTTTTGAGCCGCAGCCTTAGCGCGATTGATCACGCGCAGCAACTAATATTGATTGATGGCACTTCCTCCACGCCTGTGCTCGTACAACATCTACTAGCACGCAAGCGATTGCGTCCCCAGGTAAAAATTGTTTTTTTGACCGACCAGAGGTCTGCAATTCCGGGAAATTCACTGGATACTAATTGGGTAGCACTCGAGTCTGCAGGCGTCATCGTGGTGCGGATAAACATCGCTGTACTTCGCGATCCCAACCCACTTTTGGCATTATTTTGGCGCCTAGGAATTACAACCCGTAGTAGTGCTGAATCCATTGATAGGCGCTCGCTCATTGTTGCCGACAACGGCCTGGGTGATTGGACCACGCTGTTGATGTCTGCCGATCCTTTTGCGGAGACCGAATCCAACGACGATGCCGGAGTGCAGATAAGCGGACCCCTAGCACATCAAGTTCTCAACAGCGAATTGGCGATCGCGACATGGTCCGGAAACGATGACCGCTTGCCGGCAGTACCGCCCATAGAAGGCGGTGGCTTAGGTTCAGTCGATGTACGTTTTCTGACAGAGGGCGTCATTGCTAGTAATACGCTGGAGGCAATTAACTCCGCCAATAAGGACACTGAGATTGGCATTCTTATGATGAGCCTAAGCGATATGCCAATAATTTCTGCGCTACATCGTGCAGTCTCACGCGGCGTCCGCGTACGTGTGCTGCTAACCGGTCATCAATACCCCAACCCCGCTGTCGCCGCAATTCTTGCAGGCACCTACTCGCCGCCGCTCAATGCGCCGATCCTGTTGCGCTGGCGTTCCCCTCTACTACCGACCCTCGCGACTCGGCTAATACTCGTGCGAAATCGAACCGAAGTTTGGCTGTCTATCGGCTCATCAGATCTGACGCGGCGCAGTCTGCATGATTTCAATTTAGAGGCGAATGTAGAGTTACGTTTCGCAGCACATTCGAAATTAGCGCAAGAGTATTTAACATATTATAATTTTTTATGGGCCGCTGGTGTAGATTATGGCCTGTATGCCGACGAATCACCCGGCGCTTATTGGCGTTATCGGTTGCTAGAAGAGCTCGGAGGGCTATCAAACTGAGCGAGAATTCACAGACACTTTGACAGGCGCAAAAATTACTCGCATAGTAGAGCCGCTGTTTCAAGGGCAAACCCGCCGAAAGGTGGGGACGCAAAACCACCGGTCTTAAGGTTTTCTTTACATAATTAAGGAAAACAGAAGATAGCGGGGCTACCTGTATTAAGTGCGCCAAGCGCCTTAAGCTAATTGGTTTCGCCCCTTAGGTTTTTTGGTTTATGCCTTCTAGGGGTAAGTTTATGGTTCTTAAGGTTCCTCGTTCACCCGGTGCTGACAGCTCAGGTCTGTATCGCAGACCACGCCTCGTGCTGCGCGCCAAACGCTTCGAAGATATTCCGACAATTTTAGGAAAAACTAATACTTATCCTTCACCGGTGCGTATTGTCGGTGCTGATTACTCGCAAACTCGCTGCGTCGGTGGCGATGGCGGCACCACGGTTGACACGGGATCTCTGGATAAGATCTTAGAGTTCGGCGAGGAGTCCGTACGAGCGCAGGCTGGAGTCCGCATTGGCACCCTGGTGCATGCACTGGCTGAGCGCGGCCAAGAATTGGCTTTAACTCCAGAAATCAACCAGATTTCACTCGGCGCACTGGCGGTTACCACACTTCCACAAGCCTCTTATACCAAAGGCGTTGCGCAACTGTCGTCGTTGGTAACAGAGCTTAAATTAATTACGCCGCAAGGCAAGCAAATGGTCATCGCTGAGTCTCAGCGCGATCTGATGCGGGTGTTGCGCTCGAGTTACGGACTACTGGGCGTAGTGCACGAGGTAGTGCTGCGTGTACAGCCTCTCACGCCGATTAAAATTGACTACCAAGTGATGACACTCGCCGAATTTGGCGCTCGCTTTAATAGCATCGTGAATGCGCCGGGGGCATTGCGATTGCATATTTCACCTTTCAACGATCGTATCACCGTCGAAAGCCGTACCCTTGATGAGACGCTAAGCACTAGCCGCTCCGGAATCTGGCAGATACGCAAATCGGTCATGCGCAATGTATTGCCGGCATTTGGGTCATCAGTGGGGAGCATACTGGCTGCTCCCGGCTTAACCTCCGCAGTTTTATCGGGAGTCCAGCGCGCGCTGCGAGCCACCATTGACCGAGGTACCCGTGGTGTCGTGATGTACGCACATGAATGGATGCGCGACTTACCACAAGAGGCCTGGAAGTCTCGCTACACCTACAGTCTGTGGGCTTTCCCGCAAGCAGATTTTTCCAAAATATTGAGCGAGTACTTCATTTTTTGCAAAGCCTATTATAAAGAGCATCGTTATCGTTGCAATTTGGTGGTTGGCGCAAGCCGACTTCATCAAGACCGTGGCTCGCTTTTTAGTGCCAGCTACGACGGCCCCATGTTTACGTTAGAACCGTCCTCAACCGGCGAGAAAGGTTGGGATGACTTCCTTATTGACTTTAATGATTTTGCGTCCGCGCTTGGCGGCGTCCCTACCTTTAATCAAACACGTGCATTGCAAACAGAGCACGTCAACAAGGCATTCGGCGATCGCGTTAAGTTATTCCGCGCACTTCGCCAGCGTACCGATCCTCTCAATCGATTACGCAATAGCTATTTTGCCTATTTGTTGGGTTGATCTTAAGTTCTCTCTTGTAAATGCGCCTCAAGAAACCAAAGATTCTTGTCTAGATCGCGCGAGATTCCAGTCAATAGGTCGGCGGTATCCGCATCGCCTATAGAATCGGTTGCCTCAATTGCCGCGCGAGTCGCTTTTCCACAAGTTGCTAGCTGGGTCGATAGGTTCGTTAGATGATCGCGTCCCGATGTCACACTTAAGGGATAATTTTTAAGCTTACTGCGCCGTGCCGCCACCGCTACCGTACCCTCAGCGGTACCTCCTAAACTGGTGATGCGCTCAGCGATGTCGTCAATATGCTCAAGCACCTGGTCCGATATTTTATCGAACAGCTCGTGTAGTGATATGAACTGCGGGCCTTTCACATTCCAATGGGCTTGTTTTATCTGGCTCTGTAAATCAATAGCTTCCGCCAGACGATCATTGAGAATGACAATGACGTTACGGCGTATTTTTTCCGAAAGATCTATTTTGGTCTTATACATTACGGCCCCTTTTTTAGAAAAACCAACTCGAGCCCGCTATTTTGCACGCAACCGGCCTCGATACCAATGCTCATTTCATTACTCGATACGCCGCAGGCGCATTTGTATAGCGCCATAAAGGAGTGCAATTCCAACCAGTACGCCTATCCAAGCAGCAGGGCTCGACACGAAACCCGCTAGGTCCATCACCGACCAGATGGGACCTGGGCTGTTCACTAGGGTATCCGTCGGATCACCACGACTAGCAAAAATTGCGGGTAGAAAACCACTGAAGGTTCGGCTAAGCAGCAGATGCGCAATTATCTGGCTGCCAAAAAGCCAGCGCTCCACTAACAGCACTGCTATTAGCGGCAGCGCGGACCACAGCAGCACAGCGCGCTTCGCCCAAGCCGAAACTAGCATCAACCACGCCGCAACCGGTAGGTACCAAATGGCGGCGGTAATAATCACATAGATCCACAGAATCTCAATTTGCAGCCACAGGTCAAGATGCCACAGAGTGCTACCGATCGCTGCCCCCGCCCTCACCGCCACAATAAAAGCCACTAATAGCGCGGTGAGGTTTGCTGCTACCCAATACACCATGGGAATGACGACCAATGCAGTCAGCAATTTTGACAAGACCACTTCAGTGTCGGTAATGGGTAAGGATTTCCAAAATAGTACACTGCGATCTTTGCGGTCGGCATACAAGCTATCAAGCAGGTACCAAGTTGAATAAATGGACATCAACATAAAGAAAATGGAACTAACGCTTAATAGCAATACTTTTCCGCTCAATAGCAATGGTATTCCCGACGCAGCACCATTTCCAGCTACATGGATATCTCCTGTCACCGTGCCAAACAGCGATGTGAGTACCAGCAAAGCTCCAAGTACAGCAGGCATTATCCAGATAGCTTTATTTTCCCAAAATTCGCGTCTGATCAACCATTGATAGTTTTTCATACTGTTGTTCCGGATAATTTGGCAACGAACAAATCGGAAACACTTGGGGTGCGCAATTCGCCCAGTAAGGTTAATTTAGAGAGGTCTGGTTGGTCAAAATATAAAATCGTTTTGCCCATAGCCCGTTGCTCATAGAAGGGTCGTTCAGCACGTGCCGCCACCAAAGCATCAGGACTGACCGCTACCGCCACATAGCGAGTTGCCAATTCCTCAAGCGGTGCATTGAGCACAATTTTGCCCTGTGCGATAAACATCACATCGGTCAATAGATTTTCAACTTCCTCGACTTGATGAGTAGTCAATAAAATTGTTCGGGTCTCATCCATATAGTCATTCACCAACGCGTCATAAAAACTACGACGGGCCAACAAATCGAGCCCCAGAGTTGGCTCATCAAGTACCAGTAGTTTTGCGTCGATCGCCATGGTAAGCGCCAAATGTAATTGTGTCTTCATACCCTTAGAGAGTTCACGGACCCGGTGAGCAAAGGTAATTGCGGTCTTCGCCAAAAAAGCCAGTGCTCTGTCGCGACGAAAACGCGGGTGCACGCCCGCATAAAAATCGATAGCCTGATCTACCCGTAGCCACGATGGCAGCACATCCACATCCGCCATAAAGCAGGTGTCGCGCATAATATTGGCGCGATCACGCTGCGGGTCCTGATCTAGGACTCGTAGGTGCCCAGCGTAACTACTCAATCCCAAAATAGCGCGCATCGCGCTAGTTTTTCCGGCACCGTTGGGGCCGATTAGACCGACAATTCGGCCTGTCTCCACCTTAAAATTGACGTGGTCTAGAGCCAGGTGGGATCCATATCGCTTAGTCAGTTCTTGAGCTTCTATTAATACAGTCATAATAAGGACCCTTCGGTGAGGCTCAACCGCGAGGCGGCGGCACTTGGTGAGTCAATGCAGGTGTTTGCGCGAACAGTTCTTCGGCAGAGAATCCAAGTCGGTGAATAGTAGCCAAAACCTGCGGCCATTCATCGCGTAGAAAACGTTCGCGCTCGCCCGCTAACAATAGAGTCCTTGCGCCTGGGCTTACATATAGCCCCAGCCCGCGGCGCTTCTCTACCAGATGTTCTTCGACCAGTTGCTGATAGCCCTTAAGCACCGTAAGCGGATTGAGACGGTAATCAGCGGCAACATTTCGCACAGAAGGTATGGGGTCCCCTTCCTTCAGAACACCCTCAAGGATTAGCGCAACCATTCGATCTCTCAACTGGCGATAGATGGGTTGGTTGTCGTTCCATTGGGTATTCATGTCGCGCTCAAAATTTCGCCGAAGACAGCGGTATTAGCGGCCAGGGTTCTTGCCTGTAGCGGCGCCTCATGCAGTTTGCCGTCAAAAAGATGCGCTACGCTTGCGATGATTAAGAAATTCATGACCAGGGTGATGCTTAAGGCTGCCAGCTTCTGAGAGTTTGCGGTTTGCATGTGGTCGTCCTAATTTAGTGGAGTTGAGTTGCTTGTCCCTAAGCTGTTTTGGTGACTTAGTGATATAGTAATATAAAACACTAGTAAATATAAGCACTTTATTTCGAAGCCGCGTTTACGGCCTCAGCCTGCTCGATTTGGGCTAACATCGCCTCTTTTGGCATGAGAACTCACTATGAAAAAGCCTGTAACGGTCACTATTACCGGAGCCGCTGGTAATATCGGCTATGCGCTTGCCTTTCGCGTTGCATCGGGTCAGATGCTGGGTAAGGATCAGCCAATTAACCTCAGTCTTCTGGAGATCCCGGCCGCAGTAACCGCCGTACAAGGCGTAGTCATGGAACTTAACGACTGCGCTTTTTCGACGCTTAATCGAGTAACCGCAACTCATGAGCCGAACGTAGCTTTTAAAGACTGTGATTTCGCAATGCTGGTCGGCGCCCGGCCGCGCGGACCCGGTATGGAGCGCAAGGATTTGCTGTTAGAGAACGCCAAAATTTTCTCGGCGCAGGGCAAAGCGCTGGAAGCAGTCGCAAGTCGAACGGTGCGTGTCCTCGTCGTCGGCAATCCTGCCAATACCAATTCTTTAATTGCGTCGTCCAACGCGCCGTCGATCCCGATTCAACAGTTCACTGCGATGACGCGCCTCGACCATAATCGCGGACTGGCGCAACTGGCCGAAAAAACCTCCAGCACCTCAGCTGAGGTCAAAAAAGCCATTATTTGGGGCAATCATTCCGCCACTCAATATCCAGATTTGTACCATGCGACGGTCGGCGGCAAACCAGCATTATCGTTGGTCGATGAAACTTGGTTCAAAGACCACTACATCCCCACCGTGCAACAAAGAGGAGCTGCAATTATCAAGGCGAGGGGGACTTCCTCGGCGGCATCAGCGGCATCGGCCGCAATTGATCATATTCACGACTGGGTGCTAGGCACCCCCGCTGGCGATTGGGTCAGTATGGGCGTGCCTAGTGATGGTAGCTATGGAATACCGTCCGGAGTGATCTACTCATACCCGGTTACTTGCAGCAATGGCGAATACAGTATCGTGCAGGGATTGGCCATTAATGATTTCAGTCGCGACAAAATGCAAGCCACCTTAAATGAGCTGCACGAAGAACGTGAGGGCGTGAAGGACTTACTTTAAAATTCGGACACACGGAGAATTTCATGAGTCGGCCATTTATGAATCAGCCACTTTTAGGCGCATTGTTGATATTGAACGTAGGGATGATCGGCACGGGAGCCCTAGCAGATGAAAAAATTGCACACATGGCTCCCGCAGCGTCTGCGGAAGTTTATTTCATCTCGCCGCACGACGGCGACACCGTGCGAGGCCCGGTTACAGTCCAATTCGGGTTAAAAGGGATGGGAGTCGCACCGGCCGGCGTGAAATTCGATAATTCGGGTCACCATCATCTATTGATCGATACCGAACTGAGCTCACTCAATCTTGACATACCCATACCCGCCAGCGACAAGGTGTTACATTTCGGTAAAGGGCAAACGGAAACCTCATTGAACTTAACTCCCGGGACACATACCCTCGAAATCTTGTTTGCAGATTTTTCACACGTCTCATTCAATCCAACGCTACATTCCCAGAAAATTACGCTAACCGTTAAATAGTCCGTGCGTACGATTCTGCACGTGGATATGGATGCATTTTACGCATCCGTAGAGGAATTCGATCAGCCGAGCCTTAGGGGTAAGCCGCTTATTGTGGGCGGCACTAGTGGCCGCGGGGTAGTAGCCGCCGCAAATTATGCGGTACGCGCATTTGGCGTGCGCTCCGCTATGCCGATACGCGAAGCTTTACGTCGTTGTCCTCAGGTGATTTGCATGCCACCCCGAATGTCCCGGTATAAAGAGGTCTCCCAACAGATCTTCAAGCTATTCAATGAAGTCACGCCGGTCGTCGAAGGCCTTGCGTTAGACGAGGCCTTTTTAGACGTAACCGCAGTCGCACGCCTTATGGGCAACGGCGAAACGATCGCGGTACACATTCGCCAAAGCATCCTTAAGACCACGGGATTGACGGCATCGGTCGGGATAGCGCCCAACAAATTGCTGGCGAAGATTGCCTCGGATCTTAATAAGCCGGACGGGCTATGCTGCATCGGGCCCGGAAACGTACAACAAATATTGGATCAATTGCCTATTCAGCGCTTGTTCGGAGTGGGACAAAAGACCCTCCCGCTATTACAAGCCGTGGGAATTCATACATTTCGCGACCTGGCCAAAGCCGCTGATGACGTGTTATGGCGTGTTTTCGGAAAACACGGCGGTATCATGCGCGATAGGGCTCGCGGAATCGATGACCGTCCAGTCGAACCGCAACGCGAAGAAAAGTCCATTAGCGCTGAAGAGACGTTCGCCGAAGATCTAGTAGACCCCGCTCAGTTAGCGACCCAAATAACACAACTCGCCGACCGTACCGCTGCAAGATTAAGAGCCCAGTCATTATTCGCGTCCACTATCAATGTCAAAATTCGACGTGCCGACTTCACGACATTCACACGCCAACGACAAGTAAAACCCGCTACCCAAGAAACCCAAGTGGTATGCAAAGTTGCACAGCAACTTTTCGACGCTTGGCAGCGCGAAAATAGAGGTACCAAAGTTCGGCTGCTTGGCGTCGGCGTCAGTGATTTAAGCACTGAAACAACCCAACAAAGCGATTTATTTTGCGTCGAACACCGCAGAAACTCGCGCCTCGATGCGACCATTGACGGCATACGCGGCCGTTTCGGTAGCACATTAGTTACTCGCGCCAGTCTATTGCCGCGAATACCAGATTAAGGAATAAGCTTGGTATCATCCTAGCTATCCATGTACACCCGCTTCTTTGGACTGACTGAAAAACCCTTCGCGATCACGCCCGATCCGCGCTATCTATATTTGAGCGAACGACACGCAGAAGCTCTGGCGCATTTGCTATATGGCGTTAATGAATCCGGCGGCTTTATTCAACTCACCGGAGAAGTGGGTACGGGCAAGACCACGGTAGTGCGCACTCTGTTATCGCGCATACCCCAGCATGCTGATGTCGCCGTCATTATGAACCCGCGAATATCATCGCTTGAATTTCTGCTGACAATCTGTGAAGAACTCGGCGTCAGTATCGCTGAGAGCGATCACGAAAGCGTCAAGGGATTAGTAGATGCCCTCAATAGACGATTGTTATCCGCTCATGCCGAAGGTAGACGCGTTATTGTTATTGTCGATGAAGCACAAAATCTGTCGGCCGAAGTTCTCGAACAGGTCCGATTGCTCACAAACCTAGAAACCTCGACACATAAATTGCTGCAAATAATTTTAATTGGTCAACCCGAACTACGCGAGTTATTAGATCGCAACGACTTGCGACAGCTAGCCCAGCGCATCACCGGGCGCTATCATTTGCAACCATTATCAGCGGAAGAGACACAAGGGTATGTGCGCCATCGCCTACGAGTCGCCGGCGTCTCAGACGAGATATTCAGCAAGCCGGCGTTAGCGGAGGTACACCGAGTATCACGAGGGATTCCTCGGGTAATCAACGTATGTTGCGATCGCGCGCTGCTGGGTGCCTTTACCCGCGAGACCCACCAAGTAACAGCGTCGCTAATCCGCACCGCTGCCAGCGAGGTATATGGCCGGCGCATCATGCCTGCCTGGGTAGTGGGACTGAGCATTGCCGGAATTCTCGCAGCCGCGTGTACAGCCCTAGTCGCATGGCAATTTTTGGCCCATTCCCCGACAATAACTCACCTAGCGAACTCAGTGCCCGGCATAGCCGGCAGACAAGTATCACCAAGTTCGCCTACTGCACCGGCTCTGCAACCCAAACAACTCGCGCTAAAACCAACACCCTCGATCAATAGCTTGTTAATCAGCCACCGCTCACAAACCGACGATGCGGCAGCCTATCGCCGACTGCTATCACTCTGGGGCGCGGCAATGACCGATGATCGCAACCCTTGCGCCCAGGCAAACAAAGCAGGGCTTGCCTGCCTCGATCAGCAGGGCTCCTGGGCTCAAGTTAAAATTTTGAATCGCCCAGCCATCCTCACTCTTATTGACAATCAAGGCGAAAAACATCGGGTTGTATTAACTCATTTAGACGATAAGACCGCCACTCTGATATTCGGTGAACATGACGAACAAGTACCTCTGGAAGAACTCTCGAATATTTGGTTTGGCGAATTTGCGGTCATCTGGAAGCCGAAGTCTGCGCATGTCCGAGTGCTAGCATTGGGAATGCGCAATGACCAAGTCCGATGGCTACGACGCAGTCTCAGCGCGCTACAGGGGTTGGCCGCCGACCCGGAAAAGGGTGATTTATACGATCCTGTTCTGGTCGAGGCTGTTAGGAATTTCCAGCGCGCCTATCGACTCGCGGTGGACGGCATCGCTGGTGTTCAGACTCAAGTGGTGCTCGATGCCATACTAGCCGAGCCTGGCTCACCTTTATTGATCGCGAATGCGCCGCATAGCGGCTAGGATTTCAATGTCTTTTATACTCGACGCACTCAAGAAATCGGAAATGGATCGCCAAAGACAGGCAAATCCGGGGTTAGACTTAAGAGTGCCCAAGACCCGCGCAACTCCGCGATGGGCCATTGCACTCGGAGTTTTGCTAGGGGTCAATTTATTGATATTGCTGGTCTTCCTAGTGCGGAACAGCCCCACAAATTCCAGCTCCAATTTAGCCGCGCACGAGGCCGTAGTTTCTACAAACGTCACTGCACCGACAAGCGCCCATTTCAGCCCTTTGGATGCTCCGGTGTACGCACCCGAAATTCCGCTCACTAGCCCGCCGGCGCCTATAAAACCACTGGCTCAATCGAGAAGCCTAGCCACCTTTAAACCGCCCGCCAGCAAACCACTGCCAATGCTGCTAGCGGAAGACTCTGAAGAGATCTTGCCAAGCATCAATGAACTGCATCTTACGGGTGCGCAGTCACTTCCAGACTTACATTTAGACGTGCATGTCTTCGCAACCCAAGCTCGCGAGCGATTCGTGTACATCAATATGCGCAAGTACAAAGAAGGCGCCACTTTACAAGAGGGTCCCCTCGTGACCCACATTAGGCGAGATGGTGTAGTCTTAGATTTCCACGGCTTGAAGTTTTTACTACCTCGCCAATAGGTTGGTCTAATATTATTCGGCGAGGACGAATGTCACTTTTAGACGAACACGGTACTCGGTAATTTTGCCCTTTACGATAACCATATCCTGACTTGCAACCCAGGCTCCGGCTACATTTTTTAGAGTTTTAGTGGCGCGTCTTACACCATTGGCGATCGCATCATCAAAACTCTTTTTAGAAGAAGCTATTATTTCTGTGACCCTTGCGACTGACGACATGTACTACTCCTTAGAAGTCATTTTCTGATCCACTAACGGCTAGAGCCATTACCTGCTAAGGAGTGTAGCGCTTTTCCGGTAATTTGATAATTGATCCAGGCAGACTTCGGTCTCGCGCCCAACGCCTCATAGAACTGGCGTGCGGGCTGATTCCAGTCCAATACAGTCCACTCAAAACGGCCACAATCAAGGGTAACTGCCAAACCTGCCAAATAGGCCAACACCGACTTTCCGACGCCCCTGCCACGATAAGCCGGACGTACAAATAAGTCCTCAAGGTACAAGCTGTGTTTACCTAAAAAAGTAGAGAAATTAACGAAATACAACGCATATCCAACCGCTTCGCCATGCAAACGGGCAACTACCGCTGCGACACGCGGATTTTCTTTGAATAGGGCCAAATCCAGGTCTGCTTCAGTAGCCACAACTTCATGTGCCAATTTTTCATACTCGGCCAGCTCTTTTATCATTGCCAGCAACAGACAAACATCCGCGCGCTGAGCGGGGTTAATTTCAAGGACTGTAGGTTGGCTCATAGGTCTGACAGAATAGCGCCATTTAGCCTAGAAAAATCGTGCGATGATGTGCCCATGAGAAAAATACTGACCCTGACAATGAGCGGCCTTGTAACCGTGCTGCCACTGGCGCTGACGGTATACGTTATTTGGTGGCTGGTGCATACCGTTGAAGCCTGGCTTCGCTTAGGGCTAATCGAACTGCATATAGTAAGCCCAGAGCATTACTGGCCAGGCTTAGGTTTGATCGCTGGATTCATTCTATTATTAGTGGTCGGTAGCGCAGTCAATGCCTATGCCGGTAAGATCCTCGTTAAATATTGGAATGATTTTCTGGGCCGCATACCCTTCGTAAAGACACTGTACGGGGGTTTTCGCGATGTCGTAAGTCTTCTACCCTCTGGCAGCGGCGAGAAACGTGACTTGCAGCGTGTGGTACTTGCACAGTTCGGTGAGGTGCGCGCCATCGGCTTCGTTACGCGTGAAGATGTACCCAGCGTCCTATACCCGCACGGTGGCCGCGACTGGGTCACCGTGTATTTTCCTATGAGCTACGCATTCGGTGGGTATTCAGTGTACCTGTCTCGTGATCGCATCCAACCACTGGACATCTCGGTTGAAGATGCCATGCGTCTCGCAATCACTGCCGGCCTGACCGCTTCGAGCGTAAGCTCGCGCGTTAAGCTAGGGTAACGGTGATCTCATGTATTTACGTGGCCTAGAGACAACCTTAATTCTTTGGGCAGTTTTAATCTCCACAGACGCGCTCGCAGCCGATAAAGCGCAGCACCTTAGAGGTGAAATTCCGGAAATATGGCGAGCCTCTACTCTGGATGCCCTCATAAAGCGAGCCGATGGTAATTCGCTGGCCGCCGCCGCAGTATTGAGCCTCAGGGATAGTGCTGTTACTGCCTCAAAATTAGCGGATCAAGCCGTACAACTAATGCCGGATAATGCCGGCATCGGCTGGTTACGCTTGCAAATATGCGCAAGATCACCAACCTGTGACCTTCGCGAAACCGCCACTACTACCCGTTGGACTGATTCAGATAACGCTGCCGCGTGGCTACCGCTATTGCCAACCGCACAAAAGGACCGCGACACCCAAGAAATCGATCGCATCCTCGCCGCCATGGCGCAGGGTTCCCGTTTTGACCTATACTGGAATCCGTTGGTAGCTCTGTTGTTCGATGCTCTGAAAAGAGTACGCCACGAAACCCACAATGATTATTTGAGTGCCGATTGGCAACGCCTAAGCTTTGTCGCAAGTCTCGCTAGTGCGGAATTGTTACCCGCGTTTTCGCCGTTAATCGATGTGTGTCGCGACCTTAACTCGAGCATCGAGCGACGCCATGCCTGTCTGAACGTTGCGAAAACTATGCAAAAAGGTGACACTCTTCTGGCGCAAATGGCGGGCCTCAGTATTGAACGACGCCTTGCATCCTCTGATGGCAAAGATGTAAGAGCTATCCTCGAACGTCGCCGCACGTTGTCTTGGCGCATGACCGCCTCCGCTGAAGTGGATTCGCCACTGTTGCCTTGGTCAAAGAATGCACGCGCACGTTGGCGGCTGGCTCGAATGCGGACGTTACCGCGGGAAGAAGACGTCTGCATTGCCATCTTAAAAGATCATCATCTGGTGCTATATCCCCCTAAGACTGAGTAATCAGTCACATAAACGAATTGACACGTCGCAACATACTTTGCCATAGGTGCTAGAGTCCGTATTGTGTCGAGCTATGGGGAATCAATGCTATGAGTAACAATGCTCGTCTGGCGGATGACACAGGCCAGAAGGTATTAATGAACAACGACTTGGGTCCCATGAGCTTTAGTCTTGCGAGCGACATTGTCGAGTTGGTAGTACTCACGCAAGACGAAGGCTTTCTAAAGACCTTGCGCGAGGCGATCGGCGAGTCTCGACGACTTTGGCATGTATTGACCCGCGATAAAGTAAGCGACTTAGTTTTAGCAGGCCACGTCGGCATATTGGTTCTCGATACCCATTGCTTGGACAATGCCAGCAATCTCTATATTGATCATCTCGAGCAGCAATTTCCTGATCTAGTTATTGTGGTAGCCGGTAGTCGTGACGATGAGGGCGCGCTGGCGCCGCTTATAAGCTCCGGAAGTATCTACCGTTTCATTCACAAGCCAATGTCGCCCGAGCGGGCCAAACTATTCGCCGACGCAGCGGTTAAGAAACACGAGGATCAACGCCGTACCGCGCGCATTTCCGCACTTAACGTAAAACCGGCGACCAAGCAAAATCTGTTGATAGTCGGTGTAGTGGGCGGGCTAATACTTCTTGCAATTGCGGTAGCGATCTTGCATAAGAAGTCGCCAACGCCGGGGGCGACTACAGCCCTCGAGATCCCGGCGCGCAGTACGTTACCCGACGTTAAGTCTCCGCCCGGCGATACGCCATCCGTTAATGCAACAACCAGCGAAATACCCGCGGAGAGTCCTCCCGTCTCATCGTTAGCCGCGCAACTTGAGCGACTGCGGGACAAAGCCAGTGCTGCTGCCAAAATTCGAAATGCCAACCTACCAACGAGTGCCGAAAAAAATAATTTAGAAAGCAAAACTACGGATACTGCTTCGCCACCCAGAACAACTACTTCTGCAGAGGCAAAATTGGCTGCCGATGCACGTAAGCAAGAAGAGAGCAATACTCGAGAAAAATTATTACGAAACGCCCTGGAACGCTTAGCCCAAGATCGTTTGATAGAACCCGCCAATGATAGCGCCAAGTATTATCTTATGACGCTACGCAGCCTCGATGCGAGTAATCCTTCCTTAAAAATCGCCACGGCTGACCTTGGCTTACACCTAGTAATGAAAGCACAGCAGGCCTATTCACAGGAGCACTATGACTCGGCTCGCAATTGGTTGATGGAAGCCAGCACTTTGGGTTATGCCTCGGCGGACTCGGTTATCTTAAATGGAGCTATCGATACAGCGATGGCCAAACAAAAATTTCTAGAAAATGTAGTAGGGTCTGGAACTCTGACCCTCTTAAAGTCCGTGCAACCCACTTATCCGCAAGATGCTGAGCGACGTAGAATCCAAGGCTGGGTTGAGCTCGATTTTACCGTCAACGATGATGGTGAAGTTAAAGATTTGGGCGTGCATCAATCAGATCCAAGCGGAGTATTTGAGAAAGCGGCCATGAAAGCCGTCGGGCAATGGCACTATAAGCCAGTGCTGCACGACGGTGTCGCTGTCGCACAACGCGCAAGAGTCCGCATCAGATTTACCTTGCCACCTTAGGCGGCGGTACTGCGCGCTATTCCGTGCAGCAATGCCGGAATGGCCACCGCCACTTCCTGAGTTAAAGCGCCTATTTCTGCACCAATGCGCAAATCATCCACCACTCCAAAAGCATGCTTGCGTACAAATCCCCGCTTATCGATCAAAATAAGACTAGGGGTACCGCGCATTTTATAGCGCTCCATAGTCAATGGAATAGGCCCGGTCGTATTCGGCTGATCAAGGGCAATCGGAAATTTTAGGCGGTACTCATGCATAAAAGCCTTGATTACCGCTATGCTAATCGCATCGTGATGTTCAAAAGTGGCGTGCAAGCCGATGACGCACACATCATTGGACGAAAATGTATCAAATATTCGTTTCGCCTGAGACACGCCATGGGCAATCGAATTGGGACAAAGCACCTGAAAGGCTGCCAAGACAATGACCCTACCACGCAAGCCCGACAAGAGAAGCGGCTGATCAGTATTAAACCAGGTATGTACTAATAACTCAGGCGCCTGATCGCACGCCTGAGAAATGCCATTCGTCATGAATCATCCGCCTATTTGAACTGGTCACCGACCGAAGCTGCGTATTGTAAGCCAAGTCCTCGAATTAGGTAGCACGCGCCAACGGATCTAGCCGAGTATCCACGGATGCTTCAAAAATTTCTAACTCCTTAAGGAGATCTTGCAGCGGCTGAGCCTTGCCCATCGCAAAGCCTTGCCCGTAATCAACACCTAGCTCCGTCATGCGCACGCGCAGCTCGTCGGTTTCGACGTACTCTGCGATAGTATCCATATGCATGACCTTGGCCAGTTGCGCGATAGCCCTAATCATTGATTCAGAGCGCGAGTTTTTTATCGCATCACGCACAAAGCTACCGTCAATTTTAAGATAATTGACCGATAAATCTTTCAAATACGCCAACGAGCTGACGCCAGTACCAAAATCATCTAATGCAAATTGGCACCCGAGATCCTGTAGGGTACGCATAAATGCTTGCGCCTTGGCGATATTACCGATGGTAGCGGTTTCAGTGAGTTCAAAACACAACACTTCCGGCGCCAAATGACTAGTCTTCAGTTCATCAGTCACATATTCTAAAAATGTATCGTCTTGCAGCGATTGACCGGATAAATTAATCGCAAAGCGGGCCATTCCAGATCCCACGGCAACACTATGCTGGCCGAGCAGTTGGCAAGCGTGTCGCACCACCCAGCGATCTACGCTTGGCATCAACTGATATCGCTCAGCCGAGGACAGAAACTTACTGGGAGGGATAATCTCACCACGATCACCCAGCATGCGAATCAAAAGTTCGAAGCGCGGCCGCCCATAGTTGCCGCGTAGTGGCAGAATGGGTTGTGCATCTAGCCGAAAATGGCCGTGCTCTAGCGCATCTCGTAATTTACCGATAACCAACAAATCGGTGTGGCGTCGAATAATACTTTGGTCGGAATCTTGGAATACTTCGACTCGATTTCTGCCGCGATCCTTAGCTGCCTTACAGGCTATTTCGGCAGTGGCTAACGCATGCGGCAATGGATTTTCTGAGCGTCCGATCGGTGCAACGCCGAGACAAACCGTCACATCGAAGGCTCCTTGGCCTGCACGGGGATTGACCTTGGTAGCAGCGGCCCGAACATTCTCGGCAACGGTTGCGGCAGATTCCAAATCCGAATCAGGAATCATGGCTGCCAAACGATCGCCAGAAATGCGGGCCGATAGAGCTCCTACGGGGAGATTTTGGGCGAGACATTCAGCGACGCTCACGATCACTTGATCGCCAACGTGCATGCCAAAGGTCTCATTAATAACGTGCAAACGATCGATATCTAAATAAATAATGCTATGTGAGCCTTTGGCACTGGCATTGGTTTTGGTCGCTGACAAAAGCGCTCCAATCTGTCGCTCAAACGCGTGCCGGGTCATAAGCCCCGTATTTGGATCGTACTGTGCCTGGATGATGAGGGCAGCCTTCTTCGCCAACAATTCAGCGATGCGCGCCTTATGGGCGTCAAAATCTGCAGCGTTAGGCGGGTTAAACAAGGCATATACGCCAATCACCCGCTCCGATTGATTACGAATCGGACAAGCTAGGATCTTATACGGGGCAGCCACATTAGTCACGACTTTGGCGATGTGATTGATGACCAAGGTACGCTGCTGCAATTGCATCCAATTAGTTAAATGCTGCTGAGCTCTGTTTAGCGCTTCGGGCGCCATGGGCTGTCCACTACGGGTAAGGGACAGAGAAATATTCTTATCCGGCACCCACAATGCCGCCAGCGCACAGCCCATGTGATCGATTCCGGCCTTAAGGATCAGTGCAAATTCATCAGCGTCGCTGGCATCCACGGCGTTGCGCGATGACATTGTTAGCATCAAATCAAGGCCGCGCTCACTCTCACTAAGATCACGTTCGCGCGAACCCAACCGGGTGCGCAAGGTCATTTCGCGTCGCAAGCACTCGAGCGATGGCTGCACAAGTTGACGGACGTACTGCAAAGAAAATGCTTCAGTGCGCATACCGCGCAGCTTGGCAACTAGGGTAACAACGCCCAATAGATCAGTGGCCTCGCCACGCACCGCAAAGGAATAGGCCGCGCTATCGGCATCGATCTCGCGCATAATTCCAGGGTATTCACTGACATCAGACAGCGCATTGGCGATAGAGTCGTGAATAATATCAGCGTGATTGGCAAGATCCCAGTCATCCGAGGTCCATACCAAATTAGCAAACCCATCGTGCACGACCACGCCACGCAGACTCGGCATCAGTAACAGCAACAATCGGCCATACGGCTCGAATGAAGCGTCCGTAGCAACGCGCCCTACGGTAACCGGCTTTATATCCAACACAGCACTCATCCTAAATATTCTCGGCTTTTGGTTTAAGACTCAATGTGCGCGATATGTCGAAATCGATCCTTGATGGCGGTCGCATTTGTGGGCAAGGATTCCGGGTGTCCTGTGACCCAAGTCGCGAAATTAGTCTTTTCGGCGCTCTAAACGGGCCAATATCCCTATTAGATGAGTGCCACCCGGTAGCCTTGCAAATGCGAATAGCCAGCGCCAAAGTAGCTTGAATCGGTAATCTGGCCTCGGCAACCACAATGGATCGTATAGGCTCGCTAAAGCCTCATGGATGATCACGCTACGCACGAGATATTGAGTGAGGCCATCGCTATCTTGTAAACCGACTTGCACCTGTCCACCCGCTTCAACACCCCAGTCAACCTCAATATGCGAGCAACTAGCACTTTGAATACGCTTCAATAGATTTATACCGGCACCGCGCACCCATAAAGTAGCCACCGGGTTCTCTGTGCGAATACAGAGATTCCCGCGGCCGAGATCCTTACATTTAAAGGAATCCGAAAAACTACGCAGCAATTTTGATTTCATTCCAGCGTCACAATTAAGGTAACGTGGAACAGTATGCACCTATACAACACCCAGTTCATCAGTCGAATCTCGTATCTACATACTAGGTCTTATGTCATTTCTGCGGTGGCGCTCACAAGCATGGCGGCGGGTCGTGCTAACGTAGGGTGATGAGGTATTTATTCAATTGCGCGCTAATATTAGCGTTGTCTCAGATTTCCCTGTCCGGATTGGCATCGACAAATTCCGCGCCTGCCGGTGTTGCGGATACGCTGACGGCAGCGCGTATTCCGGCGAGTGCGTTGAGTTTTGTGGTCCTAGATACCGAAGACGGCCATGTCGTCGCTAGTCAGTCCCCAGACACGCCACGTAGTCCCGCTTCAACCCTGAAGACACTCACGACTTTTGCTGCCCTAGATTTCTTAGGGCCGGCCTACACCTGGCACACACATGCACTTATCCGAGGTGAACTCAACGAGGGGGTACTCAAAGGCGATCTAATCCTCAAGGGCGGCGGAGACCCCTATATGACGCTAGAGCGTTGGTGGAACTTTACTCATGAATTACGTGCCAAGGGACTCAAGCGCATTGAAGGCGACATTATCATTGACAACACGGCGTTCCAATTGCCGGCGCAAGATCCAGGAGCCTTTGATGGCAAGCCAAATCGATCTTACAACGTCATTCCTGACGCTTTAATGGTCAACTTTCAGTCTATTCAGTTTCGCGTAGCGCCTAATCCCTTAACGAGAAAAGTTGAGGTATTTGCAGACCCAATGCTTCCGAACCTAAGCATTGACAATCAAATTAGGTTTGCGCAAGGACATTGCCGTCGCGCCAATGCCCGAGTGGACTTCGAAGTGGTCTCGGATACCTGGGATCAAGTGCGCTTCACGGGTGCACTTACCGCGACCTGTCCACCCCGAAATTTTACGCGCGTACTATTGCGACCTGCGTCCTACGCATACGGAACCTTTGTTTCATTGTGGCGTGAACAGGGCGGTGAGATCTCAGGCAAGCTTCGCATAGAGCCGACACCCATCGATGCTAGGCTCTTTATGAATTTTGACTCCTTGACCTTAAGCGAAATTGTACGACTGACTAACAAGTTCAGTAGCAATCTCATGGCGCGTCACTTATTGCTCACGCAAGGCGAGGTGCGATACGGTGCACCAGCCACGCTAGAGAAAGGGATCAACGCCATCACCGAATGGAGTCAAACCCGTGCTCTATCGCTCAAAGATGTGGATATCGATAATGGTTCGGGTCTCTCCCGGAGCACCCACATATCGGTCCAACAAATGGCAGCGGTCCTAAATGCGGCTTACCACAGCCCTTATGCGCCCGAATTCATAGCCTCGTTACCGCTCGCTGGCGTCGACGGCACCCTACACTCGCGTATGAAGGGCGAGCCACAGGGGGCCGTACGCTTAAAAACCGGACATATTGACGGCGTAAGCGGTGTCGCCGGTTACGTCACAAGTCCGAAGGGCAAAACCTATATTCTGGTGTCCATTGTCAATCATGTGCGTGCCGACTACGGCGCGGCTGAACCGGTACACGCGGCACTCGTTGAGTGGATACTAGGAAGTCTCTAAATCCCATAATATCGGTGTAATATTTTTTCGCACCCAAATGCCAAACCCCAGATAGGAAAAATGTTTTTTTAAGTGGCGCCAATACCAAGCCTTAGTTCGCAAATGGACCGCTCGATCAGTACGCAATTGATCGCAATACATACGCCAGTCCTCGCAGGTTAGCGCCGAAAAATACAATGCCGAGCGCGTTAACGTCGCTAAATTGCTGATGGCACTGAGTGCTTCAGGATTAGTAAGATATTGTAGAACGTCATAGCACACCACTAGATCGCTCGGCGTGCGAGGCTGGTAGGTAACCACCGAACCGCGAATCCAAGCATAGCGTTTACACAAATAATCGCTCGATTCCAAACCATGATATCGAGCTCGCGGCAATGCCTTCGCAAACGGTTTTTTTAAAAGACCTATACCGCAACCAGCATCTAAAATACTCCGTACCGGAATACACGCATGACGAAGCGCAGCTGTAACGAGTTGAGCCCGAGTCGCCATTTCTGCCGCGGTCGTAACACGGCTAGCAGAATTAAAATAGAATTTACGATAGTAGGCAGAATTAAACTGAAGTTTGGTCATTAAGAATATCTAATCGCACGAACAACAAATTGAGCGGGCGCCACTGTCGCCCTATTCAACGGTCAGACTTTTAGCAAGATTGCGCGGTTGATCCACATCCGTGCCTTTAAGAACCGCTACATGGTAGGCCAGTAATTGCAAAGGAACGGTAAATATTACGGGGGCTTGAAACACACTCACGGGAACCGGCATATTGATAATAGTAACGCCTTCCTCACTCTGCATATGGGTTTCTGGATCGGCAAAAACATACAATTTACCGCCACGCGCTCGCACTTCCTGCAAATTGGACTTTAGTTTTTCCAGAAGCTCATTATTAGGAGCTACTGCAATTACCGGCATATGCTCATCTACTAAAGCCAGAGGTCCATGTTTAAGTTCGGCAGCGGCATAGCCTTCCGCATGAATATACGAAATCTCTTTGAGTTTCAGCGCACCTTCCATCGCAATCGGATATAACGCACCGCGACCCAGGAACAAGGCGTGATGCTTATCAGCGAACACTTCGGCCAGAGAGTGGATGACCGCGTCCAATTTAAGCGTCTTCTCTATCAAGCCCGGCAATTGTAGCAATTCGGTAATCAGCGAACTTTCGGTCGCCACGACGTGTTGACTATTTTTCGCAAGCGCCACCACCAATAAACACAATGCCGTCAGCTGCGTCGTTAGCGCTTTTGTGGAAGCGACACCAATCTCAGGGCCCGCACGGGTGAGCAATACCAAATCGGAATCTCGCACCAGAGAACTTTCAGCCACATTGCAAATCGCGAGAGTCGCCAAGTATCCCGCTCGCTTCGCGTTGCGTAAAGCAGCCAACGTATCGGCGGTCTCTCCAGACTGCGAAACGGTGACAAATAGCGTATCGGGAGTGATGACCGGGTTACGATAGCGATACTCACTGGCGATTTCGACACGCGCAGGTATACGACAGTATTGTTCAATAAAGCTACTCGCCACCATACCCGCGTGGTAGCTCGTGCCACACGCCGCAATATGAACAGCTTTTACTTTCGAGAAAATATCTTGCGCCGACGGCCCAAAAGCCGCGTCTAAAAGGCGTCCACCCGCTACGCGTTGTTCCAAGGTTTGTGATACTGCGCGCGGTTGCTCATGAATCTCTTTTAGCATGTAATGCCGGTAGGATCCGCGCTCGACCGAGTCTGCTGAAAGCTCACTTTCTCTTACCGCGCGCGTGGCGGTGGCACCTGCCGAATCAATAATTTTTATTTGGGTGCGCCGCACTTCGGCCACATCGCCTTCGTCCAAAAACATAAAGCGACGGGTTACGGGTAGCAATGCCGCGACATCAGAGGCGACAAAATTTTCATCGATACCCAGGCCGATTACTACCGGGCAGCCTTCGCGCGCTAATACAATGAGTTCTGGATCTTTTTCGCAAATTACTGCTAGCGCGTATGCGCCGGTAAGCTCGGTGACTGTCTTGCGGACTGCTTGAAAGAGATCGGCGGAGGATTTTAGATGGTAGTGAATTCGATGCACAACGACTTCGGTGTCGGTTTCCGAGGTGAACTCATATCCTAGGCGCACAAGGTCGGCGCGTAGCGTCTCGTGATTCTCAATAATACCGTTGTGCACAATCGCAACGCCATCATGCGAGACATGCGGATGAGCGTTGTGCAGAGTTGGCACGCCGTGAGTAGCCCAGCGCGTGTGCGCAATGCCGACATGGCCTGCGATGGGCGCCGCTTGTACGGCATCGCTGAGAATTTTGACTTTGCCAACCGCTCGGCGCCGGTCGAGGGAATTTGTTGCGGTTAATACCGCAAGTCCGGCCGAGTCATAACCGCGATATTCCAGACGACGTAAGCCTTCCAACAAAATAGGAACGACATTGCGTTCTGCGACCGCACCCACTATTCCGCACATTGGCCTTGAGCTCCACTGATGATTCTTGTAGGGGGAGCACTATGCCTTGCGGCGGGTATATAATCCATTGCGTATAAATACTTGTTCTAATTTAATGATATCCATTTAAAGGGGCTTAATATGGGCTTACTCGACGGCGTGCTCGGCAATGTACTTGGCAGTGTGATGGGCGGCAGCCAGCCGGCCGGCGGCAATCCTATGATGAATGCGGTGTTGGGCATGCTGGCTGGTGGCGGGGGTGCTCAAGCGGGTCAAGCGGCGGGCGGTCTAGGGGCGTTAGTAGGTAAATTTGAGCAAGCGGGTTTGGGCCATGTGGTCCAGTCTTGGATCGGAAATGGTCCTAACGCACCCATTTCGGCGGATCAAGTCACCCAGGTATTGGGCACTGGGCAGGTCGGCCAGATTGCGCAGCAAATGGGTGTCAGCCACAGCGATGCGGCCAGTCAACTATCGCAATTGTTGCCTCAGATTATCAGTCACCTCACCCCCAATGGGACGGCCCCTGCCGGCGGCCTTGGAAGCGCTGGCGACATCATGGGTATGCTCGGTGGTCTTCTCGGCAAGAAATAATGGTAATTGTGCCTTTCCGGTTTTTCATGGTCTGTTGCGCATTGCTGATCTCAGCATGCGCGACGGATCGTGGCTCGTTTTCGATGGATGATTTTGTGCGGGTGTCAAAGATCGATGTGCATGTGCATCTGAACTCTGACAATCCGGCGCTAATCGAACAGGCGGTGGCAGACGGCTTTCGGCTAATCACTGTCAATGTCGACTACCCTGATTTTCCGCCTATCGCGAAACAATTAGAAATTGCCCAAAAGGACCATGGGTCCTACCCCAGGACTTTAGCCTATATCGCGACGTTTTCACTGTCCGGTTGGGATGAATCTCACTGGAGCGATCGAGTAATCGATCAGCTACGAGACTCATTTGCTAAGGGTGCCGTTGGGGTCAAGGTGTGGAAGAACATCGGCATGGATTTTCGAGACAAGGACGGTCAACTGGTCATGATCGATGATGCCAAGTTTTCACCCATTTTTGAGTTCGTTCGCACTCAGAACAAAGTCTTGATGGGCCATCAAGGCGAGCCGCACAATTGTTGGTTGCCGATTGACGCAATGACTGTCAATAACGATAAAGAGTATTTCCGCGAGCATCCTCAGTATCACATGTACCTGCACCCTGAGCTTCCTACCTATGAGGTGCAGATGCGGGTGCGCGATCGCATGCTTGATGCTCACCCAAAAATGAAATTTATGGGCGCGCATATGGCGAGCCTCGAATGGAGTCTTAAGAAACTAGGGGCATTTCTCGATCGTTATCCGAACGCGGTGGTCGATGTCGCGGCGCGTATGGGTCAGGTGCAATTTCAATCCAACCAAAACCTGGATGCAGTACGCCTGTTTTTTATTAAGTATCAAGATCGATTGCTGTATGGCACCGATTTAACCCAAGATCCCGGCGCAGATGCTTCGCAAGTCAAACGTGAGGCGCACGAGAAATGGCTCGCGGATTGGAGATATCTCAATACGGGGGAGACCCAGCGGGTGCCGGAGTTGGACGCTCCCGTCCATGGTCTCGCATTGCCGCGCGATGCGATACAAAAGATTTATAGTCGGAATGCCGAGCGGTGGTTCGGCACGGTTTGGTAGCGTGCTACCCGTATTATTACTCGCTATACGATAGGCGACCCAGCAGCGCCGCAGAGAACCTGGCTGAGAATATTGGCATATCGTGGACACTGGACTTTGTTGGGTTTCGGCTATTGGGCCGTGGAGGCAAAAAGCTTCCGGCCGATATATTGGTGAACTGGGCTTTGCGGATTTCAAACGGGATATGCGGCCTTCGATCGAAGGAATGCCTGAGCTCGGCTGGGTGCTAATGTCGCAGGCTCAAGGGAAAGGATATGCAACCGAAGGCCTTCGAGCAGCACAAGCCTGGGGCGACGCGCATTTTGGATTGCTGCGTACGGTCTGCATCATTCACCGGGACAATCTCGCCTCATTGCGTGTTGCCGAAAAGTTGAGCTACAAAACGATTCTCAGAGCTTCGACCGATGTGGAACCCGATGCCATGCTCGTTCGTGCAGCGAGGGGCGCGGAGATAGGCGGGACAAGCCTAATAACATAATCTGCAAATTCCGTCGGTTATGCGAGCGGTTGCGCATCTTACCCGAAGGCGGAATCTGATAATGGGGGCGTTACTAGTGAGCAGCGAAGTATCTCGCTATGTTGGCAAACGAAAGCTGCGCAAGAGCGCGATCGCACAGCCTGGGTGTTAGCGCCAGTTTACTGTACCGGCGCGTGCTCACCGTTACCTTGTTTTTGAATTTCTTTTATTGCGATACCGTACTCGCTAACGATCCTGCGAGAGCACCGAGTCGCATTTTGTTGGACGTGCATATTGCAGCTTCATTGATTTCGCCGATTAAACCCCAGCCCAGCCCAAGCAATGAATTCCGTCCGCGCGCTCGTTCCATTTTAGATCCACTGCCCAATAACGATAATTCGCCGGGTAACGGTATGCTTCCTACGACAACGCCATGGCAACGACTCCGAGACTACCGCGCCCATGAACGTGTGCGCTTAATCACCCTATGGCAATCGAGCTCAAGCACTTTGTCACTGCAGGCCGATAAGCATGGCGATCCCTCGGTGCAATGGAGCAATCGCAAAATGAGTCGCGACGACGCTAGCCGTGGATTACTGGATCGATTTTTTTAGATTGAGTTGCTGATGGGTAGGCGTGCATAGTTTGTAGCGAATAACTCATCGGCGCGCAAGCCAGAAATCGTCAGGCTTTGGATTTGGCAACATCCTGCGACGCGGCATCGCTTTCGCCTGCTTCGGAACGGTAAGGGCAGCACTGCATAATTCAAGGGACAATTTAATTTATGCGGACTCCTTACTCCTGAGATTTGATGGCCGGCACCCATGGGTACAAGGCGTCGTGGTCACCGATGTCGACCCCTCAAGTGCGGCGGCGAAGGCCGGGTATCAAAGGTTCCTGGTTCAGTTAAAAGAGGCGAGCTCTTGGGGCTATAATCCGCTGTCCTGGTCGGCATCTATCGCAATTCGTTAAAGTATAAGAATACAGAGGTCTTCAATGCCTAATAGACTGTGCTTTGTTGAGCTGCCATTTGGTGCCACGGCCCCCGCAAAAGTTTTTTATGCCAAGGTTTTTAATTTTCTTATGACGGATTATGGACCGACCTATTCTTGCACGATGACCGGCGATGTTGACCTTGGCATTCAGGCAGACGCCAACGAAACTTCGCGCTCTCCATTACCGGTAATTCAAGTGGATTCGCTTGAAAGCATAAAAACGTTGGTGCACCAGTCCGGTGGCACCATTACTAAAGAGATTTTTAGTTTTCCTGGAGGCCGTCGTTTTCATTTCTGCGATCCGGGCGGTAATGAGCTTGCCGCTATGCAGGTAAGTGAATCGTCCTGACTTCCCCATAAATGATCCAGAATGCGGAAATTGCTGCGCTACGCGGACGTAAAATTTCCTGATGCCAAGCTGGGTCCTTAACTGCTCACGGGAGTAAATTCTCTCGCCTTGGCGCAACCGAACTACACAGGTTTCAAATCCTGAATGGTGGTCCAGAACCGCTCGCCGTTCGGCTTTTTTATCCAGTACTGAGTGAACTGATTTGCAGGCGAACACAATGCGCCGACAACAGTGCCTGCGCCTTTTTCGCCCTGCATTCGCGCGCCCATTTTCAGCTTGAAGCAGTCCGGTGGACTAGATGAAGTAGGAATCCCCGGCTTAAGCAACGATGGCTTGGCTAAAACACCATTATTTGTAAGTTCATAGACGGGATCAATGGGTAGGTTTATAAAGGGTCCAATCCCATGAACTTGTAGCATCGTCTCGACTTTCGCATATCCGAAGTGCGCCATCTTCTTCGGCACGAAACCCAAGGCTCCCAGCTCCATTGGCTCCAATTCGGCCATGTTAATTCGAGGACCCATACCGAGAGCCCAGCTACCGGTTAAGACGCTGATATTCTCATCTTCCGGATGGGTATGCGGCATAACAACGTAACCGGCGTCGTGGTGAATACGGATCACGAAAGGTTGACCGGGCTTTTCCATATCGCCCACTACCTTTTCGATCCATTGTTCCGACGGAATCTTGTGCAGCGGCGCGACGCCGCCATGGACAAGCTCCTGCGAATTCGCATTGGCCGCAGCCCAGGAAAGTGTCAAGTAAAGTACAAAGACTATATTCTTGGATAAAAACATAGGTGCCTATTTATGTTGTGTCTGTTTATTATGCACGACGATTGGGATCATTGGATCACTTGATTTAGCGATAAGACATGGCGACCCAACTAAGCTTTCTGGCCGTATTCCTTATTGTCATGACTGCCTGCACGTCGGAGAGAACCCTGATGGATTCGACTAAGCTAAATGAATTCGGAACCCGATACACCGCCGCGTGGTGCAGCCAAAACGCTGCGACCGTGGCCTCATTCTTCGCAGATAATGGATCCTTCAAGATTAATGACGGTGCATCCGCCATCGGTCGCGCAGCGATTACAACTTCCGTGCAAGGGTTCATGAGCGCTTTTCCCGATCTTGTTGTCAAGATGGATAGCCTCACTGTGAACGGCGTTGAGACCACCTACCGCTGGACGCTGACCGGAACCAACACGGGTCCCGGCGGTACCGGGAAATTTGTCCGAATCAGCGGATTCGAACAGTGGCAGTTTGGCCCTGACGGATTAATTGCAGAGTCGAAGGGACATTTCGATGCCGCGGAGTACCAACGCCAACTGACCAGCACTCACGGTTCGTGAGAGTACGTTAAAGTAAGAGGTAGTCTACCCCTCGTTCAGGAGCAGCCACAAACCATGCTGGATGTCCACGCGCCCCATCGCACCGTTCATACGTGGAAAGATTTTATTATCCACATCGCAACGATCACAATCGGTTTGCTGATCGCGATCGGCCTTGAAAAAACGGTCGAATTGTTTCACCACCGGCATCAGTCTCCCGTGGGACTCGATCTGCTCAAACAGGAGAGCGACAAAAATCGAATTACGCTCAAGGCGAACATGAGAACCGGTGAGATTTACGAGGTGCAGCAACTCATCAATGAAATTGCAACTTCTGTGTATGCTTAAGTTGCTAAAGGCCACATCGGTGCTCAATACCGAGCAGGATAATCTGAATCGCAGTGACGAAGATCGGATACAACACAAAGCAGAGAACGTTGACACTCCATCGAACCCTCCCACATCGACAACTAATGCAGCGTCAGCCGAGGAGGAAGAGGTGAATTTAAAACTGAGCGGGAACCATGATCTTTCGCAGCTGACAGCGGGCCAAGTCGATCGTCTTGAACAGGGTTTTCAACAGGCCATCACCGACGACCGCCGCCTACATCGAATGTACGTCTACCTAGACGGTCTCTATGCCGGACTGGCGAGGTAATATCGCGTCTCCCGGCGGCTCATATTCGCTCACAACAGACGCGCTGATTGACCTTGTGCCGTGAGAAGCGCAACCGCTTTTTTGTCGAAGGAAACAAAGGTTTCCCCACCGAGCCAACGACCCTCATAGGCTATGACGCCATCGGCGAAATCACCGCCCGCTTCGAGCATCGACAGCCCGGCCTCTACAGCGGGTCTGTTCACTTCCACGTTAACAGCGGCCAGGAGTGCACGGATTGCGGCGGCCGCGTCGGATGGTTGAAAGTCGTAGACCCGAAGTAGCACCCACACAAATTCGCACAGGCATGGCATTGCAACCGCGATCAACTTGGCATCGGTCAAGATCTTAGCGGCAACGCTCGCTTGCGCGGGATCATCACGCACGACAGCACGAACAAGAACGTTGGTATCAACAGAGACCTTCATTCTTTGCCGGCCCAACCTCGGGTTATCACCGCGTTAATTTCTTCAATGGTAGCGATTTTCTGGGTCCGGCCCGCGAGCAACCCGACGAAGCTGGCAATTGTTCCGGTTGGTCGGGCGGCTTTGAGTATGCCCCGACCATCTGGCAGCAAGTCCAGCTCTATCTTTTCCCCTGGCCTGATGCCGAGGTGTTGAAGTACGTCTTTTCTAAAAGTCACTTGCCCCCGTGCGGTAACGGTCAATGTGGCCACGGTGTCTCCACTATATTGAATGATTATTTACAATGTAATGCAAAAATGCCTTATTGTCAAGACCCGCTAATGAATAATTGCCCCCGGCAGGGCGCAAAAAAATAAGGGCCGCATATGCGACCCTTAGAATCAAGCGAACTTGTGTTCGCTTACACCTGGAACCGAATCAGAACTTACCGACCAACGTCACGCCTGAGAACGTCGCGTAAGCATTCAAGTCGATGTAATAAGTACCCGCGGCCGGTGAACGGAAGGTGCAGGTCTCATTATTGCCGGTTCGATAAGGACGGCAGTTATAGCTCGTCAAAGTCGGCGCCGAGCCTAGTTTGACGTACAGATCCGCATCGCCCGTACCACCCGAAATCGAGATCGTTAACGTAGGCTTACCCGCCGGCACCACCAAGGTATACACCGGAGTCCAATTGGGTGCCGTCCGCGCAAGTCCCGTGACCGGTACATTATTGGTCAGCACAGTACCGCCACCACCACCACTGACCGTAACCGATGCTGTCTTAGCACTAATCGTACCGTTGACACTATCGGATACCGTTTCGGTAACACTATAGGTACTGGCCGACGTATAAGTGTGAGCAGGGCTAGCGACGGTCGATGTACCTCCATCCCCAAAGGTCCACGAGTGAGTACCAATACTGCCACCGCTATCGGTCGAGGAATCGGTGAAGGTCGCGGTTAATCCACTAACGGCTACGCTAAAATTCGCGGCTGGTGTGCCACCGCCGCCCGTGCCGGTGCTGACAATGACATGCGAAATCGCACAAGAATTGCTGTCATTCGACCACGTGCTTTGCATCGCGTAAGCGCCATTACCCATGCTCACATTTGCCGAAGCGCCGCTGCCGCTTGAAAGCCACGCGCACTCATCACCGTTCTCCTGACCATTGTAAGTCGCGTTGCCGGTGTGATTAGTCCAACCTCCAGCTGGATTTTGATCGGAGACGGTCTCAGCATATTCGTGACCTTCCACAATCGACACGCCATCGAGTGTTCCCGCGCTACCTGCGTTCACAAAAGCTTGGCCGCAACTGGCGCCAGCATCCGTGACGTAAGGGAAATTGGTGAACGCGATGTCGCCGTAATTTGACGCGGCCGCACCGCCCGTCAATGTGGTATCCCCGTTATAGTCGTGCCAAGCGCAAAAGCCACCGCTTGGTGTATTGAACCCGTCTGGCTGGGTGCCCGTGGGCGACAGAATTACATACTGGACATAGCGATTCGACGCCGCCGTGGTATTACCGAAGTGCGCAGCGGCTTTAATTGCCTCGTTCGCCAATTGGTTACCGTTAGCGGCCGCGGGAGACGCCACTGAGTTGTCATACCAGATACCGGCTAACGCGCCGCCGGTGGGGTACCCCACATGCGGTGCAGCAGCGGGACAAGAAGTCGCGCCTGAGGCTACCAAGGGACCATCGCAGTACTGAGTCATAACGCCCGACCAAAGCTCGTTACCCGTGCCTAGTCCTTTAAACAATTTCTGTAGATAAGGGAGCGCACCATTCGTATCGCCTGACGTCGTCAAATTGCCGTTAGCGTCGGTTGAGGCACTTCCCCATTGGTTACCGTACACCACCAGGTAGACTTTCGGCGTCCCGCTGGTTACACCAATACCATCAATGCCGCCGCCGAAACTCAAAGTCTCAGGACCTGTGGCAAGAGCAACCGCAGGATTTAAGGCCCGCCAATGATTCATTTTTTTCCAAGTTTCACGCGACGGTACAACACCATGACGATATTCATGGCCGTAAGTCGGCGAATAAGGGTTTTCGGAATAACTATTTGCTGCAGCAAGCGATGCTGCAGCAACGGCCATAATTGCCGCACTAGACGCTAATACAATCTTCAGTACTCGATTTATCATTCGAATCATCCTCCGATGTTATTTTAAAGAGCCGCGATTGTCCCCCAGGTCTTGATCTTAAGACCTGCCGCATAGCCCGAAGTATAACAATTGCAAAATTGCGGCCAACACTGTTTGCATCGCGCGACAAGGCGCTGAGTCACTTAACCCGTGAGGCTTATACCAATGACGCGCCTTTCGGCGCCTTTACCACAAAGGTACCGGCAATTTTATCGTGCCAGGCTTGGCCTTCCGGATCGAAAGCGATCCAAATGAAACCTAAACCTATAACCAACAAGGATAGGAAGCAACCAAGCGCTCTTACGATGGCAGTCGGCCAGTCAATGGGCCGTCCGTCCGCCCGGACAATTTTCAATCCCAAGAGAATTCCGCCCACTGTAGTACCCCTAATTTTCCACATCACGGCACCGTAAGTGGCTAACGCAATTAGCCAGAAATTATTGGAATCATGTACAAAATTAACGACAAAACCAATAAGTATAATGTCCAGCAATAACGCCGCCATGCGACGCCAAAAACCGGCACGCTGCAAAGACGCAGCGAGAATTGGGGCACTGGGCGGTGCACCGGCAGGCGCTGGGGCGGTCGTATCAGTGGGCACCGCAGTCGCCGCGATGGCCTCCGGCGTCGTGGGCGTAAACCTATTTAGACTCTCGCGGGTACGCCATACAACGATAAGCGTAAACAGTACTACTCCCAAACCTAGACAAGCAATCAGGGGATAGAGGATAAAACCCACCACCGGCACTAAATACATCAGTAGTACTACCGCCCCACCGACCACCACCGCCGCCACTGCGTGTAGGGGATTGCTACCGTCACGGATACCGGTAATTCGCCTACCCACCCAACTTAATATCACTACTTTTCCGAAAATCGTCGCAATAAATAAAGCTACAAATGCAAAAGGCACTAACACAATGCCGATCACCGTGATTAACAGCAAAAGAATGGACAGCGGTACTATTAGTACTGACAGCAAACCCGCCAGGCAGACACGTCCCGGCTGCGTCTGCAATGTGCTGACACAGCGATCGACGCCGCTGTGGAACATGAGTGCCAGCAAACAGTAGAAAGCCAACAGTCCGAGAGCGAGTGTCCAAGCCCACCCTAAATCCGATGCGAGTGCCAACGGCCGGCCGAACATGAAGCAATTCTTGATCCAGGAGTTAAGCCAATCAGGACTGCCCATACGAAAGGGCAACGTGTAGGTGGGTATATCGCCCCCAATTTTTGCCGCTGGGTGACGTATAAGTGTGCCACCAATTGTAACTACGTCGCCACCGATATCTGCATTAGGCCCTAATTCAACATTGCCCAACACGGCAACTACATTCTGATCGACTTTGCTGTCGACGTAGGTATTACCCAGGACCGCAACAACACTATCTCCGACGGGTCCGGTCGCGCGAGAATCGCCAAGCACCGAAACTACGGCATTCTCAACTTGACCCGCACTATTTGAGGAGCCGAAAATAGAGACGACCGATAGCGCGTGATCACCGGCCTTAAGTACCGAGTTGTGACCAATCGATACGATTTCGTGCTCGCTCGAATTTTGGTCGGTACGTGAGACCTGTACATCATCTGCATCAGTATCTTGTGAAACCGTAACATGCGCCGGGGCGAGTCCAAAAATCGAAATGCCCAAAAGTAGCGATAAAACTAGCCATTGGGTTTTGAATTGAGGTTTAAAGTTTTTCATTTATTGCACCGTTGATAAGGCATATCGACAAACAAGGTCCGGTAAGCTGCCGTACTTAAAGCCAAGAACATGCCATAGCAGGCAAGGGAAATCACCGCAAAACCATAGACCCATTGCATTGGCAAACTATGCACGGTTGCACCCAGCGCATCGTGCAGGGTGCTCGCCACATGGATAAGATGAGTACCCCAAATAATGGGTTGCATCAGCCAAGCGATTTCGCGAACCGCACGGGCCCCTAAATCGATCCAAGTAACGGCCGCCAGTACCAACCCGGCAAATCCCACCGAGGCGAGAATGAACGCCATGCGGGCGGCCGACGGCCACTCAGGATAGGCACGACGCCACCAAGGTAGTGCGGCGCGGGCCCGCAGTTCACGCAGCACCCGCGCCTCCAAAGACTGAGGCGCGGTCCAATTGGGCTGCGAGCCTAGAGTTCGAGCGACGAGTTGCTCAATATTGGGGTCGTGAGGATCTGTTGAATTCATATAAATCTCACAAGTCTTGCGTCACTGAAGTCACGCCTTGTCGCGTTAGTGTTTTCATTAAAGCGCTGCGCGCACGAAAAATATCAGTCTTTAGTTTAGGTAAAGACACTTGCAATTTGCGCGCTATTTCTTCGTACGGAATCTCCTCAAAATGAAACAATACCAAAGGCACGCGTTGGTGGTCCGGGAGTGCCCGTAGCGCTTGCTCAACGCACCTCTGACGTTGCTCAGCCTCCAACTCGACGGTCGCGGTCTCGGCAATTTCCACGTCAATCGGTGGGGCATCATCGTCGCTATTCACATGCATCTGCGAAAACAACTGCCAACGTTTGCGATACCTCGATAGGTGATTCAAGGCCAAATTAGTCGCAACCGTTTTCAACCAACCGCCGATCGTGACGCTATGCTGTAATTCATCAAAATGGCGATGTGCCCTTAAAAATACTTCCTGCGCTATGTCTTCGGCCTCTGCCTCATCGCCAGTCAAGCGGACCGCGGTGGAATACACCATATCTTGGTAGGCACGCATAAATGTCGTGAATTCGTCGAATCCAATGGTTGTTGACGCTTTGGGTGGCAAAGGATTTGTCTCTTCAGCCCAAGAACACGGCCCACATCAAAAAGTCGCAGTCTGAGAAAAGTCGCACTCCAGACGCCTATACCTTTGTTAGACTAATTTGCATATGCCAGCCGTGTTTAACCATTTGTTCCAACCGTTAAAAATACGCGGTTGCACGCTTAAAAACCGCATTATGTCCACCGGACACGACACCACCCTACCTACCGATGGTACCGTTAACTCAGCTTTGGTGGCATACCAAGAAGCAAGGGCACGCGGCGGAGTGGGTCTGATAGTGCTGCAAGTCTCTGGGGTTCATGAAACTGCGCGTTACACCAATCATGTTCTGATGGCCAGCGATGATGCTTCGATTGCCGGATACGCCCGAGTGGCGGAAGCGGTACACCGTTATGGCGCGGTATTGTTCGCGCAACTATTTCATCCGGGGCGGGAAATGGCCGAGGCGGAGGGTGGGTTATTAAATATCGCCTATGCGCCGTCCAGCGTTCCAAACGAACGATTTCATGTCATGCCTCAGGCGCTCAAAGCGATAATGATTGATTCCATTATCAGCGGTTACGGCGATGCGGCAAGGCGCATGCAAACCGCGGGACTTGACGGAGTAGAAATTGTTGCAAGCCACGGGTACTTACCGTCGCAGTTCTTAAATCCACGCGTTAATCAACGTGATGATGACTACGGCGGCGATTTCAAGCGTCGATTACGCTTTCTCAACGACGTAATCGACAATATACGCGGCAAAGTGTCCGATCAATTCGTCGTCGGACTACGCATATCCGGTTCCGAACAAGATGAGCAAGGGTTGACGGAAGAAGAAAGTCTCCAAGCAATTACCGCCATTGCCGACCGGATCGACTACGTCAACGTGACGCTGGGAAATTCAGCCAGCGTCGGGGGTGCCGTGCATATCGCGCCGCCTATGACTCAAACGATTGCGTATGTGGCTCCCTACGCCGCACGCATCAAGAAGTTGGTAAAGATTCCGGTCTTTGTAGCCGGCCGCATTAACCAGCCGCAAGACGCCGAAGCGATAATCCGGAGCGGTCAGGCCGATGTTTGTGGCATGACACGTGCTCTCATCTGTGACCCGGAACTCCCCAATAAGGCCGCAACTGGCGCCTCTGAAGCCATTCGCGTCTGTATCGCCTGTAACCAGGCCTGCATCGGACATTTCCACAAGGGCTACCCGATTTCCTGCATCCAAAATCCGGTATCCGGGCGAGAACTGCGCTATGGAACGCTGACGCGGGCGACCGCTGTCAAACGTGTCATGGTAGTCGGCGGCGGGCCGGCGGGCATGAAGGCCGCTATCATTGCGGCCCAGCGCGGCCACCGGGTCACTCTCTATGAAGCCGAGCGCCATTTAGGGGGGCAGGCGCTGTTGGCGCAATTATTACCCGGCCGAGCCGAATTCGGCGGCCTCATCACCAATTTAGGGTACGAGCTATGGGCAGCAGGGGTAGAAGTACGCAAAGACTGCCGCGTGGATCGCGAGCAGGTCATTGAGGACAGTCCTGATATCGTGATTGTGGCTACCGGCGCGAAGCCCTATCGGCCTGAGTTCCCCTGCGAGGGCAACTTACAGGTACTGGATGCGTGGGAGGTACTACGGGGTGCCGATGCCGGCAACTCTGTCGTTGTCATTGATTGGCGTGCTGATTGGATCGGTATTGGAATCGCAGAACAATTGGTGCGCAAGGGTCACAGCGTGCGGCTGGCGGTCAATGGTCTGTGCGCCGGCGAAACCCTACCCTTGTATGTGCGCGACGATGCGGCGGCGACGCTGCACAAACTGGGCGTTGTGGTCTTGCCCTACATGCGCCTATACGGAGCGGATTCCACTACGATCTATCTGCAACACATCGCAAGTGGCGAGCCGGTAGTAGTCGAGGGCATTGATACTCTAGTGCTATGTAGCGGTCATACCCCGATCGCGCAACTCGCCGATAAGATTGAGGATCTAGGCGTCGAAGTACATGTCATTGGCGACGCCGCAGCACCGCGCACCGCCGAGGAGGCCGTGTTTGAAGGGCTAAAAGTGGCCGCAGAAATCTAACTACTCCGGCGCTAAAATACTCACCATCGACAGAGTCCGTGCACCCAAAGAGGCTCCCGGACCTGGTTCATCAATCACTACATAGAAATTTTTCGCTTCGCGACGCGCAGCCTCACCTACCAGTGGAATGTAAAGATTGACCCGGTCTTTGCCCACTGGAATGTGCTCGACGTGAGAACCGACTGACTCAAAATCGTTACCGGCCTTAGCGGTGCCCGATTCCGTCCACCACATAAAAGTCACTTCGCTGCGTAAATTCCCGTGCCGTCGCACCATTAAATGCGCCACGGATTCAATGGGTGCAACCTCAACTGCGTCTTCGGTCAATTCGATCTGTGATTCGCGCGCCATCGCCACGTTGAGCGCCGCGGAGGCAGCCGCCTTAGGCACGGGCGGCGAGAGCTTAGTCACATGCGATATCTTTATTTCCGAAACATCGGTTTGTGTCTGCGCGGCACCCGAATGCAGGACGCGGCCGGTGGCGATTTCCACCTGTTTCACAGAGGTATCGTTAGTACCACTCCTGACCTCAACCGGTCCCTTAGTCCACGCATCACGCAGTTTGAGCACCATTTGACTGGCATCGGTACTGGTCTGCGCGGCAAAATTCTGCATCGACTTAAGATCACTAAATCCCACCACCGCCAAACTCAACAAAATAACCGCTGCGAGTAGATATTTTTTTCTAAATCGGCGGGCGGGACCTTTAGGGTGCACCAAACCGGGCAACTTCGGCAGACGACCGCTAAACGCGCTCAACCCCAGTTGTTGTAACCAGGTCTGCATATTCGCTGGACGATCCGCGCGCTCGAAACTTAAGGCAGTGCGCAGGGCTTGCCACTGGCGACTCGTCAGCGCTGTAGGACGGATTGGCTTAAGACCTAATGTGCGCGCTTCGATGGCCGTGCGATTCTGGAATGGATGTTTACCCGAATATAAATAATAGACAACACACGCAAGCGCATACACATCGTCGGATGTCTCAGGCGTACCGCCCAACAATAGTTGGCAACTCGCAAAGCAGGGCGTTGCCATCGGCGATCGGCGTGCATCAAAATGCGCAATCCATTGTCCGGGCGTAAAGGTATGCGATGCTCCGAAGTCTAAAACGCGCACCTCACCGGTATCCGTGATAAAAATATTTCGCGGGCTAATGTCTCCGTGCACTATGTTGCGGGAGTGTGCATAAGCAATGGCATCGCCGACCGATTTAATAATTGCAACGGCATGCGAGCGATGTAACGCTACACCATTATTTTGATCTACTACCTCGCTGACTAACGATCCCTTGAGTAACTCCATTGTAAAGAAGGTGGTTTCGCCTTCATGATCAAAATCATATACACGCACAATATTGGGATGCGTCAGTGACTGGAGATTTTGAAACTCTCGGTTAAGTTCGACGCGACGATCCTGTTGTTTGCCGGGGGTCGCATCCAACACTTTAATGGCGATCCGTTGATTGGCAAACGGTAAATCCGCCCGCGATTGATCGACGGCCTCAAACACCGTTGCCATACCACCCTGGCCGAGAATGCCTACCAACCGATAGCGACCACGCAATACCTTACCCACCGCGGGTGCAGCTGAATCGGTAGGTCGCGATGCGGCAACTTCCTCATTCTCGTTATCAACTGACTCATTTGCGTTAAAAGGAATGATTGTCGAAATCGGCGCCGTAGCGCCGGTACGCAATGGCGTAACCTGGGCACGCACTGGGTGCTTAACGGGTGGATTAACGGGCGCCTTACCGGGTGGTTCGGCACTCATATCGGCGGCAGCATCGTTACCCAAAGCTACCGATTGAATACGTGAAACGATGCTATTGAAAAAAACTGCGCCTACTTTACCGCGCCGATAATCCTGATCGAGAAGCGATAGAACTTCCCAAGAAGCATCCGGGTCTGTTCTACGATATTCCTTGATCGCTGCGAAGAACGACGCCTGGTCACAAGTTCCCGCCGACAGTGCATCCAACCACTCACGCGGTGTGCGTTTGTTTCGAACAGGTAGGGGTACAATATGTTTAATCGGGCTATTCATGTAACCATAATCACTCAAAGTGAGCATAAATTAAACAAGAACTTTCAGACCAACGGCAGTTAGGGACCCGCTACGCCAATTTTCGACCAAATGTTGTCCAGCGACCCCTATTTCTCGTCCAGTGGAGCAACTCTATGAAAATAACGCCCTCAATGGCGCCCCTACAATCGCTGCTCAAAATATGGCTGCTGTTAGGCCTGTGCGTGGCCGCCCACGCCGAAAAGTCACCGGTAGGTGTATGGCACAGCATTGATGACAACACCCTTAAGCCGCGTGCTGAAATTCGCATTGACGAGGCTAATGGCATACTCACCGGGCACATTGTAAAATCATTGAATGGCGCTAAGCCCGGAAAAGTTTGCGATAAGTGTAGTGACGACCGCAAGGGAAAGCCTCTAATCGGCATGGAAATAATTCGCCAGGCAAAAAAATTAGATGAGACCGGTGTGTGGGGTGGCGAAATCTTAGATCCCGACAATGGCAAGATCTATCGGTTGAAGCTTACGCCGCTGGAGGGTGGGGGAAAATTACAAATACGGGGCTATATCGGCCCGTTTTTTCGCACGCAAATCTGGCTACGGGTAGTGAACTCGCCTTAGTGAGCGATCGAACCGCCTAGTGCTTGAAATAATGCGGCGGTATCGGTAAAGCGTAGCGTGCGCGCCTGAACTAATGCAATTTCGCTTTGTTGGGATGTTTGTTGCGCGATCAGCAAGGCCAACTCACTCACCGCACCTAATTGCAATTGGCGGCGTACCACCGCAAGACTTTCGCTTGCAGCAAGCTCAGCGCGACTTGCGGCATTCAGGGCATCGGCATCGGCCTGCAAAGCGTACAACGCATCGGCGACATTTTGAAATGCGCTCAACACCACTATACGATATTGGGCACCGGCTTGATCTAGCGCCGCATCGGCCGCGCGTTTATGGTGAACCAGAGCACCGCCTTGAAACAGAGTTTGCGTAAGGCTTGCACCTAGACTCCAAAACCCGGTGCCGGCTTTAAATAAATCACCGATCGCCGTCGCTGAACTACCAACACCCCCGGTCAGGGTGATCTGCGGCAGCAGATTGGCAATCGCGACCCCAAGCTGGGCAGTCGCCGCGTGTAATTGCGCTTCGGCAGCGCGAACATCCGGTCGTCGCTCTACCAGCTGCGACGCGACGCCCACGGGTATATCGGTCGGCAACGTCAATTGATCCAGCGCCAGCGTCGAGACTTTCATCTCTGCGGGTAGTCTTCCTGTAAGCACCGCCAGCAAATCATGCGTCGTTTGCAATTGGCGAGTCAGCGGCGGCAGTGTGGTCTCCAACTGGGCGAGTGCAGCTTCTTGAGCGAACACGTCACCCTCGGCGATGGCTCCTAGCTCTAATTGCCGCCGCAATATTCCGAGCGCATCCCGCTCAAACCGAATGATTCGTTGGTTGCCTGCAATCTGATTGCGAAGTCCTGCTTCTTGAATCGCCGCCGTCACCACATTCGCGGCAAGCGTCAAATAAGTGGCGTCCAATTGGAAGCTATTGGCCTCAGCAATCGCAGCCTGGGACTCGACTTGCCGACGATTAACACCAAATACGTCAAACAGGTAGCTGACACTCACCTGCGGAGTGAATAAATTAAATAACGCGGTACCGGAGTTTAAAGTAGGAGCGAGCACACCCACCGCATTGCGTTGGCGACTCGTTGCAAAGCTCGCCTGCACATTGGGATAATAGATGCCGCGTTGGGCTGCAAGGTTCTCATTGGTTTGACGCAATACCGCTTGAGCCGCGCGCACCGAAGGGTTCGCTCGCATCGCCTCCTCAACTAGTGCGTTAAGCTCAGTCGAGCCAAAACCCTTCCACCAATCTCGGGGCAGATCTTGACCTTCAAGAAAATGCTGCGCGGCGCCCCCAGGACCCACAGCCTCGGCGGTCAGCGCAGGTAACCCCTCCGCGGTGTAGTGAGCATCTGGGGGTGCACTCGGGCGGTGGAAGCGAGGTCCCACGCTGCAGGCGCTTAGGTAGGCGCAGGCGCAGGTGCAGGTGCAAGCGCAAGCAACTAAAGCGATTCCACGAAGGGACGCTCCCGCGCGGTGCCTCATGCACTCGTCTCGGGCGGTGACTCGGGCGGTAGCTCGGCCGGTAACCGGGGTGGTAGCTCAGGTGGTAACTCACGCGCGCGCGAGAATTTCAAAATGAGCACCGGTAGTACCAACAAAATTAGCACGGGCGCGAACATCATCCCGCCGACCACCACAATCGCCAGGGGTCGTTGTACTTGGGAGCCAATGCCACTGGATAATGCTGCTGGAACTAAGCCTACACAGGCCACAATGCAAGTCATCATGACGGGCCGCAACTGCGTACGGCAGGTCTGTACAATGGCCCCCGGCCTATCGTGGCCAAATTCCAAACTGAGATTGTAGTACGACAGAATAAGAATCCCATCCATGGTCGCAATGCCAAACAGCGCCACGAAGCCGATCGCCGACGAAACGCTGAACGGCGTTCCAGTCACCCAGAGCGCAAAAATTCCGCCGAGTAATGCCATGGGGATCACGCTCGCCGCCAGTAGCGCATCACGCCAGCTGGCGAAATTTAAATACAACAAGAGCACGATCAACGCAATTGACAGCGGCACTACAATCGACAAGCGCGCAATGGCTTCTTGGAGATTACCAAATTCACCCACCCATTCAAGTCGATAACCGCCGGGCAAAGAAACCTGTGCGGCCACCGCGTTCTCGGCATCCAACACCGCGCCTCCCAAATCCCGGCCGCGCACGCTGAACTTGATTGGCACATAGCGTTGCTGTTGCTCGCGAAAAATAAACGCGGCGCCCGACACCAAGTGCACATCCGCGACATCAGCAAGTGCTACCGGGATCACCCCGGCACCAGAACTCGCCGGCGCAATAATCGGTATCGCGCGAATTGCCTGTAAGCTCTGGCGATACGGTGTCGCCAATCGAACCATCATCGGAAAATGACGATCGCTACTGCCCTCGTACAGATCGCCAGCGCTTTGCCCACCAATAGCCGATTGAATCACGGCGTTAATATCACCCGGCGCAAGACCATAGCGAGCCGCCCGTACCCGATCCACATCAATACGAATCGTAGGTTGCCCTAAAGATCGTAGCGCCGCTAAATCCGTAATGCCTGGCACTTTACTGAGGACCGCAACGATATTACTCGCGGTCTTTTCAAGCACTTCCAAATCGTTACCGAATATCTTAACGGAATTTTCTCCCTTGACTCCTGAGGCAGCTTCTTCAACGTTATCTTCAATATATTGAGAGAAATTGAAATCGACACCTGGAAATTGTTGATTCAACGCATGAGTCATATCCGAGGTCAGTTGTTCCTTATCAACCCCCGCCGGCCAAGTATCTGCGGGTCGCAACGGAACGAAGAACTCCGCGTTGAAAAATCCAGTCGCGTCGGTGCCGTCGTCCGGTCGTCCATGCTGAGATACCACGGTCTGAACTTCCGGATAGTGTTGCATGAGTACGCGCATGCGATTAACGTAAGTATCACTTTCCTCTAACGAAATCGACTGCGGGAAGGTGGCGCGAATCCATAAGTTGCCTTCCTCCAGTTTGGGCAAAAACTCCATGCCTAAAGATCGCACCGCCACTATGGCCGCAAGCCCAATCAACCCGAGTGCGCTGAAAGTGACAATTCGGTTGGCCAATACAAAATTAAGCGCCGGCTCATAAATACGCCGCAGCCCACGCACTACCAGCGTCTCGCGCTCCTCGACCTTGCCGCGGAACAATAGCAAACTTAAAGCCGGCGCCACCGTGAAGGTCGCGATCAAACCGCCGGCGATCGCGTAAGCGTAGGTCTTGGCCATCGGGCCGAAAATATGACCCTCGATTCCCGACAGCGTGAATAGGGGTACAAAACCCGCAATAATGATGGCGGCAGCGAAAAATATCGATTGACTCACTTCAGCAGCGGCGATCGAGATTGTGGCTGTTTTTCCACTAAACCCGCTCGGCGGGCGCATGCGATGTAAGGTACTAGGGCCCGTGCCCCGATGCGCAGAGCTTTCCGATAAATGCCTAAAAATGTTCTCTACCATGATGACGGTAGCATCGACAATGAGACCGAAATCAATGGCACCGACCGATAAAAGATTAGCCGACTCACCACGCAATACCATAAGACCAATGGCGAAGGACAAGGCAAATGGAATGGTCGTCGCGACAATGATGGCACTGCGTAAATTGCCTAGAAACGCCCATTGCAGCAAGAAAATAAGCACGATGCCCGCTAGCATATTGTGCAACACCGTATGCGTCGTGACATTGATCAGATCGCTGCGATCATAAATCCTTTGAATACTGACGCCCGGTGGCAACAGGCCGTCCCGGTTTATTTTTTCGACTTCCTCTTCCACCCGCTTAATCGTAGGGACACTTTCAGCGCCACGACGCATTAAGACAATGCCTTCCACGATGTCATTGTTATCATCAACGCCGGCAATACCGAGACGCGGCAAATTGCCGATGGCTACCTGTGCGACATCGCCTAGTACCACTGGAGAGCCTTGATTAGGACTGATCAAAGTATGGCGAATATCCTCGACGCTATGAATCAGTCCAACGCCGCGCACCACGGTGGATTGCGCCCCGATATTCACTGTCTGGCCACCGACGTTAATATTCGCGTTACCGAGAGCCTGTAATACCTGGGGTAACGAGAGACCGTAGCCGAGCAGCTTGCGCTGATCGACCGCGATGTCGTAGGTCTTGGTCTTGCCGCCCCAACCGGTGACATCGATAACACCGGGGATCGCTTTGAAACGACGTTCAAGCACCCAGTCCTGCAGGGTTTTCAATTCAGTGACCGAATAAAGAGTAGGCCCGCTCAGCCGATATCGAAAAATTTCCCCAATAGGACTGGTCGGTGAAATTTGCGGCTGCGCCCCGTTCGGGAGCGCAGGGACTTGCGTGAGTCGATTAATGACCCATTGCTCCGCTTGGCTGTATGTGAAGTCATAGGTGAACTGCACCTTCACATCCGATAGCCCAAACAAGGAACTGGTACGAATCGCCTGCACATTAGGAGTGCCCGCCATTTGTACTTCGAGCGGAATGGTAATGTAACGCTCGATTTCTTCCGCCGATTGACCGGTGCTCTGAGTGACGATATCCACTAAGGGCGGAACTGGGTCTGGATACGCTTCAATATTCAGCGAAAGAAAGCTGGCAAAGCCAATGCCCAACATCAATACCAACAGAATCACGATCAGCACGCGCTGACGCAGGGCAAAACTGACGATGGCGTTCATGGGGCGATAGGTGCGGGAGTGGCGGCTTGATCGACGAACAGCGCGCCTTTGGTGACGACTCGATCTCCGACTTTCACGCCGTCGCGAATCTCGATCAGGCCGTCGTGACTACGGCCGATGCGGATGGCGCGATACGCGATCAAGTCATTGGATTCCACCACCCAAATGTGCGCGTTTTCACCTTCATACACGACCGCGGACTCAGGGATAGCCGGCGCATCGCTGGCATCGCCGGTTAATATCCTGAAATTGGCGAGCATCTCGATTTTTAGGGCGCCATCCTCATTCTCAATCTCAGCGCGTACCGGCAAGCGGTGCGTCACCGGATCAACCCCCACCGCCACATGGGATAAATGGGCTTTAAATACCCGATTGGGATAGGCTAATACATGCACTTCCACCGCCTGTCCCGGTTGTACGCGTGCGATGTCGCTCTCACGAATATTGGCGACCAGCCACATATGCGCAGGGTCTGCGATTGTAAATGCTGGCGTACTGGCACCGGCTTGCAAGTATTGGCCCGGACCTAATTGTCGGTCGACCACCACTCCTGCAATGGGCGCACTTAACTTCACCTCGGAATTCACATTGCGCGACTTTTCGAGCGCGTTAATTTCAGCGTCAGATTGATTTAGGATTCGTAGCCGATCACGCACGCCTTTAAGCCCAGTCTCCGCCGTTGCAAGGTCGCTCTGGGACTGCTGCCAATCTTGTAGGCTACCCCCCTTAGCATCATACAGCGCGTGTTTGCGAGTCTCGTTGATCCGCGCTAACTTGACCTGCGAATTGGCATTGTTCAAATCATTTTGCGCCTGCACAAACTCCGAGGCCGCAATGATCGCAAGAGGGGCTCCGCGACGTACCACATCACCAAGACCCGCAATCACCCGCACCACTCGTCCCGAGTACGGCGAAAATACCGCGGTGGCGCGATCGGCATTAACCGCAATTTTGCCTTCCGTTAGCTCTTCGCTCACAAAAGCGTGCACGCCCACAGTCTCGATAGTTAAGGTTTTAAGTTGCTGGGGACTTGCCTTAAAAGTGCCGGGCGGCGAAGCGACTAATGGCGCTTCCTCATGGCTGCCAAAAAATTTCTTGCCAGCCCAAACTGACAAGACCACCGCGAGTGTGACTATCGCGAGCAGTACACTGATTTTAATTTGGGCGTTGCGGGACCAGCCGCCCGCTTCACTCATGGTGTTGATTTTTTCTGTAATGCATTGGCAATGACTTCAGATTTTTCAGCTTCGTTCAATTTTTGGGGTCGATTCCAACCCTCGACGCTCACCTGTTTGGCTCGAGTTAAGGTGAGTTTGCCGGCGGGGGCATTTGTCCCGATGGTAGAACCCGCGCCAATGGTGGCATTTGCGCCAATACGTACCGGTGCCACCAACATGCTGCCTGAGCCGATAAAAGCGCCGTCTTCAATGACGGTGGGCCATTTATTCTGGCCATCGTAATTACAAGTAATAGTACCGGCCCCGACATTCACATTGGCGCCAATTTGAGCGTCGCCCAAATAACTCAAATGATTGGCCTTCGCGCCTGCTTTAAGTTCACTGTTCTTGATTTCCACAAAATTACCGACATGTACTTGCGCGTGCAGGACCGTACCAGGCCTTAAGCGCGCGTACGGGCCGATCCGACAATTTTCGGCAGCGTTCGCGTTATCAATAATGCTATTCGCGAACACTTCGGTGTCTGCGCCAATGCGCGCATTGCGAATAAGACAATTGGGCCCGATTTTAACTCGCGCGCTCAAATGAACCTCGCCCTCGAAAATCGTATTGATATCAATGAACACATCGCGCCCGACAGTCACCGTGCCACGCACGTCCACACGGGCGGGATCCGCAAGGGTCGCGCCCGCGCGCATTAATTCTTGGGTACGCTCACGCCGATAGTTAGTCTCCACTTCGGCAAGCTGTACCTTATCATTCACGCCCATCACTTCGCCGGCATTGCCAGTAACCACGGCGACCTCGTGACCACCCTGCACCGCGGCAGCGACAATGTCGGTCAAATAGTATTCTTGTTGATCATTGGTATTACTTAAGCTCGCAAGCCACTCGCGCAAGCGACTAGCCTTCGCCACTAAAATGCCGGAGAAAACTTCACGGATGAGTAGCTGGGAAGGGGTTGCGTCGCGCTGTTCTATAATAGCGGTGGTTTTACCCACAAGGTCGCGCATGATGCGCCCATATCCGGAGGGATCATCCAGATGCACCGAGAGTAACGCGAGTGGCGAAGTATCGCCCGCAGCCAAGAGTCGCTGCAAAGTCGGCGCGCGAATCAGCGGTACATCGCCGTATAAAACCAACACCTGATGGTCATCCGGAATGATCAGCATGGCTTGCATCACGGCATGGCCAGTACCCAACTGATCCGCTTGTAATACCCAATCGATGGATTGATGCGCGAGCGCGGTTTGTACCTGGGCTGCGCCGTGACCATACACCACCACAATGCTGGTCGGATTCAGTGCGCGTGCGGTGCTAACCACATGCGACAGTAGCGGCCGACCCGCCAAGGGTTGAAGCACCTTGGGCAGGTCGGAATTCATCCGCTTGCCCTGGCCTGCGGCTAATATTACGACGGAGAGCGGCATAATTCCCACGTCTGTGCCTTTAGACCCTAACGTCTTTTGCGCAAACGGTCGATGGCCCGCAACTGTGCCACGGCGCGCAGTAGCTCAGCCTGAGCTTCCGCTATTTCCATCTTATCGGTACGATCCCTAATAGCATCCTCAGCCCGCTGCTTAGCCGCTTGGGCTGCTGCTTCATCGAGGTCTCGCGCACGCGCCGCCGTATCGGCGAGCACAGTCACCAAATTAGGTTGTATTTCAAGCGCTCCGCCCCCGACATAAAAAGATTGCTCCTCTTGCCCATCGATTTGGGCACGGACTTCACCGGCTTTCAAGGTCGTCAAAAGGGGCGCATGCCGCGGCGCAATCCCCAACTCGCCTTGCGAACCCGGTACGAATAGCATATTTACGTCGCCCGAAAAGATCTGGCCTTCGGCGCTGACAATATCTACATGAATGGTGTTAGCCATGCTTTTTAGGTCAAGGTCTTCGCTTTCTCGACCGCTTCCTCAATGGCACCGATCATATAGAAAGCCTGTTCCGGGAGGTGATCGTATTCACCTGCAATAATGGCCTTGAAGCCACGAATGGTGTCCTTAAGCGGCACGATCTTGCCGTCTTGACCCGTAAACACTTTAGCGACGTTAAAGGGTTGCGATAAGAAGCGTTGAATTTTACGCGCGCGATACACGCTGAGCTTATCTTCCTCAGACAATTCATCCATGCCTAGGATCGCAATAATATCTTGCAACTCTTTATAGCGCTGCAGCACGGCCTGCACACCGCGGGCGGTATTGTAATGATCCTCACCCACTACCAGCGGATCTAACTGGCGACTGGTGGAATCCAAAGGATCGACCGCCGGATAAATACCCAGGGAGGCAATTTGACGCGACAGCACCACGGTGGCGTCCAAGTGCGCAAAAGTGGTCGCAGGCGACGGATCGGTCAAATCGTCGGCGGGAACATAGACGGCTTGGATCGAGGTGATGGAGCCGGTCTTGGTGGAGGTAATGCGCTCTTGCAGCACGCCCATTTCTTCGGCGAGCGTCGGCTGGTAGCCCACCGCTGAGGGCATACGACCGAGCAACGCCGATACTTCGGTGCCCGCTAGGGTATAGCGATAAATATTATCGACAAAGAACAGCACATCGCGACCTTTGCCGGAGGGCTGTATCTCGTCACGGAAATATTCGGCCATGGTAAGCCCGGTCAGCGCGACGCGTAGACGATTGCCGGGTGGCTCATTCATTTGGCCATACACCATCGCCACTTTCGAGTTCGCCAAATTATCTTTATCGATGACGCCCGATTCAATCATCTCGTGGTAAAAATCGTTACCTTCACGGGTTCGCTCACCGACGCCGGCAAATACCGAAAGTCCGCTGTACTGTTTAGCGATGTTATTGATGAGCTCAAGCATGTTGACAGTCTTACCGACGCCCGCACCGCCGAATAGGCCCACCTTACCGCCCTTGGCAAAAGGCACTAATAGATCGATCACTTTGATCCCGGTGACCAGCAAGTCCTGACCACCCGCTTGTTCGTCATAGCGCGGTGCCGGACGGTGAATAGGTAAGTACTCGGTGACTTGCACCGGTCCTCGCTCGTCCTGCGGCGCGCCGAGCACGTCCATAATGCGACCGAGAGTGCCTATGCCGACTGGAACGCTGATGCCCTTACCAGTGCCTTTAACAGTCAGCCCACGGCGCAGACCTTCGGACGGTCCCATCGCAATCGTGCGCACAATACCGTCACCTAATTGTTGTTGTACCTCAAGGGTCAAGTCCACCTCATCGAGCTTGAGCGCGTCGTAAACTTTGGGTATTTGATCGCGCGGAAATTCCACATCGATGACCGCGCCGATGATTTGTACGATTTTGCCGCTGGACATACTAAATAATCCTCTTGCCTAAACTGCTGCCGCGCCGCCAACGATTTCCGAAAGTTCTTTCGTAATCGCCGCCTGACGGGCTTTGTTGTAAATGAGTTGCAACTCGTCGATAAGCGAACCCGCGTTATCGGTTGCGCTTTTCATGGCCACCATACGCGCCGCCATTTCACAGGCGACGTTTTCGACCGCCCCTTGGAAAACCTGAGATTCAATGTAGCGCATGAGAATGCCGTCAAGAATTTCGATGGCATCGGGCTCGTAAATATAATCCCAACGTTCTTGTAGTTGGTCCTTATCGATAGTCTGGAGAGGCAACAATTGCGATACAACACCTTTCTGGGTCATGGTATTGACGAAAGTATTGTGCACTAACAATAGTTGGTCGAGCTTAGCTTCGCGATAAAAATCTAACATCACCTTGGTAGCGCCAATAAGATCATTGACATGCGGCTTATCGCCCAAATGAGTGACCGAAGCGGCAATTTCAACGCCGCTTAAGCGGCGAAAAAACTGCACGGCCTTCGCGCCAATCAAGCACAAACGCACCGCGGCGCCACGCGCTTGGGCTTCGCGAATCGCGCCTAAGACCGCTTTAAAAAGATTTAAGTTAAGCGATCCGCATAGGCCGCGATCGGTGCTAATCACGACTATCCCTACCGACTTTATCGGGCGCTCTAACGTAAAGGGATGCTTGTAATCCAAATTCACCTGGCGTAGATGGCCGATGATCTTACGAATCTTTTCCGCATAGGGACGCGTCGCGCGCATGCGATCCTGCGCCTTGCGCATTTTGCTTGCTGCCACCATTTCCATGGCCTTGGTGATCTTCTGAGTATTTTTGATACTCGCGATCTTGCCACGAATTTCCTTTGCGCCTGCCATACCTTTAGTCTGCTGTTACTAAGCTACTGTTACAGCGTCGCGAAGAAGTCATCGCAACACTTCTTAAGCGCAGCCTCAACATCTTTCGACAGATCCGGCTTGGCATTGATGCTCTTTAACAAATCGGCGTAACTACCGCGAGCGAAGGATTGCAATCCCGCTTCCGTGTCGACCACTTTGCGGCGCTCTACTTTGTCAAAATAACCATTGTTCGCGGCATACAACGACAACGCCATTTCCGCTACCGACATGGGGGCATACTGCTTTTGTTTCATCAACTCGGTGACCCGCTGGCCGCGCTCCAACTGTTTGCGCGTGGCTTCGTCCAAGTCCGAGGCAAACTGTGAAAAGGCGGCGAGTTCTCGGTATTGAGCGAGCGCTAACCGAATTCCACCACCCAGTTTTTTAATAATATTAGTCTGCGCCGCTCCACCGACGCGCGACACGGAAATACCGGCGTTAATCGCCGGCCGCATACCCGCGTTAAACAAGTCGGTTTCTAGGAAAATCTGCCCGTCGGTAATCGAAATGACGTTGGTGGGCACGAAGGCGGTTACGTCTCCGGCCTGAGTCTCAATGATGGGCAACCCGGTCAGTGAGCCGGTCTTACCCTTGACACGTCCATTAGTAAATTTTTCAACATATTCTTCGTTGACGCGCGCTGACCGTTCCAGCAAGCGAGAATGTAGGTAAAACACATCGCCCGGATAAGCCTCGCGTCCTGGTGGGCGGCGTAGCAGCAAAGAAATTTGGCGATACGCGACCGCTTGCTTGGACAAATCGTCATACACAATCAATGCGTCTTCGCCATTGTCCATGAAGTACTCACCCATGGCGCAACCCCCATACGGCGCTAGGTACTGCATGGCAGCCGGCATTGAGGCTGAGGCCGCAACAATAATGGTATGTGCCATTGCGCCGTGTTCTTCTAACTTGCGCACCACATTGGCGATGGAACTTTGTTTCTGTCCAATCGCGACATAGACGCATTTTACGCCCGTGCCCTTTTGATTAATGATGGTATCGATCGCCACCGCGGTTTTGCCAGTCTGGCGATCGCCGATAATCAACTCACGCTGACCGCGGCCGATCGGCACCATGGCGTCGATGGCTTTAAGACCGGTTTGTACCGGCTGCGACACACTCTTACGGAAAATCACGCCGGGCGCTACACGCTCTAAAGGGGATTTTTGCTTGGCGTTTACGGGGCCCTTACCGTCGATGGGATTACCCAGCGCATCGACCACTCGACCGAGCAATTCTGGACCCACCGGCACTTCAAGAATACGGCCTGTGGTCTTGACTACAGAGCCTTCGGAAATGTGTTTGTAGTCCCCCAACACCACCGAACCCACCGAGTCTTGCTCAAGGTTCAAGGCCAAACCAAAGGTATTGCCGACGAACTCCAACATTTCGCCGTAGCGGGCGTCGGCTAATCCGTGGATGCGCACGATGCCGTCGGTGACGCTCACCACCGTACCGACATTACGTGCCTCCGCAGCGCCGTCGAATTTATCGATACGCGCCTTGATCAGGTCGCTGATTTCCGATGCCTTAATGGACATACTCAATCCTCATAAACAGCTGTTCTAGCTTGCCAGTTCGGTGGCAAGTCGTTCCAAACGGCCCTTCAAAGACCCGTCGATGACTAAATCTCCGGCACGAATTACCGCGCCCCCTATCAACGTCGCATCCACTGATGTTTGCATACGCACGCCGCGCTTTAAGCGCGCACTTAATGCCTGTTGCAGCTTCTCTGCCTGTGCGGCATTGAGCGGCACCGCCGAACACACCTCAACCTCGACGGTGTTTTCTACCGCAGCGCGCAAGGTCGCAAATTGCGTGGCGATTTCTGGCAGCAAACCTAAACGACGGTTTTCTGCGAGCACCCGCAGAAAATTCTGCATGCCGGCATTTAAGCGATCACCCGCCACATCCGTCATAAGGGCAACCGCAGACGCTGCTCGCCCCGGACTCTTGGTCAAATTCACGACACGCGGATCCGCCATGATCGCCGCCGCCGCACCCAGCCCGTCAGACCAGGCAACCAAAGCCTTTGCTTCGCAGGCGTATTCGAACGCCGCTTTAGCATAGGGCCGCGCAATAGTGGCTCGCTCAGCCACGCGCAACCTCGGCAGCTAGCTGGTCGAGTAGATCAGCATGCGTATTAGGATCAATGTCGCGTCCAAGGATGCGCGAGGCCCCTTGTACCGCAAGCTTGCCCACTTCCTGGCGCAAGCCCTCCCGCGCACGCGTGGTTTCACGCGCCACTTCGCCTTGCGCCTGACTCACCAGACGTTGCGCTTCGCTCGCCGCGGTGCCCTTAGCTTCTTCGACGATTTCATTGGAACGCTTGTTCGCCTGTTCAATCAACAGCGCGGCTCGATCCCGCGCATCGCGCAAGATATCTTTAGATCGCGCGGTCGCCTCGCTGAGATCTTTTTGGCTCTTGGCGGCCGCGGCAAGTCCGTCGGCAATGGTCTTCTGACGCGCTTCAATAGCCGCCATAATATGTGGCCAAATGAATACCATTACCAGCCAAGCGACCCCAAAAAAGACTAGGCCCTGGATGACCAGCGTAATTGCTATGTCCATATCGTGCTCGTCTAAGCGCTTACTTCAAGCCCAATGCGGACAAGAACGGATTGGCGTACAGCAGCAGTAGACCGATAGCGACACCGATGATGGGTACCGCATCCAGCAAACCGGCGACAATAAACATCTTGGTCTGCAGCATGTTAGTCAGTTCGGGCTGGCGAGCTGAACTTTCTAAAAACTTACCCCCCAGAACCCCGAAACCTATCGCGGTCCCTAGACCGCCCAGGCCAATCACAAGGCCGGCTGCAATCACGGTGGTGCTCATCACTTGAGCAATTTGGGCCATATTTTCCATTAATCTCTCCGGTCTGTAACGATCGTTAAATAAAATTCGCTAATGACGCTCGGCCGCCATGCTGGCGTACACGATGGTCAAGGTCATGAAAATAAACGCTTGCAAAGTGATAATCAAAATATGAAATGCCGTCCATATAAACCCGGCAATAAACTGTGCACCACCCATCACATAAGTGGACAGGTGGTTGAGCGCCGCATCTAACGTGAAGCATGCGATCAACAAGAAAATCAGCTCCCCCGCATACATATTGCCAAACAATCGCAGCGATAAAGACAACGGACGCACCAACTCTTCAATAAGGCGTAATAATAAATTAATCGGCGCCAACAAGATCAACCATAGGCCGTGTGCATGGAACGGTGCGGTAAACCATTCCTTGAAAAAAAGTACCACGCCCTTGTGTTTGATACCGACGTACCAAAGCAATAAAAACACACCCAAAGCCATACCCACCGTCGTATTGATATCAGCGGTCGCCACCACGCGCAAATGCTCAACACCAAACATTTTGGCACTCGCGGGCAGAAAATCTACCGGCAACATATCCATGAAATTTTCGAGAAAAACCAAGCAGAATGTCGTCAGCGCCAGTGGCGCTATAAAGTCACTTTTGCCATGAAAAGTGTCTTTCACCATACCGTCCACAAATCCCACCAACAACTCCACCGCAGCCTGCGTTTTGCCGGGCACACCACTGGTCGCGCGACGCGCGATAACGAAGAATAGAACCACGAACAACAGCGCGATAACGGCTTTGAAAATAACGCTATCCAAATGCACAGCCCAAATTTTGTCGTGCCCGGTATTGACGGTCAAATGCGTGAGATGGTGCTTGATATAGCCCGTCATCCCGCTGCCTGTTTCTTCGACCCGCATTCCAAACCGCATACATTCCCCACTCGACCTAACACTTACTTTATGACGGCAAGTCCAATCCAATAGCCCAATTGGGCCACCGTCAAACCAATCAACAATGGTGCCGCTTGCAGCCGCAACAATCCGAGCGCCAAGGTCAGCGCCACCGCAAACCACAACCACTTTAACGCCACCGCCACATACATGGCCGTGGTCAAGGTAGCCGCCCCGGCAATACCGGGTTTAAACATCCGCCACCCAAACAGGGCACTCCCCAACGCTACGATGGATCCCCCGACCAGAGCTGCCAGCCCCGCCGAGACACCCCGAGTTACTAAAAACCCGATTGCAACCAGCAATCCGCAGCCTAACTGCAGGAACACGACCCGCGCCACCAGCCGATAATTCGCAGCCAGCCGCACGTCGATCATTTTTCTAAAGGGAGCCGGAGCGCATTGAAAACCCACCGCGGCGGCATTATAGGGACACTAACCAAGAGCATCAAGGTGCTCGAAGCCTTAATTGCGTCAAGAAATATGCGCAAGAATACCCTCAAGCTCGTCCAGACTATTATAAGTCACCAGCAATTTACCCTTGCCCGACGCAGTATGTTGAAAGCGCACCTTCGCCCCCAATTTATCCGCCAATTCGCGTTCCAAACGGCTAATGTCCGGATCTAACGCCTTCTCTTCTCGGTTAGAACTCGCAGCCGGGGTCAGCAGCCGCCGCACCAAGGCCTCCGTCTCACGCACCGACAAGGCTTTTTTAGCCACTAAGCCGGCCACCTCCACTTGCTGACGGCGCACCGTCAAACCCAACAACGCCCGCGCATGCCCCATTTCAAGACGGCGAGTCTCCAACAACTCCTTTACCTCATCCGTCAAATCCATCAACCGTAGCAAATTACTCACAGCCGCCCGCGACCGGCCCACGGCCTCAGCCGCAGCCTGGTGAGTAAGCCCGAACTCATCGATCAGACGGGTCAGTGCACGCGCCTCTTCTAAAGGGTTCAAGTCCTCGCGCTGAATATTCTCGATCAGCGCCATCGCTACGGCCGCCTCGTCCGGCACATCGCGAATAACCGCCGGAATCTCGGCTAAACCCGCGATTTGTGCGGCTCGCCAACGTCGCTCACCCGCGATGATTTCATAACGCTGCGATTCAGCTCCGCTACTACGCCTAAGCGGGCGCACCAGGATAGGCTGGATGATTCCCTGAGACTTAATGGAATCGGCGAGTTCGTTTAACGACTCCAAGCGCATATCGGTACGCGGCTGGTACTTGCCTCGCTCCAGTAAATCCAGCGGCAAAGTAGCCAAACGATCGCCCACCGGCGGCACCGATTGCGGTTGCGATTGAGCCGCAGGCAAATTTGCGCGCTGCGCCAATAACGGACTTAATTCCGCGAGACCGCGACCGAGAGAGGCTTTTTTGACCGCCATATTGAAGATTCCGGTGCGAGGTTCGTATTGACTGAGCGAAATTATACGATAGCCGGCTCTTCGTCGCGACGAATCATCTCACCGGCCAAGGCCAAATAAGCGAGCGCACCGCGCGATTCCTTGTCATGAAACAAAGCCGGCTTACCGAAACTCGGCGCCTCCGCTAAGCGCACATTGCGCGGAATAACGGTTCTAAAAACCTTGTCACCAAAATGTTCGATGAGCTGCGCCGACACCTCATTGGACAGATTATTACGCGGATCGAACATGGTGCGTAACAATCCCTCAATAACCAAGTCAGGATTAATGCTGCTACGAATCTGATCAATGGTTTGCACCAGAGCACTTAACCCTTCCAGCGCATAGTATTCGCATTGCATCGGCACCATCACCGAATCTGCTGCGACCAAGGCATTCAAGGTCAACATATTAAGCGACGGTGGAGAGTCAATCAAAATCACATCAAAATCGGCACGCACCGGCTTTAAGGCATTGCGCAGTTTAAATTCCCGCCCAGCAATCATAGTCATGAGACGCACTTCAGCCACCGTCAGATCTTGATTACCCGGCATCAGCATAAAGCCACCGAATTCCACCGGCACCATGGCCTCAGCCGCGCTGCACTCACCCAACAACACATCGCAACTGGTACGCGACTGGGCTTGCTTGTCCACACCGCAACCCATGGTGGCATTGCCCTGAGGATCTAAGTCAATTAACAACACGCGCCTCTTAGTAGCCGTTAACGACGCCGCTAGATTCACAGCCGTGGTGGTCTTACCGACCCCGCCCTTTTGATTGGCAACTACAATCACTCGATTCATTTGCTATTTAAGCCTTTCTTTCGCAACATGCCCGGAGTCGGCGTCATTTCCACTAAAGTTCGCTCGTCATCAAGACCCGGAAGCTTCAGCTTGTGAGTCGCCAGTACTTTAAAATTCCGGGGCAGCGCAGCGATTTCTTCCTCCGGCCGCTTACCCTTCATCGCCAATAGCCGGCCATTCGTCGCACATAAATGACCCGCATAAGCGACAAAATCGGCTAGCGAAGATAAGGCTCGTGCAGCCACCACGTCAAACAGCTCCACAGGATGGTATTTTTCCGCACGCTCATGCACGACTTCTACATTTTTGCAGCCTAGGCGTTCAACCGTCTGCGCCACGAAGCGCGCCTTTTTACCCGTCGATTCAATTAAAACAAAACGGCGTGTCGGATTAACAATTGCGAGTGGCAACCCCGGAAAACCCGCGCCCGTACCCACGTCCGCAATCCAAGTGCCCCGCAAAAAAGGCTGCAAACTTAAGCTATCCAACACATGCTTCACTAAAATTCCAGGACGGTCACGAATGGCCGTCAGATTAAACTGTAAGCTGGCGCGCTCCAGTTCATCCACCAGGCGCAACAACGACGCACATTGCTCGCGACTTAAGTTAATTCCAAACTCAAGCGCTCCGGTTTCCAACAACTGCTGTTCAGATGGAGGGGACATAAGGGAGTGCGAGATCATTGCGGCAAATAACTTTCATCGTACAGCGTAACACTCAGTAGCACTATTTGCGGAGCGGCGCTTGGCGGCGGCCCGCCACTAGTGGCGGGGGTGCCATTGGGCGGCGGCATCGCATTGGGCGCGGGCGCATCGTCGGACAACGGCGCGTCGGGCAGCGCAGCTCTAAAGACCACGCTCGCGTGCCGCCCCTCACAGGTATGGGAGAATTCGGCCAACGTTTCAGGGTTTAATTTTGCCACGCGACTACAAATTTCTTCCCAAACCGACGCTAGCTTGAGGCTCGCCACGGGCAGCGACGCTTCGACGCGCACCAAATGATCATGGTAGAAACACAGCACATAGCTATCCGGCGCAATTCGAAACATTTGCGGCAAGTCACGACTGAGGGAAAAACACTCCTCGTCAGTCGCCGCTAAATTACTGCTGGCCTCAACGCCCGCAGGTTCCGGAGACTTATTATCAGCTGATGTCATGGACGCCCCAGGCATGGCATCAAATAAAAACGTTTCGTGCATCGCACGATGAATATCTTTACGCGCACTACCAAAAGGAGCCACTAGTAAATCGCGCCAATCCGGTGCAGCGGCTTCCGGCCGCGTCGCAGGGATTTTATCCGGCGACGACCCCGCGCAGGCGGTCAGCATTAACAGCACGGGAAGGACAAGGACCGGCAAAAACCGCACACGCGTCATGCCGCGCACCGTGCAAGCCATGCCTCCAAGCCCGCAGCATTTAAGGCGACATCATCTTTTAAAATCGCACGGCGGCATGCTTCATCGCCCGCAAAACCGTGCTGGTCGAGTCGCTGCGACAGGTACTCAAATAGTCGCGCTTCCAATTGCGCAATTCGATGGGGCGCATCAACGCTCCGCGCAATATCCACAAAAGCATCTATGTCGGCATGCATATGCGCACCCAGGGTGTCGATATTATCCACTCGACTATAGTGCGTGAGGTACGCAGTGCGAAGGTTCAGGCTCATTATTCGCTCCACGGTCGCATGCAACTGATCCGGATCAAACTGCGAGGGAGTGGTCGTCGCAAACAAAAACGCACCGGCCAGCGTATCCAATTCGCGATAACTAACGCCAAAGGTGTCGCCCGTGAAAATCTCTCCCGCTTCATGGTCCACAATACACACATGATGCAGAGCATGTCCGGGTGAATTGATAAACTCAAATTGACGACGGCCCAGCACGATACGCTGACCCTCCTCCACCGTCATAATGCGTTCCGCCGCAATCGGCACAACATCGCCATAATGTTTGGCAAAGGCCGCCTCCCCGTAAACCGCTTTGCTGGCCGCCACCAGCTTTGCGGGTGCTATGAGATGCGCTGCGCCACGCGGATGAACCAAAACTTTAGCGCGCGGCAACGCAGCGCTGAGGCGACCCGCGCCGCCGGCATGATCCAAGTGAATATGCGTGAGTAAAATATAATCAACGTCCGCCGCTTCAAGCTCAAGTTCCGCTAAGGCCTGCAACAAAATTGGGACCGCCAGATGGGTACCCGTATCGACAAACGCGGCCCGACCGCTATCGACCACTAAATGGCTCGCGTCCATTTGCGGGCGTACATATTCTGTATCGATCGCGTACACGCCGTCCCCGACGCGTACGCTACGCTTATTCACCATGGGTACTATTATCCTCGCCGTATGAGAACATAGGAATCATGAGTCACGGTTATTTATTAGCTTTTGGATTGTTGGTCGCCTCGCAAGCCGTAAGTGCAGCGCCGACACCGGCTGGATCGCGTGTAGAGAGCGGGAATTTGCTATTCGATAATATCCCAACGAACACCCTGCAAGCCAATGGCGATTCCGGTCCGGATGCGTACCTACAAGGTCGGGAGGCGATTCCACTGGGATTTTCACCCAAGGGTCAATTACTGATTGCGACGCGTTTCGGCGAAACCGACCAATTGCACCTTGTGGACGGACCCTTAGGCGCGCGTCGCCAACTCACCTATTGGAATGAACCCATCACGCAGGCCGCATTTTCCCCGGACCCCGGACACAACGCCTGGGTATACCGTGCAGACGTTAGCGATGACAATACTCAATTATATTATCAGCGCTATGGCGAAGCACCGCGCCTGCTGACCGATGGCAAATCCATTAATACGACCCCCGTGTGGTCCAATGCCGGCCGCATGCTCGCCTTTGCAAGCACGGCACGCGATGACCTAAATCTAGATATCGACATTGTCGAGCCCGACAGCAAAGCGCCGCCCCGTTTAGTTTTAAGCGGCGAGGGCAATTGGTCGCCGCTCGACTGGTCGCCCGACGACGGCCGTCTATTGGTGTTAAAGACCCTCTCCAATGACGAAAGTTATCTTTACGCACTGGACTTAAGCACCGGTACCAAGCGTGAAATCGAAATATCGAAAAACAAAGGTGTAATTAAGGCTGCTAAATTCTCACGCGACGGCGCAGGCGTTTACTTTATTTCCAATCGTGGCAGTGAATTTTCCCAACTGCGCTATCAGAACTTGCTCAACGGAGAAGTCGCCGTCGTTTCTGCTCAGATCCCCTGGGATATCGAAACGCTGGCTATTGCGCGCGACGGTCACTACCTCGCCTATGTGAGCAACGAAGCCGGCCTTGATAAGCTTAATATTCTCGATCTTCGCGCACACCAAGATTTGAATCCAGCGAAACTACCGGCTCCGGGCATGGTGACTCATCTGGAATTTGATCAGACCAATAATCACCTCGCGTTTGGGTTTAGCGCCAGCAACATGCCGCTCGACGCCTATGTACTCGATATTGCGACCAATCATCTTGAGGCCTGGACCACAAGTGAACCCGGCCCCATACCACTAAGCAAGTTCGTCATACCTCGCCTCGTGCATTTTCCCACGTTTGATCGCCAAAACGGCAGCGCACGCGTGATTCCCGCCTATGTCTATGAACCGACTCAACCCGGGGTCCATCCCGTGCTGATCGCTCTACCTAGCGAGGCTCATGCCCAGTTCCGACCGCAGTACGCTCCAGGGCTTCAATATCTGGTCAACGAATTAGGCTTTGTGGTGATTACACCTAATCTTCGTGGCGCAACCGGATATGGGAAAAATTACGCATCGCTAATATCAGGCGCATTGCGGGAAGACGCGATTAAAGACCTGGGTGCATTGCTCGTGTGGCTGAGGGGCCAAAGCAACTATGACGCCAAACATACCTTTGTTAGCGGTGATTATTATGGCGGCTTTCTTGCCTTAAGCGCACTCGTCAATTACGGCGGGCGCCTACAAGGCGCTATCATTCAAGGCGGCATTGCGGATTTCCCGAACTATCTGAACACTATATCGCCACCCGCTCGATCTCTGCGCAGAGCCGAATTCGGCGATGAACGCAACCCAGAGCAACGCGCCTACCTACGGCGTATTTCTCCGCTGACCTCCATCGATCGCATTAAGCAACCTATATTGCTAGTACAGGGCCGTAACGATGTGCTGGTGCCTCTTGCGGATACTCAACAACTTCTCGCCAGCCTACGCGCCAAGGGCGTCGAGGTTTGGTATCTACAAGCCAATAACGAAGGTCACTTTTTTAGAATTAAAACTAATCGCGATGCCTATCTACGCACTGTCGCTCGATTTCTACGGGTCAATTCTCGCGCACCGCAGCCCTCGCCCTAAAGCACCTCAGCCAAATCAGTCAGTAGCCCAGCATCTTCGGGCGTAGTGCCCGCCGGATAACGTCGCAAGATTTTGCCTTCGCGATCGATTAGGAATTTCTCGAAATTCCAACCAATGCTTCCAGGAAAGCCGTTTTCCTTAAGCGTCAACCAAGCGTACAGCGGATGCCGATTAGGACCGTTAACCTCAATCTTCGCCGTCAAAGGAAATGTAACCCCAAAATTAAGGGTACAGAATTGCGCGATTTCCTCAGCGGTACCCGGCTCCTGAGCACCAAACTGATTGCAAGGAAACCCGACCACGCTGAAATTTTGCGGCTTTAATTCCTGGTATAAACGCTCTAGCCCAGTATATTGTGGTGTGTAGCCGCATCGACTCGCCACATTGACCGCCAAAGTCACCTGACCACGCAGCCTTTGCAAAATGTTTTGAGCACCGTCGATACCGTCGATTGAGAACGAATAGAAATCTGTCATAGCGACCCCTTATGAAACACTTCTTTATTGAGCACTTTGCTATACACAATATAGCTGACCAAATGCGGCGCCACGAGCCTTGCTAAAAGTATTGAGTAAAAATACTCGGCATCTTGAGTAAATAGCAGGGCGGCGGGGTCATGCCGGAACCGCAGCCTTCGGCATAACGTAAAACGTCAGGCGTATGCTACTTGCCATTGGCGACTGATTGCCCGATGCTCTACATCCTTAAGGACGGTCGGAATCAAGTTATTAGCTCGGGTGAATAGGGGAGATAAATGATGCGTATTTTTAATCTTTTAGTCACGGCCTCTTTTTTTTGCGCGATGCCAGCGATTTCGGCGCCAACGCCTAACGCGCTTTCGCTCGACCGACATCGGGCCACGCACGACATGTTCGAACATCTGGTTAACATTCCAACCGTATTTGGTCGCGGCAACGTCCCGACATTGGCGACTTATCTCGCCGATCAATTCCGGGCCGCCGGCTTTCCGGCTGCCGATGTTCAGGTGTTGCCCTACGACAGCACCGACTCCGTCACTAAAATAACCGAACACACGGCCGCACTAATCGTCCGTTGGCGAGCGTCTGGCGCGGTCAGAAGCAAACCGATCATGCTGATGGGACACATGGATGTCGTAGAAGCTAAGCGCGAGGATTCGACCACCGATCCGTTCGTTCTGACCGAACGTGAAAACTACTATTACGGGCGCGGCACGATTGACATGAAAGACGGCATCGTCGGCATCACTCAGTCCATATTCGACCTTAAAGCCGCCGGCTTCAAACCGACACGCGATATCGTCGTGTTCTTTACTGGCGACGAGGAAACCAACGGCATCGGTGCTAACAAGGGCGCGACTGAATGGAAGAAGTACCTTGATGTCGAATATGGCTTGAATGCCGATGGCGGTGGTGGTGGATTTTTTCCTGATGGACGACCTGCCAGTTTCTTAATGCAGACAGCTGAAAAGACTTTTGCGGGATATACGCTTACTGTTCGCAACCGCGGTGGACATTCTTCGAAGCCACGCAAAGACAATGCAATTTACTCACTCGCCCATGCACTAGAAAAGATAGAAAGACACCGCTTTGAACCGAGCTTAAGTGAAACCACACGCGCCTATTTTGCTGAGCGGCAGAAGCAGGAGAAAGGGGCGCTCGGCGATGCGATGCGAGCTTGGTTAGCGAACCCTGGGGACGGTGCCGCCGCCGACGCCATCGAGGCCGATGAAAGCGAAGTCGGGCTGACACGAACTCGCTGTGTGCCGACTCGACTATTTGCCGGCCATGCCGACAATGCTTTGCCGCAACTGGCGACGGCGATGATCAATTGCCGAATCTTCCCTGGTATCGATCCCAATGATGTGCAGAAAGACTTGACCGCCATTGTGGCCGACCCTGTGGTCACCGTGTCACGCAATGACAATTACAGCGCGTCGCTCGCGTCGCCCCTGCGTCCCGATGTGTCTGCCGCTTTTGCCAAAGCGGTCCACACGCTGCATCCAGGATCACCCATCTCTCCCGAAATGTCGACCGGAGCGAGCGATGCCCGTCCATTCAGGGTCGCAGGTATTCCTATCTATGGATCTAACGGCGCATGGGTTATGGTACCCGTAGATTTTCGCGCCCACGGCAAAGATGAGCGGATCCCGGTGAAAGCGTTGGATGATAATGTCGCGCATTGGAAAATTCTTTTAAAAGAACTTGCAGGGAAATAGCCGATAAAACATTACCTGATCGGGTTAGAATTTGAATGACTGCATTATTCACCATATACCTGCCGCTTTTCGACGCGATCGGCCCACTCCGGCCGCTGACGATCTCAAAATGCACGCCGCGAAGCTGACATTCGCCTCGCGGAGTAGCCGACTACGAGCAACGGATCTCGCTCCCTTGGTAGGATGTTCTATTGGATCGGGGATCTATCGCCTGTGGACCAGCTTCAACCGGTAACTTCGACAAGCATCGTCAGGCTCGCCGCAGCAAGTGCGGTTGGCACGACGCTTGAGTGGTACGACTTCACGATTTACAACGTCATGGCCGCGTTGGTATTCAACGTGGTCTTCTTCCCCTCATTCGACCCGCTGACTGGGACGCTTCTAGCCTTCTCGACCTATGCGGTGGGTTACTTTGCGCGCCCCGCGGGTGGGTTCTTCTTCGGGCGACTCGGGGATCGACGCGGCCGACGATTCGTGCTGATTGCGACGCTGGTATTGATGGGTGTTGCCACGAGCCTTATCGGAATCCTGCCGACGTACGGTTCCTGGGGGATACTGAGTTCGGCAGTGCTCGTGATGTTGCGCTTCATTCAAGGTGCCGCCATAGGCGGCGAATGGGCGGGTGCGGTCCTTCTCGCATTCGAGCACGGGTCGCCGCATCACAGGGGACGGAATGGCGCTTTCGCTTCCATAGGCCCCGCGTGTGGCACGATACTCGGCAACGGCGTCATCGCGGTCGTCGTTCTGGCACTCTCGCCCGCCAAGTTTGAGAACTGGGGTTGGCGCATGCCATTCCTACTGAGCGTCGTGCTCGTGGCCTTCGGATTGTGGCTGCGTCGCGGCGTTGGAGAGACACCCATATTCGTAGATCTCGCCGCGCGTCAGGCGACAACCAGAGCGCCAGTCAAAGAGGTCTTCCAAGTTCACTGGCGCGCGCTACTCATTTCCATCGGTGTCCGTATCGGACCGGACGTCATGTACACGCTGCTGGTCGTCTTCACACTGACCTACATCACGACGATATTGCATCTGTCCCGCTCGCTCGCGCTGACCGCCATCATGGTTGGAGCGGCCTGCCACGCGATTACGATTCCATTCTTCGCATCGCTGTCGGATCGATTCGGTCGGCGGCCCCTCTATGCCACTGGCGCGCTCATTTCGATGGCGTGGTCGTATGCCTATTTTGCACTGATGGACACAGCGCATCCGTTGCTGATTTGCCTCGCCGTCGCCGGTGGCCTGATGATCCACGCCACCATGTTGGGGCCGCAGGCGGCGCTCATTGTTGAGCAATTTCCGGCGCATGTGCGCTACGCTGGCGCGTCATTGGCCTATACGCTCACGGGCATCGTGGCCGGCGGCGTTGCGCCGCTCATCTTGTCCGCGATCTACAGCGCTTCACGATCGACACACGGGCTGTCGTTGTATGTGATCGCCTCGCTGGCCGTCACGCTCATCGCACTGTGGCGCGCGCCAGAGACGGCGTGTGCACCGCTCGCGGAGTAATGTAGAGGTGGGCGCGAACTGGGGGGCCGGATTTCATGCACCACCCACTGGAAGCGTCGACGCGCAGGCCTATGATCGTTACATCGGACGGTGGTCCCGCCTCTTCGTACCGACGCTCCTCGCCGCCGCCGAGGTTCGCGTTGGCTACCGGGTACTTGACGTTGCAACCGGTACTGGGGAGGCGGCGCTCGCGGCAACTGAGGTAGTCGGGGATTCTGGGGTGATCGTGGGTGCGGATATCTCCGTGGCCATGCTACTAGCAGCCGCCGGTCGCATGGCGCGCCCGCCGTTTGTGCCTGTGGTCGCGGACGGTCAATTCCTGCCTTTCCGCGACTCAACGTTCGACGCAATTCTTTGCCACCTTGGTCTCATGTTCTTCCCAGATCCGTCGCGCGGGCTTGCTGAAGCGCGGCGCGTCTTGCGGCCGGGCCGTTGTATGAGCGTCTGTGTGATTTCGACCGCCGAGCGGGCGCCCATGTGGGGCATCCTCGCGGATACACTCGGTCGATACTTACCGAGCCGGGCAAGAGAGCTTCAGCTCTCTTTTGCGCTTGCGACTCCTGGTCGGCTCGCAGATCTGCTCGCGCATGCTTCATTTCAAGATATACGCGTCGAGGCAATCACGTGCGAGGGTTCCTACGCATCTTTTGATGAGTACTGGGCGACGATTGAATCTGGAACCGGGCTCCTCCCTCAGGCCTACTGTACGCTGCCCTTTGCGAGCCGTGCCGAAGTACGCGATGCGGTGCGCGAGCGACTGGGACGCTTCGAACACAACGGGCGGCTCGTGATGAGCCTGGAGATGCTAATCGCAGTGGGCCGCGCTTAGACGTCGAATACGGGAAGTGACTCTGAACTTCGGGTTGCGCAGAGCGGTCGTTCGCGTACGACCGCTGAGGGTCATCAACGTAGGAAAGTCCCTGCGGCGCAGCGGTGCCCAAAACTGACGCTGCCCGTCAGATCGCACGCCTGCCAGGACAGCTCCTTACTCTAGTTTTACCTTTTCGAGGGGTTGGGCATTAATAGCCATCCTGGTGCGAAATAAAGTTACTATCCACCATTGACCAAACCCGGGAAGTCCAGAATGCGCCTCAACAAACTGCTTCTGACGGTGCTCGCCGCCGCGATGACCGCTTTGGCACAAGCGGTCCCGGCAGCCACCCTGATTCGCAATGCGCGCATCTTTGATGGGCGCGCGGATGCCGTGTTCGCGGGAGACGTCCTGGTGGAGGGCAATAAAATCCGCAGGGTGAGTCATGGTTCGATGCGCACGTCCACATGGGTTCGGTCATTGTGCCGGGAGAGGCAGCCGATGCCGATCCCAAGTATGTCGCGGCACTCGAGTTCAAGGGGGCCGAGGCCGCACTGATGCGCGGCTTCACGACTCAGCGCGACACCGGGGGCAACATCTGGGGCCTTAAGCGCGCGATTGATGAGGGTCTCGTGCCCGGTCCTCGAGTGTACCTGGCTGGCGCCGCCATCTCGCAAACGGGGGGCCATGACGACGCCCGCAACTACAACGACGTGCATAAGCGTCTGGGAGGGCCGCTCAGCGGCGACGAGTTGCGCGGCGACGCGGTCATCGCCGACGGCGTACCGGAGGTGCTGGCCGCGGTTCGCGAGCAGCTGCGGAAGGGCGCGAGTTTCATCAAACTCATGGCCAGCGGGGGAGCGGCCTCCGAATACGACCCACTGGACGTCAGCGAATACACCATGGACGAGCTGCGTGCAGCGGTCGAAGTCGCGACAGGCTTCGGCACCTATGTCACCGTGCATAGTTATAATTCCACGAGCACCCGGCGCGCCGTTGAAGCCGGAGTCCGCTGCATTGAACACGGACACCTCATCGACGCAGCGACGATGCATTTGCTGGTGGAGCGGGACATATTTCTGTCGACCAACCTGGTCGTGTATGAAAGTGCGCCACCGGGGTCTACCCCGCGCCAAATTGCCAAATTCGCCAAGATCCAAGCCGCGATTGACCCAATGATGAAGCTTGCGCATGCCGCACACGTCAAACTGGCGTTCGGCACCGACTTGGTGAGCGGACTAGACCAGCAGGTCCGACAAAATCACGAGTTTGTCCTGCGGGGGCGCTGGTTCACGCCGCTCGAAGTGCTGAAACAAGCGACCTCCGGCAACGCCGAATTACTTGCGCGCAGTGGGCCGCGCAATCCGTACCCTGGTGTACTGGGTGTCATTACGGAGGGCGCGTATGCCGATTTACTGCTGATCGATGGGGATCCGCTCAAGGACCTGTCCGTACTCGAGCATCCCGATACAGCCCTAGCGCTTATCATGAAGGACGGTCGGATCTACAAGGATAGAGTTCGCACACATTGACTTGGATCGCCATGCTGCGAATGGCACGTGTGACAAATGGCCGCTGACGCCGCATGACCACTCGTCAAACCTCGAACCAGCGCTTCTACAATGGCCTGCTTGGATTGTTTGCGTCCTTCCTGGTACTCGGCGTCCTGAAATACGGCTGGCTAAGCGCGAGCCTCAACCCTTGGACTCTCAAGGAAGTGATGCTTCTACTCTTCGCAACAATCGGCTACTACCGCTGGCAAACGCCGTGTATGAATTGCCGCCGTCCCCTCCAATGGTTTGCACTGTCCTGCGACCGACTGCCGCGCCGTTAACATCCCCACGATGCCCGTATTGTCAGGTGAGCATCGATCACGACACGCCGCAATGAATGAACGACACGCACGAGCGTTATGAGGCCGCAATCAGCCAACTCCGGCCGGTGAGTTCTGAAAAGTGACCGCTATAAACCAGCCATTCGAAAGGCAATGACATTGCCTTCGGAGACAATAGCGACGCCCAGTCCAGCGTGTGGACATTTGTACATACACGGGCTATTATAGCGGTATGACTGAGACGGTTGCCGGATTCAACTGGGATGACGGGAACCGCGAGAAGTGCCTTAAGCACGGCATCACGGTCGAGGAGATCGAAAGCGCATTTCGAGGTGGGACACTTCGGGTGTTTCCTGATCCCGCGCACTCAACGAGTGAGACGCGATACTTGGGCATCGGGCTCAGTGTCGCTGGCCGGCACATGCTTGTGGCGTACACCTACCGAGAAATTGAGCAGCAGCGATTCATCCGGCCTATCAGTGCCCGGTTTATGCATGCGAAGGAGATCAAACATTATGAAGCGCAAAGCCAAGACCCTAGCGAAACTGCCGCGACTCAAGACTGATCTGGAGGTCGAGCAGTTTGTCGCCGGCAGCGATCTCACTCGCTATGATCTTTCCGTCTTGAAGACGACGCAGTTTGAATTTGCCGCCAAAGAAGCGCGAATCAATATGCGCCTGCCGGGTGAACTGCTGAGCGCGGTCAAGCGTGTGGCACGGCAGCGTGGTGTGCCGTACCAGCGGTTCATCCGCCAGACGCTCGAGCGCGCGATCAAGCAGTGATTGCTCCTCCTCGAGTTGATTGCTGCGGGATAGGCCACCTTGGGCACGCACATCAAGGATAGGTGACGCGCTTGCCCTCAAACTTGCCGGGCGGAGTTGGGCCGTCGATCAGAATGCCGTTGATATCATATCTGCGCGCCGTATCAGTGCCGGCGAACATATCGTGATTGACTTTGATATCAAAGGCTATTTCAGCGCGCCCTGTGAATTTGTGCGTTGCTCGATCGGCTGTAACCTCCACCCACTTGCCCTTGATCCGGTCGCCGTCAATGAACCAAATGCCCTTGCCGTCGCTGTCGCTCGAGTTTGGATCACCCGCATCGGGGTTCGCCTGATGCAAAGTTCCATCTCCGTTGAACACGTACATATGGTACGGAAACGGTGCATCAACATCATGGACGAACCATGTGCCAACAACAGGATTGTAACTGCTGCTCCTGCTCTGGAATGTGCTGCATGCCTGCATCGCAATTAGAGACAACATTAGTCCGAAAGCTATGGGTAGCTTATTCATATTTTGTCAATGCCACTGCGTGATTTAGGGGCAACAAGATCCTCCATTGTAACCTCCACATTCGATTAAATTATTGCGTGGCAAAGTCGAGGGGTAATTTCACTTCCAGGAAGCCGTCATTGGCGACAGACGGGAACGGGTCATGACGCGGCCGATCGCTGCGATGCAGCATTCCCGTGTATTCCACGAGGAAACACGCTAGCCGACTTGGCTAAGCATAAATTTCCGTTTCGTGAGCGGACTCCAGTAAGGTCGCGTCAAGAGAAATCGAATTAGTGGGCGATTCGATAATCCGGTAGCCGCCCTTGACGGGTGGCCGCTTGGGGTCGTGAGTACTCGCTCAATGTCCGCCACAGTTGGCCAACCCGGTCCCAAAAATGCTTATAATGCGTGTCTGACCGACGCTCGTGCAAACACAACAGTAACAAAGGGACTCTCATGAATGTCGCCGCTTACGCGTCTCGTGCGCGTAGTTCACATGCCTTTCTGCTTGGTGTGTTAAGCATGCTCGCGGTAGCGCTGTTGTGGTTTGTCGGTAAAAAGTTTCACTACTTCACGGACTACTCGTTGCGCTCGTACAGCGATTATTACTGGCCCCGTCGATCGGGACTGGTACTGCACCTCACCGGCGGCATGCTCGCTATTTCGACCGGGCTTGTCCAAATCTGGCTTGGGCTAACGAATCGTGTCAATACTCTGCATCGTGTGCTCGGCAAAGTTTACGGCGCAGGCGTGCTGCTTGGGAGCCTTGGCGGCTTTTACATGGCTCTGACTATTCCCGGTCACTTGGCCTATCGCGCCGGCTTGCTGGGCCTCAACGTGGCCTGGGTCGTCACAACCGGCATGGCGCTATATGCCATCAGCCTTCGCCGCATAGAACAACATCGTGAATGGATGCTGCGAAGCTATACGGTGACGTTCGCTTTCATTGCCTTCCGCCTGGGTGAGCAAGTCTTACGCAACTGGATCACGCTGCCCGACGATCCGGTGGCCGACGATCTGGACACAGCCATGGCATGGGCCTCCTGGGCAATTCCTCTGCTGTTCGCTGAACCGCTGATTCAATTGCGCTCCATGCGGCGGCTGGCACGCGCGGCGGCCAAGCAGGCAACGCCTGGCGTTGGAACAATCTAACCGACACCCAATGCTGGATGGCTTTGGGCGGACCAGAGTTCCTTGAATGGACCCGCAATACCCAGCTGAGTCGCTCGATACCTGCCGCTCACCACAGGCAGCTTCGGGTCGGTACCGATTGCGCGATCGCCCATGTTAAATTGGACCCAACCACAGTGCCGGGATGCGTATGCCTGAATTGCTCTACCTCGCCAAGACAGCAAGTGACTACGAATCTTTCGCAGTTCTGGTTAGAGAGTACGTCGGTTGGTGCCGAACGCGGTATGAGCACGATGCCTGGTTCGTCGAGAAGGTATTCGGCTATCAGGACCTTGACCAGGAATTGCGGGAACTTGCCACAGTATATGGTCCGCCGAACGGTAAGACCCTGCTGGTCCGCAGTGGCGATCAGGTCTCCGGCGGAGGGGCCTTCCACCGACTCCCGGACGGTACCTGTGAAATGAAGCGGCTATACGTATCGCAACGATTCAAAGGCCAAGGGATGGGACGTCGACTCGCAGAAGCGCTGATCGACGCGGCCCGAGGAGACGGGTTTGAATTAATGCGACTCGACACCGGAAACCTCTTGAAAGAGGCGATTGCCATGTACCGCAAACTCGGATTCAAGGAATGTGCGCCTCACCTCGAATATCCGGAGAACCTGTTGCCGTATCTGGTGTTCATGGAATTGCAGTTGAGCAAGTGACGGGCGGGTGGCCCGCATTTCAGCGCGCGGAAGCGGCTGTTCGCGACCCTCGCCTCACATCCGGCCATCAGTCGTACCATCTACAGCTGTGGCCACATCGGCGCAAATCCTAAGTCCACGGATTTAATATCAACTTTACTGAGGATTTGAAGTCCGCATCATTCCGAGTAACCAGAGTCAACGTGTGAACTTGCGCAGTAGCCGCTACCAGCGCGTCCATGGCTTGAATGGCGCGACCCTGCGCTTCGCGGCGCGCGACCAGCTTGCCCGCGATGCCGGATACGAAGGATCTGGGGTGGTTTAATTAGGTGGGGGCGGCAATTGCTCAGAAATCATTCGCTCTAAAACCGACGCTCGCCACCGACAGGTCGGGGTCGCCAGCTGTCGCAGGGCCCGAACCAACCTTATCGAAATGCCGCAATATTGCTGTCGCGATAAATTTGGCTATTAAAATAACTAGCACAGAGGTGATGTCATGAGATTATTTGCATTGTTCGGAGCAGTCGTTGTGGTCAGCATGTCTGCAGCGGCTGGCGCAGCGACACCGAGTGCGGAGGCCATGATGCCGGTGCGCGCATTCATCGATGGTTTCAACAAAGGTGACATTAAGGCAGCGGCGGCGCAAACCGCGCCCGACGACATGTTGATTATCGATGACATTGCGCCGTTTACCTGGACCGGACCGAAGGCCTTTGATATTTGGCTCAAAGCGCTCGGCGATTCCAACAAGGCCGAGGGCAAAACTGACGGCCACTTGAGGGACGGCAAGCCGGTCCATGTCGAGGTGAGCGCTGATCGCGCTTATGTCGTAGTGCCTGCGGTGTACACGTTCAAACAAAAGGACGTCGCTATGAGGGAGACTGCGCAAATGGCGCTCACGCTTCAGAAAGGCAAGAATGGCTGGTTGATCACCAGCCTTGCCTGGGCGGGAACCAAAGCCAAGCCGGTAGTAGCTGCCGCTGCCGCGAAGTAGCGAATTGTAACGCCGATAGTCACCGGGCGGTCGCGAAAGACCGCAACGGGTCAATGAGGCCCATTCAAGTGGGAAGCAGGGCAGAAGGAATGAGATCAGTGGTCCTATGAACTAAACTGCGGCAAAGTTTTTACTTGCAGGATAAGGCGGCATAGGCAGGTGCAGACACCATTCATAGTTCTCGTCTATTCGGTGAACCACCGAAGTGGCGCTCCTTTGTGGTGGAGGGACTGCCAGATCACTAGGATCGTGCGTAACGCTGCCGCTAGTGTCCAACCTCACAGCTTACTCATAGCACGTGCACACCGCTCCCGTACCCCGCCAAAGCTTCATCGTTGGTGAGCAAAATCATCGATTCCATTTGCGCCTGAGCCACGAGCAGGCGATCAAAGGGATCATTGTGGTGCTTGCCAAGATCATAGACGCGGGCTGCGTGTTCGCCCGTGATGGGCAACATTGAGAAACCGGTCGGTTCGACAGCCTGTAGAACTGCTCCAGGGTTTATCTTCAATTTCCCTTGAGCGGATTTGATACTAATTTCCCAGATTGAGGCAGCACTGACGTAGACCTCAGCCCTTGCAATCAGAGCCAGCCCTTCGCGACCGATTCGTTTAGGTTCGCTTAAGGCCCAAAGCAACAGGTGTGTATCGAGGAGCAGGCGCATGGCTATTCGCGCTCGAACAGGGCCATGGTCGCATCGTCCAGCGGTGCATTGAAGTCGTCGGGTACTTTCATCTTGCCCTTAAGCAGACCCAGTTTTTTGGCTCGCACGGGTAGTGCCAAGGGCATGAGCCGCGCGAGAGGTTTGCCGGCCTTGGCAATGATGAATTCCCTGCCGGCCGCCGCCTGTTCTACGAGGCGTGAAAGATGGGTCTTGGCTGCGTGGATATTGACGGATTTAACCATGGTTCGCTCCGATTGGTTCTTACTTGAAAGACTAAGTCTAGTCCAGTCTATAATTGGCGGCAAGCAGGGTGTGTTCTACGTGCGGCAATCAGTCAACGCACTGGAAGATATAACCGTTGTGTCGGATGAAGCTTTGCTTGTCAGCGCTTACCGGGCTACTCAGTACAAAAAGCGATTGCGTCGCCGGTCCACCTACGATGAGTTGATTTCCACTGGCTCTATCGGCCTGATTCGGGACCAAGCGTTGCACGATACAGCCATGCGGATTTACAACGTTTCTACCTTTGATGACCTGGCGCATGAGGGCAGGGATTCGCGTTACCGCGAGGCATTCCGCATGAGCACATGTGAACCATGTGCAGCGGACATTGAACGCGCGATGCGGTGACCGCTATATCCGAACGGGTGACTTTGCCGCGATTCAGGGCGTCCTCGACTACCCTTGCGCAACCGGCTTGTCTGAGCAGGTCATTGGGGAAGCTGCCAAGGCACTTCGGTCCAGCCCCAACTTGGTAGGGATGCTGCGACTGCGCATTGCCGACATTGAAACGCGTCTCGTGGATCTAACAAGCAACAATCGCGACATCCTCGAGAACCTCCATGTTATTAGAAAGCAGTTGCCGTGAGCCAGCACGTTCGTGTATCCAGTCGGTGATGGTGTTGCCTAAGAATTATAGGGCAAATTTGTCATAAAAGAATTGACACCGCGCCAAGTCAGAAAGCAGAGACCGCCGGAGCAATTTCCCTCACAATGCGTCTCGCATTGCTGATTTCTGCCAAGCGCAAATCATAGGCTGTCTGCAAGTTTAACCACGAACGTACATCGCCACCGAAGTAGCGTGCCAAACGCATCGCAGTATCTGCGCTGACGCCGCGCCGCTTACGCACCACTTCGTTGATGCGTGGCGCCGGTACACGCAGTGCGTTAGCCAGAGCATTGGCGCTCATGCCAAGAGTTTTCAGAAAATCTTCCCGCAGCACCTCGCCAGGATGTACGGGCCGCATGCCATTCTTAAACATATTTCGATAGCCCTCAGTGGTAATCCACTATTTCAACATCAGTCGGACCTTCGGGAGTCCAGCGAAAGCAGAGCCGATACTGATCATTGATCCGAATGCTGCATTTTGCCCCTACCGGGGAGTTATGCACTCGTCGGCTATAGTCTTTCGTGCCGCAAAGCGGCCAACTCGCGATGGCCGCTTGGTCGCCATCAAACTGGTGGCTCGCGGCAACCTCACGAACTCTCAGATGAGCTCGCACTGGCGGGCTTGATCATCGACAGTACGGGGCACTTCGCTTGAGCGTTCGCCCGACTCATTATTACAAGCCCCTCGCGACATCTAGACTCAGCAACGTTCCGAGCAAAACGTTCGCGCCATTCTCAATGTCGGCGGAGTTAGAAAACTCCTTTGGGGAATGACTGATTCCGCCCACGCTTGGTACAAAAATCATCCCAATAGGCCCAAGATTGGCCATCTCCTGGGCATCATGTCCGGCACCGCTTGGCATAAGCTTGGTCGAGAGGTTGAGCCGTTTCGCAGTCGCTTCGATCAATCCCTGTACTGCCTTGTCGGTGAGTGCAGGTGCGCTGAGTTCCTCAGGTGAGAAATGAAACGTGGTGCCGTTCAAGCGCCCGATCTCATCCGCGACTTCTCGCGTCCGATCAAACAGGGCATTGATCTTGCTCGCGTCCAAATCGCGTAATTCCACGCCCAAACTTACCTTGCCTGGAATCACGTTGTATGCCCCGGGCTCGGCTTTGATCCAACCCACTGTCCCAACCTGATGGCCTGGCACGCTGGTGACCATCTGGTTGAACTTATCCACGAAACGGGCCGCCGACAGCAGCGCATCGTGACGCTGATCCATCGGTGTCGTGCCCGCATGATTCGCTAAACCTACTACCGATACCTCGCTATCGAGGATGCCGACAATTCCTTCCACCACGCCGATCTGAATATGCTGTTGCTCCAGTATCGCCCCCTGTTCGATGTGCAATTCAACGTAGGCGCTGATACTACCGGGTTGCCGTCTCGCTGCTGTGATTCGTTCAGGATCACCGCCTAGGAATACGATGCCGTCGTGAACGATTTTTCCGCTCTGCGATACGGAGTTGAGCGTCGCTGCGTCCACCCCTCGGGCAATCGCGGTACTTCCCAGCATCACGCCTTCTTCGTCCTCAAAAATAATCACCTGCAGAGGATGTCGCAATCGGACGCGGCGCTCGTTGAGCGTCTGAGCGACCTCGATCGCCCCGAGCGAGCCCAAATCGCCATCATAGTTTCCCCCCTCCGGAACCGAGTCGATGTGCGATCCGATAACGATGGGTTTGAGCGTGGTGTCGGTTCCGGCTCGTGTGCCCACTAAGTTTCCAGCGACGTCGGTGCTGACAGCGAGTCCAGCCCCGCGCATCAATCCCATGACGTATTCGCGGCCAGCCCGATCGGCCGCCGTGTAAGCGACGCGACTGACGCCGCCCTGAGAATTCTTGCCAAATTCGGCCAATGCAGATAGATGACCGTTCAGACGGCTACCATCGATCCGCAGTTGCTTGGATAAATCGCTGGCATGCGCAGTCTGCCATGCGATGGCTGCGAATAGGCTCAAACCAATTGCTCGTGAAACCAAAGTAGTCTCCTGTCCTCTTTCCCGTCAGTCTACGCTGCCAGCTGACAAGGCTCGACACGTTTGATATCGGGTATTCTCACAAGAATGAAATACCAGCACCGAGTGGTCGCCTTACTGTCGTTGCTGGCGATCATTACGTACCTGGATCGGGTTTGCATCGCGGTGGCCGGACCGCGGATGCAGGATAACCTGCACATCAGTCCGCAGGCGTGGGGCTGGGTGACAAGTTTGTTTTTCCTCTCATACGCCGCGTTCGAGATTCCCACTGGCGCGCTGGGGGATCGGATTGGCCCACGGCGGGTTCTAACGCGGATCGTGACCTGGTGGTCAGCGTTTACGTCCCTGACTGGCATCGTGTCGAGTTATCCACTGTTGTTGCTCGTCCGATTTTGCTTCGGGATGGGAGAGGCTGGCGCGTATCCAAATGCCGCGACAGTGATCAGTCGCTGGATCCCGAAGCTGAAGCGTGCACGCACCTGGGGGATCATCTGGATGACCAGCCAAATCGGCGCAGCGATCGCGCCGCTGCTAGTAGTACCGATACAAGCGCACTACGGCTGGCGCGCATCGTTCTACCTTTTCGGGATCCTCGGCGTAATATGGAGCCTGGTCTGGTACGCATGGTTTCGGGATTCGCCGCGCGAGATGAGCGGCATCACTGCGGTCGAACAGCAGGAAATCGGGGACGATCCGCAAGTTCGCCACGGTATTCCCTGGCGGCAGGCGCTGCGCTCCGGCGCCCTTTGGCGAATCGCGGCCATCGCCGCCTGCTACGTCTACGTGATTGCCTTCTTCCAATCTTGGCTGCAGACCTACCTTGTCAAGGGACGCGGATTCACTGAGGCCGCACTCATACTTTCTACCCTGCCGTACATCGTTGGCGCCTGTGCGAACGGCATTGGTGGACTTACGAGTGACCTGCTCGTACGAAAGCTCGGACTGAAGGCTGGTCGTCGGGCAGTCGGGGTGTTGGGACTTAGCACTGCGGCGATCTTCATGGCGGCAACGATCTTTACTAGCAGCGGAATCTGGTCTTTGACATTTCTGTCACTCGCCTACGCTGGAATCCTATTCCAGCAGCCAAATCTGTGCGCAGTCTGTCTCGACACCGGACGAGATCACGCCGGTGCCGTATTCGGCTTCATGAACACCGCGGCAAATGCCGCGTCGGCCGTGTCCTCGGTAGTGTTTGGATACCTAGTTGCTTACTTCGGGAGCTACAACGCTCCATTCCTCCCAATGCTTGCGCTGCTATGCATAGGTGCTGTCTTGTGGTTGAAGGTCGACCCGACGCACGAGCTCTTGGCAAAGGAAGCGCCTAATGGCGCTCCGTAGGCCGCCCGCCGTCGGCGACTCATCAAGCCGCACGAGCTCGTTTCTTCAAATGCACCAATAGCAACGACACGGCCGCCGGCGTAAGCCCCGGAATTCGAGCCGCTTGGCCTAGCGTCTCAGGTCGCACTTCGAGCAAACGCTGGCGCACCTCGTTCGACAGCCCACTCACCGCGGTGTAGTCGATGTCCACCGGCAAGGACAAATCATCATTGCGTTGCTGCCGATCAATTTCTTGCGCTTGACGCACTAAGTATCCCGAGTACTTTGCCTGCACATCGATTTGTTGTTTAACTTGCGCCAAGAGTCGTTCATCGTCGCGCCAATGCGCTGTTGCCGCACCGCCGTCCTGCCGCGAATCCTCCAACATCGCCGGCTCAACCACAACCCCCATCAGGTCGTCATAGCTCAACTCCGGACGACGCAGCAAATCAAGCGCATGCACTTCGCGCGGTAGCGGTGCCCCCAACTTAAGAAGCAACGCGGCATCCACCGCGCCTGGGTGTATCACCCAAGCGGCCAATCGCCGAGTCTCAAATGCCACCGCCTCACGCTTGGCCACAAAAAATTGCCAACGCTCATCGCCCACTAGGCCCAGCTCAAAACCCTTCTCCGTCAAGCGCAAGTCAGCATTATCCTCGCGCAGGGACAAACGATATTCGGCCCGACTGGTAAACATCCGATAGGGCTCGGGTGCGCCACGAGTGATCAAGTCATCCACCAGTACCCCAATATAGGCTTCACTCCGCCTGGGGGCCCAAGGCTCACGACCCGAGACCTGTAACGCTGCATTAGTCCCCGCCAGCAACCCTTGCGCGGCGGCCTCTTCGTAGCCCGTCGTGCCGTTAATTTGCCCGGCAAAAAACAAACCCGCAATGAACTTACTTTCTAGATTGCTCTTCAAATCACGCGGATCAAAAAAATCATACTCAATCGCATAGCCCGGTCGGGTGATATGCGCACGCTCAAATCCTGCAATTGTGCGCACAAACTCCACCTGCACATCGAAAGGCAAACTCGTGGAAATACCATTCGGATACACTTCATGCGTATCCAACCCTTCCGGCTCCACAAAGATCTGATGCGAGAGCTTATCGGCGAAACGCACCACTTTATCTTCCACTGAAGGACAGTAACGCGGACCCACGCCCTCAATTAATCCGGTGAACATCGGTGAACGCGCACTCGCCGCGCGAATAATCGCGTGCGTACGCTCATTCGTCGCCGTGATATGACAGGGCAACTGGCGAGGATGCTGCGCACGCGTGCCCAGATAGGAAAATACGGGTCGCGGCGTATCGCTGTGCTGTTCGCGCAACGAAGAATAATCAATGCTGCGGCCATCGATGCGCGGTGGAGTGCCAGTTTTAAGGCGACCCACCCGCAAGGGCAGCTCGCGCAAGCGCGCCGCAAGGCTAATAGAAGGCGGATCGCCCGCCCGCCCGCCGGCGTGACTTTCTAGACCCACATGGATGCGGCCGCCCAAAAAAGTACCGACGGTCAATACCACGGCACGCGCGCGAAACTCAATACCGCTCTGCGTCACGCAGCCCAGCACCCGGTCACCCTCAACCACCAAGTCCGCCACTTCTTGCTGAAAGAGCACGAGATGTGGCTGGGTCTCCAACATGCGGCGAATCGCTCGCTTATAAAGTTGGCGATCCGCTTGCGCACGAGTAGCTCGGACCGCCGGACCCTTACTCGCATTGAGCGTGCGAAACTGAATGCCGGCGGTATCGATCGCCAACGCCATCGCACCGCCCAAGGCATCGATCTCTTTAACTAAGTGTCCCTTACCGATACCGCCAATGGCCGGGTTACAGCTCATCTGCCCTAAAGTTTCAATATTGTGGGTCAGCAATAAGGTGGTTAAGCCCATACGAGCCGCCGCCAGCGCAGCCTCAGTCCCTGCGTGACCGCCGCCCACCACGATCACATCAAATTCAGTAGAAGATCGCATAACACATCTTACTCGACAAATTACTCGACAAAAGTTTACTCAACCGCAATCGGGATGCCCGCAAATTTGCCGCGCCATGCGATCGGGCCGGTCTCATGCACCGACTCACCCGCAGCACTGACCGCCACCGTCACGGGCATATCGCGAACCTCGAATTCGTACACCGCTTCCATGCCCATTTCCGCGAACGCCACCACACGACTAGCGCGAATGGCACGCGACACCAAAAAAGCCGCGCCACCCACCGCGATCAAATACGCGGCACCGTACTTATGAATAGTCTGCACCGCTGCAGGCCCACGCTCCGCCTTACCCACCATGGCAATCAATCCCGCCTTACCCAGCATCGTCTCCGTGAATCGATCCATGCGATTCGCCGTAGTCGGACCGGCAGGTCCCACGATCTCGCTACCCACCGGAGCCACCGGACCCACGTAATAGATCATGCGACCGTGAAAATCCAAACCTTCAGGCAGAGGCTTGCCCGCATCCAGTAAGGCGCAAATACGCTTATGCGCCGCATCCCGTCCGGTCAGCAATTTGCCGGACAACAATAACCGCTCCCCCGCCTTCCACGTGGCAATCTCTGCCTTGGTCAAACCGTCTAAGGATACGCGTCGCGCACTCGCGTCCGGTGCCCACAGAACTTTCGGCCATAAATCTAAATTGGGAGGCTCTAAGCGCGCCGGCCCACTGCCATCCAGAGTGAAATCAATATGGCGAGTTGCCGCACAATTCGGGATCACCGCCACCGGCAAAGACACCGCATGCGTCGGATAATCCAGCACCTTAACGTCGAGCACCGTAGTCAGGCCACCCAATCCTTGCGCCCCAATACCCAGCGCATTGACCCGAGCATAAATCTCTAAGCGCAGTTCCTCTAATTTGGTTTTCGGCCCGCGAGCAAGCAACGCCTGCATATCGATGGGTTCCATCAAAGACTTCTTGGCTAACAACAACGCCTTCTCAGCGCTGCCGCCAATACCAATCCCCAACATGCCAGGCGGGCACCAACCCGAGCCCATTTTGGGCACCTGGTCCAATACCCAATCAGCGACCGAGTCCGCCGGGTTCAACATCGCGAATACCGATTTATTTTCCGACCCACCACCCTTGGCTGCGACGGTAATTTGTACCGTTTCACCAGCAACCAGCTCCACATGAATAACGGCGGGCGTATTGTCGCGCGTATTCACTCTGGTAAAAACCGGATCTGCCACAATAGATGGGCGCAGTTTATTTTCGGGGTTTAGGTAAGCACGGCGTACACCTTCATTGATCATGGCTTCAAGGTCACGCTTCGCGTCCCAGCGCACGGCCATCCCTACTTTAACAAACACCACCACAATGCCAGTGTCCTGGCAGATGGGTCGATGCCCCTCGGCGCACATGCGCGAGTTAGTCAGAATTTGCGCAATCGCATCACGCGCAGCAGGACTTTGCTCAATGGCATAGGCACGCCCCATGGCCTGAATAAAGTCTGGGGTGTGATAGTAGGAAATGTACTGCAAGGCGTCAGCGACGCTGGCAATGACATCATCTTCAAGAATGACTGACATGGAATTACCGCCTTAGCTCACAATTTTACCAAGTTACAGGCCGCTTAAGGGCGCGAATCGCTACACTAATCGAAATGGAGGGTGGCATGCGAGTGGTTGGGCGAATAATGGTCAGTATCGCAGGGTTGCGCATGAGCCTCGGGCGGCTATGCGTAAGTCTTGGGGGGCTATGCTTAAGCCTCGGCGTCGTATCAAGCTGGCCCGCCCACGCTGCTGCGCCGCCGCCTTCCGCGCCGCGGCCGAGCTCCGAACCTCGCATCGTCCTGCGCGATTGTCGCCTGGAACACCCGTTGCGATTGACTTCGATTGCGGGGCGCTGCGGGATATTGCGATTGCCCGAGGACCCTTCCGTATCGAATCCCACCATTGAACTTAATTTGGCGGTCATCCCGGCGCTGAATCGCCGCAGCACCGCGGTTCCACTTTTTATACTCGCGGGGGGACCGGGCCAGAGCGCGATTTCGATGTACGTGGGTCTCGGCGGGGCATTTTCACGAATCAATCGCGACCACGATATTGTTCTGTTGGATCAGCGGGGCACGGGAAAGTCATCGCCATTGAACTGCGACTACCCTGAGGAATGGCAAAACCCCAATGACTCGACTCCTGAGTTGCGTGACGCAACGACCACGTGTTTGAAAAAATATGGGACACGAGTGCAGTTCTATACCACGAGTGTGGCGGTTCAAGATCTTGATCAAGTTCGCCGCGCTCTGGGGTATGAGCGGATTAATCTGTATGGAGCGTCTTATGGCACGCGCGTGGCGCAACTGTATATGCGTCGTTTCCCCGCGCATGTGCACGCAGTCATCTTGGACGGCGTGACTTATCCGGAGCAAGCCATCGGTGTGGACACGCCCTTAGACGGTGAAGCGGCGTTGCAGAAAATATTATTGCGCTGTCACGATGCGGCTGATTGCCGAGCGGCATATCCGAAATTATCAGAGGAGCTGGCGGCACTACGACATCGCTTCGGTCCTGAGCGTCTGTCTATTACAATCAGTGATCCTGATACGGGACTACCGCAATCAATAGTATTTAGTCGAAATACCTTTGGTGCGGCCTTAAGATTCTTATCTTATAGCGCAACTCAAAGTACATTGCTTCCCACACTCATTCACCAAGCAGCGATTGGCAATGTTGCGCCACTGGCCGCGCAAATTCTCATGACTGCCCGGCAACTCAAAGATCAGCTCGCAAGTGGCATGCAAAACACCGTGATTTGTAGCGAAGATCAGCCGCTATTCGCCGCGGCGCACATTGATCGCGAAAAGCTTGCGCATACGTATCAAGGGTTGGATCAATTAGATGCTCTCGCAGAAATTTGTAAAGTATGGCCTAAAGGACCCGTAGACTCAGACCTACACGCAAGCTTACACAGCGAGATTCCAACGCTATTATTATCGGGCGATACCGATCCTGTCACGCCACCGCGTGACGCGGACCTGGCTGCACGAGGCCTGGTGCATCATCGACATATCGTGATGAGCGGCGAAGGACACGGACAATTAGCTACCGGCTGCATGCCGAAGGTAATGGCCGCTTTTTTAGAATCGGCAAACCCTGAGACACTCGATGCGGCGTGCCTAAAAAAACACCGAGCGCCGGCTTTTTTTTCCAACACCACGGGCCCCGCACCATGATCGAAGCGCATTCTTTGTGCAAGCAATTCGGCGCCATTCGAGCAGTGAACGAAGTGTCTTTCCTAGCCCAAAACGGCCAGATTACGGGATTGCTCGGGCCTAATGGTGCGGGAAAGTCCACTTGTTTACGCATGGTGTACGGAGTGTTGACACCCGATAGCGGCAGTGCGCGCATTGATGGCATCGAAATGCGCGGCGAGACTTCGCTAGCGCGTGCCCGCTTGGGCGTGTTACCGCATGCGACGGGCTTGTATGGCAACTTAACCGCGCGCGAGAACATTGCTTATTTTGGCGCATTGCACGGCATCAGTCGCGCAGCGATACGCGCGCGCGTGGCAGTCCTGGCTCGCACCTTGAACATGGAAGAATTTATCGATCGGCGAGCGAAGGGATTTTCACAGGGCCAACGTATTAAAGTGGCTTTGGCGCGCGCGCTAGTGCACGAACCACAAAATCTATTGTTGGACGAGCCCACCAATGGTCTTGATGTCATGGCAATTCGCAATGTGCGAGAAATGTTATTGCAACTAAAAGCCGCGGGACACTGCATAGTATTTTCGTCCCATGTGATGCAAGAAGTTGCGGCACTCTGCGATCAGGTGATCATTATTGGACAAGGGCGCGTATTGGCGCATGACACTCCCACAGCCATTCGTGCCGCCAGTGGCGCGGCTACGCTTGAGGCGGCGTTTATTCAATTATTGGACGGCGCTGAGGCTTCAATTTAAATGCGCGCGCTATTCACCGTATTCGTTAAAGAGGCATTGGAGAATTTTCGCGATCGCCGCACACTTGTCTCAGCCTTACTCTTTGGGCCATTGTTCGGACCCATACTATTTGGGGCGATGGTTTCACGTATGCTCGACCAGAGCGTGACCGAGTCCGATGAGGTACTGTCTTTGAGTATTTCCGGCGACGCTCAGGCACCCAATTTGACGCGCTTCCTCGAATCTCATGGCGTGCAGCTAAAAAAATCGACGCTATCGGAGTCCGAGGCACGCGCTCAGGTAGCCAAAGGCAAAGCACAGGTCGTATTAATCGTGCCCCGTGAATATGCAGAGCGTTTTATCGCCGCCATGCCTGCCCCGCTGCTATTGGTGGCTGACAGCACGGATTCGCAAGCTCGCAAGACCGCCGAGCGAGCGCGGATGCTACTTGCCAATTACAACAGCGGCATCGCGCAATTGAGACTTCAAGTGCGGGGAGTGGACCCCTTGCTAGCCATGCCCATTGCGGTCAATGAAGTCGATATTGCGACTCCCTCGGGAAGAGCGGTCATCGTGCTCGGATTTATGACTTACTTCGTGCTATTTGCGGTATTAATGGGCGGACTGTATTTGGCGATCGACTCGACGGCCGGTGAGCGCGAACGCGGGTCACTCGAAGCGCTACTCTGCCTACCCGTTGCACGAGCGAGTTTGGTCGGCGGCAAAATCCTCGCAACCTGCGCGTTTATGGCCATATCACTCGCCATTAGCCTCGCGGCCTTTGTCGTAGTATTTCAATTTGTGGCGCTGGAGCGGCTTGGAATGAGCGCAAATCTAAGTGCGAACACCGCTGTGTTGTTGTTTGCCATCTGTCTACCCTTTATACCACTAGGTGCGACACTCATGACTTTTGTGGCGTCCTTTACTCGTAGTTACCGTGAAGCACAAACGTATTTGACCAGCGTTCTATTGGTGCCCACTTTGCCAATTGCGTTTGCAAGCATTTACTCGCTGCGTACGCAGAGTTCGTTGATGCTTATCCCTTCGCTTAGTCAGCATTTACTGATGACCAGTGTGCTTAAAGATGAGCCCATCGCGATCGTCGATTTTTTAGTGTCGGCTGGATCTTCGCTCATTTTCGCTCTTATTTTAGGCTGGCTGGTTGCGCGGCACTGGCGGCGCGAAACACTTCTCGGCTAGTACATATGCCCGTCATAATTTTCTGCTAGGCGCTGTTGACATAATCTGTTATAACGTTGTTGGGGCGATAGATCATGGTGATCTATCTCGTTGGGCGAAAGGAAAGTCACTATGACAAAGTCAGCCGCGCGCACGGGCGTTTTTGCATTGTTTTTTATTCTCGCTGTTTCCGCAGTCACCATGTTGTGGCTGTATTGGCATTATCCCTTAGGCACCAGTCTTGCGACCTTAGCGGTGCTCGCCGTGTTTGGCGTATCCGCACGCCTCGCGCGCTCAGTGGAGCCTGAAACCCCTGAGCTTAAGGCCGGTAGCGAAGCTACGGGCAGTTAGACGCTGTCTTCAATCGGAACTCAGGCGCCGGTAACGAGGCGCCGGTTCCAATCCGCGCTGGGTGCCTCGCCATACGTGCTTTCCTGACCTCGCAGTCAGCGAAGGTTCTTGCGAACCACCAACTTCAAACCTGACCACACTTCGGTGACCGCGCAGACTTTGATGTCAACAAAACCGAGTGGTAAAGCTACTTCGCGAATGGTGGCTTCCGTAATATCAGTTGGCACTTTAGAAGACTTCTTAGGCCACGAGATCCATATGACTGCGTCAGCCCGCAGTACCTGCCGAAGTTCGATGAGATCCTTCGATAACGCGAGCTTACGGTCGACGAAGACATGCGCCACATCCGTTGAGTGCGTGGCCTCTGCGTGAAAAGAAACTCCGGATGGCAGTGGCGCAAGTAGTTGAAGATATTTCCCAGGCGCATTTTTGGTGTAAACGCGACTGTTCGCTCCAATTCCAAGCTTCTTGGCCAGCGGAGTGCCCGAGTAGCCGGTGGATTTTGGATTCATGTGCAGGTTAACCCTGAGCCAGCACCGCACCATCTCACTCGCGCAACCGCCAGCCTAAGCCTACATCGGCGAAAAATCACGACCCCTAAATTCACAATTCGCTCGAATATTCCTGTTGGTACAATTTTAGTAACTCAGTTAAATGCGGCTCGCGGCAATCGCAGTTGTCGGAGTGGTGAGGCGATCAATAATCCAGCGGGCGATGCGATTTGTAGCCCTGCATTCGGAGCGATTGCCGTCGGCGGGGTCGGACAAGTCGCGTTAGCTCTGTAATTCAATGCCGCCGCCAATCGACCTTCCGCAGGATTACCTAAGGCTTGAGAAAAATCGTCCGCCACAGAGCAACCCGGTAAAAGCGAATTAGTCTTTGTGGTCGAGTTTTGCGGTGCAAATCCATCCGGATAGTTGCCACTAATCATCGCATTGACGCCCTGAAACTCGATCGAAAAATACGTGGTACCACAATTATCCTGCGGATAGAACCCATAGGGTTTGCCACAAGTGGTCGAGCCAATCTGAATGACGTGTACGCCCACACCACTAAGCCCATTGATAATAGACTCACTCGCCGAACAGGTATCCGGGCCCGTTAGCACATACACCCGCGGCAAATTCAAAGTGGGTAACATTTGGCCCTTAGTGGTCGAAAACCCTTGCGTTGCGTTATGAAAGGGAACTGGCACGATAGTGCCACCAGCAACCGGGTCAACTGTTGGATGCTTACTATTGAACTGAGTAGTTTCAAAAGTTTGACCTGCGGTAGGTCCCGGACCTGCGATCATATAAGCCACTTCGCTAGCGATATCGAGAAAACCTCCCCCGTTATAGCGAATATCGAGCACCAGATCGGTCACTCCCGCCGCCTGTAGTTTGGTAAACGCATTTAACAGCGCCAACTCTGAGGTCGCCAAATGATCGTTAAATAGCATGTAACCGACCAGGCCATTAGGTGGAGGCAGTGTGGTGACGTTTTGTACGGATGTGCTGGTCACGGTGGCACTCACGAGGGTGATGCTACGAGGAGTACCAGTTCCTGGGTCCAAAATTTGCAATGTATGCGATTGATTAATCGCCGCAGGAAATAATCCAGCATTGATCGTATCAACACCCGCTTGAGTGTTGTCGTTGACAAAATCGACTCCATCCACTGTCAGAACTTCAGCCCCGCGCGTAACACTCGCGCTCGCGGCAGTTGCGGGGGAATTGGGTTCAGTAAACGCTACTAAAACTTTTCGCGGTGGTTTAATAACCAAAAATGCCCACTGCACTCCATATCCGGCCTGAGAACCATTATTCGCTAAATTTTCCCAATGGGCGGTCGAATCGGTGAAATGAAATTTGTCTTTCGCAGCCCCAGAAACGGTAGTAGCCGGTGTTTTTAGAATTTTAAAGTAAGCAAGCGTTGTAGCAACACTCGCAGGATCAGTGTCCGGTACCTCGTTAAACCAAAGATAAAGGTCATTAGTCCAAGAGCGCAACCAATTGTTCTCATACAAAATACTTCCCGGCTGGTCGGGATATTTCACATGCGTAATTGGATCGTTGCCACTGCGCGGCGCAGCACAAAATGCAGCAAATTGGGACTCGGGATTAAATACGGCCTGTTGCCACGGCGGCGGGCCACAGGCGCTTCCGCTACAACCAGCCGGCTTGCCGCTCCCACCACCGCCCCCGCCTCCACACGCCGCAAGGAGTAGACCGCAGAAGGCTAGTGACGCTGAAATTCGCATGTAAAAGTCCCCGCATTTTTTGATACGAATATCAAAGCATAAGCGCCACAAAAATGTAATAGAAATGGGATTCCAATTTAAATCCACCAATTACATAATCTAGACCAGGCTTGCCCTAAGATATACTGAGCGACCATGACCAGCCACAGTATCCATGCCGCCTGTCCCCACGATTGCCCGGACACTTGCGCTATCCGTGTCACCGTTGAGAATGGCGTTGCGATCCGCGTACAAGCCGACCCAGACCATCCGCCCACCCAAGGCGTCCTCTGCACCAAAGTCGCAAAATATACTGAGCGGGCTTACCACCCCAATCGCTTGACCCACCCACTACGACGTATTGGTCCTAAAGGCACTGGCCAATTCGAACGGATCAGTTGGGACACTGCGCTCGACGCCATCGCCGCTAAACTCCGTGAAATAGCGGCGCGCGACCCGCAAGCGATTCTGCCCTACAGCTATTCAGGAACGCTGGGGCTAGTGCAAGGCGAGGCGATGGCCATGCGCTTCTTTCACCGACTAGGCGCATCGCTACTTGATCGCACAATTTGTGCCAGTGCCGGAGCGAGCGCTTTGAACCTCACGTATGGCAGCCGTGTCGGCATGCATGTTGAGCATTTTAAAGATAGCAAACTTATTTTAATCTGGGGCAGTAACAGTATCGCCTCGAATTTGCATTTCTGGACCATTGCACAAGCGGCCAAGCGCACGGGTGCCAAGCTTATCTGCATTGATCCACGCCGCACCGAGACCGCGGATAAGTGCCACCAGCATATCGCCTTGCTACCGGGTACCGACGGCGCGCTGGCCTTAGGCCTCATCCATCAACTGATCAAAAACGATAGGTTGGATCACGATTATATTGAACGACACACCGATGGTTGGCCCGCTTTACGCGCCGAGGCACAAAGTTGGAGCGCGGAGCATACGGCATCGGTGTGTGGCATTAGCACCGACGAAGTTCGTAATTTGGCACACGACTATGCGAATATTACCCCTGCAGCAATCCGCTTAAACTACGGGATGCAGCGCGTGCGTGGCGGTGGCAGTGCAGTGCGTTTGATTGCTGCTCTGCCCTGCTTAATCGGCGCGTGGCGGCAAGCAGCCGGAGGTTTATTACTATCCGCCTCGGGTTGGGCGCCCGTACGTCACGATGTCTTGGAGCGACCGGACCTCCTGGGTAACGCGCGTCCACGCACCATCAACATGAGCACCATTGGCGATGACTTAACGCGCGAATCGTCGCCGCAATTTGGCCCCAAGATCGAAGCGTTAATCGTGTACAACAGTAACCCCGTCGCGGTCGCACCCGGCTCCCCGCAAGTCGTACGTGGCTTTGAGCGCGAAGATTTATTCACGGTAGTCATGGAGCAATTTCAAACCGATACCGCGGATTACGCCGACTACGTATTACCTGCCACCACACAGTTAGAACATTTCGATGTTCACTCCAGCTACGGCCATACCTATGTATTGGTCAACGAACCCGCTATCGCGCCTCTAGGTGAAGCCCGACCCAACGCCAGCGTGTTTCGTGAATTAGCGGCGCGACTGGGATTCACGGAGCACTGCTTCAATGATACCGATGTCGAGATTGGTGCGCAGGCTTTCGATGGAATCGATTTCGCACAGCTGCGCCGTGACGGTTGGGTAAAACTCGACATTGCTGAGGCGCCGTTTGCCGACGGTCATTTTCCCACCAGTAACGGTCGCGCGTGTTTTGCCCCTGCAGATATGGGCGTCGCGCACTTTATTCCACCCTATGAATCCACTCAATCGGCACCCGCGCTCGCCTCTCGCTATCCTCTCGCCATGATCTCACCGCCCGCGCGGCACTTTTTAAATTCTACTTTTGTGAACGTGCAAAGCCTACGCAGCATCGAAGGTGAACCTCTCCTAGAAATCCATCCCCGTGATGCCGCGAGCCGAAATTTGACTGACGGGGCCTTAGTGCGTACTTACAACGATCGCGGCGAATATCGATGTAAAGTCAGTATCTCCACTCGCGCACGGCCCGGCGTAGTCGTAGGACTTGGCATATGGTGGCGCAAATTAGGACCCGCTGGTACCAACGCCAACGAATTGACCCACCAGGGCCTCACCGATCTCGGGCGCGCGGCGGTGTTCTATGATTGCTTAGTGGAAGTTCAAGGGATACCAGCCGCGCAAGCCCTAGCAGAGTGAGGAATTCCGCCGCGGCATTGCGCTTATCGGGCGTGCTGTGCGCACTCGCGGGTGCCGTGATGTTTGCGGGCAAGGCCATAGTCGTCAAACTGCTCTATCTTTATCCGGGCATGAGCGCCGAGATTAGCCTCGCGCTGCGTATGTCTGTCGCCCTACCTTTTTTTCTATGCTTATCTCTTTGGACGCAGCGCAATGATAAACACAAAGCCTTACAACCCGGCGACGGTTGGAAGATCGCGCTCATCGGGTTTATGGGATATTACCTTGCCAGTTACTTCGATTTTCTAGGGTTGCGCTATATTACGGCGACCTTGGAGCGCCTTATTCTGTATATAAGCCCGACTGTGGTGCTATTGCTCTCAGTACTCGTGCGCAAAACTCGAGTCACGCAACAACAGATGATTGCACTCGCAATCATCTATTGTGGGGTGGGAGTGGCGTTTGTGCATGACCTAATACAGAATCCAAAAATGTCGCTGGGAAGCACCCACGTCACGCTAGGCGCGATCTTAGTATTGGGTAGCGCGGTGAGCTATGCTTTTTTTCTATTCGGAAGTGGTGAACTCGTTAAGCGGGTGGGCGCGCTCAGGCTCACGGCGCTGGCAGGCTTGGTGGCGTCGGTCTGGTGTATCGTGCAATATTTTATTCTGCAACCCATTAGTCACTGGCATGCAATTTTAGAATTTCCACAAGCAGTGTATGAGCTCGCATTTATAAACGGCACGATCTGTACGGCCATTCCCATATTTTTGGTCATGGTCGGGATATCACGACTCGGCGCGCCTATCGCCGCACAGATCGGCATGATAGGCCCCATCGCAACGATTGTGCTAAGTACCATTTTTTTACACGAACAACTCAGTGCGTGGCAAATTGCCGGCACCGTCTTAGTCATAGTGGGTGTGTTTATGGCCACCCAAGTATCGAGTAACGAGATTACTGCATGAGTGCTACTGAGTCGCGCGACCCCTTGGCATGGCTAGAACAGTTATTTTTAGTACAGCCGTCACGCGTTTTCTTAAAGACTCTCGCTGGGCAAGTCATCCGTTACGACGAACTTGATATCGAATCCAGGCGTATGGCAGCGGCACTAACCAGCCTGGGTGTTAAGTCAGGGGATCGAGTGACTGTTCAAGTGGAAAAATCACCGCAGGTTATTTTTCTATACATTGCTTGTCTGCGTCTGGGTGCGATATTCATGCCACTGAATACGGCTTACACCGATCCGGAGCTCATGTATTTCATTTCCGACGCGGAACCCCGTGTTGTCTTGGTAGTACCCGAAAGGGAGCAGACCATATCGAGCCTTTGCGATTCACTGTCGTTTACTAAAGATCAACGCCCGACTGTTCTCAGCATGGATACGACCACAGGGGGTAGCTTCGCGGATCGCGTTAAGCAGCACCTGATAGATCCTAGGGGTTTGTCCTGCTTTGCGCCCTTGGGCAGCGATGCTGTGGCGGCATTGGTATACACCTCGGGAACCACCGGTCGATCAAAAGGTGCCATGCTCACGCGCGCAAATCTTGCCGCAAATTCTCGGAATTTGGTAAAGGCGTGGGCGTTTACGACGAACGATGTGCTTTTACACGCCCTTCCCGTGTTTCATGTGCATGGCCTCTTCATAGGCGTAGACACCGTGCTCGCGAGCGGCTCCACACTACTATTATTGCCTAAATTTGAAGTTGAGGCGGTGCTCCACGCGCTGCCTCAAAGTAGCGTGATGATGGGCGTACCGACCTTCTACACCCGACTATTAGGAGATAGCAGGCTAAACCGAAAGATCGTCACAGGGCTACGACTGTTCATCAGCGGCTCAGCATCTTTGTTGCCTCAAACGCATCGTGACTTTGAGGCACGCACGGGACATTGCATACTGGAACGGTATGGGATGACGGAGACGCTCATCAATAGCTCTAACCCGTACGAGGGTCTGCGCCGTCCCGGGTCGGTGGGGCGTCCACTCCCCGATGTTGAAATTAGAATTGTCGATCCGGAAAATGGTCGTACTCTGGTGGCTCAAAAAGCAATTGGGTCAATTGAGGTCATAGGTGCGAATGTATTCGCGGGATACTGGCGAGCGATTGAGAAGACTACGGCGAGCTTTCGGCCCGACGGATTTTTTATCACCGGCGACCTTGGATACCTCGATGCCGATGGCTACTTGTACATTGTGGGTCGCGATAAGGACTTGATAATCACAGGCGGATTTAACGTCTACCCTATTGAAATCGAGGAGGCAATCAATACCTTGCCCGGTGTGGTCGAGAGCGCGGTGATTGGACTGCCGCATTCGGACTTTGGGGAGGGAGTGGTCGCCATCGTAGTCGCTCTGGCCGTCGCACAGGGTGGCAGCACTCTAACCGAGCAAGCGATTCTGGGCGCATTGGGGTCGCGAATAGCGAAATTCAAACTACCCAAGCGCGTGTTATTTGCCGACGACCTACCGCGCAACGCCATGGGGAAGGTGCAAAAGCAGCAATTGCGTAGCCTGCATGCCTGCGTGTTTGCACGCCCGCGTATTTAATTTTAATAGCGGTATTTAACGAAGCATTTGATTAGGCGAGGCTCGCTCTAGTTGCTGCTACCACCCGCTCCACATCCGCTTCACTCATGTCTGGGAATAGTGGCAGTGTGACGATCTGCCGACAGACTCGCTCCGCAACGGGGAACATTCCCTCCTTGAATCCGCGCTTACGATACAGGGTAAACAAGTGAATGGCCGCGTAGTGAAACCCTAAGCCAATATTAAGATCTAGCATTTTTTGCATAAAAGTGGCGCGCGTAAGCGGTTCTGGGAGAACGATATGAAACATGTGCCAGTTACTTTGCTCGAAATCAGCGACCGGTAATTCAGCGCCGGTTTGGTTTTCAAACTGCGTACCGAAGGTCGTAAAGTAATGCTTCGCAAGACTTAGCCGCTTGGCGTTAAATTCCTCCAACCGCGCCATTTGCCCAAGACCAATCGCCGCGGCGATTTCGGTCATATTGTACTTACCACCCATTACATCGACGTCAATACCGTCCAAACCGCTGCGCGACACCCCTTGCAATCGATACCTTTCTGCGAACGCTGCCTCATCGGCGTTGTTCACGACTAAGCAACCGCCTTCTGCTGTCATGATGTTTTTGTTCACTTGAAAACTAAACGACACAAAATCACCAAAGGCGCCAATTCTCTTACCTCGCCAAGAAGAACCTATCGCTTGTGCGGCATCTTCCACTACCCTTAAGGAGTGTTTTTTCGCGAGCGCATAGAGTTTGTCCATATCGCAGGGCAAACCGCACATATGCACTGGAATAATGGCTTTAGTGCGCGGCGTAATAGCCGCTGCCACTTTATCGAGATCAATATTGTGAGTTCGGGGATCGATATCGGCAAACACCGGGGTGGCGCCTACCTCAAGAATGACATTTGCGGTGGCCACCCAGGAATTCGGGGAAGTAATTACTTCGTCGCCGGGACCCACACCCGCAATGCGCAGTGCAATTTCCATGGTGCAGGTGCCCGAATTATAGGTTCGGACCGGACGACCGCCGAAGTACTGGGAAAGTTGTGCCTCGAAGGCCTGCACCTTCGGACCATTGCTAGTTAGCCAGCCCGAACGCAACACGGCGGCGACGTCGCTGATAGTCGATTCATCGATAGTCGGTTTAGTAAACGGTAAAAAAGCGAGCTTGGTCACCAGTGATATCCTTTTACTTAAAATGCGCTCTTATTTTACCAGCTCCGCCCGATGCCCATAACTCAATACCCGAGTGAGTAACCATTTGTTGTGAGCATGCTGCAAAATCATCACAAATTTAGCAAAATCGATGTTCTCCTTCCTCAATAGCGCCATCGCTATTTTCGTTAGTCTCTTTGCGCGACACTAGGAAAGACTGCTGGTAGGTACTGAACTTTTAAACGAATCATGGGCCTCAATCTTTATGACTAAATTTTCCCAAACAGCAGGTTATCATTCTTTAATAATGTCGCGGCTAACTCGGGTAGGTTTATTCAGACTAGGCATATTGGTAAGTGTTACTAGCCTTATCCTGACGAGCGCCGGTTGCTCTAGCTCCGGGACCTGGCATCAGTCCCGGAAAGACCGCGAAACTCATCATGGTCGCGACGACTAAGGACAACAAGAAATTGAGTTCTATGGGCGCGGGTAAAGGCACGGTGCTGATGGATAGTTTTACTCTCGGCTGACCCACGCGGCAGCGAAGGTGCGAACGGAAAAATTGTGCATGTGTGGATAACGTTAAGGGCGGGCGTGCATCCCCTTCTGCAAGCACGGGTCAGCGATGGAGCGGGCGGAGCTGCGGGGAAAATTATTGCCCAGGTTGATCCGCAGGCCGAGCGCTATCTCGATAAAATCCATCTTTCGACGAGATCTGGAATCGGTATGCCCGGATCAAAACCTGAAATTCAAATTACGCCGGTGCGTTGATCGCAGTATGGCAGTACTGCCAATTGCGCCGCACGCGATCTTAACCGACAATCCATACCTTCATTCAGCGAGGAATCTCATGAGCCAAAGGATCATATTTACCAGCGAGGCTCCAACTCCACCGGCCTCCTATAGTCAGGCTATCATGGCAAGCGGATTGATTTTCGTCTCAGGTATTGGTCCTTTCGACGTGAAAACGGGCGCGATTCGAGGCGAGACAATTCAGGAGCAGACCCATCAATGCCTGACCAATATTTCGGCGATCCTCAAGGCCGCGGGAAGTTCGCTAGAGAAGGTTGCAAGTGCCACATTCATTCTGCGCGATGAGTCGGACTTTGCGGGCTTGAACGAGGAGTGGGTGAAGTGGTTTCCTGTAAATCCGCCGGCCCGTCAAGGCGCCAAGCTACCTGTCCATGTCTTGAACATGAAGGTGTCGATTGCCGTCATCGCCGAGGCCTAATTTCCGCGGCGATTGCGCTGCGGGTATTCGGATTCATCTTCCTGTTGATTTATCCCCTGGGATACCTGTGGCCATCGGGTTGGGTCTGGCACTGTTCTAGGCGTTTTCTTGATCATTGCGGCCAAGAATCCAACAGCTCATCGTAGCTTGATCTCATTCACGGCATGGTCGAGCATTGTCCACGCGACGATTATGGGCCTTCAGGCTATTGGAGATAAACATGAAAGCGGTCACCTGATGGGTGACGTTCCGGCGTTAATACTGGTGGCCGCCGCGCTTTGGTATTTTTCAAGCTCGGTGGAATGCAGTGACCTGTATGGCTTTTTTGGTCCGGTAATTGACTAATTGCGCATTCTCATAGCCTCCAGAAAGGCGCAAAATCGCGATAAGAATCACTCTGTCGCGAGGCGAATTATGTCCACCACTGGGCACCGGCCGCCACACCCCTATTGCAGCGCGCTGTTGGTCACCGATGTCCAGCCGGCCTTAAACCACGCTAGCGAAGTGCGAGCCGCGTGAAACCTGTGGAGCTGAACCCCGAACCGAAGCCCATCGACGTGTGGGTGGTCTTGCCAGAACGCGTACTGCTGTTGGACATCGCCGGGCCGTTGGAAGTCCTGCGGCGCGCAAATGCAGAGCAGCGCTCACTTCGATTTGTCGTGCGCTACATTGGTGAAAATTCGCGCGTCACCTCGTCGGTGGGCGTTGCGCTTACCGACATAGCTCCTTTCCCCGCACGATTGCCCGAGGAGGCGATCGTCGTCGTGCCTGGATCGGCCGACCGCATTGCCTTTGCCGAAGATACGCCGCAGTCTGCGGTCGACCATGATGAGGAAGCCATCGTCGGCTGGCTCAAAGCCACGGTGGGGGCGAGGCACACACTCATTGCGATTTGCTCCGGCGCGTTGCTGGCGGCGCGCGCTGGAATGTTGGATGGCTGCGCTTGCACCACGCATCACACCGAATGCGCTGAATTGCAGAGACTGGCGCCGAAGGCCAAGGTATTGGAGAACAGGCTATTCGTGGTGGATGGGAATCGTTATACAAGCGCGGGGGTCACCGCCGGTCTCGATCTCATGTTGCATGTGGTCAGTTCACTGGTGGGCCCGCTGTGTGCGCTGGCGATTGCACGCCACTTGGTGCTGTATCTGCGCCGTCAAGGCGCCGATCCGCAATTGTCGCCATGGCTCAAGGGACGTAATCACCTACACCCGGCGGTGCATCGCGTTCAAGACGCCATCATTGCCAACCCCGCCGCCGACTGGAATTTAAAGCGCTTAGCGCACATCGCCTTCACCAGCCCCAGAAACCTTTCGCGGCTGTTCAACGAACAAGCGGGCATGAACATCACAGGATACGTCAATGGGCTGCGCGTAGCACTGGCGCATCAGCTGCTGAAATCCAGCTGCTTGGACATCGAACGGATTGCAGAGCGCACCGGCTTCGCTTCATCCCGGCAACTGCGGCGCGCGTGGCGGCGCTCCTACGACTCGCCGCCCATTGCGCTGCGCGGTTCTTAGGTACCGATACCGCCCTCTACCAGACCTTGCAACGCTTTTCTCGTGGCCGGACCATCGGGGCCGACGCTGGGCAAGAGAATGCCTGCTGAAACTCGGGCGCGTTCGACAGCGGACCTATCACTCGAAACTTGGGCACCGGGTGCGGATCGCTTTTGATGAGCTGTCGTTGTGCTTCGAGGCGCATGGCGGCGCCGTTAGTTTGGCCCCACGAAATGAAAAATTGCTGCTCGGGAGTAAACCCATCCACGACGGGAACGGGGTGAGTCTTCATCGAGTGCTGAAGCGCCGCATAGGCGATGTGGACGCCGGTGAGATCAGCAATGGATTCGCTCAGCACCCGCTTGCCGTCATGGTGCGCGCCCGGTTCGATGAAATATTCGTCGAACTGATCGACCACGCATTGACCGCGTTGATCGAATTCCCGTCGGTCGGCATCGGTCCACCAATTCGTTGGATATCCTTGGACGTCGTTAGCAGCACCCAAGCCGTCGATGAAATGCGTCAGATCGTGTGCGACCGTAATGCCAAACGCGCCATAATTGACCGCATCCGTGGCATCGGGATTAAAAAAAGGCGGCTGTAGCATGCCCGCCGGCAGCACCATTTTATTGAGTTCCACGAGCAGATAGGCGTCGGCGGAGGACGGCGTCGGCGAGGGCAGCCAGAAGCCTCGGGTCGTGGCCTTACCGACCCGTTGCCGATCCTCGTCCACATTGAAACGCCGGACCGCCGCAGAGTTGCTCCAGAAGGCATCTCTGCGGACGGGAATGCTTGAATAGTCTCTCCAATGATCGGGATATCCCACCTGCACATCGGTAGCGCTAAGTTTCTGCAGCGCCATCTTCTTGGTCAGCGGCGCCATCCACTGCACCGCCATGATTTGCTCTCTCAATGCGATCCGCAGATTGCGAACGATCTCTTGAACCTGGGCCTTGGCGGCCGGCGGAAAATAGGTCTTCACGTATGCTTGCGCAAGCGCATCGCCAAACAAGGTGTCGGTCGACTCCACGCAAGCCTGTGCACGCCCCTTGCCGATGGCTTTGCCAAGATACCGGTCTCTAAACTCAAAGGATTCCAGCAGTTGCCACTCAAGATAGGCTTTCCAAGTCGAAACGGGTATATCCACCAGCGCCTGGTCCATCTGCTGCAAGAACTTGGGCTCCGTTACGTTGACCGGGCCCTTAGGTAACTTGGCCTCGTCGAAATACGCCTCCCAATCGAAATGCGATGCCAAGCTCTGCAGCTGTGCGAAGGTCATCATATGGTCGGTCGCCGCTGGATCAAACGCCGCGCTATCCAATGACGCCTCGGCGAGACGTTTTTCGAGCGCCACAATGCCGGGCGCCGCCGTTCGAGCCTGGGCGTCGGATAAGCCGCCCAGTGTCAAGACAGTAACGATGTGCGCCCGGTATTCTTCGCGCGCTTCCGTAAAATGCGGATCATTGCTTAAGTAATAATCGCGATCCGGTAAATTGAAGCCGCCGGCAACGAAGGATTCGACGATGTGCAGAGGATCGTGATAGCCGGGAGTGGCGCTAGTGCCGAACGGCACCGGGATGGCGAGATCCTGTAGGCGCCGGATATTGCGTTGAATATCGGCCAGAGTGAGTGCTTGATCGATCTGAGCAATCAAGGATCCAAGCGGAGCAGTGCCAGCGGCATCAACCGCCGACTCATTCATGCATGACGCGTAATAATCTCCCACCACGCGTTCCGCGCTCCCAGGACGCGAGGCCTTGTTACTCGCAGCTGCTTCCAGCACGTTTTGTTGCCGATGCCAATTGGCATCGTGCGCCGCCAGCCGTCGACTCCATTTCGGCAACGAGGTAGGAATGGGATTGTCCGCACGCCAGCCGCCGTTCGCAAAATCATAAAAGTCGGTGCACGCCTCCGCTCGCCGGTTCAGGTCTGCGCTCTGCACGCCAACGAGCCCGCCGTGTGCGTCCGCCGCCACCGCGAGGGTTGCGGCCAGTAGCAAAGAAACGCCGAGAAAATCGCGCATGTGGCCTCGCGTGTACCGATTCATCCCGCCATTCTGAGGTCGGCCGCGCCGCGTAGCGAGACCCCAGCCGGTCAAGCACCGGACAGAAAAAGCCATGGCCTGTATCCATAGAAACCGTTGCAAATGCCCTGTCTTTTTTAGTCCGATGGCTGGCATGGTTTTGCATTTCTGATGGATTGGAACTCGCGCACTCTTTAATGAAGATCAGCTGAATCTGTTTCAAATAAATTCCAGGGAGATCGACAAATGACGCAACGACATGATTTGACGGACAAGAACCGATTCAAATGCGCTCGACTCGATTCGTTGACCCGTTCGCTGACCATGGGTGCCGTTTTTCTCGGGTGTCTGAGCGCCCCGGCAATTGCCCAGCAATCGCCGTCTTCGCCGATTCCCGACGCGCAGCTCCAGGAAGTCGTGGTTACCGGATCTCGCATATCGCGCACCGACGTCGAGACCGCAAGTCCGATCACGGTTTTATCGCGCGACGATCTGGAAAAGAGCGGGCAGCAAAATCTTGCGGAAATCATCAGAAATATTTCGGCGGAGGGACAGGGCTCACTGCCGACGGCATTTACCGCCGGCTTCGCCGCGGGTGCATCGGCGATTTCACTGCGTGGCTTAGGGGTCAACTCGACGCTCGTTTTGGTGAATGGCAGGCGAATGGCTCCGTATGGCCTAGCCGATGATGGGGTTCGCGTATTTACCGACTTGAACTCGTTACCGCTCGAGGCCGTAGAGCGCATCGACATCGTCAAGGATGGAGCTTCTGCGGTCTATGGGTCGGATGCCATCGCTGGCGTCGTCAACGTGATTCTGCGCAAGACCTACAGCGGCGCGACGATTACCGCGGATGCGGGAACGTCGTACCGCGACGATGGATCGACAGGTCGAGTGGCCGGTAGCTATGGATTCGGCGATCTCGCAGCCGACAAATACAACCTGTATTTCACGGCGGAAGGTTCGACCCAAGATGCAATCAAAAATACCGACCGACCGGGTTACCTCGGCACCCAAAATCTAACGCCGTTCGGATATTTTGATGGGCGCGCAGGCTCAGCAGCCGGCGGCCGCGGACTGTTCAGCGCGACCAGCGGTCCGAATTATCAATCGCGAACCCCCTACGGGACGGTCCGCGTTCCTGGCGACAACCTGTTTGTGCGTACCAACCTCACGTCCTGCCCTGAACTATCCCAATTGGATGGTTTGAACGCAGCAGGCCAAGCTGTTAAATCGAACATCTGTCTGTACGATCGTGCCCGGTGGTACCAGATTCAGCCGAAACTTCGGCGTGCGAACCTTTTCTCTCGCGGCAGCTTCGCGTTCAACGACAATCTCACTGGCTACTTGGAACTGGGCTATTTCAAGGCAAGAACTGATTACATAGGTCCTCCAACCGGTTTTGACGACGCCGGCGTATATGACAAGACGAGCCCAACGCTGCTCGGGCCGGCCCATCTGATATTCCTGCCGGCGGGTAATCCGGACAATCCCTACGGCGTTGCCAGGAATGTGCGTTACCTCGCTGCCAATGATTTTGGCGGGCGCGACGGCAGCAACGACAGCCAGGTGACGCGATTCGTGGCCGGCCTCGAGGGAAGTTTTTTGTCTAATTGGAAATACAGCTTCGGCGGCGGTTATGTGGAGAGCAAGCTGGATACCTCGCCCACCGGGTTCGTCCGCGCGTCAGTTTTGCAGGCTGCGATCAACGACGGTACGTACCGGATCAACCATCCGTCCTTCTCTACGCCCGCGACACTGGCGGCAATTTCGCCGGCTTTAAATGCACAGGCGAAGAATTCATTGACGATGGTTGACGCCACTACCACGGGACCGCTGTTCCATCTTCCCGGCGGGGACCTGCAATTGGCCGTAGGAGCCGAATGGCGCAAGGAGGAGACCTTCAGTCCACCGACGCCGTTCACGGATATTGGAGATATCATTGGACTGGGGTATTCGACATTTCAGTCCGACCGCAAGATCTATGCCGGCTACGTGGAAATCGACGCGCCGATTTGGAGTTTTATCGATCTGACTGCCGCCTATCGGTATGATCATTACTCGGACTACGGCAGTTCCAAGACGCCAAAAATCGGCATCACGTTCAAGCCCATCAAGCAAATCGAATTACGCGGAACTTACTCCGAAGGTTTCCGCGCCCCGGGTCCAGCCGAGGCCGGTAGCAGCATCTCGCTCGGTTTCACCAACATCGGGATCTTGAGCATCGGCAACCCGAATCTAAAGCCTGAGGAGTCGAAGAGCTTCACATTCGGTTTCGTTGTCGAACCATTTGCGGGAACCAGCGCTTCCGTCGACTACTACCAAATTCAGCGTAAAAATGAGATCCAGCAAGCGGACCAGGCCGCCATCATCGGCAATAACCCGACGGTGGGCGGACCGGTGAACGGGCAGTTACCCGGTGCGCAGCCAGGTTCGGTGGTTTTCTACGATTTGGATGGAAACTTGGCGAGTATTGCTGCGCCATACACCAATGCCAGCAAGACGCTCACCAACGGAATCGATTTCGACATTCGTCAAAAATTTGATGCCGGCGCGTTCGGAATGTTTACCGCAAGCGTGTCGTGGACCTATATCGGGAAATTCGAGAAGACGCTCGTTAACGGGACTCGACTGAATTACGTAGGAACCCAGGGTCCGTATGTCTTGAGCTCGGCATCCGGTACACCGCGCAATCGTGGCAACTTCGACGTGACCTGGTCGCAGCGTGACATCGCCCTTACCGGCCGCGTTAATTATATCGGGAGCATGCGCTTGGTCGATCATCAGGGCGAATCCCTGGTGGACAATGGGGACGGAACCTTTACGACGACCACTGGTGAGGGTTCGTATTTTGTCAAAGGAGCAACTTCAGATGCCAACGGGGTCGTCTCCGGTGCGCCGGTGTGCGGCGTCTATAACCCAAATGGAACACCATTTCACAATTGCCAGAGCGGATCGTTCATTACTTTTGATTTCTTCGGTAAACTCAAGCTCGGTGATCGCTTGGCGTTGACCGCGTCGATACTAAACCTCACGAATCGCGTAGCGCCGTTCAATCCGTACACTTACGGCGGACTTAACTACAACCCGGCTTTTACTCAGCAGGGTGCGATCGGTCGCTTCGTGACCATCGGCGGGCGTTACACGTTTTAACAGAGCGCGTCATTTTACCAACGGCGCAGCCTGGTTTTCCTTCAACCACAACATGGCGCTATGCACGCGTTCATAACCACTAGGGTGAGCGTAAAACATAAATTCCTCAAATTTCCCCGGACTTATTTTTCGGTAAGTAGATAGGCGCATCGCAGCCATCGCCCACCCGTAAGGTTCGCGCGAAGCGTTCAATCCGAAGGCATCAGCTTCCGCCTCGGCGCTACGGACAATAAGATTTTGCACCGGCATCAGTACAAATAGGATCACAGAAAATAACGCGATCGCGAGCGGCAGAGTAGCGGGATCCGCGAGTCTGCCCATTTTCCAGTGAGTACCCCATCGCAACAGAGTCCAACTCATTCCATAATTCAAGAGAGAAAATGCCAGTCCAATGAGTAAGGACAATGAAATCGATATTTTCCAGTTGTGATTAAGGACGTAATGGCCCATCTCATGTCCCAGTACCGCTCTAATTTCCGGTAACGAGGTTTTGTTTAGAAGATTATCGTTAAGCGCAATTCGAGTCGTGCCAAGCAGACCCGCGACATTCGCGCTAATCCGAGTGGTTTGCTTGGAGGCATCGAACCACTCCACCTGAGCGGTGGGCACCTGGTTAGCCCGCGCAAGCGACAGCACCGCCGCCTTCACCGGCCCGTCCGCAAGTACCCGGTAGTGATTCAACAACGGCAAAATGTACACCGGTAAGATCATCTGGACTAGAAGTAGAAATACCAAGGTAATGCCAGTCGCCCATAGCCACCAACGCTGACCAGCACGACGCACGGCGGAATAAATACCTGTCAAAAGAATTGCGGCCAAGCCTGCGCTCACTACCAATACAATCAGCTGGTCTTGGATCCAGCTACCCATGGATTGGTCACTCAGGCCATACTGATGTTCACGGAAGAAATCGGTGTACAAAGTGAGTGGAGCTTCTAGGACTGCCAGTGCGACCATGAAACTTAGCATGTAGAGGGGAGTGCTAATCCATCGTCCGCGGCTTAAACGTTGGGAAAATTCATATAAACGATTTGAAACACCGGTGCCCATAAGTAGCGCACAGGCACCCACAGTCCAAAGTAATTCCCATACTTGGATCCAGTAACCCCCTTCAAAGTATTGGTCCGATAATGCCCGTTGTTGTGGCGAGAGCAACTCCAAATACGATCGAGTCGCCTTATCCACATCAAAATCGGCGCCCCTCTCGGCGGCGGCGGGTATTACTAATCCCGGCGGCAGATCGCGGACAATTGCATTTCCTGCCCACGCCGCCCCACCGGGCGTACACATGGATAGAAAGCACAGCAAAACCGATGTAAGCATTGCGCATTGCAGGCGCTGTAGCATTCCAGCATGTGGTAATTGGGTCATCAGAAGATCCGTATTGTAATAAGTATCCATTGCGCTATGAGCATCGTTGAGTACCCCGCTAGAGCTTAGTGGTTACACTAAATTGATGCCTTAAATATCGATTCATAGGCTCCGAATATAGACGCGCCACGATTTCCCCTAGAATCGCCGCAATTGGGATGGTCAACATAAATAACAGCGGAATTGTACCCACCGGTGCTCCTTGAAATTGGAAAAGTGCAAAGACCCCAATTGCCTACAAACATATGGGTCATGTAGATCTCGTAGCTGCGTCGCCCAAGGTCAACATCGTCAAAAGTCGGCGACGCGAAGACATAAGTCGCGGCAAACCTAGCTCTGTCAAACATCCGAGCGCGATAGCGTCCATTCCTCCAAGGTATGAATACTCAGCTCAAGTGTCATTTCCGTGAGTCCATACGGTGCGTGCAAATGGGCCCATGATGACCAAAGTTACCAGTAGGCCGTAAAGCAATTTACCTCGACCCAGCCAAACACAGGCCAGCGGAAACGCTAAGTAAAATGTCTCAATTGCCAGGAAGATAGCCGCTTTGCGCTTCGAGCAAATTAACGTGAAAAATCAAAGCTGCCCATAACGCACGAGCAAGTCCCCCTACTGCCGGGGACACGTAAAACCAATGCGACCGCGAAAAATGCAATAAACTTAAAATAATCAGTAGCAAGATCAATAATGGCGCGATACGAGCAAAGCGCAACCAATAGAAACTCATAGGCTTAACCAGGGACGGCGTCCCCCAGCGCTGCATCGACGTCGAGGTAATCAAAAAGCCAGAAATTGAGAAAAATATTTGCACGCCATACTGACCACTCCAAACCAACGAATGTAAAAGTTGTTGCGGCAATCGCGTGCCGTAAGGAATTCCCGCTATAACCAGACGCATATTGACGTGGTTCATCAAAACGAAAAAATAGCTAGGCCGCGCAGCATATCGACGCCATCTAGCCTATGAAAATTTTGCGTTTTTGTGGCTAGATGATTCATAGTAGGCACCTTACCATCGAATGCTCGCCGAGGAAGTTATGTACGACTTATACATAGGCAACAAGAACTACTCCTCGTGGTCGTTACGGCCCTGGGTGATCATGCGCCAACTAAAAATGCCTTTTAAGGAGCATTTAATTCCTTTTGGCAACGAATTAGAGTGGCAAAATTTTCGGAAAATATCGCCTAGCGGCAAGGTACCGTACCTCGTCGAGGGGAGTATTGCTGTTTGGGATTCACTCGCGATTCTCGAGTACCTTGCGGAGCGGCATGCAATCTGGCCGACAGAGGCCAGCGCTCGTGCCTGGGCGCGAAGTGCGGCAGCGGAAATGCATTCAGGTTTCACCGAGCTCCGAAATCGATGCTCGATGAGTTGTGGCCAGCGAATTCGTCTGCATGAAATGCCACTGGCCTTGAACCAAGAAATTGCACGGTTGAATACGCTATGGAATGACGGCCTCCACCGTTTCAGCGGTCCCTACCTCGCCGGCGCGCATTTCACCGGTGTCGATGCCTTTTTTGCTCCCGTTATATTCCGAATTCAAACCTATGGGTTGCAGCTGAGTGGCGCCGCATCGACTTATGTATCGGCAATGCTCAATACGAGCGCAATGCACGAGTGGTACCAGGATGCATTAAAGGAAAAATTTCGCGATAGTCCGCATGAAAATTCGATATTTCAAATGGGTACCGTACTCGAGGATTTTCGCGTGCGTGCGTAACGCTCAATAGGTAACGGGTCAGTTTGAAGTGCGCGTAGGCACCACACGTTGTTTCAAAGCTGCTATGCGACCACGCAACCCTTGAGATTATGCTGGGTTGGCGGGGCGATCCTTGCGCCATGCATTGAGTCGGGCGTCCAAAATTGGTTTTAAGAGATCAAAATTCTCCCAGGAATCGGCTACTAGGTAAATTGATGTGAACTGGTGATCCAAAGTGGTCTGGTAATCCTTGAGATATTGACCTGTTTCAAAATCGAAATAAATCTGCGTAAAGGCGTTTCCCTCTTCGCTTAAATCTTCATCTAAAAATTTACCGTCACAGGTGGTCAGTAGGAAAGCTCCCGGTGTGATGGTTCGTGCCTTTAAAGCCTCTAAGTCATAAGCGGAGTTTTCACCGTGAAATCGTCCGCCTAGGCCTACCAACAGCGCCCAAGCCAAATACATTCCAGTATGAGTAGCAGCGGCGGCGGCCGGAAGGTTCGCTGGGTAGTCACCACCCGAGTGCCAAGTCGCATCGTCGTATTTCACAGCTTTTTTTCCGCATAATAAAATAAAGTGAGGTTCTACCTCTAAGACAGAGGATACACTGAGACGCGCAATTGCGGCACCAGTGGTAGGATCGTTGCATGTGGCATAGCTTCCTCATTGCACTTCAAAAGCAGCTTAGTAATCCCCTAGTCACCGGGGCGCTAGGATTAGGGCTCGTAGGAATTCTGGCAGCAAGTTTGCGCAAGTTGTCCATTACCCTTTGGGGGCAAATTAAGCGCGCCGGCGTCGTTACAGCAACCCTCGACAATTGTAATGACCTGTTTACTGCCTTTGTTCTATGGCTCAATGATCAACCGTTTAGTCGAGCCAGCCGATTGTTCGCGGTAGTCCAAGCCCCGCACCCGGCTTTCATTTCTTCTGGCATCGCGGACACTTAATGTGGATGCAACGAGAGCTCGCGATGAATCTGCAGTTAGTGGAAACCATCCGTCTAAGTGCGCTATTCGGCTCACGGCGATTGATGGAAGATGTACTGGAAGGTGTCGCGCGCCATGCGGGGGCCTTACGAGCCAACCGCCTGACTCTTTACGTCGTGGACCGCGCGGGAGACGATTGGCGTATCGCCGAGACCAAACCGCGGCGTAGTTTAAGCTCAGTGGTACTCGATGAAGGCGTCGCTCGACGTCTACAGGATGACATCGGTGAATTTTTCTCCCGTCGTGATTGGTACGCCACGATGGGCATTCCCTGGCGGCGCGGCTATCTTTTATCGGGACCGCCGGGGACGGGTAAAACCAGCACTGCGTTCGCGGTTGCCGGAGAGCTACACTTAAAGTTATGCGCACTGTCGCTTACCAATCCGAAACTCACCGACAGCGTTATTGCGGACTTGCTACAACGCACACCGCCGCGCTCATTAATTCTCATCGAAGACATCGATGCGTTTTTTCGCGAACGAAATAAACAAGACGAACGCATTCAGATTAGTTTTTCAGGATTACTGAATGCCTTAGACGGCGTCGGCGCGCAGGAAGGTCGTATTGTCATGCTGACTACTAATCACCGTGAACGACTCGATCCAGCGCTCATCCGCCCGGGCCGCATAGACGTAGAAATTGAACTTGGAAATGCCACCCAGGCTCAACTATACGGTTTACTGCAACGTTTTTATCCAAACGAAGTCCCGCGCATTCGCTCACTGGTCCCAGGTTATCCCGTCAAAACCTTGTCCCCGGCCCAGATCCAGCAGATATTAATCGCGTCAAGCTCGTTTCAGGACGCCGAAACTGCATTGCGGGCGGCCTACGCTCTTAATTCGCCGCCTTAGCATTAACGGCATTAGCATTAATTGCGTGCGGGTAGGTCGAACAAGGCCCGGTCATCGTTACGTACTAGGCTTTGATCGAGCCACTTGTGCAGTTGCAGCGAGTCCATCTGCCCTTCTTTGACCTTCGCCATAATGAGCTCACCGATCAGGATTTTGCGTCGGGTATTGTGCTTGCGTTCGCGCAAAGTGTTAAGCGAGTGCTTGCGTGCCTCGGCACGCGCTTGCCGCAGCTTTAACAGCGTTAGTCGGTCTTGCAGGGTCAATATTTGTTGGTCAAATTTAGGCATTGATTCTCACCTATCAAACAAGATAGTCTAGACGTTACACTTATACGTTAAGGACATCGGGTGGCCATTTATCATCTCACGGCATCGGTTATATCGCGAGCCCGTGGCCACCGAATTGTGGCTATCGCGGCTAATCATTCCGGTACCAAGCTGCGGGATGATTATTACGGCATTACGCATAACCATAGCCAAAAGGCCGGTGTCCTGCACGTGGAAATTCTAGCGCCCGCGGAGTCCCCGGCCTGGGTATGCGAGCGAGCGCTATTATGGAATCAAGTCGAAGCGGCCGAGCATCGCAAAGATTCGCAACTCGCACGCGCTCTAGAAATCAGCCTGCCCTTAGAGCTCTCGAATGAACAAAATATCGAGCTTCTGCGGGAGTACCTTGTGCAGGGGTTCGTGCGGCACGGCATGATTGCTGATTTCAGCGTCCGCTGTATTACCCTCGGGAATCCACACGCCAATGTATTATTAACCCTAAGGGCAGTGAGTCCTGAGGGCTTTGGCCCCAAGGCCCGGCACTGGAATCGAAAGAACAATATTTTGGAATGGCGTGCAACCTGGGCGGAGTGCACGAATCGGCACTTGGCAAGAGCCGGTCATGACATCAGGATCGACCACCGAAGCCTGGAAGGTCAACAAATTGAATTAGTGGCAGGACGTAGAACAGGGATTAAAGGTAAGCGTCCGCTTGGTCGAAAGCTACCCAATCATTTGCAACAACGCATCGATGATCGACAACGGATCGCGGCCGAAAACGGCGCCGCTATGATCGAAGATCCAACCCTCGCACTACGGGCTATCGCCCGACAACGCAACCGATTTACGGAAGCGCATCTGGTCCAATTCCTAAGGTCGCGCACCGCCGACACTGAGCAACTCGAAACCGTTCGCAAAGGCATCATGAATTCTCCAGAACTAGTCGCATTGGCGGTGGCGACTGGAGAGGCAATCCACTTCACCAGCCGGGACTTAGTTGAAGCCGAAAAATCACTCATGCGGCGTGTGGCAGTCATGTCATTGCGAGGTACCAAAAAAGAACCGCCTGTACACACTTATACATCGGTCGCCCAACCACTAGACAAGTCCAGTCTTATTCACTATTTAATCAGCGGCGGTGATTTTAAGGCATTGAAGACGCCGGCCGATACTGACAAGTACAAGCTATTAGCGGCGGCGAGCGAATTTTGGCATGCACAGGGCCACCGGATCATGGGCGTCGCCCTCTCCAATAGGGCCGTCGCGGATTTCCAGGAACTGCACATTGACGCCTGTACCTGGGTCAGCTTCGATCAAGCATGGCTAGATGGCCAAGATCTGTTTGCTTCTAGTCATGTAATCGTAGTGATGGAGGCCGAAATGATTGCCCTGAAATCACTGGAACGGATAATCGCTGCTGCCGACAAGCTCCGCGCCAAGCTGGTGCTCATGGCGGATGCTGAGCAATTTGTAGGGACGCTATCGCCGCTTCACAGCCTAATCGCTACTTATGGGCCACGCGCCTAGCGGCGATGCTTTTTCAATGTTCGAACAATTGCCCGACTGCTTGAATTCCGATAGATACCAAGTCTAGCGCCAGATCCGCGCCACTCAGTAGACCCTGGCCGCTCAGTAGACCCTGGCCGCCAAGATTTCCCAATGGGGTGGGGGTCGCGTGCGGAAGTTGTAATCGCATCAAGGCGGTGGCTGCGGCCTCCATGTTAGGTGCCAAGTGACGCCGGGCCTCGGCATCGGACCACATATGCATCGCCTTCTCGACCGCCTCGGGATCCAGAAATGAAACCGGCGAATGGCAATATTCACATTGGCTATAATGCTCCAGGTCAATGGGTGCTCCGCACTCTGAGCAGCGTATCTGGCGTACCTTGGACCGCACCCGCTGAATTTCCACCACAGTCAAATCACGAATAAATTGCTTTTCGCGCAGGAACTGCATGAATGGCGTGAAGCGCCCGTCGCCTCGCAGGCAGCGAAAATAGGTAAAGCGACCCGTTTTACACAAATCAAAGCCTAGCGCTAGCGTATCCCCACATCGCGGGCAACCTAGGTGATCAGCCAGGGCCTGACGCGGTAAATCCCGATGAGCATGGATTTCCTTGAATAATTCGATCACCGCAGCCGGGGCCAATTGGATACTTTCACCACTATCGAACCAAATACCGGCACAGGTAAAGCAAAGATCTACTCGCACCACGCCATGATCTGTACGCTCTAGGTCACGGGACTGCATTGGTTGGCGACAATTTGCGCAGGAGATTATAGGAGCGACGTCTACTTTAAGCATACTCGAGAAAGCCTTGTTTTTTTGACGATGGTATGATGAATTCTAGACCTCAACAGCCTGGCGGAGTAGTTTTTATGAACGCATATATGCAACGTTTTTTTCTATTGAGCTCGTTTTTGTTTGCGCTGAGCGCCAACGCGGATCAATTCGATTTGGCGGCTGCGCATCAGGGGCGTAGTGCTAGCGACTTGAAGCGCGACGCATTGGATCATCCCACCGACCTATTGCGCCTGACCCGCATTGCACCCGGTATGCAGGTTGCGGATTTTTTAGGCGGTGACGGTTATTACAGCGAGTTATTAAGCTACCTTGTCGGCGACAAGGGTCACATACTACTGATTAATAACGCAGCCTTCGATAAGTGGAGCGAACCCGAGCTTAGCACGCGTCTTGCCGGCAATCGCCTAAAAAACGTTGAGCATCGCACGCTCAATCTGAATCAGATGAACCTAAAACTCCAAACACTGGATGCAATTCTGCTGAGCAAGGTCTATCACGATCTTTATTGGGTCGATAGCGAAGGCGTGTGGCCGAAAATCGAAACTGCTTCCGTGCTCGATCAGCTGGCTCAAGCTCTGAAACCTGGAGGTATGCTGCTGATCGTGGACCACGCAGCTCAAACAGGCCACGGCAACAGCGACGCCTCCTCATTGCATCGTATTGAAGATACATTTGCGATCAAAGAATTTGAAAGTCGCGGATTCAAGCTCGTGACTCGCAGCGATCTACTACGCAATTCTCAAGACGCCCGCAATCAAATTTCCTACAAACCGCCCATGCTGGGTAAAACTGATCGCTTTGTATTATTGCTGCAAAAGACCAAGCCGTGACATGTACACCCCCGTGAGCTGGGTATGTGATTTAGCTATGCGATGTAATTATGTGATGCCATTAGTACAGCGCTACAGTCGACTGTAGCGGCAGATCGCGCGATGAGCCTCCAACAGACACGATGTACTGACCCGAACGCCATATCCAGGCGTCTTTTTTTTCATCGAAAGTTGCGACCGCCAAAGGCTCAAGCACCACCGTAACGGATTTTTCTTGACCGGCAGCAAGATTCACACGTTGCCATCCCGCAAGACGACGGAAATTCTCACCGCTGGCCTTTGGTAGCCCCACATAGATCTCTGCGATTTCCGTGCCGCTCACGCTACCGACATTTTTAATTGTAAAACTTACGCTTTTCGCACTGACATCAACCCGCAAATCGCTGTACTTATAGTTGGTGTAAGACAATCCGTAACCAAAAGGAAACAGCGGCTCTTTACGCTCAGAATCAAACCATTTATAGCCGAAGCGCGCGCCTTCAGTATAGTTCGCGGCTAAGGACTGTCGTTTTTCCTCATCAACCACCCAATTGCCCAATGAATCATTCTGAGCAAGCAAATCACTCTTGGTAGCGCTCGGCGCCACAATTCCAAAAATCCGCTCGTGCGGTAAATCACGCTCCGATTTCGGAAAACTAATCGGTAGCTTGCCTGATGGTGTCACCGTTCCGAATAGCAGATTCGCGATAGCTTTTCCGCCGGCAATGCCTGGGTACCACGCCTCCATCACACCGGCTACCTGATTGATCCACGGCATAGTAACCGGATTACCGGTGACCAGCACCACAATGGTGTGGGGATTAGCGGCCGCCACGGCTGCGATGAGTTGATTTTGTTTGCCAGGTAGAGATAGCGTGGGCGCATCACCACCCTCACTCATATATTGATCGGCGAATACCACGGCGATATCCACACTATGGGCTAACGCTACCGCCGAGGCTACGGTTGTACCCGCGTCAAAATTAACCGCCACTTCTTTCGCGTGCTCTCGAATATACCGCAGCGGTGATGACGGAAAATAGACCGCTTCGCCCCATTGAGTCGGCGTGGTAGGACTAATCGCATTTCCACCCGGCGCATCCACTTGCGCCGAACCGCCGCCCGACATAATCCCAACATCTGCGTGTGCACCAATCACGGCAATGGAATGTAGTGAGGCAGATTTCAACGGCAGCACGCCATTATTCTTCAGCAAAACGATACTCTCTTCAGCGATACGCTGAGAATCCTCTGAACCGCGAAACGGATCAACCACGGTGCGCGGCGTCGGTGGGTGATCAATCACCCCCGCGTTAAACATCGATCGTAATAGCCGATGCACCATGTCGTCTAGTCGTGTTATCGAAACTCGGCCGGCGCCTACCGCCTGTTTAAGTCGAGCGCCAAAATATTCTTCGCCCGGCATTTGTACATCAAGTCCCGCCAGCGCTGCCTTCTCGGTAGAGTGCGTGCCATCCCAATCCGATACCACAAATCCCGGGAAATGCCAGGCGCCCTTCAGCACGTGGTTCAACAACCAATCGTTCTCGCAGGCCCAATCGCCCCTTACCTTATTGTAACTACACATCACAGAAGCCGGCTGTCCAATGCGAATGCCAATCTCAAAAGCCAGCAAATCACTTTCACGCGCGTCCTTCTTTGATAGACGCGCGTCCACTATCACGCGGCCGGTCTCCTGATCATTGAGTGCGTAATGCTTTATATCTCCCATGACGTGGTTGTCTTGAATACCCCGAATGACATTGCCCACCGTGACACCGCCGAGCAGCGGATCTTCGCCCGCGTACTCAAACAGTCGACCATTTCGCGGATCACGCGCTAAATTTACGCCACCGCCAATCGACTGGTTATACCCTTGCGCACGTAACTCACGACCAATCACATCGCCATACAAATGGGCCGCTTCGGGATCCCAGGAAGAGGTCGCACCCAATACGGAAGGCAGCAAGGTCGAGTAACGGCTTTGAGGAGCCGCCATGCGTACACCCACTGCGGAGTCTGCTTGCTGCACCGAGGGTATACCGAGACGCTCGATGCCCAGTACTTCCCCAGCACCCCCATTGTTATCGGCGGGAAGCGGACTACCTGGAATTAGAGGCCCCCAACCAATGCCATGCACCAATTGAATTTTCTCATCCAGGGTCATTTGCTTAATAACCAGGTCGGCGCGAATATCCGGGGAAAGCGAAGCATTCATCCAGGGACGTGACGCGGCCGCTTGCTGCGACCAACCGGTGCTATGAGCGGCTAGCATAAGTACTAGACTGATAGATAATGACCGCACGTACATTAAGACTCCCTTCTTTAAAATTACGCCACCCACTAAATTTAGGCGACCCGGCGGCCTTTTCGGATACTCTTTATAAGATCGAACCGACATAGTAAATTATTTTCGAAAAACTCCCCATCAATTAGGAACCCTGATGAATATTAAGAACCATCGGAAGGTCAGCGGATTTTCCGGCAATGAGATTTATTGCCTCGAGAAACTTGGCTTCAATGCCGGTCAACTGTGCCTCGGTAATAATGTTTTGGCCCTAGGCCTATTCAAAGGAATTGGAGTCGGGCTTTCCAACTTAGCCGGCGGCGAAATCGAAGAAATTACCAAGCTAGTTCACGATGGCAGAAAAAATGCTTTCGCCCGCATGATGGAGGAAGCACGCAGTGTGGCGGGCGGTATCGGTATAGCTGGGGTGTCGTTCGACCTAATCAATCATGGTGGTAACCTCGAATTTATCGCGCTGGGGTCAACTGTCCGTCAACCCAATGCGGCCGTCTCCGCTGGCATCAATTCCACAGACCTGTCATTTTCAACCTCAGCCAATGCGCAAGCTCTGTATTGCCAAATTGACGCAGGCTTTACTCCGCACCGATTTGTATTTGGCAATGTGGCGTATTCAATTGGAGTGGGCGGTAATATAAAAGGCGCCTTTCGTGGCTTGAAACGCGGCGAAGTTCCGCAATATACGCAGATTTTTGATCGCACTCGGCATCTTGCGCTAGAGCGAATTAAGGCCGAAGCCAAGGCGGCGAAGGCCAACGCGGTCGTCGGGATCGAAACCACCATCATGCCGTTCTTAGGCACGCAAGAAATGATCATGACTGGGACGGCCTCCCATCATCCGGCCTTAAACGAATATCTTAATGACCCAGTCACCAGTGATATGACCAATGAGGAACTCTGGAATTTGGTCAATATTGGATACCTGCCCATACGACTTGTCATGGGTGTTTCAGTCTATTCTTTAGGGCTAGCCTCAGGTATTGCAGCATCATTTAAGAGTCTCGTGGGCGGGCAAATCGACAGCCTGACTGAATTATTGTACGAGGCGCGGGAAAAAGCACTGGAGCGCGTTGAACGAGACGCTGAAGCCTGTGGCGCAGACGAAGTCGTCGGGGTTAAGACGCGAGTCTATAATCTGGGCGGTGGTCTGGTCGAGTTCATGGTGATCGGCACGGCGGTCAAGAAAATAGCCGGTATTACTACGCTACGTGACGCGCTCCCGCCTCAGGCAATTATCCAAGATCGAGAAACCTTTGTAGATGATACGCAAGGGGGTAACACGGCGCTCGATAAGTCCCGAATGGCAGCCGCTACAAAAACGCAAAAAGGGCCACTTTCCCTGATGGTCACGATTATTTTTGTGGTGTTCTATATTTTTCTGCTGTGGAGAAAGCAGCATTGACTAATGATCTATCGTCCAAGAAAAAGGGTCTGTTGTGGCTCATACTTGCGTCGTGCATAGGATTTATTTTTGCAGCAGGTCTTGCGCCGCTGGCTCACCTTATTCCTTGGACGGTAGAAAAAAGACTGGCGGATGCACTTTCGTTGAGTCTTTCCAACAGCGAATGTCGCCTAAATTTACAAGCCCGTGAATTGCAACAGCGTTTAGTGCGACGTATTTATCCAATCAATACTGGCGATTCAGCCTTCACTATTGATCTTGAGATTGTTCGTGACTCAAGTATTAACGCCTACGCGACTTTAGGAGGGAAACTTAAGCTTAACTCAGGCTTGCTGGCCCAAGCCGCATCACCCGACGAGATTGCCGGTGTGCTTGCACACGAAATTGGACATGTGCAGCATCGACACATTCTTGAAGGTACGCTAGTGCATTTATTCACTGCGGCGGGAGTCAGTATGATGTTTGGCGGGCAATCGGCTAGCGCTAATTGGGCGCAATATTTTTTGAATATGAATTTTACCCGTGCTCAAGAGACACAGGCCGATGCAGCAGGGCTTAAACGTTTACAAAAAGCGCATGTCGACAATCAAGCGTACCAACATTTTTTTTCAAGAATGGAAAAATTAGGAGCGGTACCCGCTTTTCTATCGGATCATCCGAGCAACGACCAGCGATCCGAGATGGTTGCGAAATTTACTAATCAGCAAACGACCCCTATCATGACCCCAGACGAATGGACGGTGCTCAAGAATTCCTGCTCCGCCCCGCGGGTAACAGCCTTACTTACCAATACAAAAACTTCCGAAGATCTCGCCCAGTAAATCATCGCTGGTAAATTCACCGGTAATTTCCCCCAGTGCACGCTGCGCTAACCGCAAGTCCTCGGCAAATAATTCAAATGCTCCGGAATTGCTTAATGCACTGGCGGCATTAACGCTCAGATCTCGGGCGCGGCGCAGCGCATCTAAGTGGCGTCGGCGCGAGACAAACAGGCCCGCTTCAGGTTCCTTAAACCCCGCCACGGATTTCAAATGGGCACGCAGTAGCTCCATGCCCTCGCCACTTCTCGCGCTTACATAGACTCGCGGTGGCGTAAGGTTTGTCTCCACACGGGCACTCCCGCCGATTAAATCGATCTTATTGAACACAAAACTAACCGGCACGCCCGGCGGCAGTAGCGCAAGTTCTGAATCTAATGGCGATAAATCTTGGGCATTGGCAAGGCTTGCATCCACAATATACAGCACCCTATCCGCCCGAGTCATTTCGCTGCGCGCGCGGCGAATACCTTCCGCTTCGACCTGATCGACCGCAGTGCGTAGGCCGGCTGTATCGACAATATGTAACGGCAGTCCGTCCAGGTTGATTTGTTGCCGCAACAAATCGCGGGTGGTCCCCGGCGTGTCCGTCACAATGGCGACCTCCTCCCCCGCCAATTTATTTAATAAACTGGACTTACCGGCATTCGGTTTACCCGCAATCACAATGTGTAATCCATCACGCAACAATGATCCCTGCTGCGCCGCCAGCAGCAGCGAGTCGAAATCCGTATGCAATTGAGTAATTCTGTGCATGACTTCGGGGTTGGCGAGAAAATCTATTTCTTCGTCGGGGAAATCAATAGCGGCTTCTACCTGGATACGCAATGCGACGAGTTGCGCGTTAAGCGCTTGAACCCGCGTGGAGAATTCACCCTGCAGTGAACGCACCGCGGCTTTTGCGGCAGCGGCGGAGCCCGCTTCTATCAAATCCGCGACCGCTTCGGCCTGACTTAAATCAATCTTCCCGTTTAAGAATGCCCGCTCAGTAAATTCACCAGGTTTAGCCATTCGTGCGCCAAGCTCTAAAAGGCGTCGCAGTACCAGATCGAGTACTTGGATACCCCCATGCCCTTGCAGCTCCAATACGGGCTCACCGGTAAATGAATTCGGCGCTGGGAAATACAGCGCTATTCCTTGATCAAGACTTTGGCCGTTAGCATCGAGGAAAGGCGCGAGTTTGGCGGTGCGCGGCAAGGGCAGTTCGCCTAGCACCGCCACCGCCAAGCGAGGCACTTCAGCCCCCGATACTCTAATGACCCCTACCGCTCCACGACCTGCGGCACTCGCAACGGCAGCGATAGTATCCGGCGGGGTCACGTCAGTTGCGTATTTTGGCCGCAGCGGCAGCGGCTTCTACGACTTGGTTGACTCGCCATTGCTGCAGTATGGATAGAACTGTATTGGTTAACCAATATAGGACTAGGCCTGAGGGGAACCACGCCATCATAACGGTCATCACCACAGGCATGAATTGCATGATCTTGGCCTGCATAGGATCGGGTGGCGCAGGATTTAATTTGAATTGCGCAAACATGGCGGCGCCCATGAAGAACGGCAAAATAAAATAAGGATCGCGCGAGGATAGGTCATTCACCCACAGCATAAAAGGTGCTTGGCGCATTTCCACGCTCTCCAGCAATACCCAGTAGAAAGAGATAAAGAAAGGTATTTGGACCACCATGGGCAAGCAGCCCGCTAACGGATTTATTTTCTCTTTCTTATAAAGATCCATCATGGCGCGGCCGAGTTTCTCGCGATCGTCTTTATAGGTTTCTTGAATTTGCTTCATGCGCGGAGCGACGGCGCGCATCTTCGCCATGGATCGGCCACTGGCTTGGCTCAAGGGATAGAACGCCAACTTAATCAGCGCGGTCACAATAATGATGGCCCAACCCCAATTGCCGATTAGACCATGCACCCAATGCAACAGCGTGAACAGCGGCTTCGCTAAAACCGTTAGCTTGCCGTAGTCCACCGTTCGATCAAGATCAGGACCGGTCGCGGAAAGTTGCGCTTGTAGCTTGGGGCCTATAAACAACTTCTCTTGAAATTGCGCCTTAGCACCGGCCGCGACCTCCGTAATGGGTCCCGTGGCACTTAATAGATATTCAGACCCCTGAACTTGAAGTAAATATTTAAATGGTTGATTGGATGCGGGCACAATGGCAGCGACAAAATGATGTTGCAAAGATGCAAGCCAGCCATTAGTCACTATTTGGGAATATTTGCTGTCTTCATCATTATCGACTTTTAAATCGCGACTCTTGCTGCCATCCGAGATCGCGGGCCCTTTAAAGGAATAAGTTTCTACATCGAAATAAGAACGTTTGGCCGGCTCCCAATGGCGCAAGAACTGCGAATAAGCGGCTAATTTGCGAACGGTGGTGCCGTCATTGCGCACGTCATAAATCAAATTGATTGCGTATGATCCGCGAGTAAACACAAAAGTCTTGGTGACGACAAGCCCTGCTCCGTCGGTCCAAGTCAGCGGCACATGAACTTCCTGCAGCCCGGGGTTTAGCGTGTAACTGGGGGCAGCCGCGCTCCAGGTCACTAAATGAGTGGGTGCCGCCGCCGCATCTCCACTGATCAACCCGGTCTGCAATAGATATGTTGCAGCCGCATCTCCGTGATTCAGCAAGCGCACCGGGATATTGGGCGCATCTTTGCGCAAGGGGTATTGCAATAGGTCGGCTTGATCTAGCTCACCGCCTTGTAAATTAATCGAAACCTGTAGTACATCGGTGCTCACTTGAAGATGCGTAGCTGGAGCGATGATCGCTGGCGTACTGGCCGGAGCTGAGGTACTTGCCGGGGCCACGCCACTGGCTGCGAGCGTCGTGGACGGAACAGTTGCGCCCAAGGAAGTTGTCGTCGGTAAGGGCGCGGCCGGTGAGAAAGCGGTGGTACTTGTTGTGGTCGCAGTAGTCGCTGTGCTAGCCGTGTCGCTGGCTTTCGGTACGGAATTACCAAGGACATTAGTAGATTGTGCGTTCGCTGTGGTGAGCGACACCGGCGTTGGATAGTCATGCATCCACGCTTCATAGTTATAGAAAAGCGCAACACCGAGAGCCACCCACAGAATCATACGAATATTAGGCATTGAAAGGTCTCTTGTCCGGTACGGGGTCGTAACCGCCGCGATTAAAAGGATGACAGCGCAATAGGCGTCGTAT
>JAYUFB010000029.1:0-39366 GCA_043738945.1 Gammaproteobacteria bacterium
GCATGTATTGCTACACCTGTTACCGCTCGACTTGCATGTGTTAGGCACGCCGCCAGCGTTCAATCTGAGCCAGGATCAAACTCTTCAGTTAATTACACTTAAATACTGAAGCTATTACGATCCCAAACTCACATTCATTCATATCGTGTTTTTAAGGCACGAATGAACAACTGGTCGTTTGGTTCTCGTTATCATCAATTGCACTAAAAGCAATGACGCGAGTCCCCACACAAATTACCTGTTCAAATTTTTAAAGAACAACCCAAGGCGACAAAGGCCCGGGTAAAGACTTCCAAGTATAGCAGATTTTAGAGGCTCGTCAACGTCCGAGAAGTCTCAAAAATCGCCTTTCGCTTAAGAAGGGCGCGCAGTATAGCCCTAGGTTCCAGCCTGTCAACGGATTGTCACAACTCTTTTTTTACACCACGCGCAAAGCGTGCAACGCACCCAACTAATGCAATTGAGTAAGCGTTATTTTCGCAATCGAGCGCTTGCCAACCTGCACAATATAAGTACTTCCCAGGGCAAGCGTGGAGGTGAATTCGTATATTTTTTCCTGGTTAACTCGCACCGCACCCTCGGAAATCTTCCTATTTCCTTCAGACGCGCTCGCAACAAAACCTAGATCCCTTAAAATTGTAGTCAGGCGCACCTGGCCACCGACTTCGCCGTTGTCAGGGCCATATCCGAGCGATTGCTCTACTAAATTCTCCGGCACCACCCCCTTCTGAAAACGCGCCAAAAAGTCCGCCTGCGCGGCCTCGGCCTCAGCCGTCGAATGAAACCGCGCCACAATTTCTGCCGCCAGTTCGAATTTTATATCGCGTGGATTACGTCCATCCTCCATTTCTTTGCGCAACGCCGCAATTTCGCTCAACGGCCTAAAACTCAGCAGCTCAAAATAGCGCCACATCAAGGTGTCCGATATCGACATCAGCTTGCCAAACATGGAGACCGGCGCATCGTGGATACCCACCGTGTTTCCCAGCGATTTAGACATTTTCTGCACGCCGTCCAAGCCCTCCAGCAAAGGCGTCGTCAGCACGATTTGCGGCTCCAGGCCATGCGCCTCCTGCATTTGCCGTCCCACTAACAGATTAAACTTTTGATCCGTACCCCCCAACTCCACATCCGCCCGCAGTGCAACGGAATCATAGCCCTGCACCAAAGGATATAAAAACTCATGGATAGCTATCGCTTGTCCACCGCGATAACGTTTTTCGAAGTCATCCCGCTCCAACATGCGCGCCACCGTATGTTTGGCCGCTAATTCGATTAACCCCGCTGCCGTCATCGGGCCCATCCACGTCGAATTAAACTCAATCAAAGTAAGCTCAGGGTCCAGTATCTTGTAAATCTGCTCTTGATAGGTTCTAGCATTGGCAGCTATTTCCACTGGGGTCAGGCGCGGGCGGGTCGCGTTTTTCCCGGTAGGATCGCCAATCATGCCAGTGAAGTCACCAATCAAGAATATGGCCTGATGCCCAAACTGCTGAAATTGTCGTAATTTATTGATTAAAACCGTATGCCCCAAATGCAGATCGGGCGCTGTCGGATCAAATCCCGCCTTGACCCGTAGCGGCGTTCCCCGTGCGATTTTTTTGCGCAGATCCGCTTCATGAATAAGATCTACCGCGCCGCGCTTCAATTCAGTGATTTGATTTTCTATCTGGCTATTCAAGCTCGTTCCTCATACAACATTTTTCAAATAATAGACTATTATCCGCACCTCGTTCACTACGCGGTGCCTCATGCCTAAATTACAAGAAGCCACTCTTAAGGGTCTACGGCCCACTCAGCTAACCGTAGGAATGAGAGAAGTTAAAGATAAGAAACAGCATCTCCTCTCATTAAATCCGCAAGAAAAGCAGCAATTCATGCAGGATCACCCCATTCCAGCCGTGAAAGGTCCCGGCGGCCAAGCGTACATCACCGATCATCACCATTTGGGCTTAGCGGCCATCGAGGCCGGCCTTAAATCTGGATTTTTCGAGGTTATCGCGGACCTCTCTAAGCTGAAACTAGCGGATTTTTGGACCGAAATGAATAAAAATCTGTGGGTTCATCCCTTAGACGCCAACGGCGTACGGCGTCGCTACTCAGCCATCCCTGCTAGTTTAAATAAATTGGTCGATGACCCCTATCGTTCATTGGCCGGGTATGTACGCAACGCTGGCGGATATGAAAAAACACCGACTCCCTTTGCCGAGTTTGTATGGGCGGATTTTTTTCGTCGCAGTATTGCCGCCGAAGATGTTAAGGCCAGTTTTCAAAACGTGTTAAAACTCGCCGTTCCACTCGCCACCAGCGGTTTAGCAAAAGGATTGCCAGGCGCAAAGATAAAAAAATAAATCCGGCTTAAGCGCCTTGACCCACTCGAGGTGGCGTGTTTAGCGATTCCAATGGATCAACACGAACGCAATTCCGACCACAGCCTTTCGCCGCATACAAAGCCGAGTCGGCACGGCTGAGCATGCTGGTAATAGACTCCTCACCGCTGACTGACGTTGCCACCCCGATGCTCACGGTAATTTGACGTAGGCCAATATAATTGCGCAGGTCAATACGGGTCGTGGCTTCGCGCAAATGCTCTGCCATAGCACGAGCTTCCGCCAAACGCGAGTTCGCCAATACCACCGCAAACTCCTCACCACCCAAGCGACCAAAAAGCGCTGGATGTGCCGCAACCTGTAATTGCGCGGCTACCATTTTCAATGTTTCATCGCCAATCGGATGCCCAAAGCGATCATTGATCGTCTTAAAATAGTCAATATCGATAACTAAAAGCGAAGTCGGTTCAATCGAGTACCGCAATAATTGATCCAATCGCTCTAATACGGCTCGGCGGTTCGGAACCCCTGTCAGCTCATCGGTCATCGCAAGCGCGCGCATGCGAGTACCGCTACGACGCAAATACAAGACCAAGCCAATAAGGGCCATTAACAATAGTGCACTGAGCGAAATAATCCCCGTCTTGAATTGAGCCACTCGGTGCTGCTGTTTCAGCAACAATGAATTCGCGGTATTTTCTTGGGTCAACAGTTGATTTTCTTTCTCCGTAGTCGCGGTGTCGTACTGAACTTTGAGCAAGGCGAATCGATGATCCAACTGTTCCCGCAAGATCTGCGTGAAATGGCCTTGCGCGAGTCGCTGGTAATCGTAGGCACCCCGCCAATTGCCAAGCTCAGCGTTCACCATTGCCAATAGGTCAAAGGTTTTCGCCAGCTCTTGCGCTGACTGATTGCGTTTGAATATCTCCAAAGCTTGTAGCAACTCGGATTCACTCTCCTTAAATCGTTCCAGCTGTTCGAGTGCCTCGCCCCGCACGTACAAAATGCGCGCGCGCAACAAAACATCACTCGAACCTTGCAACTTCACGGCTTGATCGAGTAGCCCTAGTGCTAACTTAGGATCATGCTGAAGGGTGGCAACGCCCGCCAGACCGCGCAGGCCATAAGCCTCATTCAGCGCAAGGCCAAACTGTCGGCTCAGCACCAGTGACTCTGAAAATGCACGGCGCGCCGCTTCGGTTTGTCCGAGTAATAGGTATGAACGACCCAAATTAGTCAAAGTATTGGCTTGATCGCTCACGAGACCGGCCGCGCGTTGCATTTTTAAAGCAGTCTCAAACAATTCAACTGCTTCCGGGTGGTCTCCCATACCGGTGTAAATAATCGCAATATTGTGAATGGTAGTGGCAACGTCCGCAGGCCGACCGAGTTGCTCGTACAGTGTTTGCGCGTGGCGTAGGTCAGTGAGACTTCCAGGGTAATCACCATGTACACCGCGCATAAAGCCGCGATCGGCAACTGCCACGGCCAACATCTCGTTATCGGCATTTTTAGTCGCAATCACCACCGCCGCTTCGTAGCGTGCCCGAGCCGTCTCCAAATCACCGAGGCCTTCCGCAGTCTCGCCCTGGCAAGTGAGCACGCCCGCACGTAAGCCGGGTCGTTTCGCATCTCCGAGCAGCGCCATCGCCGCCGTACTCTGTGCCTCCCGAGCCTTATAGTCTCGGTCAGAATAATAATTGCAAAGAATGAGGTGCGCGCGAATCGCCAAATCAGCGTCAGGATCTCGGATCAAGCGCTGCAACGCCGCCTCGGCATTGGCCTTGGCCGCCTCCGGATTCTTATTTATTTGCTGCTGAGCACGCTCAATAAGGACCGACGGCGTTATCGGGGTTGCTGCATCGGCCCTAAAGCAAAAAACCGCCAACACTAATAACCTTAACAACAACTGAACCAATTTACCTATCCTCACCGGGCTACCATACCGATTGATGCGACCCACGAACGCGAGAATTCTAGACCCACAGCCCAGAAATACAGGTCTATCTGTCCCACACTATTGGAACGACTCCAGCTTTATAACATAATGTTTTTGGGGATTTGGCCACCAATCCTGTAGGCGCATCGCTAGTCGCCTAAAAAATCGGCATTTGCGAGGTTTTTATGTTGGTAAAGAAACAAATAATCTACGCAACTGCACTCGGGAGCGCACTTCTACTTTGGCAATGGGTCCAATTTACCGATCGTTTAAGCATAACGATCCCCGCCGCCCCCGCCACCAGCACACTCGCCGCCACCCGCACTATTGCCGCGCCCGGCGCCCCGCACCCCACTGTCCCCATCATTCCCCAACAAGCAAGCTTAGTCTCCTCGCTGCAAGTGATTGTGTCCCGCAATGACACGCTCGACGGGATCTTTCGCCGCCTAGCCCTAAACCCTGCTGACCTCGCAGCAATACGCAACTTACCCGGCATTCGCCAAAGTTTGGATTATCTAAAACCCGGCGATGCTATCAGCCTGACCCACCAGGAAGCGCAAGTGCGCAGTCTGACGCGCCGAGTCAGCGAGACGCAAACCCTCGAAGTGCAACGGGAAAACGCTGGTTTTGCCGCCAAAATTATTGTAAATCCGCTACAGACACGAGTTCGCACGGCCACCACCACTATTCATTCATCGTTATTTCAATCGGCAGAATCAGCGGCGATATCTGATCTCATAGCGTTAAAGCTCGCCAATATTTTTGCCTGGGATATCGATTTTGTACTGGATATTCGCGACGGTGATCAATTCACGATAGTTTATAACCAAGTTTTTCAAAACGATCGCTACCTGCACGACGGTGACATATTGGCGGCCGAATTCATCAACGCAGGCAAGCAATATCGAGCGGTCCGTTTCATGAGCGACGCCGGGCAAATCGCTTATTACACACCAGAAGGTCAACCCATGCGCAAGGCGTTCCTGCGCGTGCCGCTGGAATTTTCTCGCATTAGCTCCACCTTTAACCCGCATCGGCTCCATCCCATCCTGAACCGGATTCGCGGCCATATGGGTACCGACTATGCCGCCCCGAGAGGCACACCCGTGCATGCCGCCGGCGCTGGACGCGTCAGCTTCGCAGGGCGACGCGGCGGCTACGGTAATGCCATCATGCTGACCCATGCCGATACGGTGAGCACGCTGTACGGCCATTTAGCGCGCTTCGCCACAGGCATTCATATGGGTACACATGTACAACAAGGCGACACCATCGGCTATGTGGGTATGACGGGCCTCGCGACTGGCCCGCATTTGCACTACGAATATCTGCGCAACGGCATTCACTTAAATCCGCAGACAGTACATTTATCTGCCGCAGACCCACTCCCCGCCACCTCGCTACAAAACTTTAACGCTCAAACTAGCGCGTTAATTGCACAATTAACGCCGCTTGCGCAATTAAAATGATTGATATCGATTTACATGCAACGCGGCTCTATATCAACCGCGAACTTTCATTTCTTGAGTTTAATCAACGGGTCCTCGAGCAAAGTAAGGACCCCGCAATTCCTCTTTTAGAAAGAGTGCGATTTTTGTGCATTTCCTGCGCAAATCTCGACGAGTTTTTTGAAATTCGCGTCGCCAGCCTTAAGGAACTATTAGAAGCTGGAGCGCTGCAGGGTGGCCCAGACGGGCTAACGGTTCCTGAACAATTAAAAGCCATCCGCACACGTGCGATTCGCTTGATGGACGAACAATACCAAGTTCTAAACGATATCCTAATGCCGGAACTCGCCCGGGCGGGAGTGGTATTCCTATCAAGAGATTCCTGGAACGACGCGCAAGAGTCCTGGCTAAAAGACTATTTCGTCAGAGAAGTCGAGCCCGTTCTTAGCCCACTCGCCCTGGATCCGGCGCGCCCATTCCCGAAAATATTAAACAAAAGTCTTAATTTTGCCGTTGTGGTCAAAGGCGAAGACGGGTTTGGACGTGAAAGCGGTCTTGCAGTTGTGCAAGCGCCACGATCGCTGCCGCGACTCATCCGACTACCCGATGAACTTGGAAAGCGCCAATTTGTTTTCCTAGGTACGATTATCGAAGCATTTGTATCACGCCTTTTTGCGGGCATGGAGGTACAAGGTTGCTACCAGTTTCGCGTCACTCGTAACAGCGATCTATTCGTCGAACAAGAAGAAGTGGATGACCTACTTCGTGCCGTCGAAGGCGAGCTTGCGTCGCGACGCTATGGCGATGCGGTGCGTCTTGAGACCGCCCACGACTGTCCGCGAGAGATACTCGACTCGTTATTGAGTCAATTTGCGTTGACCAAAGATGATTTGTACCGCGTATCCGGTCCCGTCAATTTAAATCGTCTCATGGCGGTATATGACTTGGTGGATAACTCGACCCTGAAATACGCGCCATTCTCTCCTAGTATTCCCCATCAGTTGAAAATGGGTACAGATCTGTTTACGACCTTGCGTGCGGGAGACATACTGCTGCACCACCCGTTTCAAGGTTTCGGTCCAGTCGCGGATTTCATAACACGTGCGGCCGCAGATCCGCAGGTTCTGGCGATTAAGCAAACGCTGTACCGTGCAGGCAGTGATTCCACAATTGTCGATGCGTTAGCGCAGGCAGCACGCGCCGGCAAAGATGTGACTGTCATCATTGAACTTCGAGCACGATTTGATGAGGAGGCAAATATTGAACTTGCAACCCGCTTACAAGAGGCCGGTGCGCACGTCATGTACGGTGTTTTCGGATTCAAAACCCACGCCAAATTGGTCATGGTGGTAAGACGCGAAGACAAGGGCCTTAAGCGCTATTGTCACTTAGGAACCGGCAACTATCACACCAAGACCGCCAAGCTGTACACCGACTACGGTCTTTTGACGGCGGACGAATCGATTGGCGATGATATTCATGAAATATTCTTGCAGCTAACAGGTCTTACTCGAGTGCCGCGCCTCAGAAAGCTATTGCATGCGCCCTTTAGTCTACATCCGATGCTGATCGCAAAGATCGAGCGCGAAGCCGAACATGCTCGCGCGGGTCATCCCGCGCGCATCATCGCCAAACTCAATGCGCTTACTGAACCTACGGTTATTCGAGCTCTGTATTTAGCCTCAAGCGCGGGTGTAGAAATTGATCTTATCGTGCGAGGCGTGTGCTGCTTGCGGCCCGGTATACCAGGCATCTCAGACAATATTAAGGTTCGCTCGATTATCGGACGTTTTCTTGAACACTCACGCATCTATTATTTTGGGAACGCAGGCAATCGAGAACTCTATTGCGGTAGCGCCGATTGGATGGATCGCAACTTGTTTCGACGCATCGAAGTAGCCTTTCCCGTGGAATCAGCCACGTTGCAACAAAGAATCCTCGACGATCTGAATCTATACCTTAAGGACAATACTCAGGCATGGTTACTTAACTCAGAAGGTCAATATACAAGAATTTCCGGCGGCAATAGCGTGTGCGCCCAAATGCGCTTGTTGACTCAATATGACGAGCGCGTTGCGCTCAGCGAATAAAATTTAATTTCGCGCACTCACTTATTACGCAATATTGAGCCGAAATCCCGCCTCTCTCAAATAGATGCGTTCCTGCTCCATATCTTCAAGCGTCAGAGGATGCTCTTTCATCCAACGCGCAGGCAAACCTAAGTTCAAGGTTCGACCCTTGACGCTAAGAGAAACTTCCGGTAACGGCTGCGGGCTACGACCGCGGTGCATCAACACCGCAAGACGTAGTAGCACAATCAAAAACTCCGCATGATGATCCCACGGCGGCACTAACTCCTCGATTACCTCTAGAATTAGCTGGCGTCGATGTCCACCCACTAAAGCCGACAACAGCAGTTGTTCTTCACGCGGAAATCCCGGCATATCTGCATGTTGGAGCAGATAAGCGCTATGCCGGTGATATTTCGAATGCGCGATATCAAGGCCAACCTCATGCAAGCGTGCGGCCCAACGCAACACTAATTCTGCCATGGGTTCTTCAAGGCCCCAATCGGATTCCACTTGTTCCAACAACGCCACCGCAGTGGCTTCGATGCGATCCGCTTGCAAACCATCGACGTGATAGCGCTTTTCCATGGCGCGAACGCTACGTACCCGCGCATCCTCATCGGTGTACCGACCCACCAAGTCGTACAGCAACCCCTCCCGCATTGCGCCCTCAGCCACACGGATTCGCTCAATACCGAAGTTTTCAACCACTTCTAAAAGAATGGCTAGGCCACTCGGAAAAACTGGCGCACGCTCAGCATCTACTTCCTCGATATCGAGTTCATCCACATGTCCGGCGGCGGTTACTCGATCAGCGAGCTTATGTAAATTGGCGAGCGTGATTTTACGATCGTCCGGATAAAGTCGCTTTATTACGTCGCCGATGACGCGCACCGATCCGGAACTACCATAGGCCTGCAACCAGCCCATTTTGCGGTACGCCTCTTGAATAGGCTCAAGCTCAAGTCTCACAGCCGTGCGAGCCCGCTCGAAGCGCTTCTCAGATATTTTACCGTCCTCGAAGTATTCAATCCCCAAACCCACACATCCCACCGACAAACTCTCTAGCAAAAGCGGATTAAAGCCCTCGCCGATCACCACCTCAGTTGACCCGCCGCCGATATCAATCACTAAACGTTTGTCAGGGTTCATGGGGCTGGTGTGCGCGACCCCAGAATAAATAAGCCGCGCTTCCTCTAGACCCGAAATGATTTCAATGGGATGACCCAAAGCGGCTCGAGCCCGTTCCAAAAAGCCTCGCTTGTGCCTAGCGCGCCGCAACGCGTTGGTGCCTACCACCCGCACACTACCGGCCTGCATGGCTCGAAGCCTTTGACCAAAACGCTCTAAGCAACGTAGCGCGCGGTCGGTTGCCTCATCGTCTAGCCGGCCGCTATCACCGAGTCCCGCCGCTAAGCGAACCATCTCACGTAGTCGGTCCAATATGACCAGTTGCCCGTGCGAGTGACGCGCAACGACCATATGAAAACTATTGGAACCCAAATCGACGGCTGCCAGCACGTCCGGAACATCAAGTCCGCGACTCATCAGGCAGAGAACGACGATCCACAGCCACAGGTAGTCTTGGCGTTCGGATTGCGAATAACAAACTGAGCACCCTGAAGGTCCTCTTTGTAATCGATTTCGGCGCCCATCAAATATTGCGCGCTCATCGGATCTACCAACAATTGTACGCCACGATTTTCCACGCAGAAATCGCCGTCCTCGATTTTCTCATCGAAGGTAAAGCCGTATTGGAAACCCGAGCACCCGCCGCCGGATACAAAAACCCGCAGCTTTAAACTTGGGTTGGATTCCTCGCGAATAAGTTCACCCACCTTACTGGCCGCCGCATCGGTAAATACCAACACATCGGGTGCCAGAGGCTCTAAAGAGGCATTATCAAGGTTTATCATAGGTTTACTCCACTCTAAAAGACACTCACGCTAACCCTCATCCGCAGGAGTTTCAACAGAGGCCAGATGTATCAACTTACCATTAATTTGGGCGCCCACCGCGGTTTCAATGACTGTGTAGTGCACATTTCCCAAAACTCGAGCTTTTTTCCCCAATACGACCCGATTACTCGCCTCAATATCACCCTTAACGATGCCGTTCAGCACAATATTTGGCGAAAATACTGAGCCCTCGATACAGCCCTGCTCACTAACCGATAGAAACGCCGTATCACTGGGCTCTCCTCGAACATTGCCGTTAATGTAGCCGTCGAGGTGAAAACCACCCGAAAATTCCACATCGCCATTGATCCGCGTCCGCGCTCCGATCAAAGTGTCGATTTTGGCGTGCCTAATCGGTTTGCGCTTGAACATCTATACCACCCTTAGACGCGATATTGCTATTTGCTTCCGTTTCAACCGACATTCCTTGCGTTTTCCAGACAAAAGCCTGAACGAATCCGTGGCTTCCGTCTCTGCCGCCGTGAATCTGCGCGCCAAGACGCGATGGCTCAAACCCTTGCGGCAACTGTATAGATTCAGCGTAATCCTGAAAATATCGGAACGAGTATGCCAGGCTAACGCGTCCTTTAGGCGACACATCCGCCAAACTTAAGCTCATCGGGCGACCCTGTCGCGAGCCATCGATGCTCAACACGACATTGCCCGCAACCACATTGTCGGGCTTCCCCACCTGGGTTAGTACGAATTTTAAGAGATAGTTCCCAGAACCGCTCTGCGGAAGTATTTGCATTTGCTGTACCTTGACGTGCGTCACACTATCCGGCTGAACTAAACCTCGGTAAAACGATAAATCTTGCGTTAGACGAGCAATTTGGGCTTGCATATCTCCGAGACTACGTTCTACCTGGTTATACCCTTCACGATCCACGCGCCGAGCCACTTCTGCCGCCTCCAATTGCGCATGTTGGCGAATATTCTCTGCCTCCAAAGCCCGGATTCGCGAACTTGCCGATAATGCACCGCGCACCGAGTCGATCAAATGAAAACCGGCCGAGTACCGACCCCATTCGAAGGTCGAATAAAACAAGCCTAGCGCAACAAATCCGGATACCCAGAGTAGCAGCGCACGCCTACGTGGCGCATAAGAACGCACAACCAGCTTGCTAAACGACTCCGGCATTGGATAATTCCTGTCATTATTCGCCAACAATTTTCAAAACTCGCGCTATTATCGATCGTCGAACGTCAAGGAACAACTCATGCTCTGGCTTAAAGCCTTTCATGTCATTGCCATGGTCACCTGGTTTGCGGGCCTTTTTTATATTCCGCGACTATTCGTCTATCACGCCGACACTACCGATTTAGTCAGCACTAATCGCTTTAAGGTGATGGAACGCCGGCTATTTATACTCATGAATATCGGGGCGGGCGCTACCTTACTATTTGGCATCTCTATGATCGTCGCTGCCCCAGGATATTTACAATTGGTATGGCTACAAGTCAAATTACTGCTAGTCGTGGTATTGATTGCATATCATGTACTGTGCGGCAAATTCGTGCGCGCATTTGCTGGAAATCGCAATTCTCGGAGCGCTAAATGGTATCGCGCATTCAACGAAGTACCCTCCATTCTTTTGATCGGTATCATCATTCTCGCGATAGTTAAGCCCTTTTGAAGGGCTTAACAAAAACAGTCTGCTAAATCTCCGACCACCAATCAGGGTAAGCCGGTAGCCCATCGGGAAATCGTAATTTACCGAGATCATGCAAGGCTCGAACATACACCCGTCGTTTAAAGTGCACTACTTCGCGCACCGGCGTCCAATAATCAGTCCAGCGCCAGCGGTCAAATTCGGGTTGGCCGGTCGAATCAAAATGCAGTCGCGACTCTGCCGCCAACAGTTTCAAGAGATACCACCGTTGCTTTTGGCCGATACATCGATCGCGGATATATTGTTGCGGCAACCGATACCGCAACCACCCCCGAGTAGAACCCAAAACTTGCACGTCGGCTTGCTCTAAGCCGATTTCTTCCTTGAGCTCACGAAACAATGCCTGCTCGACTTGCTCGCCGCGATTTACGCCGCCTTGAGGAAATTGCCAGCCACGCCCCCCAACGCGCCCTCCTAGAAACAATTCCCCAGACTCACGCATCAGCACGATTCCCACATTAGCACGGAAACCGTCCTTATCAATGTAATCGGTCGGCACCTTAGGCTGCATGCGCGTCATTGTTCCATATCAACGAGGTCTTGTGGTGAGAGCTCAAGAGCCATAAGGTATCAGGCCTATGCAAGCTCGACGTCTTTTACCCGCTTTAAGTTTAATCGCCGCACTCAGCCTACTGACCGCGGTTTCCGTGGGTAGCACGTCGCTGTCCTTTAATACCCTAATAAAGTCGCTAATAAGCGGCGACGACCCCATTACCCGCGAAATTGTGATGAATCTGCGACTTCCGCGCGCGCTAAATGCCTTCAGCACTGGAGGGCTTTTAGCTTTGGCTGGCGTGCTCATGCAGATCCTGCTACGGAATCCCCTAGCGGACCCCTTCGTTCTGGGAATTTCGGGAGGCGCGGCAGTCGCCGCCCTAGGGGCCATGCTGCTCGGCCTTGGCGGCGTAGCAATCGAGAGTGCCGCTGGCATGGGGGCTTTAGGGGCCACTCTTCTGGTTTTTGCCCTGGCGCATGCCAGCGGCGGCTGGACACCGCAACGACTATTGCTCAACGGAGTAGTGGTTGCCTCTGGATGTACAGCAGTCGTCGGCCTCATGTTGAGCCTCGGCGACGAAACCCATTTGCGAGGTATGCTGTTTTGGCTCATGGGCGATTTATCGTTCGCCTCGTTTGCTCCTACCGCGTTCGCACTTCTGGTATTCGCTGCAGTTGGCGCGACCATCGGAGCGCGTAATTTAAATGTCATGGCACGTGGCGAAATCGAATCCCAATCCCTCGGCGTAGCGCTCGTACCAGTTCGCGTCGCATTATTCATCGCTACGGCGGTTCTCACCGCTAGCGCGGTCGTAACTGCAGGCGGCATAGGATTCATTGGCCTTGTCACGCCGCATTTGGTACGGCTTATCGCAGGCAGTAATCATCGTATCGTCGTTCCCGCTTCGGTGCTAATGGGGGGCAGTCTATTGACCCTCGCCGATACTTTAGCGCGCACGATCGCCGCGCCCCGCCAACTGCCGGTAGGGGCCCTTACGGCACTAGTCGGCGTTCCTCTATTCCTTCTTCTGATGCGGCGCGAACGTCGCATTACGGGTTAGCCGGTCCCCACTTGCACGCGATTGCGGCCGAGCGCTTTGGCTCGATAGAGTGCGGCATCCGCATCCGCCAATAAGCGATCTGCGAGCGCTTTTAGATCGGTCTCGTGACGCCCGGGAGATACCGCCGCTACTCCTATCGAGACGCTCAAATGACGGGTAATTTGCTCCGCTAAAATAAATGGTTTCACTGCGATACAATCCCGTATTCGCTCTGCGAGCGTGGCAGCGGCGGCGACTGTCGCCTCAGGCAAAATAATCGCGAATTCATCGCCACCAAATCGCGCAGCGGTATCCATACTACGGATCTGGGTTTCAACTCGCAACGCAACTTCTTTAAGGGCATTATCGCCGGTCAAATGACCATATCCATCGTTAATGTTTTTAAAATAATCAATGTCAATCATCAGGCAGCTAATTGAAGCCGCATGCCGTTGCGCACGCGCCAGCTCTTCTTTGAGACGTTGTTGCAAATAGCGCCGATTGTGCCAGCCGGTCAAAAAATCAGTGATCCCAGCGCGCAACAAACGTGCGCGGTTAACCGCATTCTCCATACATACCGCGGCAACCGCACCCAAATGCGCTAGAAAATCGGTGCCGTGATGGCGTGTAAATCGGCCCGCCTCGATACTGCCAAAGCACAATACACCGGTGACCTTATCCTTGCGCAACAGCGGCACCAAGGCCACGCTCTTTAAATGCCCAACGCCCGCAAACAGCAAACCATGATTCGCTACTGTGTAAGCCCCGAGCCAGGGCTTATGCAATGCAGACAATTGCGGCGCATGTCCCGTCAGCGAATCAACAAAAATAATCTGCTTGAAATCCTCTGCTCGTTCGCCGCTCGCCGCTAGCAAATGGCGAATTTCGTGATGTGGATCCAGCATCACTACGCCGGTAGCCTCAAGCGAATGGGAATCACGCAAACCATCCACCAAGACACGTAGCAATGAACCCAAACTATCGGCCCGCAACAACAATAATTCACGCGATTGAGCGCGTTTTAGGATCGCGTCATTGTGCGCCGCCTGGTCCGTCAACTCCTTGAGATGCTGCTTTAATTCTACAACTCCCATCGGCGAATCACCCATGACTGTAGGCGTTACCACAAACAATCAAACGACGCGCGCCGCAGCTCTGCCCTCAAAGTAGCTTCGTCCACGTTGCATAAGGGTCGTGAAATCATCGGGATTCTTAAGCGTTACGGCCGTCACCAATCGCGCCACGGCATCCTGTAGCGCCCGCAAAGATTCGCCCCCATATTCGTTTAGACTTTGAATCTCATAATAGAGATCCGGACTTTCAGCCGCGACTCGGGCCGCAACCTCCATTTGTGAATCAAAGGTCGTGCTCGAAAGACGCGCTAAACGCGGCGCCGCCTCACCACTTTCGGCCAGCGCAGTAAAAAACGCGATATTAAGCGCATGCGATAGCCCCAACACATAGGCAATCAATCGGTCGTGTTCGTCTAACCCCATAACAACGCGCTCGGCCATAGTGGAAGCAAACAACTCTTGTGCCTCGGATAAAGCCGCAGCATTACCCAAATCAATAAAAATCACGTGCCGCCCCGATAATAATTCTGTATCGGGACCAAACATAGGGTGCACAGAGGTCACTCTACAGCCAGCGGCTACTAGTGCATTCAGGCCGGCACGCAGTGGCGTTTTAAGCGAGCCCAAATCAAATATTAGCCCGCGCGGTGCGCGCTGCGCTAATCCCTGCATCAGCGGGACGGTGACACCCAAGGGCGTCGCCAGCACGATCAAATCAAAATCTAAAGCATCATGTTGCCAGTCATTTAAAGCCTCAAAGCCCACCAGAGGCCCGGCGGGATCGGCGATACACACGCTAAAACCCTGCGAAGCAAGGAATTCCGCAAACCAAGCACCCATCTTGCCGCGACCGCCCAGCACCAGGGCGCGTTTGCCGCTACCGTGCGCTTGAGCTGCGACGCGTGCCTGTTCCTGAGTGGTTAACGACGATTGGATCAATTGCCGCAGTAGGGATTCCACTAGGTCTGGCGAAACTCCCAACCGACACGCCGTATCGCGTCCGCGCACGATGACTTCGCGCTCTCGTGCAAAATCCCGCGTCGCACGCCCAAGCGAGCGCTTTGCGGCTGCCACTTGCTCGCTTAAGCCCTGGCGTCGTGCCACCAGCTCCACGAGTTGGCCGTCTAATTCGGTCAGGGAAATACGCAATTCATCCAAATTCATGGCATACAACTTACTGTGCCAGAACCCCTACCGCAAGGGATAAGATGACTTGCGCCACCGCGCCGGATACCATCAGCCTATGAATTCAACACCTCATATCCTACCTCTTCAGGCACTGCCCGAACCGCTACCCACGAACCCTCTGACCCTGGTGCAAGAATGGCTACAACAAGCCATTCGCGAGGCGCAGCAACCGAATCCAGATGCCATGGTACTAGCCACCGTTGATTCATTCGGACAGCCCTCAGCGCGAGTAGTCCTTTGTAAGGGCGTTATTCCAGAAACCGGCATAATTACCTTCGTAACGAATTACCAATCGCGAAAAGGGCGTGAGTTAGCGGCAAATTCGCGCGCCGCCCTGGTATTCCACTGGGATCACCGCCACCGGCAAGTCCGCGCCGAGGGACAGGTACAACGATTCACAGACAGCGAAAATGACGCTTACTTTAGCACTCGACCTTGGCTCAGTCGCCTGGGGGCTTGGGCTAGCCAACAAAGCGCGCCGCTCCCCGCCGGCCGTACTCTCGCGCAGCAGCTAAGCGAGGCGGCAGTACGTTTTGGAATCCCCTACGCAGGTCCGGGGTCCCCCGAACCGGCCCAAGTCCCGGATATTCCGCGACCCGATTATTGGGGCGGATTTAGTTTACGAGTGGAAGCGGTGGAATTATGGGTCGAGGGAGCTTACCGGCTACATGATCGCGCCCGTTGGACACGTACACGTGAAGCGGATCGAGCGCGCGGCGATGATTGGTCGGTTATGCGTTTGCAGCCCTAGTGAGCCTTAAAACCACGGGTACTCAAGCGTTGCTCGAATGTCGCAATTTACAAGTTCAGGTTCAGGGCAGAGTGCTCGTACGGGCGCTACATTTACAAGTAAGACCTGGGTCAATACTTGCCATATTGGGCCAAAATGGTTGTGGCAAAAGTCTTTCACTGCATACCTTTGCAGGCCTACGCGCTCCGGCTGGAGGCGAAATATTCATAGCCGATCGCCCTTTGGCTGAATGGCCGCGACGCGCGCTGGCACGCAAGCTTGCCCTCTTACCACAAAATATAGAAGATCCCTTTCCGGCGACCGTGATTGAAACAGTATTATTAGGACGGCATCCGCATATCGCGCGCTGGCAGTGGGAAAGTGCCGCAGATAAGGCCATCGCATTGAGTGCGCTCGCATCCGTAGGCCTTGCAGGATACGAGAATCGAGAAATCCTGACGCTGTCGGGCGGCGAGCGGCGGCGCGCCGCGTTAGCTGCCGTATTCGCGCAGGACCCGGAAATATTTTTACTCGACGAACCTACCAATCAGCTCGATCCGCAGCACCAACTCGAGGCCCTCACACTATTGCGTCGACGCGCCGATGCAGGCGCTGCGGTCATCGCTACCCTTCATGACCCGAACCTCGCTGTGCGCTTTGCCGACCATGCACTACTTATCAGCGACGACGGCCTTTGGAGCTACGGGACAGTCGACGAAATCCTTACGGCGGACAATTTATCAATTTTGTACAAGACTCAATTTATCGCGGTACAGAGCTTAGGCCTGCGCGGTTATCTGCAAGCCTGAAAAATCGTTAATTCTTCGACAAATCATTACGAATTGTAACTCCATTCTTCATCACGAATTTAACGTGTTCCAGCTCGCCGATATTCGCTAACGGATCCCCGCTCACCGCAATAATATCGGCATAGGCGCCGGGCTCGATAACACCCAATTCGCCGCGCGCGTCTAGCATGTCTGCCGCGCGAGAAGTCGCCGCTTGAATGGCATCCATAGGCGTCATGCCCAATTGTGTCATACGACTAAATTCTTGCGCAATGGGTTGTTGCCAAGGAATCCCGCCCATATCAGTGCCAAATACGATCTTAATTTTCTGATGTAACGCCTTGCGAAATGACACCTCGTGTAAGCTTGTTCGTAACCGATCACGCTTACCCTCAGCGGTGTTTTCAGGGGCCCAGTCCAAGTAGTACACCGCCAAAGTTGGGCAATACCAAGTACCCTGGCGCAGCATTTGCGCAATCTGCAAATCCGTCATATCGAGTCCATGCTCAATTGAATCACAACCACCATCTAAGGCACGTTGCAAACCAATGCCATTATACGCATGGCACGCTACACGCTTACCCCAACCATGTGCCTCATCCACGATAGCCTTTAATTCCTCGACTGTGAGTGTCGGTTGGGATACTAATTGACCTTCTTTACCCAACCAAGATCGATGCGTCATATAAACCTTCAACCAATCGGCACCATGATCTAATTGTTCGCGCGCAGCCTTGCGCGCCTCGATGGGTCCGTCAATGATTTGCACGCCCTTGGGTAAGGTCAATTCAGGCGCATACCCCTCTAAGTCGTAGCCTCCAGTCGATGAAATTCCGCGAGTCGCACCGAAAATCCTGGGTCCTGGGATGGTTCCCTCATCGATGGCCTGTCTAATTTCAATATCGCCGTACCCCGCACCTTCGGTTTCCACATCGCGAATCGCCGTAAACCCCTGATCCAATGCTCGCCTCGCAGCATAGGTTGCTCGCGCTGCTCGCAAAGAAACTCCAGCATTTAATATATTGGCATCGTAACCACCCTTAGCCGGATCTTCACCCCACAAAAACAGGTGGGTATGCGAATCAATGAGGCCCGGCAACACAGTTGCTTTGGACAAGTCGACTAGCTTCGCACCGGTGGGTATGGCAATAGCCCCATCGACGACTCGCTCGACGCGAGCACCGCGTACAAAAATTAATTGATTGTGCTTAACAAGACTATTTTTCGCATCGACAAGCGATCCCGCGCGGATGACGGTCAGCAAGTCAGTAGCGGGTGTCTGCGCGTGCGCGCCGGTTAAACTAAAGTTTACTAAAACTAAAAATATGCAAAACATCCGCATGAATTAGCCTCCCTTCCTTAAATTGATCTCCGACTAGATTACTATACGCTACAGGTCGATATACGAATTCCCAACCCACGCCATAGAATGGCCATACCGCCGCATGGAGTCAAAAAGATGTCGCCAATCGAAGATGTTGATTGGGATGCGATTGTTCGCGACCCACGCTTCATAGTCCTACATCGACGTAAATCATGGTTCTTGTTCGGACTCATGGCGTTCTCAGTCTTATACTATTTTCTGCTGCCTATTGGAGCCGCTTATTATCAGCCGTTTTTTAAAATACGAGTATGGGGGGTCATCAACGTAGGATTGCTATTTGCCCTCAGTGAATTCGTGGCTGCGTGGGCGATAGCATGGGTTTATGCCCGGCGCGCCGGGCGAGAATTTGACCCACTCGCTGCCGCTATTGCGGGCCAGTACGCAGGAAAACCATGAGCGGGAGCGTGAGCATGAACTACCGATGGCTAACGTTCACGGTATTCGCGACCGTGATTGCAATGACCATGTACGTCACTTACTTGGCTTCTAAGCGCGTCCGATCCGCCTCTGATTTTTATACGGCGGGCGGCGCTGTCTCCGGACTACAAAACGGTTGGGCCATTGCTGGCGACTACCTATCGGCGGCGTCATTTTTGGGTATTGCCGGTTTGATTTCGCTGTATGGCTACGACGGTTTCATGTATTCCGTCGGATTTCTGATGGCCTATATCACAGTCTTACTTTTGATTGCCGAGCCCTGTCGCAATATAGGTCGCTATACCCTCACGGATATTTTGGCCTACCGGAATGACCCAAAGAAGACTCGAATTGCCGGCGCGTTTTCAGTGATCACTGTATCCACCATCTATCTTACCGCACAAATGGTTGGTGGGGGTGTCTTGGTTAAAACCTTAATCGGTATCGACTACGAGACCTCCGTGATCTTTGTCGGCATCCTAATGTTAGCCTACGTTTTATTCGGCGGAATGGTGGCTACCACTTGGGTGCAAATCATAAAGGCGGTACTGCTAGTGGTTGCGTCATTTGTTATTGTAGCGTTGGTGTGGGCACCTTACGGATTCTCGCTACCTGGCTTTCTGAGCGATGTAGTATCCGATCCGAAAATTCAAGCGCGCGTTGCGGCGTTGCTAGGTGATCCCGCCAAATCAATGACTGGCGCGGAACTCGGGCAGCGTTTTTTAGAACCAGGTTTATATTTAAAGGCGCCCATTGACCAGATCAGCCTTGGCATGGCCTTGGTATTTGGCACCGCCGGTTTACCCCATATCATGATGCGATTCTTTACCGTGGCCTCGGCTCAGGCCGCCCGTCGCTCAGTGTTGTGGGCTATGGGAATTATCGGCGGTTTCTATGTGCTGACCCTAATTCTGGGATTTGGAGCCGCTAAACAGGTAGGCCCCGCGAATATTGCGGCGGTCGACGCCGGAGGCAACATGGCAGGACCACTTCTAGCCCAATACATAGGTGGCGGTGCCAACTCACTTATGGGAAATTTCTTACTCGCCTTTGTCTCAGCCGTAGCCTTTGCAACTATTGTGGCAGTAGTTGCAGGCCTAGTCCTCGCCGCAGCCTCCGCCATGGCCCATGATCTATATGTGGGAGTCATACACGCAGGTAGGCCGGTCCCACCCGCCGCACAAATTAAAGCGGCGCGAATCGCAACCGTGATCGTCGGTACACTGTCCATCGCGATAGGCATCGCCGCCAAGGGCCAAAATGTAGCGGTCCTGGTGGGATTGGCGTTTGCGGTCGCGGCCAGTGCAAACTTTCCCTGCATCCTATTGACGCTTTATTGGAAACGATGCAACACCAACGGTGTTGTCTTAGGCATGCTCGTAGGCACGCTTGCGGCTATTGGACTGACTTTAGTATCGCCCAATCTCACGTACCCCAAAGCGGTCAAGGCCGCGGCTCATAAAATACTAATGACGCAACTCATTAAACGCGCCGCAACTACCGATGCGAAAGAACTCGTCGCGCTCGATAAGACTATCGCAAAAGCGCATGCAGATTTAAAGAGATGGGAAAATATTGAGACCTCGTTTATGGGCTTAGAAGCTCCGCTTTGGCAACTAAAAAATCCTGGAATTATCTCCATCCCACTGGGCTTTTTAGCGGTCATTTTTGGCTCGCTACTATTCCGTGACCGGCGCGCGGAACAAATGTGGAATGAAATCTATGTTAGGCAAAATACCGGCATTGGTAGGTCAAAAATAGCCGGTCACTGACGGTTACGACCCCGTAGGGTTGCTAACGCGCCGGTTTGCTCGGCAGACTTAAGCGCCTGTGCCAATTGTTGGCGTTGCATTTGAATCCAAGCAGGCACCGCTTGCGCCGCCATGGGACGGCTAATGAAATAACCCTGCGCCAAATCGCATCCCAGCCGTAATAGCGTGGCCCAAGCTTCAGGTGTTTCTATGCCTTCTGCGACCACCTTAAGTCCAAGGCTATGACCCAGGTCGATCGTGGTGCGCACAATCATTGTGTTGCTGGCAGAACGATCCAAGTTCATCACAAATGCGCGATCGATCTTAAGTTCGTCCACCGGCAGCGCGTGCAATTGCGCCAAACTTGAGTGGCCGGTGCCGAAATCATCAATCGCGAACCTTACCCCAATAGTACGCAATTGTTGCATGACTTGGGCTGCAAGCTGCGGCTCGCGCATAATGGCGCTTTCAGTCACCTCAAGCAGTAATCGAGTAGCCGGTGCTTGATGTTTACGCAGTAAATCCAGCACTCGACCACTAAGCTTGCCATCTGCAAAATCCGCCGCCGACAAATTAACAGCAATTTCGGCTTCAATACCGTCGCGGTGCCACCGCCCAAGCTGGCCAATTGCTGTGTCCAATACGAACTTAGACAAATCCGGCAATACCGAGGCCCGCTCCGCCAAGGGCACAAATTCTGCCGGCGAAATATTTCCTAAGGTGGGATGTGACCAGCGCAGCAGCGCTTCAAAACCGACAGCCACTCCATCAGTCATATTGACCAATGGCTGGTAGTGTAAAGTCAGCCCTTCCCCGACCAGAGCTTTACGCAGTTCTGCCACTAAAGTAACGCGCCTTCGATGCTCAGCATCGTGCGAAGGTTGATAGACAACCGCTACCGTATCTTTTTCTTTGGCTTGCAGCAGCGCCACGTCGGCTTGACGTAGAAAATCATCGGACGGAATGCGCGGCGCACGCCACTCACTGATCCCGATGCGTACGTCAATACTTAGGCGAATTTCACCGACCTGAACACCTTGACGCAGCTCGTCACTTAAAATGAGTGCGCGATGCAGCAACTCGCTATCATGCTGCGCACAAATTGCCACAAATTGATCAGCTCCCACTCGAGCGCATAGCGTCGTTGCTCCAGCGAGCTGCGCGATACGTTCTGCCAGTGCTTTTAGCAAATGATCTCCGAGCTGATGCCCAACCGATGCATTGATATCGCGAAATCGCTGCACATCGAGCATCAAAGCGCTGCACGGCTTATCGCTCCCTATATCCACTAGGCACTGGCGCAACCCTTCGCGATTTGACAGTCCCGTTAGCGCATCGTGCGTGGCTTGATGCAGGATGTGCGTCTCGCGCTCTTGAATACCTAACTGCATGGAATTAAGCGTGTCAGCTAGACGTTGGAACTCGCTGCTACCAGCCACCTGGATGTTATCGCAATAGTATCCTCGCTCAATTTGCTTTGCTGCTGTGACGAGTATACCGAGTGGCCGTGCAGCGCTGCGACTGACCCATAGCGCCACTGCGATGGCACTCAGCAGCGCCAGACTACCAATCACTAACAACGCTAAGCGGATCTGATGAAACTGTGACATAGCGATGTCTTGAGACTGCTGCGCTACTAACCGCAAAGTGCCATTTTGCGTTTGTAGCGATGAACTAAGAGTCAAATATTGTTCGCCATCAAGTAGGAAAAGAGTCGGCGAGTCAGTGGAATTCGCCGCCGGCGGTGTAAGAGCCAACGAACTGGCGCGCGCCGTCGTCAACGACGAGATAGTATTATTTCTGGTATTCGGCTCACTAAACACAAAACTGACGTCGGTACTGGATAATTCCGCAAGTTGTTGTGCAAGTGACCGATCGAGAGCGAAGCCTAGTGCCACCCATCCGATGGTCTGCGGTGCGCGCAGCGGCGCAAATACGATCTGATACGGACGACCTCCCACCAACGCAAACGGCAGTGCCGCCGTATTCGCTTCAGGAAGGTGCAATCCCTGACGTGCCTGCTCGGCAAGCATTGTGGTACTCGCTGTCAGTACGGTGCCGTCGAGTCCGTAGAGCACCGCAAGTTCCGCATCGACTCGCGCTGCGTGATTGCTAAGCGCTGACTGCATTGTCGGCAGGTCAGCGGTTGCGACTGCCTCTTTAAATCCGAAGTCCCTGACCAGCACGTCGGTGGCAGAGCGGAGCCGGCGCGAGCGTTCAGCTAATGTTCGATCCAGCATCGCACGGGCTGCCCCCAGCCTTCGCGCTGAATCAGTACGTACCGCTCCATGGATCGACGCCAGGGCCAAAACGATCGTCACACTTTGCGCCACAATCATGAGCGACACGATCAAAATGAGGAGTCGGTTCTTGAAGCTTCGCAAGGGTTTAGGCTCTAATGAGTTTGTAATGAATAATAGTCGTTTTTTAGCGGTTTTTTGTGTGACGGCCTACGCGGTATTAGCGTACGTGCCCAATCGCTGCTTCGCAGCTGAGCTATCGGTCACAGTCAGTTCGATATCCGGCTCCGCCGTCGAGGGTGCCGTAATCATGGTCGAGCCCGTCAAATCCACAGAGCAAGCCCTTGCCGTAAAAAACGCGATTATGGATCAACGCAAGTTGCAATTCGTGCCAGACGTGTTAATTGTTCAGACCGGGACTTCGGTGGACTTTCCTAATAGCGATCAAGTACGCCATCAGGTGTACTCTTTTTCTGGCGCAAAAAAATTTACACTCGCTCTCTACGCGGGTCACAAGGCAGCTCCAGTGGTCTTTGACCATGCAGGCCTCGTGACTCTTGGATGTAATATTCACGACAATATGCTCGGCTACATTTGGGTAACCGACTCTCCTTGGTACGGGCAAACGGCCGTTGACGGTCGGTTCCAATTGCCAAATCTACCCGCTGGCGACTACACGCTTCGCATCTGGCATGCCCTATCGAACGAAGCCGTACCGTTATTTGAGCAATCCCTATCGGTGATCGACAACCAATCAAACGCGGTAACCCACCAATTCACACGGCCACTGCGCCAACCACCACAACATCATGGGGCGAATAAGACATGGCAAGATTACTAGTAACGGCGTATTCGCTCGTCTTGCTGCTCTGTGTGTCCGACCAGGCTTGCAGCGATGAATTCGATGTCGGCGTCGACGTACGGGCCGTGAGCAGCGATGCCGCTGAATCGCGCTACACGGGCGGTCTTGGAAAAGTACGTTTTGATGCAAATCATGATGGTCTACAACTGGGATTTTTGCGCGCAGGATATCGCGCAGACATAACACCCACGCTACGCGTTGCAGCCGAAGCGGTAAGCTACGGTGATCACGACGTTAATCCTATTGACCTTACGGAAATTTATGCAGAGTGGCGCCCTATACCCACCTCTATTTGGCGTTCACGATTAAAAATCGGTGCTTTTTATCCAGAATTATCCTTAGAGAATCGTATGCGCGGCTGGCGATCACCCTATACCCTATCGTTCTCAGCAATCAATACCTGGGTTGGCGAAGAATTGCGCACAATCGGCTCTCAATATAGCCTGGACTGGCTAGGGCTTGCGCACGGGCATCGGTTCGAATTCAGTGTGAGCGCCGCAGCTTTTGGCTGGAACGACACAGCGGGAACCGTGATTGCCACTCGCGGCTGGGGACTCAGTGATCGTCAGAGCACACTCTTTGGCCGATTCGCCAATCGCGGGCAACCACTTGAGCAACGCACCGTGTTTTACCACGACCTAGATGGCGGTGCCGGTTACTATCTGGCCCCAAGTTTTCGTTACAGCGGTGTACTCGAACTACGCGCCATTCATTATGATAATCGCGCCAATCTCGCCGCCACCTCAACGAAAATCCAGGACAGCGCTTGGGCAACCTATTTTGATAGTCTTGGCGCTCGTTGGACACCCACAGAGCGCGCAACTGTCATTACGCAATGGCTACACGGACGCACCCTTGTAGGCACCGATCTTCCGCAAAATGCATGGAGCTTTAATAGCGCATTTCTATTAGCGAGTTGGCAATCAGAACCCTGGCGCTATAGCGCTCGGGTTGAGCATTTCGCCACGCAACAGACATCCAGTTATTATAAAGCTGACCTTGGCTATTTTTTGGGTGATCGAGGCAATGCCTGGACTGTCGCCTTGCAGCGTGATTTCGGGCCTCACTGGAACGCAATCATTGAAGGCATGCAAGTCAATAGTGATGTAGCCCAACGCGCCATGCTCGGTATCCCGCTATCCGATAGAGAACGAATCGTGCAGATCGCACTTCGCTACGACCATTAACTCGCTCGCGCGTCCAGCAAATTCCCCGCTATAATGCCGCATGATCATTGGCAGCAAATCAACAGCACAATCACCCCAAATTGATTTACGCAGCGACACCGTCACGCGTCCGTCGGCGGCAATGCGCGCAGCTATGGCGTCGGCTGAGGTAGGAGACGATGTATACGGGGACGATGCTACGGTGAATCGCTTACAAAGTGTAGCTGCCGAACGTTTCGGCTTTGCCGACGCGTTATTTTTCCCAACCGGAACGCAAAGTAATTTAGCAGCATTGATGACTCACTGTGATCGCGGCGACGAATATTTGGTCGGCCAAGAGGCGCATACTTACAAGTATGAGGGCGGCGGTGCGGCCGTATTAGGCAGCATTCAGCCCCAGCCACTGGAGAATGATTCTGATGGCAGCATCGCCATTGATCGGATCGCTCATGCCATCAAACCGAATGATATTCACTTTGCTCGAACGCGGCTGTTGGCGCTTGAGAATACGATCGGCGGCCGTGTACTTCCCCTCGCCTACCAAAGACAGGCCACCCAATTGGCTAGAGCCCACCAGTTAGGTACCCATTTAGATGGTGCGCGATTATTCAATGCAATCATAAAACTTAATGTCAACGAAACAAGCGCGGTTGCAGGTTTCGATTCGGTGTCGCTGTGTCTCTCCAAAGGACTCGGGGCACCCGCGGGCTCGTTACTGCTAAGCTCGCGCGATATTGTGGAGAAAGCCCGACGCTGGCGCAAAGTGTTAGGGGGCGGCTTGCGCCAAGCCGGCATTTTAGCGGCCGCAGGGCTCTACGCGCTAGAACACAATGTTCAAAGACTAGCGCAGGACCATGCCAATGCAAATATCCTGGCCGACGGCTTAGGTCGGCTCGGCCTAAAAGTAGAACCGCCGCAAACCAATATGGTGTATGTCGTCATTCCAAGCGAGCTAACGCCCGACCTACAAAAGCATTTAACCCAGCGCAACATCCTCGCCTCAATCTCAGCGCGCACCCGATTGGTAACGCATTTGGATTTATCGGCGCCCCAAATCGCGTCCACCCTCAAAGCCTTTGGTGAATTCTTCGACGCAAAACGTTCTAGCGGAGTGCTGCCAATATAGGGTCGTGCAGCAGCCCATTAGTTGCAAGAACGGACCTGGATCGAAGCGAAATCGGCTCGCCATTGAGTTCCGTAAACAGCCCTCCCGCCTCCGTCACGATAGCCACCAACGCGGCAATATCAAGAATATTTACATCAGACTCGATTACCGCATCGATTTTACCCGCCGCCAATAAATGGTAGTGTAAAAAATCACCATAGCCTCGGATACGATCCACCTGCGTCACCAGAGCACCGTATTTACTCCACGCTGCGGAGGCCGCCAAAGATTTTATATTACCGGCAGACATAGCCGCCGACCCTAGATTCTGTATATCACTAACGATCAAGGGTTGACCATTTAGGAAAGCGCCGCTACCTTGCTCCGCGTAAGCCAATTCACCATAAATCGGTGCACTCGAAACCCCAAGCACAACTTTACCTTGCCGAAACAAGGCAATCTGGGTCGAAAACATCGGATATTCCCGGACGAAAGCCTTGGTACCATCAATTGGATCGACTAACCAAAGATTCTCAATATTCTGGTCCTGGCAGCCGGTTTCCTCCCCCCAAAAACCATAACTAGGAAATTGAGCACTGAGAATCTCGCAAATCACCGCTTCACAGCGCAAATCAGCCTCGGTCACCGGTGATTTATCGGACTTAATCCGCACTTCTAAATTACTTCGATATAGGGTCCGCACAATTTCAGCCGCCCGCTTGGCGGCTGCTAGGGCAGCTTGTAGTTCCGGCGATTGCATACTCATATCGCAACCTTAACAAACCTTGTGCTACCGTCGCTGCCTAATTTTTTGGGAGTAGCTCATGGCCAATCGACTGAGTAAGATCTATACGCGTACCGGCGACGACGGCAGCACCGGCCTCGGCAACGGCGTGCGGGTGCGTAAGGATGATTTACGGGTTGAAGCCTACGGCGCCGTAGACGAGGCCAACAGCGCGGTGGGGATGGTACTTGCAACACCTCTGCCCGAGCCAGTCAGAAATTGTTTGATCGAAATCCAGCATGATCTATTCGATCTCGGCGGTGAACTATGCATTCCCGGACACCGCATTATCCGCGCGGAGCATGTGCTGCGCCTCGAAAACACTCTAGATCATTTTAATGAAGCACTACCGCCTCTCAAAGACTTTATATTACCGGGTGGTGGGCTAGCTGCGGCGAGTTGCCATCTTGCACGCACCATTTGCAGACGCGCCGAGCGACGCTGCTGGTCGCTTGCCCGTGTCGAGGCCGTTGCGCCCGAAGCGCTTCAATACTTAAATCGGCTTTCTGATTTACTATTCGTCATTGCGCGTGTGCTAGCGCGCCAGGAGCAAGGTAGCGAAGTGCTCTGGAGTCGATCTCGCTGACGCTAACGCGATTTCGCCCGTAGGTCCGAGATTGATTGGCGGGCCTTTGACCAATCAAAACTGGGACCCGGATCAGTCTTACGGCCAGGCGCAATGTCGCTGTGGCCTACCAATCGTTTAGCCGACAACTTCGGATAAGCTGTACACAATGCGTCAATTGCAGCAGCGAGCGCTAGGTACTGCGCGGATTCATAAGGCACTGTATCCGTACCTTCGAGCTCAATACCAATTGAAAAATCATTGCAATCCATCCGACCCCTATAGCTGGATCGACCCGCATGCCAAGCGCGTTCGTGGAATTTCACATACTGCGTTATGGTGCCGTCGCGTCGCAACAGTAAGTGCGAGGAAACTCTTAACGTAGCAATTTCCTTAAAATGCGGATGCGCGTCAACAACCAGCGCATTGGTAAATAACTGGTCAATCCACGGCCCACCGAATTCTCCCGGCGGCAGACTAATGCCATGGATCACCATGAGATCCGCTTCAACCCTCAAGGGTCGCGAATCACAGTTCGGTGACGGCATATAGTCCGCTCCAATTAAGAGCCCGGTATGCGTATTAATCTGCAAAGGCTTGCCTCCTAATCCAACGGCTGCCATAGCATATGCGACAATAGACCATCCAGGAGCCGACACGATGCGCTTAACCAGAATTTATGTTCCCACCCCCCTAAGTTCTGATTCCCAAATCGAATTGCCGCCCGATACTGGAGCACACCTCGCCAAAGTTTTACGTGCGCGCAGCGGCGATACGCTAATTGTATTTAATGGCAATGGCGATGAGTTCTCCGCGGTAGTTGAAACGGTACGCGGTACACGAGTCAGTCTGTCCCTGGGAGCAGGTTTGCAAGTAAATCGCGAATCCTCCTTAAAAGTGACTCTAGTACAATGTGTGCCGCGCGGAGATCGCATGGATTTCATCGTACAAAAAGCCACGGAACTGGGTGTCGCTCGCATCGTATCGGTCTTAAGCCAACGCAGCATCGTGCGGTTAGACGATAAGCAATCCGAGTCAAAGGCAACGCATTGGCGCGCCGTAGCGGCTAGCGCCTGTGAACAGTGTGGACGAAATCTACTACCCGAAATCTGCATACCCCAGCCACTGCTGCATTATCTGGGAGCGTCCACGGCCAGTGGCCCGCGTCTTGTATTTGAGCCAGATAGCATAGCGCAATCACTACCGCAAAGCCCGCAAACAGAAGCGGAAATTGCCATAGGACCTGAAGGTGGGTTTGCGCCTGAGGAATTGGAAGCATTTCGGTTGTCGGGGTTTTTAAGGGTGCATTTGGGGCCACGCATCTTGCGCACCGAGACCGCCGCGCTGGCCGCTCTAACCTGGTTACAGGCTCGCTTAGGTGACATGCAAGGCTATTAAGGGATAACCGAAGTTTCCTCGGCCATCATTTCTTCTAGTCGATATAAGTCTGGTATCAACGGCGTCTCATTGACCATATGGACCTGGCAAAATATCGGGGCACGCTCCGGAAAGCTGCGCGAAGGATCCGGACGTACGACATCAGCATTGACTCGCACTAACTGCGGGAACCCTTGGGTCAACATACCAAAATAACCGCACCGCAATTTACCCGCTGATGCATGGAAAATTAAGATCCGGGTACGATTCGATACGGTCGGCAGCACTTGCCCAAAAGCTCCTTCGAAGGCGACCACGGGTACGCTATGGTTACTCCAATTCACCAACCCCAAATACCACGGCGGCGAGTTGCTCATCTCAGCGGGAACTTGGTAGCTAATAACCTCCGCAACACACGCGCGTGGCACAATCAAACGCTCGTTAGCCAGCGGTACCAACAAACTATACAACTCTTCGCGTAAATCAGACACCACTGCTCCCACGTGCTCGACGCTGGTTGACCAATGGCTCAATCGCATCTAGCAATTGACTTTCCTGATACGGCTTGCCCAAGTAGTCATTAACTCCCAATTCAATGGCGCGCGATCGGTGTTTTTCGCTGACTCGAGAAGTAATCATCACAATTGGGACATCACGCAAACGTGCGTCACCGCGCACATGCGCAGCCACACCGTAGCCATCCATGCGCGGCATTTCAATGTCGAGCAATATAATATCAGGCAAGTGTTCCTGGAGCATCGAAACTGCGTCAACCCCATCTTTAGCGGTAAGCACGCGCATGCCATTGCGCTCTAATAATCGCTGGGTGACGCGGCGAACCGTAATCGAGTCATCCACCACCAGCGCAAAAATACGCCGATCACGTTGATCCACCACGATTTCCGGAGTACGAACGCGCCACTCAGAACGTACCAAGGCACCCATATCTAGAATAATAACAATTCGGCCATCGCCTAAAATAGTGGCCCCGGCAATGCCACGAATAGCCGATATTTGGGGTCCTAAAGATTTCACAACAATCTCTCGACTACCCACCAATTCGTCGGTCACCAACGCCGTTGAGTGCTCACCGGCACGAATCAATACTACCGACATCGCCGCGTCTGATTCTGGCAATACCGTGGCGCTGAGGCCCACGAAGGATCCTAAATGCTGCACACGGTATTTCTGACCGCTGTATTCAAAGGGTGGCGAATCCTTGCCTAGATGGCGCACGACTATATTTTTCTGCACACGCACTACGCCTTCCACGGTCGCAAGAGGTAGCGCGTAAACTTCCTCACCTACTCGAACTATTAAGGCCTGACTAATAGCGAGCGTAAACGGCAATCGGATTGTAAAGCGAGAACCACTACCCGGCGTGGACTCAATAAATAGTCCGCCGCCTAGTTTTTTGACTTCGGTGGCAACCACATCCATCCCGACACCACGGCCGGCCGCCTGGGTAACTCGACCTGCCGTACTAAAACCAGGTTCTAGAATAAGTTGCATCGCCTCTTCATCGGTCAATCTAGACTGCGGATCAGCAAGACCCAACGAAATAGCTTTCTCGCGAATGAGTTTTACGTTAATCCCACCCCCATCATCGGTCACCACAATGACGACTTCCGCACCATCGCGCTCTAAACTGACCGAAATCCGTCCGACATCCGATTTCCCCAACGCGACCCGACGTTCAGGCAACTCAATACCGTGGACCACGGAATTTCGCAGCATATGCTCAAGCGGCGCCACAATGCGCTCGAGCATTTGCCGGTCAAGCTCTGCGGCGGCGCCCTGCACCACCAATTCAGCCCTCTTTCCCGTGTCATTAGCCGCTTGGCGAACCAGGCGAGTCAAACGTTGCACATGCCGCTGAAACGGTACCATACGGGTCCGCATCAGGCTGTTCTGTAGCTCAGTAATGACTCGAGACTGTTGCAGAAGCAAGTTTTGCGCTTCGCGAGTTAGCGATTCCAGCAAATTTTGAATGCTGCCCACATCGCTGGACGTTTCGGCCAAGCCCCTTGAAAACTGCTGTAATGCTGAATAACGATCCAATTCCAGAGGATCAAAATCGTTACGTTGCGGATCTTCTTCCTGATGCTTATGCAACACCTGCGCCTCGGTCTCAATTTCCAAAGCGCGTAATTGATCCTTAAGACGTGTGACCGTACGCGCAAGCTCCGCTAAATTGAAATCAATGGAACTGACTTGCTGATCAAGGCGGGCACGGAAAATACTGACTTCGCCGGCATTGTTTAACATCGTGTCCAACAAATCAGCGTCGACACGCGCCATCTCGGCCCGCTCCACCGGGACAGGCTCACGACCCGGCAACGAAGCCGCCGCAGTCGCATCCGAGCCTATAATAGATATTGAGTCCTCGTTAAGACTGGGTCCGGACGACTCCTGTAGCGCCACTGCTGCACGTGCTGGCGCACTACCGCTGGTGACAGTATCGGCTACCACACTAGTAGCAATGCTTGGCGCGCTAGATATCACGCTGGGCGCGCTTGGCATTTCAAGCAACGCGACGACAGGCGTTATGTTAGCTGCGCTTTCAGGCACCACCCCGGTGACCATATTGCGTAACTGCACAAGCAGGGCGATTGCTTCACCGGGTAAAGTCCCACCGCTCACAATATCGCGCATACGCGAAAGCTCATCGAGGCTCGTCTGTAAAAGCGTGTGCGCTCGTTCATCGGGCAATACCAGGCCCGCTTCTATCTGAATCACCAAACTCTCAAGCTCATGACTAAGACTGCCCATCGCGGAAATGCCGGCCATGCGAGCGCCACCCTTAAGGGTATGCAATTGACGCTGCAGCTCACCAACCGGAGCCTTATCTTTAGAATCTCGCTTCCAAGCGGCTAGTGAAATTTCTGCCGCCTCTAACAGTTCACTGGCCTCCTCGCAGTAAATGTTGGCAATTTCATGATCAAATGCTTCACTCTGCAGCGTACTCTCCGACGCATGTAGTGGAACCGGCAACACCAAGATCGGCACTAGCGCAGATATGCTGATTTCGTTTTTAGCGTCGGCTAAGCGTGTGTCTAATTCAGTATCCAACTCGTGCAACCGCATTAGTAGCGCCGGCTGGTTCGCAAAAAATGCAGTTGATTCGTTAATATGTGATAACACATCCTCGATTGCCCGCACAGCATCCGCAAGTGTAGCTAGGCCAATATTAGATAGCCCGTGGCCGCTCTCGAAAACCTTCCGCATGAAATGATTGAGTGGCTCCGTAATGCGAATACCTTGGCGCGCTTCCGCCATCTTCGAGCTACCGCTCAAAGTATGAATCGCGCGATATACTGCCTCTGGTAAATCGTGTGGTTCCGGTTGTGAAGCACGTTTGCCTAAATAATCTCGAATAATCGCCAAGTGGCTTGAAGTTTCCTTACTGTAAATATCATGCAGCTGGGGATCCATGACCGCCGCAACGAGCGCCGGGGACTCCAGCACGGCTGGGCGGTCCTCAGGCGCCAGCGTGGCCTGAATCTGTTCCGGCTCGCGACCGTCCGCGAAAACAAAAGACTGCGCCATCAGAGCGTTCACCGGCACGTTGAGAGGTCTTCCAGTTTCCAGATGCTCTACCAGTTGAGGTAAAGCGGCAATTGAGACGCGCAGTTGAGCCATCATGCCGGGCGTCCGCGATAAAGTCTTATCTAGAATCCGATTCAATAGATTCTCGACCGACCACGCAAATTCCGCAATGACGCCTGCGCCCACCATTCGGCCACTACCCTTGAGTGTATGAAAACTACGGCGCAGGGTAACTAATGCATCAACGTCCATCGGATTTTGATCCCACACCGGAAACACTCGCTGAATCGAATGAATTTCTTCTTTCGCCTCTTCGATAAATAATTCCACAAACTGCGGATCCACTATTGGGGCCGGTGGGCTTGGGATCACCGGACTTACCCGCATCGCAGGTTCTGGCGCGAACGGTAAGTCAACATTCAGAACTTTGGTGGTGTGATCCAAGATCAAGGTACTTTGCGGATCTAGTTTGACCGTCTTGGCATTATCACTACCCGGCATTTCCAGCGACGGCACGCTAGAAGGAGCCTCAGAATCAAGCGCCTGCAAACATGTCTCGGCATTATCCAACATGTACCAAGGGTCATTGCGACCGTTCTGCAAGGTCTCCATGTAGTACTCAATACTAACGATAGCGTCGGCTACCCGTTCCATACGCAATGCATCGGGTGCTTGAGCATGCGGTTCAATCAACTTACGCACATGTTTCCCAAGCCCATCCATTAAATCAACCGCGCGACCCTTGCCCAACATTAATAGACCCGCCGTAATTCCTCGCAGTAGTAGCGGTACATTGTCGACTCCCTGAGGCGAAGCCTCGGTGGGTTTTTGTACGGCCAAGGTCACCGCCTCTTTAATGCGCGCCAAATTGACAATACACTCACGCAGTACCGCCTCACTAACCAGACGATATTCGGTGTCTTGATGAGCGGGATCGGCAGGTGAAGGCTTGGAGGCAACCGGCAGAATTAAGCGAATCAACTGATCGTCCAGACTATCCTCCACCGATAGCAGAACTCCTGCAACGCTGACAAGCGCTTGCTCTGGCGGGGTTTTCCCATCCGCTATCACGCGTGACAGTTCAGTCACTTCTTGTTGGACGCGCTGACGCAATTCTCCTAATCCAAGGACACCGAGCGTATCGCTAATTTTCTTTAATAACTCGATTTGCGGTAATAGCTCTTCCCCGCGTCCACCGCCGCGCCGCACGAAAATATCGAGGACATCTTTAACTTTAGAAAGATCTTCTTTAATAGCGGCCGCAACCGTACGCATCAAGTTTACGCTGGGCGCCGATAGGTTGGCACGCTCCTGCTCAACTGTGTCGTCCGTCGGCAATAATTCAGCAAGCCTAAAGGATGCGCGCACGGCGCTAACTCGCCCGCCATTAGTCGATGCTTGCGCAACGTAATACAGTAAATTATTGAGTAAATCGATCGGTGCATCTTGGCAATAGCGCTCCTCACCCACCTCGTATAAGGCTTTAATCTGTCGATCTGCCTGGCCTAATAGGCGCTTCAACGTAGCGCTACTCTCCAGTCCGTTGGCCCGCAAACCTTCAAGCACTGCACCGCAGACCCACCACAATTGAAACACTTGCTGAGTAGTGGCGACCTGTTCGAGTTTCTCGGCAACCTTTGCCATGATTTCGAGATTCTGCGGGGTACGTTCGCCTCGAATGTAGCCGAGCAACCCGATTTGAAATCGTGAACGCAAGCGTCTCGCCCATTGAGTCACAGAAATCGAATCCTCACCCTCTGGCTGCGAATGCGATCGCGCGGCTTGATCCGATCGTAAGTTCAACAATAAGAGTGTCCCTTCAGACAAGAGGGGACTACCGCGTACCGAGCGCAGATCATTCAGCAACGGTAGCAAAACCAGTGCTAGGTCACGGCCACCCGATAAGACTCGTTCCAGATAGGTCGGCAATTGCACCATCGACCTCATCAGCGCATCCAAGCCCTCCACCTGACGTTTTTGATCCGCGCTAGCACCGATCAAGTACCAGGTAACATGCTCCATTTCCTCGGCTAATAAAGCTGCGCCGTAGACCTCAACCAATCGCAGCGCGCCATGCGCCAAGTGCAAGTGCGCGGCGCACTTCTCCAATTGCACGTTCTGGTCGGGACGATCAGCGTAAGCTTCCAGCGCAGCCCGAGCATCATTAAGTGTGACCGCCAGTTCCTTGGCGACCACATGTAAAGTTTGCGAACTAATATCAGTCATAACTCAAGCACTGCCGAAGCGCATTAAGCACCAACGCCGCTGATTTTACGAACCTTTCCGGTACTGGGAATTTCCGCGGGCTGTTTCAATATTGGTAACCGTGAAGAGGTCGAGGCCGCTAAAGTGGTTGCTCCACCCCCGAAATCCGGCAGCCGAAATCCCGCAGCCGAACTCCGCAATTGCGTTGACAGAGCCGCAAGCTTGGCAATCGATGCGGAAGTTGCCGTGGAACTTTCCGCCGTCTGTGTAGATATTTCACGCACGACTTGCATATTCTTAGAAATGTTGCCCGACGCCGCGGCTTGCTGACGAGCGCTCGCCGAGATATTCTGCACCAGGCTCGCAATTTGATTAGAAACCTGTTCAATTTCTTCAAGCGCCGCACCAGCATTTTCAGCCAAAAGCGCGCCACCCACCACATCGGTTGTACTACGCTCCATCGAAACCACAGCCTCATTGGTATCGGTCTGAATGGTGCGCACTAGCACTTCGATTTGCTTAGTTGCATTGGTGGCACGCTCAGCTAGGCGCTGCACTTCATCGGCAACGACCGCGAAACCGCGGCCCGCTTCACCTGCCATGGAAGCCTGAATCGAAGCATTGAGGGCAAGAATATTAGTTTGCTCAGCAATATCATTAATTAACTCAACAATATTTCCAATTTCTTGCGAACTTTCACCCAACCTCTTAATGCGCTTACTGGTATCTTGAATCGTCTCGCGTATCGCATTCATGCCATCAATGGTACGCCGTACCGCTTCACCACCTTTATGTGCGACATCGACCGAATGCCGCGCAACATCCGAACAACGCTCGGAATTCCCGGACACTTCCTCAATCGATGCAGCCATGTCGACCATGGATTCACTAGCAGCAGAAATTTGACGCGACTGCGCGCCACTCGCCTTAGCCATGTGTGCAGCCGCAGCTTGCGTTTGCTTGGTCGCTCCGTCTAGCTGAATAGCACTATTATTAATCGTGGTGACAAGTTTACGTAGCGCTTCGATGGCATAGTTAATAGAATCGGCAATCGCACCGGTTATATCTTCGGTGACAGTAGCCTGCACTGTAAGATCACCATCAGCTAAACTGGATAATTCGTCAAGCAAACGCATAATTGCTTCTTGATTGCGCTCGTTCTCACGCACCCGCAAACTAGTTGTGCGGTTGCCGTTACTGGATTTCCAATAGGTCCAAACTAAAGCGATCAAGGATAGCGCTGCAAGTCCCAGGAGCCCTAAAATCCATAATTTAAAATTGGTTCCGGAGTTAGTGTGCGATGGCTTTGCAACCGCCTGCTCACGCGCCAAAGATCGCGCTAAAGCCGGCAAAGCGCGGGCCGCTACTTGTGCCTTTGCAATAGAATCTGTAGCGTTAATCGCCTTGCGCACGCTCGCTGCAAATTGCTGGTTACGCTGTACGACTACCTTCAACCGCTTCTCCGCGTCAACGCCGGTGACCTTCGATAAGGTTGATCCAGGCTCATCGCCCGATAGGCCGCGAATCACCTGTTGTAGAAATTCCAGCCCATCGGCCAACCGCTGCGCAGCAGGAGCTGCCTCACCAACGCCCAACGCCACACCATTCAGATCTTGCTGGATTCGCTGCACCGTTAGTTCAAATCGCTCTAAGTGACGGCTCATGCCTTCCAGTTTTTGTACCCCTACCGCGCTTGCCAGATCACCTAATTCCGACAAAAGTTTAGGCGCCAAGTCGCGAACTTCTTGGTTAACAGTACGAATGACCGCCACCGACGGCCTCGCCTCGTCAACTATCGTGACCGCATCAGACAACTTGCGCAAACCAGGCGCGTCAGGCATGACCTTAAGATGAGCCATACTTTTAGTCAGCTCATCGAAAGCGCTAGTCTCACCGCGCAGCGCATTCTGAGCCTCTAGCGGCACACTCTGCAAAACCACAGCGAACTGATCACCGGCCACGGGTGGTACGTCATCCATCAACCAAAGCAATGTGCCAACACCCAAAAGAGACAACACAATAAGCACCAGAAGACCCGACAATAGCTTGCTTCGTAACGGGTCATTTTCTTGTTTGGTCATTGTCTAATTTCCAATTGCACTTAACTTGCGGCCTGCAAAAAACTCTGGCTATCAACTAAATTCCTTAATTTCAATACCGGCCACACCTCGCCTCCGCGGCGAAACGCCCCGGCAAGATAGCTATCGCAGCGAATCACGGTTTGTGGAGGCTCGGAATTAAATTCACTGTCGGCAAAGCGGCGAAATCCCAAAACTTCATCAACCATGAGTCCCGCCGGTATTTCCTTATGATTGACTATGATGATCCTGGTATTACGTCCAGCTGTCGTCGAACCACTTCCCAAAAATTGTCTAAGGTCCAACATGGGCAGAAGCTGACCGCGAACGTTCGCGAGTCCTTTCACCCAAGGTTTAACGCCCGGTATACGGGTTACCGCAGCCGGATACCCCAATACTTCACGGGTTTCCTCACGTGCAGCAAGAAAAGTTTCGCCTCCCATCCTAAACGCAACGCCAACCCACTCGCGTGCTCCCGCAGGCTCAGCGGCGCTAACGGCGACTACGGCACGGCTGCGTTTCTCCAATTCCACTAGTAATTCAAACGGTCGATCGCGCAGCGCGCGCAGGCCATCCTGAGAGCTAGCTTCCGTATTTGTCATACGGCCAGAGCAGCCTGTGCCTTTTCAACTAAAATCTGTGCAGACACGGGCTTCACCAAATAATCTACTGCGCCCTGGCGCAGACCCCAGACCCGATCCGTCTCCTGACCTTTGGTCGTTACCATTATAATGGGGATCAAGCGGGTCTCTGGATCGTTGTTCAAGGTGCGAGTCGCTTGGTAGCCATTGACACCCGGCATCACGATGTCCATGAAAATGAGATCGGGTTTCATAGCCCGAGCCTTACGAATACCCTCCTCGCCATTTTCTGCAGATGCCGTCTTAAAGCCGTGTTTTTCCAGCGCTTTCTGCATGACAAATACTTCGGTCGGCGAGTCGTCGACAATAAGAATCAAAGGCATTTTAAGACTCTCCGTCATTTGTTTACATGGGCTTCAATCGCACCCAATAACTCATCTTTAGTGAAGGGCTTGGTCAAGTAATGCTCAGAACCTACAATCCGACCGCGTGCGCGATCAAATAATCCATCCTTACTTGAGAGCATAATGACCGGAATTTTCTTAAATACCTTGTTGTGTTTAATTAGCGAGCAGGTCTGATACCCATCAAGCCTTGGCATCATAATGTCCACAAACACGATATCAGGCTGGTGGTCGGCGATTTTTGACAATGCGTCAAAACCATCGACAGCCGTAAATACCTCACAGCCTTCCTTAGTGAGGAGCGTTTCGGCCGTCCGACGAATGGTCTTACTATCGTCGATCACTAGGACCTTAAGTCCCGTGAGTCTCGGCTTACCACTAATGATCGTACTCTCCATTTATCCTTCCTATGGAATACCTAAGGTTTCATAAGCTTTTTAACATATCCAAGGCTGGCAAGCCACGGAATCCCGTCAACATTTCGACCTATGCACGCCTAAACAAAGGGGGTCTAGTTCACAGTTCCATCAAGAGATCGGTTGTCAGTTGAGCTTGCGCTAAACTGCGGCCTACTAACTGGTTTCAACTTCCGAAGGATTGAAGTATGTCTGCCCGAGTCCGTCTGGTCGTGATTATGGATCCCATCGCCACCATTAAACCCGCTAAAGATAGCACTCTAGCCATGTTGCTCGCCGCGCAGGCCAAAGGTTGGGAGTTATTTTATGCCGAGCAAAAACACCTCTGGCTGCGCGACGGTGTGGCGCTCGGTAGCCTAAGAGCCCTGCAAGTGGCCGACAATCTCGACAATTGGTTTACCTTAGAGACCGCCACCACCGCTAAATTGGGTGAATTCGACGTCATTCTGATGCGTAAGGACCCGCCGTTTGATACGGAATACATTTATACCACTTATATCCTAGACAGGGCTCGCGATCAGGGCGCGCGAGTCATTAATGACCCGCAAGGGCTGCGCGATATGAACGAAAAAGTCTATACCGCGTGGTTCCCGGATTGTTGCGCACCCACACTGATTACTCGTGATATGACCGCTATGGGGGAATTCTTAAAGGAGCATGGCAAAGCGGTCTGCAAACCTCTGGACGGCATGGGTGGACGTTCAATTTTCGTCTTAGAACATGGCGATAAAAATCGCAATGTGGTTTTCGAAACATTAACCGAGTACGGTAGTCGCTATGCCATGGTGCAGCGCTATTTGCCGGAAATCGTGACAGGAGGTGATTGCCGAGTATTGCTAGTGGATGGTGAACCCGTGCCATTTGCTTTGCAACGGATGCCCGAAGCCAACGACAATCGCGGCAACCTCGCTGCCGGTGCTATTGCCATGAGCCGCCCTTTAAACAGTCGCGATCGCGAGCTTTGTGCGAAAATCGGGCCGAAACTTAGTGCTGCGGGCATGCTATTCGTGGGACTAGATATCATTGGCGAATACGTCACCGAAATCAATGTTACAAGCCCCACCGGCATTCGCGAAATTGATCAAAAAAACAACCTCAACATCGGCGCACTGCTTATGAATGCCATATCGAGAAAACTGACGGCATGAACGCTGAAGCTCTCAATATCGGTTTGCCACCGGCTAATGACCGCATGTTAACTACGGGATTTCTAGCCGCACTCTTGCATGCGATTGTGATATTGGGAGTAACGTTTAGCAGCCAAACTCATAACGAAACCGAAAAGGACGCCCCCGCGCTCGAAGTTATCCTAGTCAACGCGGATATTCCTAACGAGGCCAAAAATACCTCGGCAATCTACCTCTCAGATCACAATCAGAAAGGTTTCGGCAATACCCGCCAGGGCGACGCTCTAATCCCCAAATCGTCCGCCATCCCCGCACAGAGTCCTGGCGTTCCTTTAGGGCAAAGCATTGCTGACCAACAAATCGGCACCCATGCTGGTGACGACGAACTCGTCGCAACTCACGCCCCAGCGGTCAAAGTTTTGTACTTCGCCTCACCTAATGCCGCCAAAGACGCCTCTCAATTGCCCTTATTGCTAGAAAATAAGCCCGATCTGGGCATGAAGGCCAACGATGACGGTATTGAGCTACGCCTACGCGGCGATTCGAAAAATCAATTGTGGATCGCGGCTGATACCCGTGAATCTGATGTCGCCGTGTATTTAGACAGCTGGCGGCGCAAAATTG
>JAYUFB010000030.1:0-5807 GCA_043738945.1 Gammaproteobacteria bacterium
GGCAGCTTGTCGCCTCAATGGAAACCTCATTGCGCACATTGGATGCCTTGCATCTTTCAGCCGCAATCTCCGAGTCAGTCACGCTGCTGACAGCCGATCGCGATCTCGCGAAAGCGGCTAGGTATTTCAAGTGTAGCGTAATGCTAGTGAAGGGCCCCGCGGAATATTAGAATTATCTGCACCGCGCGCCCTAATAAAAATAGACCACTGCAACCAATATGTTGATACTTAATGCCTCTATTCTGGAGGCGCTCATGAAGACAGCCAAAATATTCAAACATGGCAACAGCCAAGCTGCGCGCCTGCCCAAGGAATTCCACTTCGCTGGCACTGAGGTGCAAATCAAGCATTCGGGCGGCGGTGTTTTGCTACTTCCCGGTAAGCTGACTTATGAGCAGATTATGACTGCGGTCGGTGGTTTCAAGGGCACTATCGAACGTCGCCAACCAGTACCGCAGAAGCGGAAGTAGCTACCCACTAACCAGCCCATGATTCACCACCCCATAAGCCCATCGCACCACCGGAATTAAGCGTGGCGAGACCATGGCGAGTGCGTTGTCGACATCAAACCAACGCGCTTCGTGATGTTCAGGCTTGCCCAATTCGGGATTGATGGGCAGATGGATATGAACTTGCTTGCTGCGGGCGATGTAGTAGCGCGCAATCTTATCCTTGTTGTAGGGTCCCGTTTCCATAAAAACGAGTCCCCAATCAAAGGAGATATCATCCAAGGTCGTCTCTTCGCGCACCTCCCGTAGCGCAGCGTCAATCGCCTCCTCTCCCGGCTCGACCAGGCCTTTGGGAAAGTCCCAATTGCGATAGGCGCGCAGCAACAGAAATTTTAATTTCCGTTCAATCACGCTAACCACCACTACACCACTGGAAAGTCTCATCAGGCGCGCCTAATACCCTATCGAAAGTTGATTATAGCGGCCCATTGGATAGACTACATCTATTAACATACGCTTATGAACCTTAAAGACCTCAAGTATTTAGTCGCCATCGCGGATACCGGGCATTTCGGTAAGGCGGCCGAGCGTACTTTTGTCAGCCAACCAACTTTATCGGCGCAAATCAAAAAACTCGAGGAATACCTCGGCGTAAAACTAGTCGAGCGTCAGCCCAAGAAAATACGCCTCACCGAATTAGGCGAACGGGTGGTGGCATTGGCGCGCCGCATGTTGGACCAGGGCGAAGAAATCATTGCGCTTGCACGTAACAACTCCAACCCCCTTGCGGGCCGCCTAAAAATTGCACTCATCCCCACCATCGGTCCCTACCTACTGCCCCGCATTATGCAGAAAATACGCAAGGCGCTACCGGACCTTGGCCTGATGCTCTACGAGCATCAAACCGAGTCCTTACTTAGGCGCTTACGCGACGGCGAAATCGACCTAGGGATCATGGCCCTGCCCACCGGGCAGGACGGCATAGAATCACGCGTACTGTATGAAGAAAATTTTACCGTGGCGCTGCCCACCGGTCATCCACTCTCGCAAGCAAAAACTCCCATTAAGATACGTGAGCTGGAAGGTCACACCTTACTACTCCTGGAAGACGGTCATTGCCTACGAGATCAAGCGCTGGAGGTTTGCAGTCGGGTCGATGTGCGCGAACCGGAAGATTACCGCGCCACCAGCCTCGAAACTTTGCGCCAAATGGTGGTGGCGGGTTTAGGCATAACACTACTACCTGAACTTGCCGTCGAATCACCGTTTGGTGCACAACGTGGCCTAGTGGTGCGTGAATTCGCAAAGCCGGCTCCGTCGCGTAGCGTGGGTGCTGTATGGCGCAAATCGACCACCCGAGTACCGGCTATCGTAGCCGTATGTGATGTTATCCATCAAGTGATGAATCGTGCCGCGTAAGGAATCAATGTGAACTCTCCCGCCCCCGCAACTTCCGAAGATACACCGCGATTCGATCGAAAATTTATTGAAGAGCACCAACTCCTGGAACGTTACCTTGAGCAAAAGCTCCCCCCCAAGGGCGCGCGAGAACTAGAGGATTGGTGTCGCAAGAATCCGCAATATCTCGATGAACTGAAACTGCCGATCCGCACCCAGTCCAGCTTAAGATTATTGGAGGCGAGCGGTCGACCCGAAGATCTTAGTGAAGTGCAGCCCCCCTGGTGGAAGACGCTCTATTTCCTAGTCGGCCTAGGAGTCGTGACACTCCTTAGCCTGATCGCTTTTTGGGCTCTGTTCGCGCGCTACTCATTACTTAAAGGCGAACTTGTCGAGACCACCACCCGACTTACCCAGGGTCCCTTAACCACGCCCGCGACCTTGAGTAATCTACGCCTCGCGCCAGATCGCATCGCGGGTGCCGATACCGCCAGGGTCAGCGTAAGCCGCAGTGCACCGCAGTTGCTCGATTTGCGAATTAATATGGAGTATTCGCGCGCGAGTCAATTCCGGTTGACGGTCGACAAAGAAGATCAAGGTCGCGCGCTGATTATTGAGAACCTCACTAAAGATTCCAATGGCGATCTACGCCTAAGCTTTAACTCATCGGGACTGGCAGCCGGCACTTATAAAGTGCGTATCGAAGGACTCCCGATGCAGGGCGCACCGCTAGCTGAAGGGTGGCTGTTACTAGAGGTCCACTAGCTCTGGGGGTCCACTAGCTCTGGGGCTTCACTAGCTCTTCGGGGTCGACTAGACCTTCGAGGGCCTCTAATCCTCGCGCAAGCTCACGATAGGAGGCGTATTAACCACTCGGCGAGTGGCCAATGTCCCGGCAAGTCCCACTAACACGGTTCCGCACACTAAGCCTAGAATCCAAACATAGGGATTAAAATGGTACTCGAGCGAAAAGAAACGATGTGCTAACAGCCAACCGATGCCAGTAGCGCCTACGGCAGCTAGTGTGCCCGACAGAAACCCGAGCGCGCCAAATTCAGCTGCAACGCCTTGTAGCACGGTGCGACGGCTCGCACCCAGGGTGCGCAACATAGCGCTTTCATAGCGCCGCTCATCGCGCGTGGCCTGCACCGCGGCCAGCAGTACGATGACGCCAGCAACCAGCGTGAACAAAAACACATACTGCACCGCCAGCGACGCACGGTCCATGATCGCTCGAATTTGACTGAGAATTGCATCCACATCAAACACCGAGATGGTGGGGAATTCACGCACCAGGCTGGCTAAGGCCGGCCGCTTAAGCGGAGTCAAATAAACACTGGTCATATAGGTTCCCGCAGCGCCATCTAGTAAGCCGGGCGGGAACACCATGAAAAAATTCGGGCGAAAACTATCCCAGCGAACTTTACGAATGCTCACGACCTCGACCTTGAGGCTTTCGCCAGCGATGTCGAAACTTAAATGATCGCCAAGCTTCAGATGCAGAGCTTCTTGATACTCTGACGAGACCGATACCAGAGGCTTGCCGAAATCCTGGGGTGTCCACCAATGCCCCGCAATCATCTGATTATCCTGCATCAAATCAGCGGACCACGTTAGATTCTGTTCGCGCTCAAGATAGCCCCGCGCGACATCACCGGTAATTTTAAGCGCCTCACTGGGCACCGAATTAATCGCCGTGATGCGGGCACGAATCATCGGATACATCGCAGGCTGACCCAAGCCATGCGCTTGCAGAAATTGGTTTAAAGGCTGCCGCTCTTCGGGACGAATATTGATCAAGAAATTATTCGGAACATCGCTCGGAAGACTACGTCGCCAATCGGCCAGCAAATCATTACGCACCACGGCCAGCAGCAAGAGCACCATTAGCCCGGTGCCAAACGCAACAATCTGCACCACGCTACCCGCACCCCGTCGCGATACATTGGCAAGACCATAGCGCCAGGCGACACCCACACCGCCGCGTAGTCGCCCCGTGAGCCGTACTAGCCCGAAGCCCGCCAAGGCGAGCACTATGCCCACACCCAGCACGCCTAAGAAAACGCTGGCCACTAATTCTACGTCGCGCACCAAGGCCCATAAAATTGCCGCTAAGGCTGCCAGGCTGAGTCCATAGCTCAAACCATAACGTAGCGGCGCTGCGTTCACGGATTTGCGTAACACTCGGGCCGGAGGAGTATTTTTCAACTGCAATAGTGGCGGTAGTGCAAACCCCACTAACATTGCAAGCACAGTCACTAAGGCAATGACCACCGGGGCTAACGAGGCCGCCGGTAACTCACCCTGAATCAGTCCCTGTAACAGCCAGATCAGCCCCCACTGGCCCAGGTAGCCTAAGGCGGCACCTAATAATACTGCGAATATCGCCAGCACCGAGAGTTCAATGAGTGAAATCGATAAAACCAAACCTTGCGCAGCACCCATGCACTTCATTAGCGCCACGGTATCAATGTGGCGAGCGGCATAACGCCTTGCCCCCATGGCCACCGCCACGGCGGCCAATAGTACGGAGGCTAGATTTGCTAAATTTAAGAATCGACTGGCACGATCGATCGCAGAATTAAGTTGCCGGCTCGACTCTTCCACTTCGCGTAAACGTTCACCTGCGGCCTTGTTCGAGACTAGGAAATCATGCAGGGCTGCGACGGCCTGTGATGTACCCGCAAACAATGCGGAATACGTGACGCGGCTGCCGGGGGCGATGAGTTGGGTCGCCGCAATGTCCGCCTCATTCAGCAATGCTGCGGGTGCCAGGTTCACAAAGCCAGTACCCTGATCGGGTCGGTAGTCGAGCACTTGAGTGAGCCGCAAAGTGGTGGCTCCAATGCGCACGGCGCTGCCCATCGACAATTGCAGTTGTGCAACAATACGCGCGTCCAACCACACCGTACCCGGCGTTGGAATATGATCGGTACTACGCGCCACTCCAAAAGGAGAATCCGTGATGCGTAATTTGCCGCGTAAAGGATAGGCGCTCGTGACTGCGTGCACGGCGGCAAGCTGAGATTTTTCGCCATTGAAAATGGCTGTCGGAAACGATTCCACTTGCGCCGTCGCAAGGCCATGCGATCGGGCTTCGGTGAAATATCGTGTCGGGAGCGGCGAAGAAGATTCAAGCCGCAAATCCGCCGCTAGCACTTCGGCCGCTTGGGCTCGCACTCCTTGACCAATTCGGCTGGTAAAAAATCCCACCGCAGTCAAGGACAGCACCGCCACCGTGAGCGCTAACAGCAATACGCTGAGCTCGCCGGACTTCAAATCGCGCCAAAGGTTGCGTATTGCGAAGCGTACCGCGCGCATCTTAACGTCAGCCTGCAACGTGGGCGGCGGGCGCCAAGGCATGGCCGGCATCGAGCTCAAAAATTCGGCCGCAGCGTGCCGCCAGAGCGCGGTCATGGGTCACCAACACCAAGGTACTCCCAATGCTGCGATTGAGCTCAAACAGCAAATCGCATATGCGTTGTCCAGTAGTGGTGTCAAGGTTCCCCGTTGGTTCGTCCGCAAATAACACCGCAGGATGCGTCACAAAGGCGCGTGCAATGGCCACCCGCTGTTGCTCGCCACCGGATAATTGCTTCGGATAATGACCCACTCGCGGCGTCAATCCCACCTGCTCAAGCGCAAGGGCCGCACCCGCGCGGGCATCGCGACGATTCGCAAGCTCCAGCGGCAACATGACATTTTCAATGGCGGTGAGCGACGGGATCAGATGAAACGATTGAAATACAAATCCTACATGCCGACCACGCACTGCCGCACGCCCGTCCTCGTCCAGATCAGTAAGATCGACACCCGCTATACTCACCCGTCCGGTGGTGGGCGAATCGAGTCCGGCCAGTAGCGCGAGCAAAGTGGATTTACCGGCCCCCGATGCTCCTACAATCGCTAAAGTCTCGCCCGCTCGCACACTTAAGCTGACATCGGCGAGAATAGTCAGCG
>JAYUFB010000031.1:0-15264 GCA_043738945.1 Gammaproteobacteria bacterium
TTTAGGCTACGACTACGTCAAGAAGAACTTAAGTTCACCGCTACCCCTGCGGGTTGAACCGATGGATAAGACCCGCGGGTCCATTATGATTGATGGCAACACTGCCGCGGGCCTGGGCTGCGTGTACGCCGGCGCCACGGTCGGAGCTTGGTATCCTATAACGCCCTCAACCTCTTTGATGGACGCATTCAAGGGCTTTTGTGACCGCTATCGAGTTGACTCTCAAACCGGCGAGCGCAATTTTGCTATTTTGCAGGCTGAGGATGAATTAGCAGCCATAGGCATGGTACTAGGTGCGGCGTGGAACGGCGCGCGCGCCTTCACGCCAACCAGCGGCCCCGGCATTTCATTAATGAATGAATTTGTAGGTCTGGCCTATTACGCGGAAGTTCCTTGCGTCATATTCGACGTACAACGGGTGGGCCCCTCCACAGGCATGCCCACGCGCACCCAGCAATCCGACATTATGCTCTGTGCCTATGCCTCGCACGGTGATACCCGGCATGTACTTTTATTTCCGGCGAACCCGGAAGAGTGTTTTTATCTATCGGTACAAGCATTTGATATCGCAGAAAGGTTACAAACACCAGTCTTTGTGCTATCGGATCTTGATATCGGTATGAACGATTGGATGTGTCCGGATTTAAAATGGGATGACGCGTATAAGCCCGATCGCGGCAAAATTCTATCCAGCGAGGAGATCGACAAACTCGAAAAATTCTATCGCTATGTGGATCGCGATGACGATGCTATTACGTATCGCACCCTGCCCGGAGTAAACCCCAAGGGTGCCTACTTCACGCGCGGCTCCGGCCACAACCAATATGGCGTGTATACGGAAGACTCGGCCGAATACCAAGGGGTGCTAGATCGCCTCAAACGTAAGTTCAGCTATGCGCCCCGCTACCTTCCCAAGCCGATCATCGTAGGTAAGGGCGGTAACGAGGTGGGCATTGTCAGTATTGGGAGTTGCGACGGCGCCATCCGCGAAGCGCTGGATATCTTAGGCAAGCAGAAAATCGAAGTGGATTATTTACGGGTACGAGCGTTCCCCTTTAATCACGAAGTAGAACAATTCCTGAAATCCCATGCGACTATTTTTGTGGTCGAACAGAATCGTGATGCGCAGCTCAAAGCGTTACTCACCTTGGAAACTGCCGTGGAGAAATCAAAATTATTCTCTATTTTAAGTTACAGCGGTTTCCCAATGTCGGCGGAACCGGTAGTAAACGGCATTCGCGAGAAGCTCGCCGAAACTCCTAGACTTACCGTCGTGAAATCCTAAGGTCTCCGCCTCATGTCCTATATCAACAAACCCAAAGTCGCCCATCCTTCACTACCCGTGAATTCACTGGGAATGACCCGCCGGCAATACGAAGGCAGCATGTCCACTTTATGTGCCGGCTGTGGGCATGACTCGATCACCGCGGCGGTCACCGAGGCCTGCTGGGGGCTTTCGATGCGGCCGGAGCGTTTAGTTAAATTATCGGGCATTGGGTGTTCGTCGAAAACAACGGCCTATTTTGTCAGCGGCGCGCATGGATTCAACGCGGTTCATGGGCGCATGCCTTCAATCGCCAGCGGTGCCAATGCGGCGAATCGCGAACTGACTTACATCGGCGTATCCGGCGACGGCGATTCGTTATCCATTGGTATCGGTCAACTTGTGCATGTGATTCGTCGCAATGTAAACATGCTGTACCTCATCGAAAACAATGGCGTCTATGGACTGACCAAAGGTCAATTTTCAGCCTCAGCGGATATTGGTACCAAGGCTAAGCGCGGCGAAGTTAACGCGACGGCGCCGATTGATCCGGTGCTGCTGGCCTTAAGCTTGGGCGCAACCTTTGTGGCACGTAGTTTCTCGGGAGACAAGGCCCAGCTCGTGCCGTTGATCCAAGCGGGATTACGACACAATGGCTTCGCACTCATCGATGTACTCTCACCCTGTGTCACATTCAACGACCATGAAGGATCTACCAAGAGCTACACCTTTGCGCGCGAGAATTATCATGCCGTGGTCGAGGCAGACTTTGTGCAACCTGCTGAACCCATCGCGGTGGAATACGCGGCGGGGGAGTCACTACCCGTCAAACTACACGATGGCAGCCAGGTGGTTTTAAGAAAACTAGACCCAAGTTACGATCCCACCGATCGTAGCGCAGCCTATGCCTACATCGAAGCCAAACTTAAAAAGCATGAATACGTGACCGGCCTCATACACATCGATGAAAACAGCACTACGGAATTTCACACGCTCAATCACAGCGCGACGTTGCCGCTGAATAGCATTCCTTTTGAAAAACTAACTCCCGGAAGCGCTGCGCTCGACAAGTTGATGAATCGCTATCGATAATAATTCAGGGCGTTAAAAACTCGCAATCGACTCCACTTGATCTGGAAAGAGGTCCGTCCAGAGTTGCGAGCGGAAGCTTAATTGCTTCTGCAATAGCGACATACCACGCATCGTAACTGGTCACGTTGTGCCGCAGCTCCCAAATACGGTCGGCGAAGGGCGCAAAAGAAAACAACTCAATATCGAGCTGCATGAGTTCTTCTTGCGCAACGTTCGCTTCCGGGGTCGTAATGAGTTTAGCCCGCTCCAGACGGCGAAAAATGTTCGTCGCTTCAGCGCATACCAACTCAGGCGCGTATAGCGAACCTTGCTCTAGAACATTCTCCGCCCACACACCGTGCGGGCCAGCATCAATGAGCGCAGCCACAAGCACAGACGAATCGACAACGGCGTTCAACGTCGATCAGCGTCGATCAGCGTTTCTGTATTCGAGTATTTGTTTAATAGAGACGCGAGTCTGTGCTGCGCGTTTCCTCTTGCGCACCTGTTGCAGCCAACCGTCTACTGAAGGGCGGGTAGCCAAGCGGCTCAGCTCAGCGCGCAAGTATTCCTGCATTGACTTACCCTGCAAAGCAGCACGTGCAGCCAGCTCGTCGCGGACACTTTCGGGAACATCACGAATACTAATCTGAATTGCCATGCTTTCATAATGCCAGCATTGAATGCGTTGTGCAAGCGTAAGATTACTGTCTATTCAAGGGTCTGGATTAGTCGAATTCCAACATTTATCCCATTGATAATAAACGACGCAAATTCGGCGCTGCCGACAGTCGACCCCACGCGCATACTTGCTCGGGCAGGCCTGCGACGAGCGGCGCAAGGTGCTACTGCGCACGCAGAAAAATTTAGCGATCTACGGAGCACAAGCCAGCATTAGAATTTTAACGTCCGATAACGGCGAGACTAAAGGTTTCAATTAAGCAATCATAGACACTCCCAATTCTTAATTCTTAGGTGCGCCATGACTTCTTTTCAATTAGTCGGTCTTGGTTTTGAACAATTTTCGCCGTTGTTTAACCTCTCTGATACGGCTCTTTCCAAGCCCAACATTTGCCGAATGACCGCCTCAGAAAAACCAGGCTATCCATGCCGTGTAAGTCTCGCCGATGCGGAAATGGGTGAAGAACTTCTCCTGCTGCCCTTCGAACATCAGCCCACGAAATCGCCTTACAAGGCGGGTCCAATCTTCGTGCGTAAGGCCGCTGTGCAAGCCAATATCAAGCCCGGGATAATTCCTGATTATGTTAGCACTCGATTAATGTCTGTGCGCGCGTACGACAAAACTCATTTTATGACTGACGCGCTGGTTTGTGCAGGCAGCGATACCGCTGCCTCGATCCAGAAAATGTTCAGCGCCAATAAAGTTGCGTATATTCACTTGCACAATGCTAATCGAGGGTGTTTCTCCTGCACCGTCAATCGCGCCTAAGACCTATCTATGTGCGGCCTCACCCTGAGGGTTTGCAGCACGCGGCCTTTTAACTCGCTTAACAGCCCTATTGCCCCTTAACGCAGGACCTGCTGCAGCCGCAGGTCGTCCTGGGTGCGCTTGCGCCTGCCCTTGCGTCTGCCCTTGTGGTTGCCCCGTGGGATGTGCCGGCGTACTCGCGTTCCCGGGATTCATGCCATGAGCACCGACCACTCCCGGTGCATTAAATGCTCCAGGTCTAGGAGTCGCTGCAATGGGGGGACTACCCCCGTTGCTGCGTGCCGACAATGCCGGGTTGCGCACGGCTTGTGCGACATGTTGTTGCTGCATCGCTGTCGGCGCTACGTGAGCTTCACGCGCAACCGACGTTTCTTGAGCAGTAGGCGCTGCCACTACCCCGCTCGTCCCGCCGTTGTAGCTGACCTTGTTAACGGTGACGTTGTTCACCACCGTTTGATTGTAGGTATTGTGAACGATCGTCGTATTGACGTTATTGATTGAGGTGTTATACGCAAACGTGTTGCCCGCCCAGCGACCGCCGACAAACCCTACGCCGACGTACCCGAAACCATAGTTGACGCCGCCGTAGAAACCGACGTGCGGACCCCAATAGCCGCCATGCCAGCCATAGATCCCGCCGTTAAAGGCCCAATATCCGGGAGTCCACAGCACGCCAAACCGCGGGGGACGTACCCAAGTTCCCGGTATCCAAAAATATTCACCGACATTCCAATGCCAATACCCCGGAGTCCACAGAAACCCATCCTCGGGACAAGCGGGTTGCTCATAATCAGGCAGCGGCGGCGGCGCCTCAGTAGCCTGAATTTCAACATCCATCACCGGCGTAACACTCACCGGCGGACGATACACGCGTGGCGGCGGTAGCGGCCGGTAAACGCGTTCTCGTACCACGCAACCACTCAAAAAAGTGACCGCGCAGACCAGCAGGGTAATTCCGTACTTTGATGGCTTGTTCATGTGATCCCAATGTCGCTTTAGCTGCTCACAATTTAGTCAGATTTGGTTTCGGTACAAAATAGACAACGTCACAGAACCTTCACCAGCCATTAATGTGAAGGGAATGTAACCTAAGCCACTAAACCTTAAACGATTTGTCGACCGAAGGCCGTTGCGGTAGAAATCAGCAACCAAGAAAGTGCGAATCGCTAAAGCTCCCACCCGCAAAGCATCCACAAAGTAATCGATCGATCAAAAAGCCGGCGCGGAATCAAATCGATCGCGCTAACGGGCAACCCAAATCCTCGAATCAGGCACTAAACTTTGACTGGCACACTTTCAAGGGCTGGCGCCAGTCAGCATGGAATGATGCACGAACCATTCAACTCAAGGAGTAAGTATCAATGAATATGTCCTTTCGACTTTCTTTGCCATTGCTGGTCGGCGCCGTGTTGCTAGGACCGGTGATTGCCGCCGCCGATGATGACGGTTACATGCCCGGTCGGGGCACTGCGGATACGCCCTTGGCGTCGAACCAGTATCTTGTTACCCACCTTACAACCAACCTTACTACGGCAGCTCCGAATACCGACAAAAATCTGGTGAATCCCTGGGGACTGTCGCGCAGTTCAGGCAGTCCTTGGTGGGTCTCGGACAACGGGACCGGGCTCTCCACGCTGTATACGGGAACCGGTGCAGTCGAACCTCTGGTCGTGACCATTCCGCCCGCACAGCCGAAGCCTGGCGTGCTCGGTTCACCCACGGGTACCATTTTCAACGGCACTATGGAATTCCCGGTGGCCAACGGGATGCCAGCGTTCTTTCTCTTTGCAACCGAGGATGGCACAATTTCAGGTTGGAATCCTGCGGTGAATCTCGGCAACGCAATCATTATTGTCGATGAGTCCAAGCAGGGCGCTTCATTCAAAGGATTGACGGCAGCAATGGCGCATTTGCCCAACCACCAAAATCAAATGCTGCTGTATGCGGCAGACTTTAGCGGCGCTAAAGTGCAGGTCTTTGATGGGGCATTCAAGCATGTGCGTTCGGTCGAGGAGAGGATTAATGGTGACGAGGATATGCCGCACGGTTACGCTCCCTTCAACGTGCAGAACTTGGGCAACAATATCTATGTCACTTACGCCAAGCTCGGAAGCGGCAGCAACGAGCAGGATGGGGCTGGTTTGGGCAAGGTTCGCATCTACACGCCGGACGGACGCTTGTTGTTGAGCCTTGAGCATGGAAGCTGGTTCAACGCGCCTTGGAGCGTGGCCATTGCGCCGAGCGATTTCGGTCCTTACAGCCATAGCATCTTGATCGGCAACTTCGGTAGCGGCTGGGTTGCAAGCTTCGATCCGGTGACGGGGCGTTTTCAAGATTTCCTCCGAGACGCCACCGGGAGTGTGATTACGATCCCTGGTCTTTGGGGAATTTCTCCCGGAAACGATGCAAATGCGGGAAACGCCACGTCGTTGTACTTCGCAGCGGGAGGCGCGCATGAAACCACCGGAGTGCTGGGGAAGTTGACTGCGACGCAGAACCCTCAGGGCAACGATCAGTAAAAAAATCTGTCTATGGCACGGCGGGCAGCGAAGCCCGTCGTGCTACGCCGTTACTAGGGTGCGCGAGCCACCTTGCAAGGGAAGCTCGCCCGCAAAAAATCAACCGAACGGGTGACGCCGAATAATCGTCTGATCGCGGTCCGGGCCCGTTGAAATAATATCAATCGGAATGCCCACCAACTCCTGCAGTCGCGCCAAATACCTTTGGGCATTCAGGGGTAGTTCCTCATATCGAGTGACTCCGACACTACTTTCCGTCCAACCGGGATAGTCTTCATAGACCGCCTCACAGTCGACAAAATTTTCAGCCAAGAGTGGTGGCGATGTCGTTACGCCGCCATCGATTTTATATCCCACGCACACGCGGATAGTGTCGAGTCCATCCAGCACGTCGAGTTTGGTCACGCATAACGAGGAGCAACTACTATGCACAATGGAGCGCCGCAACGCGACCGCGTCAAACCAACCGCAACGGCGACGTCTGCCCGTGACCGATCCAAACTCATGTCCCACCCGCGACAAATGATCACCGCACCCATCAAATAATTCAGTGGGGAATGGCCCCGCGCCCACTCGGGTCGCATAGGCCTTAACGATACCGAGTACTTCGTGCAGTCGACGCGGTCCTATTCCGGTACCGGCCGCAGCACCGCCCGCTGTAGTGGTCGACGAGGTGACATACGGATAGGTGCCTAAATCCACATCTAGCATCGCGCCCTGAGCGCCTTCGAACAGCACATTTTCACCGTCAATGCTCAACTGTTCGAGGATGCCGGTGACATCCGCCACCAAAGGTTTGAGCCGCTCGCCTAAGATAAGATTCGATTCGAGCACTTGCTGGAAATCAACCGGCGCAGTGTTGAAATAGCGCTGCAAAATAAAATTATGATAGTCGAGAATTTCACCTAACTTCGCCGCGAACCGTTCGCGGTGAAATAGATCCGAGACCCGCAAGGCACGGCGCGCCACCTTATCCTCGTAGGCAGGCCCTATACCGCGCCCGGTAGTACCAATGGCTTTTGCGCCCTGCGCCTTTTCGCGTGCGAGGTCCAAGGACACATGGGAGGCGAGTACTAGCGGACAATTTGGACTGACCCGCAATCGTTCTAGCACGGGGATGCCTTGAACCATCAAGCCTTCGGCTTCTTTAAAAAATGCCTCAAGCGATAACACCACTCCATTGCCAATAAGACAACGCACCTGGGGATGTAAAATCCCCGAGGGAATTAAGGAGAGAATGGTTTTCTTGCCGCCGATGACCAAGGTGTGACCGGCGTTGTGTCCACCTTGGAAACGCACCACCGCCTTTGCGTGGTCGGTCAAGAGGTCCACGACTTTGCCCTTGCCCTCGTCGCCCCATTGCAAACCAATCACGACTAAATTCTTACCCATTACCCATTACCTATTACCCATTACCCATTACCCATTGCGAGCCACCCATAACAACGCGATTCCCGCAATCATGCTAATCAATCCACCCCAACGCAAATGCGCGGGATCGGATTGAGATAGTTTGGCCATAAGGCGTTGCGCAGCCAGTGGATTTAAAAACGGCAGCACTCCTTCCAATATTAAATAAAGTGCAAACGCACCGCCGAAATACCGTAGGAGTTCATCCCAACCGACGTTCATGTCTAACCCTAGCCGCTAGTGCTGTGACAGCGATTTACCGAAATACTTAAAGTAAGCACTATCTGGAGCTATTACCAGCACATCGCCACTCGTACCAATCGAATCCCGATAGGATTGCATGCTGCGGTAAAAACTATAAAACTCGCCGTTCTTTGAGTAAGACTTCGCATACACCTCACTCGCAGAGGCATCCCCCTGACCGCGAATCTGCCCCGCTTGGCGAGCGGCATCCGCGAGAATTTCAGTTTGCTGCTTATTGGCTTGGGCTCGCGTACGCTCAGAATTTTCAACGCCTTCGGCACGCAACTTCGCAGCCTGCGCCTTAAAGGTCGCACGCATGCGCTCGTACACGGAATCTCGCACTTGTTGCGGCAAATCAATTTTTGTTATCCGCACGTCGACAAGCTCAACGCCCAACTGCTCGCCCGCGGGGCGAGCATTTTTCATCATAGCATCGGTAAACTCGGTGCGTTCGGCGGTAATGACTTGTTGCAACGTGCGCTGAGTGACTACGCTTTTAATACTGTCCTTGATGGTCTCACCTAAACGCGCATTTGCGGCCTCTTCGGTGCCACCAGTCGACTCGTAGAACCTGCGTAAATTTTGGATGCGCCATTTCACATAGAAATCAACATTGAGCTGTTCCTGCTCGCGAGTCAAAAAGCGCTCCGCCGGATACAACTGCGTGATGATGCGCTTATCAAATAGACTCACCTCATTCACCAACGGAATGCGGAAATGCAGCCCCGGCAGATAAGACGAGTCGACAATTTGCCCACCAGTAGATTTAATGGCTAGCTGACCTTCGCTCACGGTGAAAGCCGTCGCGCGTACGACTAAAACCAATACCACAGCGACCAATAACCCAATCAATGCTTTATTTTGCATTAGCGTACCCCTCGCGCCCGTGCAGGATCTTCTGCCAGCGGCACGGATGAATCAGGCAAACGTGCCGGTGCTACGGTCATGGTGTCGTTCGGCAAGGTCACCGTCTGGGCCGCGCCTGAAATCAATTTATCTAATGGCAAATAAATCATATTGCCGCTCTTAGTATCTACAATGACTTTACGGGAATTTTTGTAGACGTTCTCCATGGTATCGAGATACATGCGTTCACGCGTGACCGCCGGAGAATGTTCATACTGGGTTAGCACCTGATCGAAGCGCGCCGTCTGGCCTTGCGCTAAGGCCAGCACTTGCAGCCGATAAGCCTCGGCATCCAGCACCTCTTTGGCTGCCGCACCTCGAGCTCGTGGCAACACATCATTGCGATAGCCTTCGGCGTCTTTCTGAATGCGCTGACCATCTCTATCCGCCTTAAGTACATCGCGCTGCGCATCTTGTACGGCTTCGGGGACCATGACATCAGTGAGTTTAACGCTTAAAATATGGACTCCTAAGTCGTAACTATTCAATGTCTGCTGCAATAAAATCTGCGCGCGTTCATTGATCGAAGGGTCTTTCGCCAAAGCTCTATCGAGCGAAGCTTGGCCCACCGCTTCACGCATTGCACTTTCACTGACCTGGGCCAGAGTCTCCTCAACGTCGCGCACTCTAAACAATAATTTCAACGGATCGGGCTGGGTATACTGTACCGCCGATTTAACTTCCACCAAATTGGTATCCGCCGTCAACATGCTGGTGTCATCAGTCACGCTATATAAACGCGAGACATTGACCACGATATCGCGCTCGATTGGCCACGGTAGATGCCAGTTGTAGCCAGGGCCAGTGGTTTGCACATATTGGCCAAAGCGCAATATCACCGCTTTTTCCTGAGCATCGACGCGGTAGATGCCACTCGCCAGCCATAGTAAAGCGAGCACGGCCAACCCCACGCTTAAGCCGCGACCCACATTCGCAGGGCTTGAGGCTGCACCTCCCGGTCCGCCGGTACGACCGAATAAAGCTGCAATACGCTTCTGAATATTGCGCAAAATCTCATCTAAATCGCTCTGCTTCGCCATTCTTAATGCCTAATGTAAGTTAACGGTACCGCTATTATCTACCAAGTCGACACCCTTGCGTCCCAACACTTTCGCAATCTCGGATAAATCGAGTTCCACCGCAATTTCCCAGCTGCCATCCTCGCATTGCTTTTCTGCACGCACCGCATTGCGCTGGTAGAGCTCTGAACGCAGACTAGCCGCCGACAGCGGTAAGTGGAACGTTCGCTTTACTTGGTGGGGCCTGACACCGCGACCCACTGCAGCGCGCACCAAGTCCAACCCCGCACCGCTCACCGCGGATCCCCAGACCTGCGACGCTATGCCATCCTGACCCGCGAGCACACGCGCTGATTCCTCAATCAGGTCGATCTTATTAAAGACCAACAGCTCACGTACGTGCCCTGCACCAATGTCAGACAACACCTTGCGCACATTTTGAATGCGTTCATCGCGCTTCGGATCGCTCGCGTCAACCACGTGCATTAATAAATCGGCATCCCGCGCCTCTTGTAGAGTCGAGCGGAAAGCGGCGATCAGTTCATGCGGTAACTCGCGCACAAATCCCACCGTATCGGCCAGCACAACTTCGCCAATACCGGCGATTTCAATACGTCGTACCGTAGGATCGAGGGTCGCAAACAATTGATCGGCCACATAAGTAGTGGCGCCGGTCAAAGCATTAAATAAGGTCGACTTGCCCGCATTGGTATAGCCCACGAGAGCGACGGTCGGAACCGGCACCTCGCGCCGCACATGGCGACCTGTATCTCTCTGCTGCGCTAATTTTTCAAGTCGAGTTTGCAGATGCCGCATGCGCTTGGCAATCAGTCGTCGATCGGTCTCGAGCTGAGTCTCGCCCGGCCCACGCAAACCAATGCCGCCCCTCTGCCGCTCCAAGTGGGTCCAACCCCGCACCAGGCGAGTGGACAGGTGCGAAAGCTGCGCAAGTTCCACCTGTAACTTGCCTTCGAAGCTACGAGCGCGCTGAGCGAATATGTCTAATATCAAGCCGTTACGGTCTAATACTCGACGGCACGTGAGCTGCTCAAGATTGCGTTCCTGGCTGGGGCTGAGGGTTTGATCGACCAACACCACGTCGGCGTTGTGCTCCTCCGCAGCGGCTTTAATCTCCTCAGCCTTACCCGATCCCACAAAATATCGAGGGTCTGGCTTGGCACGATTGGCAATAATTAGCCCAACGCTCTGCGTACCCGCCGATGCAGCTAGCGCTTTGAATTCCGCGGTATCGTGCGGATCGACGCTATGGCCGATGCCGACGCCCACCAAAATAGCGCGTTCGCCACCGCGAGGTCGCTCAAACAACGGTAGAACGTCCGCTCACTCGACGATCGCCGGTTCCGTTACTTCGCCATCCTCACCCGTGGTCATGCGCACATTACGCGCCGGAACCACTGTAGAAATAGCATGTTTGTAGACCATTTGACTGACGCTATTACGCAATAAAATCACGAATTGATCAAAAGAATCGATCTGCCCTTGTAGCTTAATGCCATTCACCAGGTAGATAGAAACCGGTACGCGTTCTTTTCGTAGAGCATTTAAAAATGGGTCTTGTAGAGTTTGGCCACGGGCCATAGGATGAGCTCCTTATTATTGGTTTCGTTTACCTTCAGAATCGTAGCACAGCCAGAGCATCGAAGGCAGTATCTGCGACCTCAGGATGGTTGCAATCAAATCCGCGTGCTTGCGGCCGCTGCCGTACCCAGGTCATCTGTCGCTTGGCGAGCTGCCGAGTCGCTATGACCGCACGCTCAACCGCTTGCTCCAAGCTAATCTCTCCGGCTAGAAATTGCCACAACTGCCTATATCCGACCGCACGCATGGCCGAATGTTCCGCACTCAGGTCACCACGGGCAAATAACCCCCGCATTTCATCGAGAAATCCGGCCGCCATCATGCCTTTGAAGCGCTGTTCCAGCCTCAAGTTCAATTCCTGTCGCTGCGTGGGCGCCAGTACCCACTCCGTGGCCTCCACATCGGCTAACACACTAACGCGCTTTTGTTGCAGACTCGTGATGGTCGCGCCGCTGACACGAAATACTTCCAAAGCCCTTTGAATGCGTTGTGCGTCGTTGGCGTGAATCCGCGCGGCGGCGAGCGGATCAACCGACTCCAATTGGCGATGCATCGCAGGCCAACCGTGCGCGAGGGCCTCAGCGTCGATGGCTGCACGCACTACAGGGTTTGCCTCAGGCAGGTCGGCAATACCCGCTGTGAGGGCATGGAAATACAACATTGTGCCACCGACTAACAAGGGCTGGTGGCCGCGCGCCCAGATGCCCTCCAGCACCGCTCTGACCTCCATGACAAACTCGCCCGCCGAGTATTGGGTGGTCGGTTCGCGAATATCAATTAGATGATGAACGAGACGCGCGCGCGTCGCGAGGTCAGGCTTAGCGGTCCCTATATCCATACCGCGATACACCAGCGCCGAATCGACGCTGACAATTTCCAAAGGAAAACGCTCAGCTAAGCGAACCGCGAGATCGGACTTACCCGAACCTGTCGGTCCCATTAACAAGAGCGCGCGGCGCCTCATCGTGGTCGTGTTCCCCGCCTTCATCACCGTCCGCGCAGAAACAATCGATCCAGGTCCGATATCGACAAACGTACCCAGGTAGGCCGACCGTGATTGCACTGATCAGCGCGCTCGGTACCCTCCATTTCTCGAAGTAGCGCATTCATCTCAGGCAGGCTTAAACTACGCTGCGCGCGCACGGCCGCGTGGCAGGCCATGGTGCCCAGCAAATGGTTAATTGATTCTTCGACCCGGCGCGAATGCCCCTGCTCTAACAAATCTGATAACACGTCGCGCACCAACCCCGCCGGATCGCGACCTAGCAATAAACTGGGGATCGCTCTTAACGCCAGTTGGCCTGGAGCCAGCCGCCCGACCTCAAAGCCCAGCGCGGCAAATTCGTGGGCATGCGCATCGGCGACATCGGCTTGTGCGTGACTGACATTCATGATTTCGGGGACTAGGAGTAGCTGCTGCGCCGTCTGCCCCGCCAATAATTTTTTCATTCGCTCGTACATGACTCGCTCGTGCGCTGCGTGCATATCCACTAGCACCATGCCGTCGCTGGTTTGCGTCAGAATATAAATACCGTGGAGTTGCGCGATGGCGTAGCCCAACGGCGGGCCGGCCCCACCACCAACGCCACTGTCTAGGCCGCCGTCCGCGCCGCTCGGCGCGGGCTGGACGTAGTCGCGATAACTATCCAGACTACCCGCCGCTCGGTGTACTTCGGGTAACGTAAATCGCGCGTGGGCTTGTTCCCGTACCTGGTTAAAAGTGGCGCTCCCCGTCAACCAGTCGGCTGAAGCGCTGCCCGGTGAATTAACGCTAGGGTTTGTCTTGGCGAGTGCTTGCTCTAGGGTGCGAAACACAAAATCGCGAACCCGCCCCGGGTCGCGAAATCGAACCTCGAGTTTTTGCGGATGGGCGTTGACATCCACCATCGCCGGATCCAAATTTAAGTACAGCAAATAGGCCGGAAAGCGGCCGTGAAACAACACATCGTGATAAGCCTGCCGTGCGGCGCTTGCGAGTAATTTGTCACGCACAAAGCGACCGTTCAGAAACACAAACTGCAAATCCGACTGGCTGCGCGAAAAAGTCGGCAGTGCGAGCCATCCCGAGAGCCGCAAATTTTCGGTGTCATACGCAATTTCAATGACATGTGCGGTGAAATCTTCCCCACATATTTTCGCCACCCGCGCCAACCGCTCCGCCGGTTGCAGGGCGGGCGGAAGATGCCAAATACTCTTGCCATTGTGGAGCAATGAAAATCCCACTTCGAAGCGCGACAGTGCCAAGCGCTCCAGCATGCGTACCACGTGCTGGTATTCAGTGGCTTCGCTGCGCAAAAATTTACGCCGCGCCGGGACATTAAAGAACAGGTCCCTGACCTCAACACGCGTACCCGGTGGATGCGCGGCGGGCTGCGGCAGCGCAAGCTGGCCATCATGAGCCGTGCCGACCCACGCATGCTCAGCTTGAGCCGGTCGTGAGGTCAGCGAGAGCCGGGAGACCGAGGCAATACTGGGGAGCGCCTCGCCCCGAAACCCTAAGGTCGTAACATTCTCAAGATCATCGAGCGAAGCAATCTTGCTGGTGGCGTGCCGCGTCAAGGCAAGCGCAATCTCCTCTTCACCGACACCGATCCCATCGTCGGTAACTCGAATGAGTTCGTGGCCGCCGCGCGCAATCTCAACCTCGATACGAGTAGCACCCGCATCAAGCGAATTCTCAACCAGTTCTTTAATGACGGAAGCGGGTCGCTCAATGACTTCGCCAGCAGCGATTTGATTGATGAGCGCGTCGGGCAGGACGTGAATCGGCAAAGGGCACCTCGTAAACCGCTAGTTTCGCACAGCGGCCTGTAGATTATCGCCCCGATAAACGACCTATCGTTAGCCGCTAACCGCCGGTTTGGCTAGCTACCCGTACCATGCGTGGCTCACCCGCCGCTAATTGCGCAATGCGCGTGCCCGCAGGCGGATTGGCATAAAAATAATCGCGCACGCCCTGGTAGATTGCGGTCGCGAGTTTGGCCTGGTGCGCTTTACCGCGCAGTCGGCGCTCCTCAGACGGATTGGATATATAGGCAGTTTCCACCAACATGGATGGAATATCCGGTGATTTCAGCACCATAAAGCGCGCATGCTGCACCTCATGCTTGCGCACTTCGGCGACTTGGTTTAATTGATGCAGGACCCGATCAGCGGCAACTTGGCTTGCACTTAAACTGGCGGACTGCGATAAATCCAACAACACCGAGGCCAATACATCGTCCTTATCATCTAAGGAGACCCCACCAATGAGGTCAGAGGCATTTTCGCGCTCGGCCAGCCAACGCGAGGCTTCATCGCTGGCACCGCGTTGCGACAGGATATAGACCGAAGAGCCATCAATGCGTCGATCGCGAATTGAATCCGCATGAATGGATACGAAAAGGTCAGCCTGCTGAGCGCGCGCGCGCCGCATTCGATCGCGCAGGGGTACAAAATAATCGCCGTCACGGGTGAGAATGGCACGCATACCGGGCTCGGCATTAATCCTCTGCGCAAGCTCGTGGGCAATCGCTAACACCACGTCTTTCTCGCGCGTGCCACCCTGACCAATGGCCCCTGGGTCTTCACCGCCATGGCCAGCATCAATCGCGATAATAAGGCTTCGAGCATCTTTCGGCGCATGCTCCGCTTTGACCGGTTTTGCGACGTCGCTGATGCCGCCCAAATCAATCACCAGGCGATAGCCATACTGCTTATTAGGTTGTGCTAAAAAACTCTTGGCCTGAATCGGGCGCGACAAATCCAACACAATTCGCAGCTCGCCACCGGGGCGTTTCGCGA
>JAYUFB010000032.1:0-5706 GCA_043738945.1 Gammaproteobacteria bacterium
GCCCTTCGGGTCGCCGGCCCGGCCGACGATCAAATTGGCTACGCCAATTTGTCGAACCGGCGTTTTGTCTGTCAGGGGTTCGAATTGGGGGCGCCGAACAATGGACCGCGACGAAGGGTTTTCTCACTGAAAAAAATTGGTGCCGCAAAGAGGATTCGAACCCCTGACCCACGCATTACGAATGCGTTGCTCTACCAACTGAGCTATTGCGGCATACTTTAGAAAAGCGAGCTGAATTGTTAAGCCCACACAGCATTCTAACCCGCGCCGCCCACCGACGAAAGGCTACCGCCGCGTTTTGCGACATCACGCAAGGCTTTCGGCAGCGCGAAAACCACATGCTCCTCCCTTCCAGCCAATTCTTCCGCCCAATCACCGCCCCACGCACGCAATTGAGCGATGACCCCTTGCACCAAAATCTCGGGTGCCGAGGCTCCCGCAGTGACTCCCACGGCCGCAATACCGTCAAACCACGAGCGCTGCAGATTTTCAGGCCCGTCGACCAAGTAGCCGGGCTTACCCACCTTATCGGCCAGTTCCCGCAGGCGATTAGAATTTGAACTAGCCTCAGACCCGACCACCACTAACACCTCACAGCGCGAAATTAACTCCTTGACCGCATCCTGACGATTTTGAGTGGCGTAGCAAATATCCTCTTTCACTGGTGCCTTTAAGGCCGGAAACCGCGCACGTAAAGCCAACACCACGGACGCCGTATCATCTACCGATAACGTCGTCTGAGTGACGAAAGCCACATGCTGCGGATTACGCACCGCCAAGCCCGCAACATCCCCAGCAGTCTCCACCAAATAAATACTGCCGCCAAGCGTTGCATCAAACTGACCCATAGTGCCCTCCACCTCTGGATGACCCGCATGGCCAATCAAAAACACCTCGCGTGCATCCTGGGCGTAGCGCGTGACCTCCATGTGTACTTTAGTCACCAAAGGACAGGTGGCGTCAAACACATTCAGCAAGCGCTTTTTAGCTTCCAGTTGCACCGCTCTGGCCACCCCGTGCGCACTGAATATTACCGTGGCACCGTCGGGAACCTCGGTCAGTTCATCCACAAACACCGCACCCACCGCCCGCAGTCGCTCCACTACATACTTATTGTGGACTACTTCATGGCGAACATAGATAGGCGACCCAAATAGGTCAATGGCGCGCTCAACAATATCAATAGCACGATCGACACCGGCGCAAAAACCTCGCGGATTGGCCAGCAATATTTTCATTTCGACTTTACTCGCCTATCAAGCAATGCATCCAACAACAAACAACCAGCCCCCACCGTAATCGCTGAATCCGCGACATTAAAAGCCGGGAAATACGCGTGGTCCCAGTGCACAAGAATGAAGTCAATCACCTGACCCAATCGAATTCGGTCAATCACATTACCGATTGCGCCACCCAACACCAACGCCAACCCACCCGCCATTAGCGCGTGGGTATTTTTAGGCAGGCGAACCAGCCACGCGGCAATCCCCAGACTGACGCCCAATGCCAAGGCGACAAAGAACCAACGCTGCCACCCCGACTGGTGCGCCAAAAAACTAAACGCAGCGCCCGGATTAAAGGCCCGAATGATATCCAATACGGGTAACACATGAATAACCGTAGAATCATCAAAATTATTGGCAATGTAACTCTTGCTGAGCTGATCGCAGACAATCACTAAGCCTGACAACAGCAACCAACGTGCGTTGCTTGCGACTTGCATTGATGAAATCATGCGAATTCACGCTCCTCGCCTGGGCCTTCCACATTCACCACACAGCGTGCGCATAACTCCGGATGCCGTGCATCAGTTCCGACATCCGTGCGCAAATGCCAACAGCGTACGCATTTAGTTCCGGTACACGGTAGCACTTCAATCCATACGCCTTCTTCGCTGCTCCGCGCCGCGCTGGGCGGTGGTGCATCAACCACGACTACTGTGGCCAGACTCGTAATCAATAAAAATCGCAACTCGTCCTGTAACGCTTGATAGTGAATTGCCTTTGCCTTAGTCGCGTACACGGTAACTGCGGCCTCGAGCGGCGCACCGATCGCACCGGCACTACGCAGCCGCTCCAATTCCCCCGCCACATCCGCCTTCAATGCAATTAATCGAGGCCAATTAATAGCCGTATCCGCTACGCCCACCGGCAACTCATGCCAGGTATTTAAGAATACCGATTCATTGCGCTCACCCGGCATAAAGCTCCAAACCTCTTCGGCTGTAAAGCTTAAGATCGGCGCAATCCAACGCACCATCGCTTGCGCGATATGATAGAGCGCGGTCTGGGCCGAATGCCGCGGCAGGCTATGCGTACCCGTGGTGTAGAGCCGATCTTTAATAATATCTAAATAAAATCCACCGAGTTCCACAACGCAGAAATTATGGATTTTCTGATAGATGCTATGAAACGCGTAATTGCGATAATCCTCAATCAGCGCCGCTTGTAAATCCGCGGCTTTTTTCACAGCCCAACGATCAATCGATACCAAGTCATGGTTAGCCACAGCGTGCTGCTGCGGGTCAAAACCATGTAAATTACCTAACAAGAACCGCAGAGTATTACGCATACGACGATAAGAATCCGCCATGCGTTTAAAAATCTCATCCGAAACACTCATTTCGTTCGCATAATCCGTGGCCGCCACCCACAGGCGTACTACGTCGGCCCCCAAAGTGCTGGTGAGCTTTTGCGGCACCAAGATATTGCCGACCGACTTTGACATCTTGCGGCCTTTTTCATCCACCGTGAACCCGTGCGTAAGCACCTCACGATACGGTGCCACACCATGCATCGCCACCGAGGTGAGCAATGAGCTATGAAACCAACCTCTATGTTGATCCGAACCCTCCAAATACAGGTCCGCCGGGAATCCAATCTCAGGGCGCATTTTTGCCACGCAGTGATGCACTACTCCGGAATCAAACCACACGTCCATCACATCAGTGGCCTTATCATAGAGCTCCGCCTCCGCGCCCAGCAGCGTTGCCGGATCCAGATCAAACCAGGCATCAATGCCCTCACTCTCGACCCTTTGTGCCACGGCCTCGATCAAGCGTGCCGTCTCAGGATGCAATTGGTTTGATTCCTTGTGCACGAATAACGGAATCGGTACACCCCAAGTACGCTGGCGCGAGACACACCAATCCGGGCGACCGGCAATCATGCCGCTAATCCGTTGCTCACCCCAGCTCGGCATCCACTTGACCTTCGGTATAGCCGCAAGCGCGTCTCGACGTAACCCCGCCTGCTCCATGCTAATAAACCATTGCGGGGTCGCCCGAAAAATCACCGGCGTCTTATGCCGCCAGCAATGCGGATAGGAATGCTGGTACGGCTCCGCTTTCAACAACGCTCCGTGCGCTTTCAGCACCTCGATTACATGCGCATTAGACTCAAACACCTGCTCACCGGCGAACAGCGGCGTGGTGGGTAAAAAACGCCCGTCGCCCCCGACGGGGTTTTCAACTTCTAAATTGTAGCGACGCCCGACCACATAGTCATCCAAGCCATGCCCCGGTGCCGTGTGAACTGCGCCCGTGCCTGCATCGAGAGTCACATGCTCGCCGAGCACCACCGGAATTTGCCTATCGTAAAATGGGTGCTGCAACAATAAATTCTCAAGAGCGGCACCCTTGACCACCGCGAGCACCTGCCACTGCTTAAGGCCGAGCTTCTGCATCACCGCAGCAACGAGCTCACTCGCTACGACTATGTACTCGTCCGCTACACCCAAATTACAGCGCAGCAATGAATAATCGAATTTCGGATGCAAGGCTACTGCACGATTCGCCGGCAGCGTCCAGGGAGTCGTGGTCCAAATGGCAATCGACGTCCCCACCGACGACGACCCCGACGACACTAGACCAGTAGGACCCAGCGCAAAGCGCTGCGCCAAGTCCGCCATGTCCACCACCGCGAAGCGCACGTAAATACTCGGCGAAGTCTTATCCTCGTACTCTACTTCCGCTTCGGCGAGCGCCGAACGGCAATTCATGCACCAATGCACCGGCTTGTAGCCCTTGTACACATGACCGTTCAGGATAATGGCGGCAAAGGCGCGCAGTTGTTCGGCTTCAAAGCGCGGTTGCATGGTCAGGTACGGATGATCCCAATCACCGAGCACGCCCAGTCGCTTAAAATCGCTACGCTGAGACTCAACCTGCTTGCCCGCATATTCGCGGCACGCCGCGCGAAAAGATTTGGCATCGATCTTCTGGCCGACACGACCATGCGTCTTCTCGACCTGCATTTCGATCGGCAGTCCGTGGCAGTCCCAGCCTGGGATATACGGCGCGTCGTAACCATCGAGGGTGCGCGATTTGACGATGATGTCTTTCAACACCTTGTTCACCGCATGGCCCAAATGAATCGCACCGTTGGCATACGGTGGACCATCTAGCAATACAAATTTTGGTCGACCCTTCGCCACCACACGCATTTTTTCGTACAGGCCGGTGCTTTCCCACTTCGCTAACATGACAGGTTCGCGATTCGCAAGATCTGCCTTCATCGAAAAGCCTGTAATAGGTAAGTTAATGGTGTTCTTATAGTCAACCACGATATGTCCCCAACACCTCGCGCGCCTGCGCCGCATCCACCTTCATTTGCACTTTCATACTCTCCAATGAATCGAATCTCAGCTCATCGCGCAACTTGGCGACAAACTCAATTTCCAGCGACCGTCCATACAGGTCACCTGCATAATCAAACACATGCACTTCCAATAACGGCTCAACTCCATTGACTGTCGGCCGAGTGCCCAAGCTTGCCACCGCGGCGAGTGGCCGTGACTCTATCCCTCGCACCCACACCGCCAATATGCCGTACACCGGCGACTTACGTCGCATCAGGCGAATATTCGCGGTAGGAAAGCCCAATGTTCGTCCCAGCGACTGACCATGCACCACTCGGCCGGCCATCGCATAAGGTCGCCCCAGTAAAACCGCGGCACCTGCGAAGTCGCCTCGCGCTAGGCGTTCCCGCACGAGCGTACTACTGACCCGCACCGAATCAAATACATAAGGCTCCACTCGCTCTACCGCAAATCCCTTCGAGCGACCGGCAGCCACTAAAATCTCGAAGGTCCCTTCCGCGTCTCGACCAAAGCGAAAATCATCGCCCACCACCACATGGCGCGCACCCAAGGTCTCCACAATCAATTCATTGACAAAACCCTGGGCGGTCATCGTACGCATCCGTTCGTCAAATTTCAGAGTCACAAGCTGGTCAACGCCCAGCGCCTTCAGTGCGACAAATTTCTCGCGCCAGCGGGTCAACCGCGCCGGCGCACCCGCAGGATCCAAAAACTCTTTAGAGCTGGGTTCAAAAACCAAAACTGCGGAAGGACATTGCAACTCCCGCGCACGGCGTTGCAGTAAACCAACCATATGTTGATGGCCGAGATGCACGCCATCGTAATTGCCCACCGTCAAGGCGCAGCCGCGCTCAGGCTGCGTGATTGTATGTATATTTCGAATTAAGTTCATGTTGACATCCCCGAGTGCAATCCGCAAACTACGCGGCTCGTTTTAAGGAGTCGCTCGCTTGGCCAATACTAAATCTGCTGAAAAAGCTGCCCGTCAGTCCACGGTGCATCGCGCACGCAACGACGCCCTCACTTCGCAGCTACGCAGCGCCATCCGTAAGGCCACTCTAGCGCTGAAAGCGGGCAAGCATGATGAAGCCGAAACGGCGCTCAACC
>JAYUFB010000033.1:0-5657 GCA_043738945.1 Gammaproteobacteria bacterium
TGCCTGCAGCCCATCGCGTTTTACTATCGCGCTTTCACGATCCACTTGAAGGGCATCTAATTGACCCTTGACTTGAATATAAACCGGGTTATCAGCGTGTGCGCGTCCTATCCGAGTAATATCCACGGAAGCTTCGGCGCCAACGGATTTCTCAAGACTCTCCACCATATGCTGCGCGCGAACCACGTCCGGATGATCTGGCGTGTATTTAACCAAGGCACTCGCTAGCTTCACCTTAGCCTCGGTCAATTGACGCAATCGATCTGCCGTCGAGTCCTCGGATTTCACCTCTTTCTCCAAGCCATCTACCTCGCGTTGCGTACTTACAATGTCTGGATGTCCGGGTGCATATTTCGCCTTGTAACTCGCGAGCTGGGATTTTAATGCTTTGAGTCGATCCTCAGGTCCAAAGACTCGTTGCCCGCTATCCGAGTAAACCTGAGAATTCGGGCTGATCTGTGCAAGTTGAGCCTCTAATAACACTCGATTAGAGTCAAGCGCCGCAAGGCGATTCTCGGCATCGCGCAATTCGAGATCGGTACGCTCCATAGACTGCACGTTAAGTTGTGCTAACTCCGGTAGATCATCATGATGTGCCCGCTTAAATGTTGCTAACGCTTTATCCAATGTCGCAATTCGCGCCGATTGGCGCGCAGATTCTTCGGTGAAAAAACTAGCCGCCTGCTGAGATAACTGAGTCCTGGAGGTCAAATTTTCATTAAGATATAGAGTAGTCAGTTCACTCGCGACCTTTAATGCCAAGTCGGGAGAAGGATTACTGTAGGCAACAGAGAACGCAATGGTAGCCTGTGTTGGACGACCACTTCGTGGGTCAATCACGTCAGCGCTAATCATATGCATGCCGATATCTTCGCGCATTTTCGCAAGCAGCACTTCACGCGGCTCTTTTTGACGGATATCTGGGTATAGCCCGTATCGCTCAATTAAGGATAGTAAATTCTGCGTGGTCATAACCCGTTGACTAATGATTTGAACCCGTTGATCCGCAAACGAGGTAATTACCGACCGGACGAGTTCTTGAGGTATCTCTTGTTGCTCGATCAATATGGTAGCCGTTGATCGATACGTCGCTGGATACAACAGCGCCAGCAGTATGGTTGCTAATGTGGCAATCCCCGCTACAACAAAAAACATCTTGCGCCGTCGCCAATACGATCGCAATTTTTCACGCGTATCAACTGCAATTTTTTCGGCTGGAATATTCATAGTAGTCAGAATTTGACTCGATCAAATTGACGCGACAACTCAATGCTGAATTCGGTCGACGCCGGTTTATACTGGCTTGATTGGAAAGTCTCCATCACCCGCGAGGCATTCGTGGTGATATTCCATTTTTCGGTCCAATGCCAGATTGAAGAAATACCAACGTAGCGCACCGTGCGATCGGTGTAAATCCCCTGCAGCGATGGATCGCTAGATTGGGTGTAGCGTGCGTCGCCATTGACGGTCCAACGTTGCGATAGCGGATAGCTCGCACCTAGTGTGTAGGTTTGCTGGCGTGATAGAAATGCGAACCCCGATGGAACCAATTGGCGTGAAGCCACTGCCCTGACTGACAATCGGTCACCCTGATGGGTCAAAGCAACGGAGAAAACCGAACCATTCTGAGTCGATTTAAGCGTAGTTGGTACAACTCGAATGACAGGACGATTGTTCACGATAGCCAAGACCTCGCGAAAGGTGTTGATTTTGTCATTGGCACGAGAATATCCTGCAGATGTCGTGACCGTCCAAAGTTCATTGAGGTGACGCACGAAGCCCAACTGCACATTGGAATTGGTGCTCCTCGTAGTACCGTCTAACGATTTATAGAGCCCAACGCTACTCGAAGCGGTGAGCTTATTACTCTCTGATTCAGCCCACGATATCGTGGGCGAGAAACTACTGTTGCTGTAGTCGGTGAGACTTGGCGCTCCCAGCGCCTGCGCATAGCGCACGCGGCTGACATTAAAATCGGTATTCAAGCTAAATTTCTCTGTCCATTGCTGATTCCAATCGATGTCCGCCATCGCCGATTGACGCCGCACCCCCGCTGAACCATTGAACACATAGTCATGCGCTAAGCTTGAGTCACGTGCAATGGCACTCGACACCGACAGCGAACCGCGCTCGCTAGCCCACTCACCTTTCGCTGCCAGATGGGCATAATTGGACGCGGTCGACGCGTAACCCCGACTGTCCCCTATTCGGAAACTCGGTAATACGGTAAGGCTAAACGCATCAGCATTGTAGGCAGTAGGCGCATCCAGCAACAATGCCGCATGAGTCTCAGCGCTATGCACGAGATTAAGCAAAGCGGGATCGGTCGCATAATTACCGAGAATCCCCAACACAGGTTCAGTGCCCCATACACCTGCATAACAGGGGTCAGTCATGCATCGCATACCCAAAACCCAGCAAATAAGCGGCGGCCATCCGCGCAAAGTCATGGCACAACAACCGTATCACCACTTTGCAGGAGAATATTTTGCTCAAGCTTGCGGCCGCGTTCGACCTCACTGTACCGAAAGGAAATCGAAGACTGATGATCACCTTCCCGTCGCAAGATTCTCACGTTATCCGTGTTAGCAAACGGTGTCGCACCACCGGCCAAGCTCAATGCCTGCATCACGTCTATGGGCCTATTCAACGGGAAATCTCCAGGCCGCGCGACCTTGCCAATGACATAGACGCGATTGCCGGAAGCAACTTTGACCGCTACCGACACCACCGCATCGGGCACCAATTTGCGCACCTTCACTTCAAGCATCGCAGTGAGTTCAGATACGGAATGCCCGGAGGCATGTAGGTCTCCCGTCAAGGGAAACGAAATGCCTCCATCCGGCCGGACCAGCACTTCTGACTGCAAATCCGTCTCTTTCCACACGGAAATTTGCAACACATCGCCGGGCTGCAACTTATAGCTTTGTGCTAAAGGTACTAGCTCAGCCGCTTGCGCCATGCCGCAAAACACCAAAATAAACGCACTGCAATGCAAAAGATATTTCATGCACACCCCAAATCCTACGACTCGATCTTAAAAGGGCGCTAGTCTAATGGCCTCATATGTGCTTTTTGTTGCAGTCGGCACTTGAATGACGGTTGTCCTCAGATTGTCAGTGTCTGATGGCGACGCCAACCGAACAATAGCCCCAATCCGCTCAGCAAGGACACTAAAGTTCCCGGCAGCGGGACCGCGGCCACATCCGCTTGAAACTGCATGGTCAAGCCAGCAAGACCCACTCCGTACACACCGTTCGCGTTTCCGAACAAGTGCGCGTAGATTGTTCCCGGTTGAACGCTGATGGTCTCAGAGCCGGCGGTCATGGGGGTACCCAGCACTGCACTAGAAGTAGAGGTAAACAGACTCAAGCCTGAAATCGTATCCCATAAAGGAATATTCGAAAGCGTTACGGTCAAGGTACCAGCCGTTGGAACAACAATGGATTGTATAAACGACTGTTGACCTTGGACAAATATACTATCGTCATACAAAATAGTACTTGCACTTGCCGAATGCGGCACACTCAACAATGCGCCTAATACCAAGGCTGGCGCGGAAACCAATAATGTATACTTCATCGTCTTCCCCTTCTAGAAATTAAAATTCGAAAATTTAAGCAACCGCTACCGCGATTTGCGTCTTAATGACAGCATCCAGCGACGAAACAGGGTCTTTACCTAGATAATTTGCAGCATGACTCGCGTTGTGGCCATTCAACCCCTTACTAACTGGAACTGAAGCTTCGGCGCTGCGATAAACATACTTGTCATACAAATAGCCGCGCAACGAACGTGCCGACGCTGCATCACCCGCCGAACTTCCATCCTTCAAGCGCATGGCCAGATATTCTTCACGTAAACCACTCATAGCCAGTAAGGCGATATCGTCCCGTTCCACCTGACGCCCCTCTTCAACCGAATCATTGATGATGCTGTCTAGTCGATAGGCATCCAACTCAAAATAACGGATCAGTTCATCACCGGACTCCACGAGCACCGGCACCAAATTCCGACCCCGGATAGCGGAATCGCAAAGCGGCGCAATGCGACTCAAAGTTGACTTAAGCGCGAAACGAATAATGTCCGAATCTCGGACGCCCAAACGACTCGCGATGCGTTTGATATTTCTAATGTCGCTGTCCCCCAATCGAATTGAGACCGCCTGTTTTCGTTGTTCAACCACTGTGACCCCCTAAATGACGCCAGATGTAGCACTTAACACTTGGAATCGTACGTAAAGAATATGTCGTGAGAATGGCAGATATATGACGATTTCCACACTTTTAAACTAAATAGGTATCAAATTGTTTCAAACATCCGAGTGACAAAAGGAATGGCGTATGTGGTCGGGGGCTAACGCACATTTGTCATACATCTGTCATATATCGCCTGTCACACAACACCAATATTGGGGTGTTTAAGTATGAGTTGATGAAAGTGAGCTTTTTTAAACGGAAATTTCCCGCTGTTGACGTTGGGCGGCCCCACCTATCTCGTCTAACTTCCAAACTATTGGCGATGTCAATTGCGGCGCTCATATCAATTGAGATAGGGCGTATAGCGTTCCTAATTTTGGGCGGCTATGGGCACATACCCGTGACGCCAGCAACATTAGCGACACCGCACCGCTTACCCAGCCCCCCTCGGGTCGACCTAAACGCCATCGTCGCCGCGCATTTGTTTGGCGTGCCTGACATAGAGCGCACAGAAACCCTAAGCAGCATTGCTCTGACTGCCGCCAATCTTCAACTCAGCGCAACTATCGCCTCGGACAATCCACAACATAGCTTCGCTATTATCACTGCTGGTGGATCTTCCAGAGTGTATAAAGTGGGTGACAGCGTGAATGGTGCTGCTCTGCAGGCCGTCTTTCATGATCACGTTGTTTTGGATCGTAATGGCGTGCTTGAGACCTTAGCGCTGCCCAAGGAACTATTGACAGGCATCGTGAATACCCGACAGTCGGCGGTGTCTCGCAGTGAAAAAACCACTATCGCAACGCCTCTTGTCTCGAATGCGACTATTGCGGGTGTCATGCGAGTCGGTGCAGCAATTTTTTATGCTGCCGGCAACTTTCATGGATTTCGCATTTACCCTAGAAAAAATCAAGCGGCATTCAATAGCGCGAAGCTACTCGGCGGAGACTTGGTCGTAGCCGTTAACGGCAAGACTTTTGAGGGCTTCGGACCGCAAGGTGGTTACGAGATATTTGATACTATAAAAAATATTTCTAGTGCCACTCTGACTATCGAGCGCGATGGCCAAACTCAGGAAATAACTGTCGACGCGAGCCAACTCGGTTACGCCATAGATCCGTAATAACACATGCGAGACTCACTAATTCTGGCAGCCTACCCACCAAACTTCCCGAAACGCGGCTTCCACCTCGCGAGTCACCCCCACCTCATCCATCAAGGCGGACTTGCGCATTCGCGCGCGCATCCCTGATCGTAACTCGGCCAGATGCGGTAAATCATTCGCAAGAACAATAGCTACCGTCCGATACTCATCAGTTGATTCCGTAACGCATTCAGGCAACCCCACATTTAGGACCAGACTCGCCCCCATTCTAGAAGAATGACGGTCACCGCGTAACGCAATCACGGGCACGCCCATCCACAAGGCTTCGCAAGTTGTCGTGATACCGTTATAAG
>JAYUFB010000034.1:0-2105 GCA_043738945.1 Gammaproteobacteria bacterium
TCTCCGTTCCTGGTCGATTGAACGCGACTACCGCGCCGCGATACCGAAGTTTCGCGCAGCGCCCCCCTGTCGAGCAAGGCGTGATGGCGTTGTCGACCCGATCCGGCCTCACAACACGAACGCATCAATTTTCCGAATGCGGTCACTCATCCGCGCTTTCAAGCAGCCAATGGTTCGGCGCGAACACACCTTGCTGGCGCATCAAGTTGACGCTTAGCGTTGGCGTCAAGGCTGCGAGTCGAGCAGAAATCGATAGCCTCGAATACTACATCCGCATTGTCGATCCCGTGGCGCATTTTCAGGCGGAGGCATCTCACGATCGCAATGGGAATTCCTGTCCTCCGCTTACTAGCTACCAAGTAGATGAGTCCGTCGCTCGATGAGCGTCGCGATCATCGCCACAGCCAAAAATTCGCGGAGTCACCGCGCAAATGTCGAGGATGTTGGCTCCGCAGCCCCGCCGCGCACGATTCGTCTATATCTGCGCGAAGTAGGCAAGCGAGTCGACGCGACTATTGGCGGATTGAGCGGTCTCACGGAATTAGCACGGCTCGGCCTGTCACTCGACCGTGATACAAATCGTCGATGGCTAAATTGACTTCGGCCAGCGGACGGCATTGCACGGGAATCGTGGCGAGTTGGCCGTTTCCGGCCAGCGTCACCAGTTCCCGCAGCTCGTCGACGGTACCAACATAACTGCCCTCGAGGGTGAACGGGCGCAATACAACTGAAGGCAGCGGCAAGGTAATCTCACCACCGATAAGGCCGCACGCCACGATGTGGCCGCCGCGTGCCAGGCTCGCTAACGCTACAGTGGTTGTTGCGGGTGCGCTGACGAGGTCGAGCACCGCCCTGGCGCCGCCGTCGGTCGCCCGGACAATAGACGCCACTAGGTCGTCGTCCTTTAGATCCATAGTTGTCAGGGCACCCGCGGCGAGAGCCGCTTCGCGCTTGGCTGGATCTCTGGCGATGACGATCGCTCCGACACCCCCCATGGCCTTGAGCACCTGAATCGCCATCAGGCCGAGTCCGCCAGCGCCGAAAACGACCACAGGCCCTTCGTGTATACGATTGCGGAACTTCTTCAAGGCACTGTACACAGTGACCCCGGCACACGCCAAAGGCGCTGCAGCACTCGGATCGAGGTTTGCCAAGTCGACGAGGTAGCGTGGGTGGGGGACAAGCACGTACTCTGCGAACCCGCCCGGTCGAACGACTCCCAGCGCCTGCGGCTTCGCACAGATGTTCTCCTCGCCGCGCGCACAGGCAGCGCACGCGCCGCACCCGATCCACGGGTGAATGAGTACCTTCGCGCCGGGCCGTACGTCACCGGCCTGGTTGCCGCCTGACACAACTTCGCCGGCAATCTCGTGGCTCAGCGTCAGCGGCGGCTTGAGGCCACGATCCGCCAACATCAGCTTCTTGCCACCGCCGAGGTCGTAATAGCCTTCCCATAGATGTAGATCAGTGTGGCACAGGCCAGCAGCCCTCACGCGGACGAGCACCTCGGTGCCGTTGGGCTCAGGCGTCGCTTTCTGAATAAGTTCAAGTGGTTCGCCATGTTTGGTCACGCAGTAGCATCGCATCAGTAATACACTCCATTCATGTCACGATCTCAGACCGTGCCGTTCTCGCGCAGTCTTCGTTGATCCGCAATTCATCAGTTTATTCCCCTTTTGTAAAAAATCATGACAGAGTGATACCCCGACCTTGCGTTTGGCAGTGGGCGGCTTTCCCGGTTTCGAACATCTGCAGTCAAGCAGGATGTGGGACCGGAAGTGGCCGGTAGGCAACGCCTACCGCACCGCAGCGATCGGCGTCCAGTGGCCAGGCAGAGTGTCTATTGACGCAACGCCGCCAACCACTTTCATGTCGCACGCACTATGCTTCAAAATCATCGCCCCCGATATCGCGCGCACCGTGCATGACACGTTCTACACGGATCAAGGACTGGAGTTTTCGGTAGAAAATGAGATAGCGGCCATGCGGAAGCAGGCGTATCCCATCCCATCCCCTAGTTCCGGTCGCGCCGCGCCGATATCCGCCGTCTGACCTAGCCCCAGGCACGTCGCTTCCAATTCGTCAACGAAGCTGAGGGCGCGTAC
>JAYUFB010000035.1:0-14752 GCA_043738945.1 Gammaproteobacteria bacterium
CGGTCAAGACCGGGCAAGATCCTGATCGAGTCAATGTGGGCAAAAATGTCCTCGCTGGAGAGGACTTGGGCGCCGGAATTGTCGTAGCCACGATCGAAGAGTTGATTGCCGCCCCGCGGCCAGCGGATATGCCAAACCCGAATCTGCCCTATAACACCTATCAGTCGCGTCGCGCTGCACCCGTTGAAACGACGATCTGGCAATTGGATGTCACTATCACGGCCATGAAACTCGAGGCCGACGGCGACTATCATTTGGTGCTGCAGGGAGCCAGCGGTGAGACGATGATTGCAGAGGTGCCGACACCAACCACGGATTTTATTGGCGATTGTCCCTGGTTGGGTAATATTCAAAATGCACGACAGGCCGTGGACGCCAAATTTGTAACTCACCTATCGCCGGCCGCGTTTGTTGCGTTTGGCGATATGCTGGTGCCGAGAGAGTGTGTTTCGGATCCGCTGCCCGCGCTTTCCCCGCAGACGATTTTCTTCTTGCCGTCCGTTGATGGAACGGCACGCACTATTCAGTTATTTAAGACACAAGTTCCAGCCACGCGCGCGCGATTAACCGGGGTCGGTTTTTTCGATAAAGTACATGGTCAAATGGGTGTATCCCAATCTAACGGGATTGAATTGCATCCGCTTTTGAAGATTGAATGGCTCTAAATGACCGAACTTACTCGGCCCTCACCTCATCGCCTGATTCATGGGTTTCGTCGCCCCCGCGGCCACGGCATTGCGAAAAACTTTTGTGCCAACTCGGCGCGAAATTTACGCATTGTGTGACGGCGCGCGCTTCGCTCGCCCAGTAGCTCGGCAGGTTATCCCAAGGATTACCATCTAGACCATCATTGGTCACGTAAACCCAACCGGCTCGCCTCTGCCGCGCTAATTCCAGAGTCTTCTGCATTTCGGTTGCGTCTGATACCGCATAAACCAAGTGCCAGAATCGCTCTCTTCCATACACATGCATCCATGGGTAATCAATGTAAGTGTCCCGGTAAGTCGCGTAAGTCGCATCCTCAAAAGTGACTACTATACTGGCGATTGACATCCATCCACAGTCGGTAGGTGCCTGGGTTCCAGGATTTAGGACCGTAAGGGTGGCACCCTCGAACGTTCGCGCGTAATCGGTAAGACGACGATAGTATTCTAGACTGTTTTGCTCATAGGAATTAACCTCGCCACAATCCGTCGGAGCCTCATCGAAGAAAATGCCGTCCACATGGTAGTTGTCGAACGCAGCCTTAACCTTCGCATTCACGATCTTCGGGTCACGCGTTCCATAACCCGTGTAGGTGTAGGCCAGCACCGAAATGCCTTTTTCCTGAGTCTTACGCACCGCGGTCAGGACAGTCGGATCGAAACTCGTATCGTCACCGTTATTCAAATTAACGATCATGATCCCGACGCTCTTTGGCGCCTGCCAGGTTTGCCACGTGGGGTCCCCTGGTTGCACATAACTCGGTATGGCCACGATCTGACCCCAGCTGTTCCCGGCAAATGCGCATAGCCCTAGCAGGGCGATTTGATTGGCGATCTGGCGGGCGACTTGGTTCAAGATATTTCTCACTGCTGTCGAAAAAAAAGCCGAGCGGCGCTCAGGTCCGCTCGGCGCTATTACTCAACCGCTGTCGCAGCTCGGTTGTCTAAGATTACTAGTGATCCATTTCGTTATCGATACGCACAGTGTCTGCCATCACGGTAATTCCCGTGGTAGTAGTTACCGCGGTACCGCGCACATCCACAATCTGCCCAACCGCCTGCGTAAAGAACAGTGCGCTGGTCAAGCTCACACTTTCCTGCGGGCCACCAAAGGTAGCGCTCGTAGTATCGACGAGGACGCTCAGAATGTTGAACTTTGGCGCGACCGGTGTCGCAAATAGGCCACGCACCTCAACAGCCGTAGTCGGCTCAAGACGTTCGAGCCGCACTGCCAACACCTTGCCACTACCGGCCGGGCTTTCATAGCCGCGTACCGCTATGCTATCGCCGGCGCTCACGTTCGCGAGCGTGAACAGCTGCACGTCCGCTTTGCTACGATCCTCAAAGCGTGTATTGGCATCGACCGTAACGGTAACACCCAATAAATTGAGCGTGCCAGCGGTGAGGTCCGGCGCAGCGCTTATCGGTGCCTCAAGGGCAATAGCGGCCACGCGCTCAATATTTACCTCGTCGGCAACTAAAGCACCGCTGGCATTTACAGTACCGCGCACTTCAACGCGTAGATTCAAAGCCAAATCAGCAACGCTACCGTTCTTGTATACCGTGGTTGAGGTGGTAGTAACCGTGGCGCCATTGATCGCAAAATCGGTGGCTGAAGTAAATTTTGTTATCAACCCTTCCAGCTCTGCGCGTCCGCCCGCTGCGACCGTGCTGGTTTCAGAACCGGCGTGCATGACGGCGGTCGCCGTCAAAATCACCTTGGTGGCATCGAATGCCGTACCGCGCACCTCCACAGAATCACCGTTGGCGGGTGCGTTGGCAGTGAATCCACTTAATGTTGCGCTGGTGTAATCGACTGTCAGGCCATTAATTTTGAAAGTCTTTGCCGTAGTATCGACTCCGGCTGCTAACCCAATGACTTGTAGGGCTTCGCCGCTCGCTGCGAGACTGATGCGCGTTGCAGCGATCACACCGGTCGTATCCGCCATGCCGCTGACTTCCACAACATCACCCACCTTCAGAGTACTTAAGGCCGCTGGGCTGATAGTCTTACTAAAGGAGGTACTGGCAGTTACATTAACGGTCTGGCCCAATACTACCAATGATGAGGTGCCAATGCTGGCGATAGCTCCTACCACATTGTCTTCAACGTCAACGTTCTCTGCGCTACCTTGACCACTAGATACGTCTTCGTTACCTTGGACCGAAGCAATTTCGCCAACCGCCAACGCTGACTGGGTCACGCTCAGGCCATTTTTCTTCAGATGTGCCGCCGACACGTCGTAGCGCACGCCGTTGACATAAACGCTGCCGAACGCGGTGATCGCACCGGATGACGCCACGGCCACGCTGTTGGTGGCAAGGGGTGGGGTTTTAGCAGAGTTTGATCCGCCTCCGCAGGCACCGAGTACTGCACCACTCACAATTGACACTGCGAGAACCAAACCCTTTCTAAAGGGTTTCGCTGCAGGTTGGTTGGGTTGAATAATTCGCATCATATATACTTCTCCATTATGTTAATACTTCAGCAGCAACTCGGCATGTGCCAACTCTTACATCATTGGACATCATTGTTGGCCACAATCAATCGAGTTGTAAATGTGTCGGTGCACACCGACGTTTGTGTATTCGACTTATTACGCCGCCATGCAACCATTTCTCATCGGTGCGGTACTCAGTCCGTCACAACTGCGGTGCGATAACCTTGCGCGCACGCACCGCGCTCTTAGAAAATTGTTCTATGAAATTAAATTTAGAAATCGTCGCCAATATCGTGACCACAGTCTCAGTTTTTCTGGCGGGACGTAACAGTATTCACACTTGGTGGACGGGAATACTTTCCTGTATTTTATTTGCGATCGTATTCGCGCAATCACAGTTGTATGCCGATGTAGTGCTGCAACTCTTCTTTATAGCGACCAGCATGATGGGTTGGTGGCACTGGCAGCGTGGCAATCACGGTGCTGCATCAAATATTTCCCGCACACCTCCTGCCATGCTGACTTGGGTCATTCCGCTGGGTATTGTGGCGAGCGTAGGCTATGGAATTTTACTGCACTCATTCACGAATGCGTACGCGCCTTTTATTGATTCAGCGGTACTGGTATTTAGTGTTATCGGCCAATTATTAATGATGAAAAGACGTATTGAAAGTTGGCTATTCTGGGTGTCAGTTAACACCATTGCCGTTCCACTGTATGCGAGTCGCGGACTTTATTTGACTGCCGTTCTATACGCGAGCTATTGGATTTACGCGATTATATCGTGGCGGCACTGGCGGCGAATAGTAGCGACTGTCAGCAGCGAGGCCCCTACGCGGGCGCAAAACCAATAGGTCCGACGCACTGCACCAATAATTCGGTCCAAGCATTCATGGCAATTCTTTAAGGCTAAAGGGATGCAATTATGTGTGTTGCTGACCATTGCTTGGTGCGAATTCCAAATCTGTGACATACAACATTCTTTTGTTAGGCATGGAAATGTTAGATTGCGCCCCCATTATTAGTCTTCATGACATTAAAGGCATTTAAGGAGATTTGAGATGATTGGAATTATCGCCCGCTGGGGCCACAATGTATTGTTGTTAGGTTTGGCATTAATGACTTACGCGGTGTTTTTCATAGCTAAATAGCTTAAGTGAATGAGCCGCGCCGAACTTACGGTGGCGGACTCGCAGGCGTTAACGCCAATTGAGCCATTCGGTGCTCATCGACGACAATAAATACTCCGCTGACGACGACGATGGCCGCGCCAATCATCAAATTGACCGTGGGTGTCGCTGACCAAAAAAACCAATCGATGAGGAAGGCCCAAAGAATGGACGTATATTCAAAGGGTCCAACCACCGAGGCCGGCGCGCGGCTAAAAGCATCGGTAATCCAATATTGAGCAATAAAACCGCTAAAACCCACACCTACCAACCAAATCCAATCGTTAGCGGCAATTGGTTGCCAGTCGCTGATGGCCAGAAGTCCAGACGTTAGACCCACGCCGAGTAAAAACCAGAAAACCATAGATAAATTTGAGTTACCGCGACCCAGCGAGCGTACTGTCAAAGCGCTCAATGCATAGCAAATGGCGGATAGGGCGGCGGCAGCCGCGGCTGCCATCGACGTGAAGCCCTTACCCCAGGGTTGCAAAATCACCAAGACACCCCCGAGGCCCAAGGCAATTGCAAACCAGCGTTTCGCCGGCACATGCTCCCCTTGCAGGGGTATTGATAACGCAGTCATCAATAAAGGCGCACATAAAAACAACGAATAGGTTTCGGCAAGACTTAAGCGGTGTACCGCAAAAACGAAACTCGCGAGCATTCCGGTGCCAATAAGTACTCTTAACAGGTGTAGAGCTGGCATATTCGGGCGCAAGCTTGCCCACGAGCGTTTCCAAAGAATAGGAAACGCGACAAAACCTAAGGACGAAAGGCAGCGCAGACATGCGATTTGCATCGGCCCATAGTGATTGGACAGTCGCTTTAGCAACGCATCCATAATAGAGAACACACAAACCGCCGCCACCATTGAAGCAATGCCGCGTAAGCGTTCCTGAGCCAACTCCCGAGTAATCATCCGCGCATATTATCAGCGCGCGAGCTTAGCTCCTATGGCGCGTTTTCGGGCATCCATCATTTTTAGAATTAGGGGGGTCAAAATAAGCTGCATGGCCAGTTCCATTTTTCCGCCCGGCGCTACAATTATATTGGGTCGGGACATGAATGAGTCGTGGATCATCGACAGCAAGTAGGGGAAATCGATACCCTTCGGATTAGCAAAACGAATCACCACAAAGCTTTCGTCTGCGGTTGGAATATAGCGGGTCGTAAAGGGATTAGATGTGTCTACTGTAGGCACACGTTGAAAATTGATGTGTGTTTGAGAAAACTGCGGACAAATATAGTTCACATAATCCGGCATGCGACGCAATATGGTATCAACTACGGCTTCCGTAGAATAGCCGCGCGTATCTTTATCACGATGCAATTTCTGGATCCATTCCAAATTAATGATGGGCACCACACCAATCGTGAGATCCGCATGTTGTGCGACGTTCACTTCGGGAGTGACTACCGCACCGTGCAATCCTTCATAAAATAAAAGGTCGGTGTCTGAGGTAATATCCTGCCAAGGAGTAAAGGTGCCGGTTTTTTGTTTGAATGGCGCGGCTTCCTTATCATTATGAAGGTAGCGCCGAGTCTTACCAGTCCCATTTTCCCCATAGTTCTTGAAAAGCGCTTCCAACTCCGCAAATAAATTATTTTCCGGGCCAAAATGACTTAGATGTTGATCACCCTTGGCCGAGGCCTCAGCCATTTTTTCTTTCATCGCAATGCGATCGTAGCGGTGAAATGAATCACCTTCGACGACAACGGCATTAATTTTTTCGCGATTGAAAATCCAATTGAAGGTTCGAGTGACCGAGGTGGTGCCGGCTCCGGATGATCCAGTGACAGCGATAATAGGATGCTTGACAGACATATATACCTTATTGAAATCCAGTTAGTTTTGAATGAATAATGATCGTTCACTGAAAAGCGGCGAGCTATACGCACGGTCCAAGCCCTGATCGTGCTCTTGGTGATAGCGCTCAATGCGTTCCACCTCAGTCTTGCACCCTAAAATCACCGGCACGCGTTGGTGCAAGTCGGTAGGAACGATATCCTGCATCCGCATGCGTCCCGTAGATACCTTGCCGCCGGCTTGCTCAACGAGCATGGCCATAGGATTCGCTTCATACAAAAGGCGTAGCCGTCCGGCCTTACCTGGATCTTTGCTGTCTTTGGGATACATAAAGAGGCCACCGCGAATGAGTATGCGATGCACCTCAGCAACTAACGACGCGATCCAACGCATATTAAAATCTTTGCCGCGCACTCCGCCTTGACCTGCCAGGCATTCCACCACATAGCGCTTTATCGGCGGCTCCCAAAATCGTTCATTAGAGGCGTTGATTGCAAATTCATGAGTCTCGGTTGGAATCGTTAAATTCGGATGAGTCAAAATAAATTCGCCAAAACCGCGATCCAAGGTGAAGCCGAAAACGCCTCGGCCAAGCGTCAACACCAGCATGGTGGTCGCGCCATAAATCGCATAACCCGCACAAAGCTGTTGAGTGCCCGGCTGTAAAAAATCCGCAACCGCCGGGCGGTCTGTACCGTGAGGTGCTCGCAAAACAGAAAAAATACTGCCCACAGGCGCATTAATATCGATATTGCTGGAGCCATCCAAGGGGTCAAACGACAGTAGATATCGTCCGCGTGGATATTCTGCCGGAATATGATAGGGCTGTTCCAATTCCTCCGAGACCATTCCAGCCAAATGTCCGCCGTACTCGCTGGTACGCAAAAAAATATCATTCGACACGACGTCGAGTTTCATTTGCGTCTCACCCTGAACATTGGTGTTCTCAGCGGAGCCGTGCACACCTGCGAGCGCACCACGTCCCACAATAAAGCTAATACGCTTACAGGCGAGACGAACATAGTTCAAAAGCGCTGTGAAATCACCGGTCGCCTCAGGATAGCGACGCTGCTCCTCGATCATAAACTCGGTAATCGTTTTTTCTCGAGTACTCATAATTTCCCCAAATTATTTTAACTGTTCAATTGACGTTCGATCTCGCGAATTCCTAATAAGTTATTACCTACGCGTTCGGCCGCAGGGTAAGTCAACGGCCGCTCAACTGAACCTAAAGAAGGAATAACCATGTCTGCCGCTGCGAAGTCCTCTCCTTGAGTCCAGTAGCTGGGCGTCACGACGGTAAACAGCCCTGCGGACTTGGCGGCCCGCAATCCGTTAGCCGAATCCTCAATCGCCACACAATTTTTCGCAGGCGTGTTGAGCTTGTGAATGACCACATCATAAATGTCGGGCGACGGTTTCTTACGACGTACCTGATCGCCGGCCCCTATGACAGCAAAACGCTCAAGCGCGCGCGCACCTAGGTGCGTGCACAGCAGTGACTCAATATTCGCAAGAGTCGTGGTTGAGGCAATGCTCAGCAAGACCCCGGCTTGCTCAGCCTCATCTAGCAGTCGTGTAACACCATCCCGTAATGCAACCTGGCCCGCTTTGATCATGTGCGTATAGATCTGGGTCTTGGTGGCATGAATGATTTTTATTTTCTCCGCAAACACTTTGGCTTCAGGTGCGCTACACGGCAAAGACTTGATATACACGCCCAGTCTTTCCTTGCCACCTGTAGTCAAGAGCAATTCCGCGTATTTTGGTTTGCTCCAATTCCAGTCAAGACCATGCTGAACAAAAGCTTCATTAAACGCGCAGCGATGTGCTTCCTCGGTATCCGCAAGCGTACCGTCAACGTCAAAAATAAGTGCTTTGAGCTTCGTGTCTTTAGGATTCAAGTGAATACCCGACTATTGCGCAAGTCCTCGCCTTCAATCGTCATAAGCTCGTCGCGGCTTAAGGGTCGATCCTTTTGGGTAAAAAGACGATTAGCCTGACGTAGGCGGGCGCGGTCCAAGGCATTGCGTATTGAGCGTGCATTCGCAAAGTGCGGTTGCTGCGCACGTTTGGGAATGTACTCTCGCAGGGCTTCAAGACCTGAAGCACTCAGGCGGTATTGCATCTGGTTGAGCATCGAGTCAGCGATCTGCTCAAGCTCCAATGCGTCGTAGTCGGGAAAATCAATATGATGTGCAATGCGCGACGACAGTCCGGGATTTGACTTAAAAAAAGTATTCATTCGTTCGGCGTAGCCTGCCAATATGACTACCAGATCATCACGCTGGTTTTCCATTACCTGCAACAATATTTCTATGGCTTCCATTCCATAGTCACGTTCATTTTCCGGTCGATACAAGTAATACGCTTCGTCAATGAACAACACGCCGCCCATGGCTTTCTTTAAAACTTCCTTAGTTTTAGGAGCGGTGTGCCCGATGTATTGCCCCACCAAATCGTCGCGCGTCACCGCCACAAGATGACCTTTTCTCACATAGCCCAAGCGATGCAGGATTTGCGCCATGCGTAGCGCAACCGTGGTCTTACCAGTGCCAGGATTGCCGGTAAACGACATGTGCAGCGAAGGCGCACTGCCGACCAACCCCAGTTGTTTACGAGCACGCTCCACCAACAACAATGAGGCGATATCGCGGACTCGAGCCTTCACTGGCTTCAATCCAATCAGCTCAGTGTCCAGTTCGTGCAACACCTCGTTGACGTTCGAGTCCGCTAATAGCGAATTCAAGTTCACATGATCGGCCGCGATATCGGAGCTCATCGAATTTTACTCGTAACGACGCCCTTCAGGCGCGCGCGTGGCATAGCTCATCGTCGTGTACTGGATCTGGCGACCACTCACCTCGGTCCGTTGCAGTAAGAATCCAGGTTCGTCCTTCGGGCGATTCACAATGAACGACAAACGCGTAGATTCAAAACCTAGAGTCGAATCAAAAGCATTGACGCGAACATAAAGTTTGGAATGCGCTTTGCGACACGCCAGCACCTCGGACATCACGCCTGCGGCATCGCGCAGATCGAACATCGGATTGCCCCACATTTCCCAGTAAAAATTGCGCGGATGCGGATCATCAGTATATTCGACACCGATAGCCCAACCTTGCTTCAGAGCGTAGTCGATTTGCAGACTGATTTCCGCATCCGTTAAATCAGGAAGAAAAGAGAAAGTACCTTGTGTGATTTTCATAGATTTCCTTTATTTTCTTTTGGCGTGGTCATTAAGCGGGAGTGGCGGTGGGCACAAAATCCGCAGTATCCGTCGATTCATAGTTAAACGTTACGTCTTTCCAGGTATCCAGGGCGGCACGCAGCGGGGCACACCATTTCGCCGCGTCAGCGAGAATTTGTGGACCCTCGTTCCAAATATCCTTGCCTTCGTTGCGGGCCTTAACCATCGTCTCAAGTGCAACACGATTAGCCGTAGCGCCAGCCTGAATACCCATTGGATGGCCAATGGTGCCGCCGCCGAATTGAAGTACCACGTCTTCTCCTAAATATTCGAGTAGCTGGTGCATTTGACCGGCATGAATACCGCCGGATGCTACCGGCATCATCTTGCGCAGTCCGGCCCAATCTTGGTCAAAGAAAACACCTTGTTCAAGATTTTTCTTGGTGAAAGAATCTCGGCATATCGAGTAGATGCCTTTGATCACATTGGGATCGCCTTCGAGTTTTCCGACCACGGTGCCCGCGTGAATATGATCTACACCGGCCATGCGCATCCACTTGGCGATGACGCGGAAGGACACGCCGTGAGATTTCTGACGAGTGTAAGTGCCGTGACCGGCGCGGTGCAGATGAAGAACCATGTCGTTCTTGCGGGCCCACTTCGCCATAGATTGAATGGTGGTGTAGCCAATCACCAAATCGATCATGATGATGCAAGAACCTAACTGCTTCGCGAACTCCGCTCGCTCATACATATCTTCGACGGTGCCGGCCGTGACATTAAGATAGTGTCCCTTGATCTCCCCCGTAGCCGCGGAGGCCTTATTGACGGCTTCCATGCAGTACAGGAAACGATCGCGCCAACCCATGAAGGGCTGGGAATTGATATTTTCATCATCCTTAACGAAGTCCAAACCGCCTTTCAGTGCTTCGTATACCACGCGACCATAGTTCTTACCCGACAGGCCTAGTTTAGGCTTGGTCGTGGCACCCAAGAGAGGGCGACCGAATTTATCTAAACGTTCCCGTTCTACAATAATACCGGTGGCGGGACCCTGGAAAGTCTTCAGATAAGCAACTGGGATGCGCATGTCTTCTAGGCGCAAAGCCTTCAGAGGTTTGAATCCAAAGACGTTGCCGATGATAGAAGCTGTTAGATTAGCAATCGAACCTTCTTCAAATAAATCAAGCTCATAGGCGATATAGCTAAAGTATTGTCCTGGAATTCCCGGAACCGGATCTACACGATACGCTTTCGCGCGATAGTGATCGCAGGCCGTTAGTCGATCGGTCCAAACCACCGTCCAAGTTGCGGTCGAGGATTCACCAGCAACAGCGGCGGCCGCTTCAATAGGGTCAACACCGTCTTGAGGTGTAATACGAAAGCAAGCGATAACATCGGTATCTTTAGGCACGTAGTCAGCGTCCCAATAGCCCATTTTTGCATAAGGCATGACGCCCGATTTATATCGATCTGCTGCTTTTACCATTTCGGCTCCCTTCGAGGTTTAAGTGTGAGTTTCGTCTAGTGCGTGCAACATAGTCCGCTTTTCTCATAAGTAACAATCAATAATGCTGGCATATTTGATAAGCTAATGCTTATGTCAATGCAACATATTTCCTTACGTCAGTTCCGAGTATTTGAGGTAGCGGCCTCGCATCGATCATTTTCTAAGGCCGCCGATTTGTTGCACATGACCCAGCCGGGAGTCTCGATGCACATCAAGGAAATGGAGGAAAACATTGGGCTAATGCTATTCGAGCGCGTTGCGAAACGTTTGTACTTGACGGATGCAGGTCAAGAATTGCTGGTTCGCGCGCGGGAAATTTTGCGCTCGTTAAAAGACGCGGAAGATGCTCTGGATAGCCTTAAGGGGTTGCGTCGTGGCCGAGTCAATCTCGTCGTGGTGAGCACCGCTAAATACTTTGTGCCGCAGTTATTGGCACGATTTCGTAAATTACATCCCGACATTGAAATTCGGTTAGCGGTTAATAATCGCGATTCCGTGATTGAACAACTCAATAGTAACGTGGTGGATATGGCCATCATGGGTCGCTCGCCGGAGGGGTTGAATACGGTAGCAGCGCCTTTTGCGAAAAACCCGCATGTCATTATCGCGGCACCCGAGCATATTTTGGCCGGTGTGCGTGCGATCTCCGTAACGAGTTTGGCAAATGAGTCCTTTATTGTGCGTGAGCCTGGCTCAGGGACGCGCCTTGCCATGCAGCAGTTCTTTAATGATAACCACGTCCTTTTCAAAGTGGGTATGGAGATGGCGAGTAACGAGACCATCAAGCAAGCCGTGATGGCCGGCATGGGGATTAGCTTTATTTCGCGACATACTTTGGAGCTTGAATTACAAACTCGCCGACTGGTGATTCTGGATGTGCGTGGTACACCGGTGATGCGTGAGTGGCATTTGGCACATCTGGCGAAGAAACAATTGTCACCCACTGCCAAGGCGTTTAAAGAGTTTGTACTAGTGGAGGGTCGCAAGCTGCTGCAGGCATAAAGTGAACGTCCTGACGCTATCGTCGCGGCTGTCCTAGACGTCCAGCGCTTGGGGCAGATTGCGGTGCCGGTCACGAATAGCAACTTCGGAGCACGTTACAGTGTGCTTCATGAGAGATTATTCATCAGCGTGCGACTATTTCCGCCCGCCAGCCCCGCCACTCGCGCGCGCTTCTGGCGTCTTGCATGAATCAGCCGAGGATTGTATTTCGGCAAATAGTGCCTCTCTGGGCTGCGCAGTTTTCACGTCCCCTTCGCTCAGGAGTTGAGCAATCTCGGCGCCCAGCACCATATCGGGAATACTGCCAAAGTGCTGAGCACGCCGTCTGCCTTGGCGATCAATTAAAACAAGTGTCGGAGTGCCTTGCATTTGATAGGCCGTCATCGTGACCGGAACTTGATCGACCTGTCGATCAATGGCGACCGGAAAACCAATTCGGTATTCGTGCAGAAACGCGGCCAAGGCCGCCCGATGGCCTTGCGCTTCGTGGTGTTCAAAAACGCTGTGTAGCCCGATCATTAGGACGCCTTTACCGCGAAAGGTTTCAGTCACTCGTTGGGCTTGTGGCAGACCCTGTGCTACGCATCCCGGACACAGCATTTGAAAGGCTTCGATCAGGACGACACTGCCGCGACAATCCGCTAGGGTTATCGGGCTGGCGACGTTGAACCATTCGCTAACCTCAATCTCCGGTGCCATGTCACACGTAGTATTCATTTCATATACTCCGGAAAGGCGAGGCGAACCAGCGATTCGCCTCCCTCTGTCCTTAGAAGTCTCCGTTCTTGATATACGGGTGGCTCCACAGAATCACCTGCAACAGTACCGACTTGATCCACGCTTGATGCATCTTCTCCACTTGCTCGGATGAAGCTCCTGTCTTAGCCAGGAAGGGCTTTAGGGTGGCGGTAACAGGGTATAGCAAAGCCGGAATGTACCGATATGAGATGTTCGGCACCGAGTCCACGTGATCGGTGCGGTTTTTCCCAGTACGGTGGTGTCGGCGACCAATTTCAAACTGATAGTCGAGCCAGCGTTGGTCGTAATTGGCGTTGGCCGTGTCTAAAATCCATTGCTTGAAGCGCGCTCGCACCGCGGAGAGGTACGCGCCATCGGGAGCACCGGTTTTAGCATTTCCAAAGAACTGCACAAGTTGCGGCTGAGAAGCCACAAACCCATACCAGACGTCAAGAATGGCGTCGGTCTGATCCGCCAATATGGGCGCGGAGGCCTGGAGTGCGGCTATATCGTCGTCGCCCAGCAGGATGGTCTTTTTGATCAGACTAAGATCCTCAAGTGATATAGGTGCCCGCGGCACCGAAACCTGTCCTAGCGTGTAGCCGGGAATGGAAGCCGGTGCGGCACCGGCTGATTGAGTAGTCATGGCGAGAACTCCTAAGGTCAAGAGAGTTAACGTAGATTTCATTGTGTTCACCAACTAGTATCGCGGCGATACCATAATAGGATGCCGCAATCCCAACGTCGTTGTCAAGTTGGTATCGCCGCGATACCATAAGCTCATGAGCATTAACCCCAGTGTTTATACTTTGGTCGAGCGAATCTCTAATCTACTGCGCAATGAGCTGCGCGCCGCGGGCGGCGCGAGCCAACTCGAACCCGTGCATCTGCAGGCCCTTGACTATCTCGACCGGGCAAACGCCTATAGCAACACACCGCTGGCCGTCGCCGAGTACCTGGGTCTCAGCAAGGGAAATATATCGCAACGTCTGATCGCGCTTGAGCGCGAGGGATATCTAAAGCGGGGCGTGGACAAAGCCGATCGACGTATCTCGCATCTGCTAACGACCGCCAAGGGACAATCAGTGCTCAAATCAGCAGTGCCTCCGCCCACCTGGAGACAAGTGCTTGCACGGCTTCCCACCGACGAGACGAAGGCCTTGCACGAAGGCCTCGTCCGTCTGCTGCGTCAGTTACAGGCCGCGCAAGGTCAGCGCAGCTTTGGAGTTTGCCATACGTGTCGCTTTTTCCTGCGCGAAGCCACTCAGTTCCGCTGCGGCGTAACCAAAGAGCCCTTGGCCGTTGAGCAGACGAGTCGAATATGCCGCGAGCACGAGCCGCATTGATTGGCCGACCCCCGTCGATGCCGAACGGGCGATGCCGGCTCAGGTGCGGGCTGCGAATTAAGGGTCGCGTGCGTTAATGGGAATAGTCAATGCTATAGGTACTTTGGGTCCGTTTAAACAAACGTCACAAAAGTTCCACAGGAATACAGACAACTCAATTAGTTAGATCAGCGGGTTAGGAACTTTTCGGCTTCCCAATCTTCCTCGCCTTTCGCGTCTGGTTTGTTGGGGAGAACAAACCGACTGAATCGACCATGCGCTCCGGCGAGAAATCGAACTCCCCGTGCAGGTTGAAATGCCTGTAGGCGGCGACCGAACCGTGGCGCATGGCGTGCAGCAGCGCGTCGCGGCGCTCCTGATCGGGCTGCCACTCGAGTTCGCGGGCGAGGTAAAGATAATTCCAGCAAATGATCGCGTTCTTGATGAGCCGGCGACAGCCCTCCGCGATTTCCTGATCCTCTTTTTCGCTTTGAAGGAATTCCGGGCTGTGCCCGTACGAGACGGCCTTGGAGAATTTGTTCGAGCTCTCCGCCTTGTTCAGCTGCTTCTCGATCGCCTGCCGGAACACCAGATCGTCGACGTATTTGAGGATGAACAGTGTTTTCGGTCCTCGGCCGAATTCCTTCAGCCCCCGATACAGCGGGTGCTGCTTCGAATACGAATTCAGCCGCTTGAACAGCTGCGAGGCGCTGGTGACTTTCAGGCGGATGGTGGCCAGGAAGCGCAGGATCTCGTTCCACTGCTCCTCGATCAATGCTGATTGGATGTAGCGATCGGGGAGCAACTTGTAGCCCGATTCCTCGTAGTGTTTACGCTTCTGGAAAGCGTAAAGCTGCTGATTACCG
>JAYUFB010000036.1:0-14697 GCA_043738945.1 Gammaproteobacteria bacterium
GGGCATTCAACCGGGCTCCAATCAAACCGTCAGTGCCTCAGGGTTCAATAGCCTGAGCTTTACGATGGGTGTGAATCCAGAATGGGTGAGCGCCGGGCCTGCAAACTTTGTGGTGTTGATCGCTGGGAAAGTGACGGGCGTTTCTAACCCGACCTGTAATCCGTCCGTGGCGGCGGTGGTCACTGCGACTGCGAGTGCGGCGACCGCGTACAAGGTGCCGCTCAGCGCGTTTACACACATTGCTCAGAACTGCGGAGTCGCTTCGGTCACGGCGGCGCAGATACTGGCTGCTAACATTACTCAAGTGGACTTCCAGGCCGACGGCGGAACGGCGGCGATTACGGCCAGTGGTTTAACGTCGAATACCAACACGACGGTTGCAATAACCGGGGTCACGCCAGCAGCGTATCCGACCACGATTAGTGTCGTCGGTGGCGTAAGCTTCGTACCTTAGGGTCAGACGAAGGCAGGGCTTTCAAACGCGTGAAAGCCCTGTTTTTTTAGTGCCAGAACCCTTACTTCCCGCGCAAGAAATCTCGATACCAGAAAGCACTATCTTTGATGGTGCGGCGCTGGGTTTCGTAGTCCACGTGCACAATGCCGAAGCGCTTCGAATAGCCTTCGGCCCATTCGAAATTATCGAGCAAGCTCCAGACAAAATAACCACGCACATCAACCCCAGTTTCCAGTGCATCGCCTACGGCCGCGATGTGTGCGCGTAAGTACGCGGTTCGTTCCACGTCGGCGACTCGATCCTCGATCACGTGGTCCTTGTAGGCCGCACCGTTCTCCATGATGTAGATCGGTGGCAGCGAATAATCGGTATGCAGTCGGCGCAGTAACTCGGCCAGGCCGTCGGGGAAGACTTCCCAACCCATGTCGGTGATTGGCTGGTCCGGGTCGATCGGCTCTTTTCGCGCACCAGCACTTGCAATACTGCGCGTGTAGTAGTTAATTCCGAGAAAATCGAGCGGTTGGCGAATCAATGCCAGATCACCGCTCTCGATCATAGGGGCATCATCACCCAAGTGTTCCAGTACGTCGGTTGGATATGTGCCGCTCAATAGTGGGTCCATGTACCAACGGACCAATAGCCCATCTTCGAGGCGTGCCTTCGCGACATCGGCGGCCGACTGCGTAGCGGCATGAATCGGCGATTGATTCAAGACGATCCCGAGAGCGGCTGTGCAGCCGTCACGACGCAATGCTTGCAATGCCAGGCCGTGACTCACGAGCAAGTGATGAGCTACCTGCATCGCGATACAGCGGCTCTTTTCTCCGGGGGCGAAAATCCCCGATTCGTGGCCTAGCGTCGCAACCACCCAGGGTTCGTTGTGAGTAGTGATTGAGGCTACCTGCGATCCGAGTCGGCGCGCCACTTCAATGGCATAGTCAACGAACGCGTGAACCGTGCCGCGGTCGCTCCAACCGCCCTGCTGCTGTAGCACTAGCGGTAGGTCCCAGTGATTAAGAGTCACATGGGCGGCGATGCCGCGTTCGTGCAAACCTGTGACCAGCTTTTGGTAGAACGCGAAACCCGCCTCGTTCCAAGCGCCGCGACCCAGCGGCTGCACGCGCGACCATGAAATCGAAAACCGGTAGGCCGGGATGCCGAGGCTCGCGATGAGATCAAGATCCGCGTCAAACCGACGGTAGTGCTCGCAGGCGTGATCACCGTTACTCGCGTCACGGATGACGCCCGGTCGTCGGCAGAACTCATCCCAGATTGAATCGCCGCGCCCATCGGAACGTGCATCGCCTTCGATTTGATACGCGCTGGTGGCTACTCCCCATACGAAATTCGCTGGAAATCGCCGTGCCGAATGTCCCGTCTGTAGCTTTATTTCCTGTACACCTAAATCAGTCACGCAATTCCCGCGGCATTACAGCGTGAACCCGACGTAACCCACGGCGATCGTATTCAGATCGCCAGGCTTGATAGCCGTATTCTGGTCACCGGTTATTTTCACGGCGATAGAGGTCACGCCGGTCGACTGCAACATTGTGATGCTGCCTTTGGAACAAGTGGTGAAAGAGCTCAAAGGAATCTCGTAGTTATAGACTCCCAGCGGCGAAGCCGTGCCGGTGGCGGCGTTACGACCGATAGTTACCAGAGTCTGGTTAAAGGAACAAATCGCGGTGGCACCGGAACCGTCTTGCTTCACGCTGGTATCGTTATTGAGCACCACAGTGAAGACGTTGGCACTACCGCCAGAGCCGCTAGGATTGTCGCTTTGCGTGTAGGTATTGCCCATTTGAATCAGCAATTTTCCCGCCTGACTGATGTCGGCCGGAGTCAACGCCGTAAAGGTTTGACCTGAGCCCGGCGTTAAGACTGATACGAAGGCGAAGTCCAGTGCATTACCGCCAGCGACGGTCCACTGATATTGAATGTTGTAGAACTGCGTGGCATTGATCGTGCTCGCCGCGGCAGAATAATTCCCATAAATTACATTCGGCGTTGATGAACCCGCGTACACATTGCCGCCTTGCACTGAGGCTAGGAACGAGCCATTGACTTGGCCATTCGGAAAAACAACGTAATTCGACGCATACAGAATATAGGGGGACGCCGTTACCGTAGTGCCGCCGCCGTTGCCGCCGCCGGTGGGTACCAAAGGCGCTGAGGCCGTCACTCCGCCACCATTGCAGGCGCTAAGTCCGGCCGCCATCACCATCGTTGCGAGCCGCAAAGCGCCGCACGAATACTTCGCCACAATAGTCGTCATCACAAGCTCCTCATAACCAAAAGAAAGCGCTTTCAGGGAAATTATTTAGCGCTGCGGCTCTACCCCTTGTCAAGAGCAAACTACGGGCGCAGATGATGCGTTGCATCAATTCAGTTGGAGGTAACATCGAGCGGTGAACTATAAGCGAAGGTCCCAGTTGAATATCTTTAAACGGCATAAGGGTAGTTGTCGGCTCGCGCAAGTCCCGCTGCTCGCGTGGGTCTCGTTGCTTGCCAGCGTATTTCTCGGCAGCGCAAACGCTGCTTCGCTCATCGAGGAGACCTTGCAAGTGCCGGTCACTGTGCGCTTGCCTGGGGCCGCTGCAGCGAGCATTAGCCGCCAGATCGCCGTCAGAGTGGTGCGTGAGGCAGTTGCCGAGCGGCGACCCTTTTTGATCTTGCTGCATGGCCGAGCGGCGGATCCACAGGGGCGAGCCCGCCTGGCGTTGCCGATTTATCCGGCCAACTCGCGCTATTTCGCCGCCCAGGGTTTCGTGGTCCTGATTCCCTTGCGGGTGGGTTATGGCATAACGCCCGACCCTGACCTGGAGGTGTCCGGCGATTGCCAATTCAAGCGCTACCTTGATGCGGTGCTACCGGCGGTTGCCCAGACAGGGGCAGTGATTGAGTTTGCCCATTCGCTACCCTTTGTAGACATCGCGCACGGCATTCTCGTGGGCGAATCCTTCGGCGGGTTGGTGGCGATCGCGGCAGCGGCCGAGCCGCCTGCGGGCGTGGTTGCCGCGGTCAACGTCGCCGGTGGCGATGGTGGCGACTCGCGCGAGCGGCCCGACGCCCCTTGTCGCCCCGACCAACTGCGCGAGGCGTTTGCGCACTACGGTAAGATGAGCCGTATTCCGACGCTGTGGCTCTATAGCGCTAACGATCGACTATGGGGTCCCCTCTATCCGCACGAATGGTACAGGGCCTTTGTAGGCGCCGGTGGCACCGCGACTTATGCGGCACTTCCCGCCGATAAGAACAACGGACATTTTATTTTTAACCGCAATGCCAGTGCGTGGCATCCTGCCTTCGAACGTTTCATAGCCACTTTAAGGCTGGCAAAACCCGCGCCGCCTTAGTCGTGCAGCGGTCGCGTTGATTCGCGAATGGCGAGTGTCACCGATGATAATTTAATGACCGGAATCCGCCCCTCGACTAAGTCAATCATAGCCTTTGCGGCCGCATGACCGACTTCGTCGATTGAACGATGCACCGTGGTCAGGGGCGGAATCGTGAAGGCAGAGGTTGGCAAGTCATCGAAACCCACCAACGAGAAGTCTCGGGGCACCATTAAACCGCGCTTATACAGCGCCAGTAATGCCCCATAGGCACTCTGATCGTTAGCCGCAAAAACGGCGGTAAAATCGCCGCCCGCATCGAGTAGCCGATTCATCGCCGCATAGCCACCCGCATCGTAATAATCGCCAGCCACCACCCACTTGGCAACGAAGGGAATTTTGCGAGCGGCCAGAGCCGCCTTATAGCCGTTCAAGCGCTGCAGTGCATCGGCGCGATGTTCGGGACCTGAGATGAATGCAATGCGGCGGTGTCCTTGCCCAATCAAGTAGTCGGTCGCAAGTTGGGCACTGTGAGTATTGTCATAGTCCATACTGACAATTCGTTCGGTCTTGACCTGGCGCCCGGTGAGAATCAGCGGCACGCGTCGCGACAGCATGACCAGTTCCTGATCAGGCAGACAACTGGTCAAAAGAATGATCCCTTCGACGCGACGGCTCAGCAAATGATCAATGCAACGGCGCTCATCCGCCTCGCGCCAATGACCGCTGACGAACAGCGGTAAATAATTGGCCCCTAAAAGACTGGCTTCCACCGCGGCGAGTGCCTCGGCATAGAAGGGGCTCGCGATCGCTTGAGTAACCACCCCGATACTTTTTGACTTGCCCCGCGCGAGTGATTGAGCGACCGGGTTCGGTAGGAATTGCAGCTTGGCAATGGCGGTCTGCACCGCGCGAGTCTTGGACTCCCGCACGCGTGCGGTACCGTTCAATATCCTGGAAACAGTGCTCGAACTGACACCGGCTTCCTTGGCCACCATTTCCAGGGTGACGATAGGTTCGGGTTGGGTATTTGGTTTCAGCCTCATTCCTCTAAGATATGCGATCCACTCTTTGGTTGCACTGCAATATTTAGGCCTGGACGGGTAGCCGTTCAGGCCGAATGCGCTTTAGTATGGTCGCTGCATCCGACATTAATTGACAAGAGTGCTACTATTTCGCTAAGTTCTGCAAGCGCTTTCAAAATTTGCACCGGGCGGGTGCGTAAACTTACTCGGTAGGGCGAACACCTCATGAACATTGATCGAAAGCTCTCATCGGCCCAGGCTTGGGCAAGACGACTGTGGGCGGTTGCCGCCTGCGTTGCGCTCGCCGCCTGTGGTCAGAATCAAAACTGGTCGGCGAATCCCACCAGTATTACGATTGGCGGCACGGTGTCAGGCCTGAACGGCACGCTGGCCTTAAGTAATAATACCGGGGATCCGCTTTCCATCAAGGCTAATGGCCCCTTCGTTTTCGCCTTGTCACTCGCGAGTGGTGCCTCTTACAGCGTGGTGATCACGGCGCAACCGGCGGGGCAAACCTGCACAGCGCAAAACGCCAGCGGCAAATCGACGTCAAACGTGACTAATATTGCATTCGCTTGCGTAGCCACTCCGACCATCAGCGTGCAGGTCGCGACGCTGACGGGAACGCTCATTCTGCAAAACAACGGGAAGGACAATCTGACCGTCACGACCAGCGGCACTTATCCTTTCGCCACGCCGGTGGCGCTGGGCGGTGCCTATGCGGTGAGTGTCTTGACGCAACCGTCGGGGCAAATTTGTAGTGTCACGAATGGCAGCGGTAAGGCGAGTGCGAGTGTGATCGTCGTGGTTAGCTGCCAGAATTTCAGCTTGCGCCCCATGCCCGCGATTTACAGCAGCGGAAAGGCCGTGAGCTACAGTCCCTATCGCGCGGGCGGCCCGCCGGCGGGAGAAGTTCCGATCGATGCCAATATCATTCAGGATCTGAAGTTGTTAGAGGCGGCGGGTTTTAATTTAATTCGCCTGTTTGGTGCGGATAACGTTAGCACCAATGTCTTGAAGCTTGCGAGCACCAATACACCTTCCTTAAAATTTCAAGCGGGTATCTTTTTGCAAGGCGCGCAGTCTACCTGTGTCGATAGCGTGAATGCGGCCCAGATCGCCACCGGCATCATGCTGGCGAATACCTATTCGAATGTTGTCACTGTCAGCGTCGGTAACGAGACTTCGTTTGCCAACAATTTGCCGATTACTTGTCTGGTCAGCTACGTACAGCAAGTGCGCAGCGCCGTGACTCAGCCGGTCACCGCAGACGACGATTACACTTTTTATGCGGGTTTTGATGCGGGTAGAAACTATGCACCCGATACCGTACTCCAGACGATCGATTTTGTGTCGATCCACTTCTACCCGTTTTCTAACATCGGTTTGTGGGACTGGAAGCAGACCGGCATCGCGGCGGGCCCGGCCCGTGCAACGGCGATGATGAACGCAGGGTTTGCTCAGGCACAGGATTCGTACGCGAAGGTGGCTGGCTACTCATTCAAAACAGCAGCGGGCGTGACCACCACCATTGGCGCGGCACTGCCCATCAGCGTCGGAGAAACCGGCTGGAAGGCGACTCCCACCAATACTTCGGTCGCCATCGAACAAGTCACTAGCCCCGCGATTGCGAATCCGGTCAACGCCAAATGGTACTACGACTTGTTGGGCACTTGGACCGGGGCCGGCGCACCCCTGAACGTGTTCTATTTCGAAGCGTTCGATGAGCCCTGGAAAGGCCTCGATGACGGTTGGGGACTTTGGGATACCAGCCGTGGCGCTCGCTATGCGCTGTGCGGATTACCCGGCCAAACCGCCTGCAACGCCGCGCCCAACCTATATAGCGGTGCAGGTTATTTCCATTGAGCGCTTGCCGTGAATTATTTAGGGAGATCGCATTGAAAATAAACATACCCAGCCTGTCGCTCGCTTTGCTGAGCGCCGGTCTCGCGCTGCCGTTGCATGCCGCGCAATTTGGCGCGCTTGAAATTTCGGGTTTTGCCAAGGAGGAATTGTCGGTCTGCGATAATTGCGTGCGCGGAGTCGTCAATCCCTCGTCGTTTGATCCCCGCGGTGTACTCGGGGCCCAAGGCAATAGTCCCGCGTTGAATCAAGGCGGCCCCTCAGCCTTCAGATCAAGTAACCTCGGACTCGTGATGTTAACGCTTGGCCTCAGTCATGAATTCGACAATGCGTTTAAAGTTGAAGCTAAAGCGAGCGCCCGCGAGCGCAATAATGGCGCTGATATCTTTGGTCAGTATTTGATCGACGGGTATCTCGGAATCGCTCATCCAACCTACGGCGCGGTGAAGGTCGGCACGCTTGCTTCACGCTCCTGGACACGGACCGACTCGTTCGCCTACCCACTCGGGCTGTCGAGTCCCTGGGCGGAGTCCGGTGCGGGCTATGGCGTGTTTAAACAGGCGGTGCGCTACACCAGTAAGGAATTCGAATTTGCTATCGGCAAAATCACTTTGGAAGCGACCTATGCTACGGCTTCCAAGGCTTATCCCCTTAATTACAAGTCATTGGCGGCTACGGTCACGCAAACCAACTATCAATATTTTTATTTGCCGCCGAAACCGCAAGTCGTTGAGCTTTTTTTACAATTTTCAAATACTAAGAACTTAGTCGAATTGATTTACCAACAAAGCCGTGGCGGCTATCAAAGCTCTTTCACCAAAGGCGCATTCACCGGTACCGAGGGAAGTCCAAACACCACCGCGACCGCGGCTCCCGGCTACCAAGACCCTACTGAGGCCGTGTTGATCCTAGAAGGGAATTACTGGCTAAACCCCGCGTGGCGCTTCAGCTACGGTGTCAAGCGCAATGAATGGTCAGGATTGCAGCAGCAATGCGACTACGGTACTGCCACCAATCCGAATGGAACACCGTTTAGCGGTTGCTTTTTTGATCAGGCGGGATTTAATTATGCCAGCGATGGCTTGCGGCATCACGCGGTCGAATACGATGCTATGGCAGGCGCGGCCTACACCCACGCATTGTGGGTCTACACGCTGGGCGCGGTGCGCTTTAATAAAGCCTATACACGCACACCCACGGAGTCCGGGCAAAGCAATACCGCGACCTTCTTGAATCTTGGCGTGTATCGTAAAGTGCCCGAGATCTATCGCAATCTTGAAGTCTACGCAGGAGTGGGCCGCACTCAATTTGGTCGTCAAGCGGCGGCACCGTTGAGTATGCCAAATAATATTGCCGACGGCGGCGTTGATCCACGGACCAGTCGATCCGGAAATCATTTTACGATTGGCGCAAACTTGAATTTCTAACGAGAATTTTTAAGGGGAGAATATCCGATGAGCGCAAGTCAATGGACGGTGCGGGCGACCCGCGCGCTGTTTAGCTTCTGCATCGGAATTACAGTAATAGGCGCCTCCGCAAGCGGCGCCATCCCGCAGCCCCCACTCGCAGAATTCCGCGCAGGAGAGGCTGCCACGCGCGCGGCACCCACCAATCAGTGGTATAGCTCCGTTATTTTCAATCGTTGGAGTGAGCCGCTACATACCCATCCGATGACCTATCGTGCCGTGGCCGAGGGATTTGAAGTGGGTATGCCGGAACGTCGATTGCTGGCGATGGACACGGGGCAGCGCGAAATTCGCTATCCTCACGTCGCGGCAATTACTATCATGCCGATTGCGTTCAAACCTTTGGACGCTAGGCTATCGGACTATTCCGATTGGCTGGCGAAAATCACTATGGCGGCGAGTGCCACTGAAAGCCTAAACGCCACCGTACTGCACGGCAGCCCGTTTAGTTACTACGAATGCAGCAGTGGCGATGTGCGCTTAAAGCTTGCGGGCACTTCCACTATTCTTGCGGATCCGCGTACCCCCGGTAACGATCCGCGCGTCGCCTCGTTCGTCTTATCCGGACATTCTTACGCGGTCTTCGCCCCAACCGGGGGCACCTGGGAATGGCCGCAAGCGAATGAGCTGGTGCTGCACCTGCCTGCGTCGCGTCGCTATTTCTCGATCGTGGGTCTCCCGGACCCTCGCCCCGAAACACTGCACGATTTTCTGGCAGTGGCTTATGCGTTTCCCACCAACACTCACGCCCATTGGACCTACGATGCTGGCAAGAGTGTGGTTCGGGTCGCCTACCAAGTCGACACTGTTGCGAAAGAAGGCGAGCAGCTAGCGACCGTGATGGGGCTTTATCCGCATCAATGGGACGCGCTGAAAACCCAGCCCGTATCTCACTATAATTATGATTCGGTACGCGGCATGATCCGTCTTATCGCGGGTAATACCTTTACCGTCGAGCGGAATTATCACGGGATTTTACCGCAATGGGCCGCACTTGAAGATCCGGAGCATCGTGCTGCTGTTGATAATTTGCTAGTGGGTGATCTGGCGAAAGCTCCCAGTCTGTATCACAAGAACAACGGCAACGGCACTTACTGGGTGGGCAAGGGGCTCAACGCGGCCGCGCAGTTGATGAGCATCGCTGAGGCCGAAGGGCGCAGTGCCATGCGCGATAAAATGCTGAGTGACATAAAGAGTCGAATGGAGTCCTGGTTCGACGGCAAGCACTCCACCTATTTCGCGCAAAATGCGGCAATCGGTTCGTTTCTCGGCTATCCGCAGGAATACGACAGCATCTCGCACATGAATGATCATCATTTTCATTACGGCTATTGGATCATGGCTGCAGCGCAAATCGCTTTGCGTGATCCCGCCTGGGCGTCCGATCCAAAATGGAGTGGCGCGGTCAATAACTTAATCGCGGACATTGCCACCGATGAGCGCGGGCGAGCGGATTTCCCCTTCCTGCGCAATTTCGATACCTATGAAGGACATTCTTGGGCCTCGGGCGACGCCATGTCTGAGGACGGTAATAACCAGGAGTCTTCGTCGGAGGCCATCAACGCCTGGGCGGGATTGATCCTGTGGGGCGAGGCGACCGGTAACGCACGGGTTCGCGACCTCGGCATCTATCTGTACACCACCGAGATTGCGGCGGTGCAGACCTATTGGTTCGACTTCAAGCATGCAGTGCTAGCGCCAGAATACGCCAAGCCATTCGCGAGCATGGTGTTCGGTGGCAAATACGCTTACAACACCTGGTGGACGGTGGAACCGCATCAAATATTCGGCATCAATATGCTGCCCTTTACGCCGGCGTCCCTGTATCTCGGCGCAAGCCCGGAGTACTCGCGCGCGGTCATGGCGGCGCTGCCAGCCGAAGAGAGTCGTTATGCCGCGCACGGGGTCAACGACGGTACACCGAAAGATGTCTGGCAAGACGTGTTGGCTTCATTTCTCGCGCTGCAAGATCCCGATGCGGCGCTGGCGCGTTGGAGCAAACAAGGCAGCGTTGAATTTGGGGAAACCCGCTCGCATACCCTTTATTGGATGTTCAGCCTCAAAGAAATGGGCAGCCCCGATTTAGGCGTGAGCGCTGATACGCCGCTGTACTCGGTTTTCAAACGCGCGAGCGGTGAACGTACATACCTCGCGTACAACACTCACGCTACGCCCTTGCATGTTACGTTCAGTACCGGGCAAGTGCTCGACGTGCCGGCACGATCACTGGCGCGTTTACGAGCTGCCGCCGCCGCTAAGTGACCTCCGCTACGTTGTTGAGCTTAAGGCTGTAATGCCTGCGCGCGGCGCGCTTTGAGCTCTTCGCCAATTTTCGCGACCGTGGGATCGTCGAGATCGTAAAACCACAGTGCAATGATCGCAATCACCGCCCCTAGCGTTGGAATAACGCTCATCATCAGCAGGATGCCGTTGATCGTGCGCGGACTCTGCACTACATTAGGAACATAGCCGTAGTACGCGAGTAGCCATCCAGCGCCACCACCGCCGATTGCCCAACCGAGCTTCTGCGAAAAGGAAGCCGCCGAAAAAATCAAGCCAGTGGCGCGACGGTGCCATTTCCATTCTGAGTAATCGGCCGTATCAGCGTACATCGCCCAGACCAGCGGTGCGGTCGGTGCGGTTAGAAAACTAATGAGCGCATGCGCCGCCCAAACTAAGCGAATATTGGTGGGTGGCACGAAATAAAATCCTGCGGTGCAAAGCGCCGACAAGCTCATGGACACCATGTAGAAATTTCGTTTGCCGAATTTTTTTGATAGTGGCGATGTCAGCATGACACCTAAGATGAAAGCAGCGGCACCCGTGCTCATAACCGGCCCGAAGTAACCCTTGCCGTTCGGTACCACATAGTCAAAGTAGTAAACGATGACGGTGCCACGGATATTCGCGTAGGTGAGTGCCGCGATGCCGACGATGCATAAAATCACCCATGGCTTGTTGCGAAACAAATCACGAATATCGCTCGACAAGGGCGTAGCTTGCTTCGCCGGCGGTTGAACTCGCTCGCGAGTCATCGCAAAAGTCGCAAAAAATAGCACCACCGCGATGCTCGAATACACCACCATGGTCATCTGCCACCCGTACGGCGAGTTATCGCTACCGCCGAAGAAATGGGCGAGAGGAATCGCGGTGTTGACGATAATAAATACCGGCAGGAACGCCATCACGAATCGATACGAGGAAGCGCTGGTACGATCTTCGGAGTTCGGCGTCAGCACGCCGAGCAGCGCCGAGTAGGGAATATTGATGGCTGAGTACGCAATCATCATAAGCATTAGCGTTATGTAGGCATACGCCAGTTTGCCGGAGGCGCTGAAATGCGGCGTCGTAAAGGTCAAAATCGCCGTAATTGCCATGGGGATTGCCAGCCACAGCAGATAGGGTCGGAAATGACCCCAGCGAGTATTGGTGCGGTCCGCGATTGTACCGATCAGCGGATCGATGATGGCATCGCCCACGCGAGACACCAGAATCATCGTGCCCATCGCCGCTGCGCTGAGTAAAAACACGTCGGTGTAAAATTTGGCGATATAAATCGCGAACATCTGCCAGAACAAATTGGAAGCGAGATCACCGAATCCGTAGCCGATTTTCTCGACTGCCGTTAAGCGCGGTATTGGGTAGGTCATAGCCTTAGTTTAGTACAAATTTGGCGCGTGAAAGCGCATTCAGAACAATATCACGTATACACCAGGAGTGCTGGCAGAATCAGCGCATCACGCCGTTGGCTTCACCGCGCTTGCCAATAATGCTTCCACTTTTTCAAAGTCGACCGGCTTGACTAAGTGATGATCGAAACCGGCTTCCTTAGAGCGCTGACGGGCGAGCGCTTCTCCATACCCGGTCATCGCAACCAACAGGGCGCTCGCGAGTGAAGGTTCCTGGCGCAGTCGCTTGGCAACATCAAACCCGTTCATTCCCGGTAAGCCAATGTCTAGCAGTACGACATTGGGCCGAAATTCAAGCGCAGCGTCTAGTGCGGCCAAGCCGTCGTGCGCGCATCGTACCTCGTGACCGGATAGTTGCAAAAGCATCGCTAAGGTTTCGGCCGCGTCGACACTATCGTCTACTACCAGTACGCGCAACCCTTGAGCGGCGGTCGACTCCTTCTGCGTGGGTACACCCGACGATAAGGGGGAACCCTGTACCACCGGGATACGTACCACGAATTCGCTGCCTTTACCCACAGTGCTGTGTGCCGTCACGCTGCCCTTATGCATTTCCACCAGCCGCTTTACGAGCGACAGGCCAATTCCCAAACCGCCTTGTGAGCGATCCATTGACCGGTCGGCCTGTGTGAAAAGATCGAATACCTGGGGCAGTAATTCGGCGGAGATACCGACGCCCGTATCGCGTACCCGCACCACTGCATCATTGCCTTCTTGTTGCGCAGACAGCCATATGTGTCCGCCCGGCTCGGTGTATTTAGCGGCGTTGGTGAGTAGATTCACTACCACTTGCTCCAGACGGCCCGCGTCGGCGTGCAAATAAATAGGCGCGGCCGTGATTGATATTTCCAGGGTGAGTCGTTGTTTATTGATTAGAGGGCGAGCCGTCTCGACTGCATGTGCCGCGATAGCGTTCAGGGTCACGTGCTCGGCGCGAAGATGGATGCGTCCCGTGGTAAGCCGGGAAACCTCCATCAGATCGTCAATGAGGTGAGTCATTTGACCGACCTGCCGCTCGATAATGACGCGCGCGCGTTGTTGCACGGGATCTTCGTTTTCTTGTAGTCGCAGCAATTGCACCGCGTTGGCAATAGGTGCGAGCGGATTGCGCAGCTCGTGACTCAGCATTGCCAGAAATTCGTCTTTGCGACGGCTGAGGTCGGCCAACGCATTTGCCTGCTCCAGGGTCTTCTTTTCGAGCAGACTGCGTTCGGTAATATCGTAAAGACAATTCAATGCACCGGTGATTTCCCCGGCATCGTTTTTTAGTGGGACTGTATAGGCGATGACCGTTATGCGCGAACCGTCCGGTCGTTCAATGACTAGCTCCCTGTCAGAGACGCCAGGTACTTTACCCTCAAGCACCTGCGTCATCGGCGATTCGGCGTACGCGATAGGTGTGCCGTCGGGTCGATAGAGCTTGAACGCGCTGCGAAAGCGTGCGTCGGTATCGTCGCTGGAGGGCTCTCGTCCCCATAAAGCCACCGCAACGCGATTGAATTCCAGCGTCTTGCCCGATGCGTCACACGAATACATCGCAATCGGACCGCGATCAAACAAGGCGCGAAACCGCGTTTCGCTTAGGTGCAGCGCTTCCGCCGTTCGGGTGCGCTCGGTGACGTCGGTGAACAGCACGGCGACTTTGCGGTTTGCCGGTCCGCCAAGAGGAAAGGCATAGACATCGAGGCAGCGGTTGCTTAATCCCTTGACGGTATTGGTATAGCGAACCGGGTTCCCCGTTGTGGCGACTTTGCCATAGAGCTCGATCCAATAGGATTCAATATTGGGCAAAAATTCACGCACCCGTTTGCCAATGGTGTCATGCATGCCGGTATGTTTCGGGAACGCGGGATTCACCTCCAAGTAGCGCCAATCGATTGGGTTGTCGAGTTCATCGAATATCATGTCAATGACGCAAAGTCCCTCGTCCATCGAATTAAATAAACTACGGTATTGCGCCTCGCTGATGCGTAAGGCCTCCTCTGCGTGTAAGCGCTCGATGCGCGTCCAGATGCGCACGGTTAACTCGCGCGCGAGTTCGATTTCATCCTCGCGCCAAGCATAGGGCGCCGAACGATAAAGACATAAGGCAAACCGCCACTCGCGGCCGCGAATGAGCGGCATGCAGATGAACGATGCAATTTTGAGGGTCGCGAATTTCTCATCATGAGTACGCGCGTCAGTGGCGGTATCGCACACCACAATCGCCGCACCTGTGCGCGCTACCCGAATGAATTCCTCGCCCACAAAATCGGCAAGCAGATGGGTGCCCGCCAGTCCCGGTACGTCGTCACGATGCCACTCATGATTGATGACGACTTGTTCGGCTTTTTCATCGACCTCGACAAACGCACAGATCGAAAGGTCGAAATAGGCCGAAATTTTCGCGCCGAGGATATTCATCATCTCGTCAACACCCGTCCATAATACCAAATCGAGACTGATGGAATCGAGAAAGGCTAAGTTCATTTTGGTGCGTTGGCGTTGCGTGACGTCGCGCGACACACTCAGGAGTCGTTCGGGTTTGCCGTTTGCACCCAGAATCGGCGAAATCGCCACGTCCCACCATTTGGAGTCGCCCTTTGCCGTGCGGAAAAATCCGATGAAGTTGCCGGTCGCCCCCGCCGCCGCAGCGTCCACCGCCGCCTGCGCCGCCACACGATCTGTGTCGTGCCAAAAATCGACCCATGATTTATTCAAAAGCGGGCGGATGTCTTCAATTCCAAGCAGCGCCTGGCCGCTCAGCATAGAGAGCAGCTTGCCGTCGAGATCGAGTACCTTGATGCAGTCCGGGCTGCTATCGATAATGCTGCGATTAAATTCCTCGCTTGCGCGTAAGGTGATTTCGGCTAACTTTTGTTCGGT
>JAYUFB010000037.1:0-85363 GCA_043738945.1 Gammaproteobacteria bacterium
GCCGGTTCGACAAATTGGCGTAGCCAATTTGATCGTCGGCCGGGCCGGCGACCCGAAGGGCGCGGCGCGTAGCGCCAAGTAATCCTCTTTGCGGCACCATTAAAATTCATAAGTGCTTGGTAAGTACAAATCCACTCGCCAGGCGTTGCCCGTCGGTTGCCTACAATTTATGAATGTGATGCGCTTTAGCGCCTCTTACCGCGCTCAATGCAATTGACGCGTCAAAGGTGACGAGCCGGCCCTTACTGGTGACGGCTAGCGCTAACAAATACACGTCAGTAAGCTGTCGCGGGCCATGGATTTGACTCGAATCGATCAGCGTGTCGTCTAGTAAACTCTGATTGTCAGGCCAGAACGTGTGTATGCGCTCTGAGGTGGCTGCACGTAAACGTAGTGCAATTTGTTGCACTGGTTGAGTATTCGGATAGCCGGCATGTGACATGATTCTTAAGCAACCGTTTTGGGTTATAGGGCAGGACGCCCAACCGGCACTGGCCTGTTTGGAGAACCAGGCCGTAGCCGCAGCATGCGAGATATGATCTTCATCCAGCAGCGCTATCAATACATTGACATCCAAAAGCGAGCGCATTAGTAGACGTCGTCGTCACGCAATCGGTCAATCATCTCGTTCGTAATGATACTTCCACGCCGCGTGAAGGGTTTAAACCCATAGGTCGTCTTGGGTTCACGAGACGGCACGTCGCGCAGCATGGTTAACGCGCCGCGCAATAATTCTGAAACAACATCGCCTGCGGTCTTGTTTTCCAGGCGCGCGCGCTCTTTGGCCGCCTGCAGTACGTCATCAGCAATATCGATCGTGGTACGCATGCATCAGATGATATCGCATCAGATGATAAAATTCAATTGCCCTGGGCGGGATCTGTCACTCACCGGTAAAATTGCGATGTTATGTGTACAAAAATCTCTAGATTATTAGCTATAGCAGCGTCAGTCGCTTTTGCAGTCGCCGTAAATGCTGCCGAGAATGTGGATATCCTTCATGCCAAACCCTGGAAATTCACCCTTGGCGATTATTTTTACGGGAGGTATTCTGGTCAGGATTTGAACCTTCGATGGCGCCGTCGTGACACCGACGTTTGGCTCGGTGCCTATTATGACCCTGTCTTCGGCTCGCAAACCCGTGGAGGTTTCGACTCAGCGTTCAATATTTCACCCTTAGTACAAGTGCAGCCTTCGCTGCAGTGGGCTACTCGGGGCTTTGTGGGTGGTAGTATTAATTTGCTAATGGGCGATGCGTGGTTTGGTCTTTTCGGTATCGGCCGCACTAATCTTAAGCCCTATTTCAATCTTAACTTTGATCCTAATGATGCACTGACGCTAGGTGCCGGTCATCGTACCGCTGCAGGCGACGTTTATTCAGTCTTTGTGGTTGAGGATGACCGCCTGCATACCCGACAGCATGACTGGCACGCTAACGTGCGTTGGTATTTTGGTGAGCATCGCGCCACCGTTGACGTACTTAGAAAAAGCGGTGTGAGTGATTTAGGGCCGATAGTCGGCTGGGGCATCAGCGCCACTTGGGATTTCCCTCGGTGGTTCGTGCGTGTGGCACGCGACCCTTACCAAAATTTCTCCGCGCAAAACGCCTGGCGAGTGGCTACCGGAGCGCGGTTCTAACCGGCACTCCATGCGCTGCAGTCCTACAGTCGAGAAACTTTTGTAGGACTTTGCCGTACGAAGGTTGGGTGCTCTCTGGCAGAAGACTTGCTTTGCAATTGCTAGGCTTCACACCATGAAAGACACACCTGTGGCAAACGATATCGTTCGCGATCGCGTTGGCGTTGCCAACGTTGACCAAGTATTGTCACCGATGCACCATTTCGCCTACAAGACTCTCGGGATTTTCCCGGTTTTTGCGGAGGCTGGAAAAGCGATGGCTCTTTTGAATAAGGAGGGCATTAGCAACAATAGAATAAGTTTTCTCGGCCGAGAACAAGAGCATTGGCAGGAAAATCTCGGGTTAGAGCGGGAGTCATTGAGTCCCGCAAAAGGTGCAATGGTGGGTGCGGCGTTGGGAGCAATTCCGGGACTGGTACTTGTTAGCGGAATCGTGCTAACCGGCGGTGCTGGGTTACTGGTCGAAGCGCCGATCCTTGCCGCAATGTCTGCCCTCGGTATGGGGGCATTATCTGGCGGTGTAATGGGAGCTGCCTCAAAAGCTCTAAATGCGGAAAAAACAATTCTCGACCTTGGACACGAGGTCAGTAACGCGTTGGGTAAAGGCAATTGGGTGATTATCGTCCATGGCCACACAGAAGCTGAAGCTAAGGCTGCGCAAACGTTACTACCTCAGAGCCGCATTGTTGAAGACCGAGAATCAGCAGCCGACCAACCGTCTGCTGTTGTTGCGGAGCAGATAAACTTCGAGAAGCATTGTAAGGTAGTGGAGGAAGCCATTGCGTCCGTAGAAAAAATATCTAAAGTCCCTATGCACGAGATGATTCGAGATATGGATAAAATAGACGATTCAACGACTAAGCATGTCATCCAAGAAGCCTTTAAGAGCATTTCAACTGCTACTGACCTCAATACCGATCAAATTACCGAAATTTTTGTACAAAACAGTAGTAGGAACGTACACGACATCGTGAGTCGCCTGCTTGAGCAAAGTAAACTTAATAGGGCTGCTTGGTAGCGAAGTTACACACTGCAACGCCCGACTCGAGGTATGCTGCCGCTCGCTGGCCGCGCTTAAAATGGTTGGGGTTCGGATTCGTGATCCTCTGGTTCTCGATTGGCGGCGTCGCGCATTTCGCAGCCACTGATGCGGAAGTGCGAATTGTGCCGCCTTACATTCCCTGGCCTCGAACCATCGTGCTGCTTACCGGGGTTTTCGAGTTGTTGGGGGTAGCCGGATTGTTGTACCGACCTACTCGCCGTGCAGCGGGCATTGGTTTGTTAGCACTCACCATTGCTGTGACGCCGGCCAATGTGTACATGTTGCAGCACGCTGACTCGTTTCATGTTCCCTACTGGGCGCTGGTAATGCGTCTACCCTTGCAGGGGGCGCTACTTTTGCTCATTGCTTGGAGTACTATAACTCGCCGCTAGATTGTATATACTTGGGTCTCGTAGGGGTATCGTGGGGCGGAAGTGGCGGAAACTCGTGAGCTAGAAGCGTTACTTCAATCCTGCGGCCGCCAAGACGCAGCAGCATTGAAGGCGCTGTATACGCGTACAGCACCGCAATTGCTTGGCATCTTGGTCCGGGTGTTGGGCAACCGCGCTAGTGCCGAAGATGTGCTGCAGGAGGTGTTTGTCAGCATCTGGCAGCGGGCTGGACAGTATGACCAATTTAAGGGGCGAGCGATGAGCTGGATGGTGGCTATCGCCCGCAACCGCGCCATTGATATGCAGCGCAAGTTTCGCCCGACCGTACTACTAGACGCTGCGGAACTTGCGGGGGCCGAGCAATTGCAGGTGACCGGGCCTGCGGAAAATACCGAATTCGGAAGCGCCCACAGATCACTGGGTCGTTGTCTGGAATTACTCAATACGGCGCAACGCCAGTGTTTGTTATTGGCCTACCAGAGTGGGCTGACTCAGGAGCGGATCGCTCTGACAATGAAGCAACCCTTAGGTAGCGTTAAGAGTTGGGTGCGTCGTGGCCTGCAAAGCTTGAAGGGCTGTCTTGAATCATGAATTATAGCGCTGAATTGCTTGACGAACTTGCAGCGCAGTATACTTTAGGTACCCTACGCCATGTGGCGCGGGCGCGATTTGAACGACTGTGCAATGAACTGCCAGCCGCCCGGGAGGCCCGGCAGCGCTGGGAAGATTACTTACTCCCGTTAGCGTTAGGCGTTTTACCCATGGTGCCGTCCACTTTATGCTGGACCCAAATTCAACGTCTAATTGGGTTAGCTTCCAGCGTGCCTGCCGCGAAGCGTTTCCGGGTCCATTGGTGGCAGGGTGCGCTTGCCGCGAGTCTGGTGGTTGCGGCATTGATAACCGGCCGCTACACGATTTGGAACGAGCCGACTTGGCAGCCGGTGGCGGTGCTGGCTCTACCGAACGCCGCGCCACTATGGCGTATCGAGCGCAGCGTGGACACCCATCAAATTCACATTCGCACGGTGGGTGCTGTGAGCTTGCCTTCTAGTCAGAGCTACGAGCTGTGGGTATTGCCAGCGGGCGCTGGTAACCCAGTTTCGTTAGGTCTATTACCGCGGGTCGGTGTGGCGGGGCATATCCTAAACGACTTGCAGCGGTCGCTGCTGCTTGCTGCCACCAAGGTAGCGGTGAGTATCGAGCCTTCAGGCGGATCACCGACGGGAGCGCCGACTGGCCCTGTGGTTATCGTTGCGGTCATTTCGCCACCAGCCTAGGTCATTTAGGTTGCCAGAGCCTGATGAAAATTGAGCGCGGCATTGCGGCGGCATTAGGTGCCGCAGTACTGTTTGGGCTCAGCACTCCCATTGCAAAAATACTGCTAGCTAATACATCACCTCTGTTGTTGGCAGGTATTTTGTACACCGGTTCGGGCATTGGACTTGCGATCATACTGGCGTTTAGATCTCTGTCGGCAAAAACCAGCATTAGCTGGCCACATGGAATTGAAGTGTTATGGTTGCTAGGCGCTAGTGTCATAGGTGGCGCTGTCGCTCCGTATTTGCTTCTGGTCGGACTGCAAATGACTGATGCCGCTTCGGCATCCCTTATTTTAAATTTGGAAGGCGTTTTTACAGTCCTATTGGCGTGGTTCTTAACGCATGAAAATTTCGACCGACGCATTGCGATAGGGATGGCGCTTACGGTATCGGGAGGCGTGATTCTGTCCTTGGGGCCCGAGGCTCGTAGCGCAGGTTTTTTCGGAACATCGGCAATTGTCTTGGCTTGTCTAGCGTGGGCCATCGATAATAACCTTACGCGTAAAGTCTCAATCCACGATCCGATGTTCATAGCTTGCGCTAAAGGATTCGTGGCAGGCCCCGCCAGTATTGCTTTGGCATTGAGGTTTGGCGCGCAACTGCCACCTTATTCAACGCTATTCCCGGCGGCGCTGATTGGCTTTTTAGGCTATGGCTTAAGCTTGAGCCTGTTCATTTTGGCCCTGCGACATTTGGGCACAGCGAGAACAGGGGCTTATTTTTCATTGGCACCGTTTATTGGCGCCACATTAGCGGTAGGGCTTGGTGCTCCCATAAGCGTGGCGTTACTGCTTGCAGGAATGCTAATGGGCGCCGGTATATGGTTGCATATCATTGAACACCATGAGCACGAGCACCGGCACGAATTGCTAGAACACGACCACGCCCACCGACACGACGACCATCATCAGCACGCACACGGGCCTGAACGGGAGGGCCAGGGATCTCATTCCCACCTGCATAGGCATGAACCGCTTGAGCACACTCACACGCACTATCCTGACTCGCACCACCGCCATCCGCATTAACAAGGTGGCGATTGAAGGTACTACGTCGGAATGAAAGGCCGGACTTTTAGAGACGTCAGCAGAACTGACTGAGGCGTGGGGGGGATAACTCCTAAAGTGAAGCAATTCGCTCCCGACGTAGTAGGCATTACTATAGGCCCCGGGCATAAGTTCGCATGTAGGCGAAACTAGAATAGGCGTGTCGTCGGCGTCGTACACGCATCTTCTTAATGCAGTAGGTCAATATTGGTGTCAGTGTCGTCCGACGTACGTAGACTAATTCCGCTGCTTTTGCATAATTCACTCAAGAGAGCAATCTTAGGATGTTTTGGTGGATTTATATCGGAGAGGTGAACGCCAATGATTAACGTACCCAGGTTTGAATCGCCGGGATATCCCCAACCTCCGCCGGAACAGCCTCCTCCCACTGACCCCATAATCCCACCAATCAAAGCACTAGAAGCCGATTTGAGGTTCAGTGTTTAGACGGGTATCAATTGTTGTTTTGGCAGCGGTATTAATCGCGGTTGTCGGGCTATATTTGATCTCATCGCATTCGGCACTCGCACCGGTCAAGCAATTAGGGGTGCGCGCTTTTCCCGAGGATCAAATAGTAAGGGGCGGAGTGCTTGCGGGCGCGGCCAATTGTGCGATATGTCATACCGGTAAATCAGGTCAGCTGTTTGCAGGTGGTGTCCCATTTAATACAAAATTCGGTATAGTTTATTCGACCAATATAACGCCAGATCCGATTACCGGAATTGGCGAATGGTCGGAAGCAGCCTTTGCGCGAGCGTTACGCGAAGGGGTCGCGCGCGACGGATCACAGCTCTTTCCCGCGTTTCCCTATGATCATTTCACTAAGGTGAATGACGAGGATGTCAAAGCGCTGTACGCATTCATTATGACGCGGCCGGCGCTCGTGCGCGAGCCGGAGTCTAATCAATTGGCGTTTCCCCTCAATATACGGGCTTTACAGGTTGGTTGGAAATTGCTGTTCTTTCATCCAGGAGTCTTTCAGGCCGATTCCACTCAGACTTCTCAATGGAATCGAGGCGCGTATCTCGCGGAAGGGATGGGGCATTGTTCTGCATGCCATACGCCACGCAATAGCTTTGGCGCCGAGAATGTTTCCGCAAAATACAATGGGGCCAGTATTGACGGTTGGTTCGCGCCTGCGCTTAACTTGAATAATTCGGCTCCCATACCGTGGACTTCGACTGAATTGTACGCGTATTTGCGCACTGGAGGGACCGTGTTTCATGGCAGTGCGGCCGGCGTCATGTCTGACATCGTGCACAATGGGTTGGTGAAATTGTCAGACGAAGACGTGCACGCGATGGCGAACTATTTTGCTGCGATTAATGGGTCAGGTGATATAACTGCTGAGTCCACAAAAATAATTTCAGCATTGAATATTACCTCGGAACATGACGCACAAGCGACTGATCCCGGAGCGCAGATTTATCGCGCTGCTTGTGCCTCATGTCATTACAATCGAGGACTGCCGCTCATTGAGCGCCCTGAACTTGCCCTTAATAACGCGCTTACTGCACCCACCCCGACTAATTTTATTCAAGTTGTGCTACACGGAATTGGCCGCGACGAGGGTTTGCCTGAGTTGATGATGCCAGGATATGCGGCTGCTTTGAGCGATGATGACATCGCCAAATTGGCATTGTATTTGCGCCGTACTCGTACCGCCCAGCCAGCTTGGTCGGACGTAGAAGCCACGGTCGCTGCGATACGCACCAAAGGGGACGGTACATGAGGGAGTCGCTGACAATCAACGGCGAGACCGTGACGGTTGAAGCCGAGGGTGATACGCCCTTGCTGTGGGTAATCCGTGACAGCGTGGGTCTGAAAGGAACAAAGTTCGGCTGCGGAATCGGTATGTGCGGTGCATGTACCTTGCATGTCGATGGTAGGGCCATTCGTTCCTGTGTAACTCCGCTAAGTGCAGTAAGGGGGGCAAAAATAACCACTATTGAGGGCCTGGATCCGCAGGGACAGCACCCATTGCAAAAAGCGTGGATTGCCACCCAAGCGCCTCAATGCGGTTATTGTCAGTCAGGACAAATTATGCAAGCCGCGACCTTATTAAAAGATTTTCCTCACGCTAGCGATAAGGATATTGATAGTGTGATGAATGGTAATTTGTGTCGCTGTATGGCATACGTACGCATTCGAAAAGCCATCAAACTTGCGGCTGTGGAGTTGTTGCAAAATGCATAGTCCAACCTTGGCTTCGCGTCGTGGCTTTCTGATGTTCGCGGCTGGCGCAGGCGTTGCACTAGCCTTTGCTCCTGACAGTTTCGCAAGCACAGATGCGGGTAAGCCTGCCCTCAGTCAGCATTTTGAACCCACTATTTGGTACACCATCGATCCATCTGGCATCGCGACGGTAAACATTATTCGCGCCGAAATGGGTCAGCATGTTGGCACAGCGCTGGCACGCATTGTAGCCGATGAACTGGAAGTGGATTGGAATTCGGTACGGTTGTTCTACGTCGACTCGGACCCTAAATGGGGTCTGATGGTGACGGGCGGCAGTTGGTCGGTGTCCCAAAGTTTCATGTTATTAAGCCAGGCGGGGGCGGCGGGGCGCATTACGTTGATCGAGGAAGGTGCAAAGTTAATGGGCGTAAGTCCCGATGTCTGTATGGCACGTTTGGGCGTTGTACACGCGGGCGGTCACTCGATAGGCTATGGGGATATTGTACGTCGCGGCGATTTGGGTCGGCGTTTTTCTGCGGAAGATATAAAAAAGATACCGATTAAAAACCCTAAGGAACGCCGTCTTATCGGAATGCCGAGCGCCGCTATTGATGTGCCGGCAAAAACCAATGGTAGTGCCCACTATGGCATTGATGCAGTAGCGCCAGGAATGGTCTACGCGCGGCCAAAGATTCCGCCGACGCGCAATGGTTCCAAAGTGGTTTCTATTGATGATTCGGCGGCAAAAACTGTCAAGGGATATATCAAAGCGTTTGCGCTTGATGATCCGAGCGGGACCGTACCGGGGTGGGTAATGGTGGTCGCCGATTCGTTTGTGGGCGCGAGTCGCGCAGTGGATGCGATAACTGTTATTTGGGCGTCCGATGATACGTCACGAGTCTCGGAAAAAGATGTAGTCGATCATGGTCGCAAACTCATTGACAATCCGGGCGGAGGATCATCCGTAGTCGAAGACCCGGGGGTTGATGCGGCTTTCTCCGGCGCCCATTCGGTACTCGACAAGACTTACACCACCAGTAGCGTATTGCATTTCCAGCTTGAACCCGTGAATGCGTTGGCATTGGAGAGAGAGGGTCGCTGGGAAATCTATACGGGCAATCAGTGGCAGTCGCTGATTATCCCAATATTGGCTAAAGCTCTTGGCGTAAGCGAGAGTAAGGTGATTATGCGCACTCATTTGCTGGGGGGAGGATTCGGTCGGCGGCTTAACGGAGACTATGCCGTACCTGCTGCGTTGGCCGCTAAGGTCATGGGCCGACCCGTAAAAATGCTATGTACGCGAGCTGATGATGCGCGTTTCGATTCGATTCGTTCACCCTCGATACAAACGCTACGGATGGCGTTCGATTCGACGGGTGCCGTTATTGGAATGCAACATCATGCAGCAGCTGGTTGGCCTACTCAGGTCATGATTCCTGGGTTCCTCTCCAAAGGAGTCAACGGTGAACCATTCGATCCCTTTTCGATTTCGGGGGCTGATCACTGGTATAACGTGCGGGCGCATCGCGTACGCGCGCTATCGAATGATCTCGCCAATCGCACGTTTCGGCCGGGATGGTTGCGCTCTGTGGGACCCGGATGGACTAATTGGGCGCTTGAGAGCTTTATGGATGAAGCGGCGCATTCGTTGGGCGTCGATTCGCTAAATTTTCGCCTCAAGTTGCTGGACGGTGTCGGCAAGAATCAAGGTAGCGAACCCGTAGCAGTAGGGGGTGCTCATCGTCAGGCAGCGGTACTGCAGCGCGTGGCAGAAAAAGCGGGTTGGGGGCAAGAGATGCCCAAAGACTCGGGTCTCGGTATCGCCTCCACTTTTGGGCAAGAACGCGCAATGCCTACTTGGGTTGCATGTGTTGCACGGGTAAGGGTTGATCGCAGTACTGGCATCGTCACTTTAGAGAAATTATACCTGGTGATTGATGCCGGTACTGTCGTGCATCCCGATGGTGCATTGGCGCAAGCTGAGGGTGCAGCCTTATGGGGAGTGAGTATGGCGCTACACGAGGGAACGGAGCTTTTTAACGGTCAAGTCCGAGATACCAACTTGAATTCCTATACGCCGCTGCGGATGAGCGATGTGCCCATAATGGAGATTGAGTTCATGCCGAGCATGGATGTACCTGTCGGATTAGGCGAACCCGCCACGACCGTCGTAGGTCCCGCTATAGCCAATGCAATTTTTGCAGCGGTAGGGGCACGATTGCGCCACCTACCTATTCGCCCTGCCGCGGTCTTAAGCGCTTTAGCTAACCCTGCTTAATCTTAAGCATGGTTATAAATACTGGCCATGTCCTCAGCATGCTCTTCTTCTTTGGCAAGAATGCTTTCCAGCATACGCTTGGTAGTAGGATCCTTATCGCCTATAAATAAAATCATTTCCGTGTAGGACTCGATCGCTACTCGCTCGGCAATGAGATCTTCTTTTACCATCTCCTTTAGCGAACTACCTTCCACATATTCAGAGTGACTGCGGGTATCCAAACCGGCGGGATTAAAATTCGGTTCGCCCCCCAACTGCACTATGCGCTCCGCGATCTGATCGGCGTGCTCCTGCTCTTCTTGGGCGTGTTCCATGAATTCTTCTTTGACACTCTCCGCCAATGCGCCCTCGGCGCAAAAATAGTGCCGTCGATAACGAAGTACGCAGACAATTTCGGTTGCTAATGCCTCATTTAATAGACGAACGATGGTGGAGGTCTCGCCAGCATAACTCGGCGTGACTGCTCCATTTTCAATATGCTCTCGCGCTCGTGCACGCAGCGTTTTAATATTACTCAGAAACGAACTTTCGGCATCTTTAGTTTCGTTTGACTTATCGTTAGACCGCATGGCTTTGTTCATTGGGAAGGATTCCTGAGCTAAAGAAAATATTAGACGCGATTGCTGTTAGCGCTTGGCCAGGCTCATTAAAAATGTTACAGCCGCGATGGCTAAAAATACGAAGAATAAAATTTTGGCAATACCCACGGCTCCGGCGGCAATGCCACCAAATCCAAATATTGCCGCAACAATTGCAATAACAAAAAAAACGACTGCGTAGTGCAACACGGCGATTCTCCTAGAGTTAAAGATATTATGAGGAACGATCCCCGTCGTCATTATTGTCGCGCTAGCTCCTGAGCTCTCAATGTCGGTTTTATAGGTTAAGAATTGTAGGACGCCGCTCACAGGTTTTTTGATGTTGTCACCCGGGTCAGAGATCTCCTACAGAGCTTAGGGTGACCCAGGAATACGCGGAGTTTTTGAGTTAGGTTTAAATTCCGATGAATCTTTTAATTAACGGAGAGGACAATGGCAACAAAATTGGTAATCGCGCTGCTTGCAAGTACTTTATCCTTGGCAGCGACCGCTCAGGTAGGCACCGCAATAAAGGAAAGCGCGGGCGCGGCGGTCGAAACCACTAAACAGGCTGGCGACAATGTTAAGGGCGCGATGTCTTCCGAACCCAATAAATCGGTAGAAAAGGCTGAAGCTCGTGCACACAAGGCTAGGGCGCATAGACATGGCCACAAAGCAAAAGCTGCCGCTAAAGAAATAGCTCGATAGTATCTCGAAGTGACCGCCGATTTTAGGTTCCGGCAAAGAGCCCAGCAGTAACATTAATGGCGAAACCTAAGATCGATGCATTGAAAAGAAAAGAAATTAGCGTGTGCACAATAACCACTTTACGTACATTGAATTCGGTGGTGGTTACATCCGAGGTTTGGCACGCCGCTGCGATGGTAAACGAAAAATAGGCGAAGTCCCAAAATACCGGCATCGGAGTGTCGGGAAAGCGCAGCGGACGTGTTTCTTTTTCTGCACTATAGAACATATCGGTGTAGTGCACTGTAAACATTGTGGGGACTAAAATCCACGAATTGGCTAGTGTTATAGCAGCAAGTGCCAAGTGCGCGGTACGTTCTGTACCGGTGACTTGTTTTAGTGTCGCCAAAGGCACCGCGATGGCGAACAAACTGGCGCAAGCGGCAAGAGTTACAAGCACTAAAATTATTGGGGCGGATTCATCTTCGTCAGTATAATGAGTGCAGATTTGCTGGGCAGAGAGTTGAGTTAACCACCCGTATACCAAAATTAGAAACAGTCCGACACCACTATTCCAACATACCAATACTCGAGTTAATATTGGCCAATGACTGGGCAATAGGAAAAAAATCACAATTCCCAGGCCCAAAGAAGTCAACAGTCTCGGGTGGTGAAGTAAAGATTTTTTCATGCAGGTTGCACGCGTTACGCGTATATAGGTAGCCGAACATGTTATTTGGCTGATATGGCGTTGTCAACGACCTGTTGCGCTTCTTCAAAAATGATGCGCAAGTGCTCTTCGCCGCGAAAACTCTCGGCATATATTTTATAGAGATCTTCGGTCCCGGATGGGCGAGCTGCAAACCAACCGTTATTAGCGATCACTTTTATTCCACCGATAGATGCATGATTGCCAGGGGCATGACTTAGCACTTGCTTGATGGGTTCACCCGCAAGTTGTGTCGTCTTTAGTGCTGTCGCACTAAGGCTTGCAAATCGTGCTTTTTGCGCAGTAGTTGCGGGTGCATCTAATCGATCAGCCGCAGGATCTCCTAAGGTAAGCGTTAGCTCTCGGTAATAATCTCCGGGATCGCGGCCTGTTTTGGCGCAGATTTCAGCTGCCAGTAGAGCGGCAACAATACCATCCTTATCGGTAGTCCAAACTGAGCCGTCAATACGTTTAAAAGTTGCGCCCGCGCTTTCTTCTCCTGCGAATCCCAGCGCTCCGTTGAGTAAGCCAGGAGCAAACCATTTAAACCCTGCCGGTACCTCATAGAGTGATCGATCAAGTTTGATTGCCACCCTATCTATCATCGAGCTACTCACGACTGTTTTACCAATGGCCAAGTCCCGCTTCCATTGCGAACGATGCTTAAAAAGATAGTCGATTGCAACGGTAAGGTAGTGGTTAGGCGGCAATAACCCTTCCCCGGGGGTCACGATGCCATGGCGGTCGTGGTCTGTGTCACAACCAAACGAGATATCGTAACTGTTTTTTAGCGCAATAACTCGCTGCATAGCCCAAGCGGAGGATGGATCCATTCGAATACAACCGTCCCAGTCTCGAGTCATGAAACGAAAGGTGCGGTCAACCTGCTCACTAACTACCGCAAGGTCGAGTCGATAGCGGTCAGCAATATTTGCCCAATAGTGAACACCCGCACCTCCTAAGGGATCCACCAACATACGCACCCCGGCGGCGGCAATTACGGGGAAGTCCAATACGCTGCCGAGATCCGCAATGTAAGAGTTCATGAAGTCAAACGCTTGGGTCGTAGACGCATTACGGGCGTTTTCAAAAGGAATACGTCGCACATCATTTAAATTTGCTTCAAGCAAATTATTAGCACGCATTTCGATCCAATTAGTAACGGTCGTGTCGGCTGGTCCACCTGTAGGCGGGTTGTACTTAAATCCACCACTGTCGGGCGGATTATGTGACGGCGTAACTACAATACCGTCGGCTAGTCCGCGTTCCCGATGACGGTTGTAGGTCAATATCGCGTGTGAGATGGCTGGTGTGGGCGTAAACGCACCCTCTGGCGCAATGCGTGTCTCGACCGCGTTTGCGGCCAATACTTCTAGGGCACTCTCATATGCCGGAATCGATAGCGCGTGCGTGTCGATCCCGAGATAAAGCGGCCCATTGATCCCCTGCTGAACTCGATAATCACATATCGCCTGACTAATCGCCAGTACGTGCCATTCATTAAAGGTGCACTTGAATGATGAGCCACGATGGCCGGAAGTTCCAAAAATTACTCGTTGAGCGGCAACACTTGGATCTGGACGATCCTCGGTGTAGCTGCTTTGTAATCGTGCTACGTTAACCAGCTCTCCTTCGGGCGCGAGCGTGCCGGCACCGACGTGAATTCGGGAGCTAACACCCGAAGGGCGTACCAGGTCGTTCATCGCTCTTTCGCCGATTCGGAACAAAAATTTGCGAGCTGTCCGATAACCATTTGCACCGCTTGATTGGCAGCAGTGACACCTCCCTCAGGATTTTCGGTCGGTGATTCGACTACAACGTCAAAAAGGCGTGACTTTACGACTCGATGAGTCGTTTCATTTACTATATAAGCATGCAAAGTAAAGCGTACATTGCTTGGGTGAACATCGAAGTATTGTTGTAGACGAATAACCTCAGTGTCAAGCGCAAGGTCGCTGCTTACACTGCTGGGACCGCGTATGACCGCGTGAAAAGTGCGCGTGTGCTCCAAGGCAGAAACGATAAGGGGTGTGAGCATTCGTGTCGGAGTGTCGATCCATTCATGGTGGGCAAAATATTCTAATTGGTGCGTGGATCGCTGATAGATCATCCGTTTTGAATCAAAGCCCGCAGCGGCTCGCGATGGGTTGACTAGTAGGGTAGGAGATTCGGGCGGAAGCGGGTTTCCAGCGCTCGTGACGCTAGCTGCAAATTTAGGCGGTGTTTCAGCGGCATCCAAAGTATGTTGAAGCGGTGTTTGCATAGGTTTTGGGAGGAGTGTGCTGCACGCATCAGTGGTCGCGAGGACCAGCCCTATTAGACACCACAATCGCACGGGATTACCGCTCATGGCGAGGTATGCATAACGCTTTCTCCCGGCCCTTCATGCACCGCACTTCGACCCAACAGCAGGCTACGGGGGTCATGTTCGGTCTGTTCGCTAACGCGCCGCAGCGAAATAGACAATGTTTGCAATTCGCCCATCAGCCGTTGCAGTTCGGGTAAGGTATGGGCACTCATTTGTTTAACTTCGACGCCCATCGACTCTAAAGTCAACCCTGCGTGGATGCTCGCCGCGGATACGTCGCTACCCATGGTCTCCAAGGCGCGGGCGCTGCGACTCATCTGATTAATAGCCGGCCCCAGTTGTGCGCTTACGCGTGCTCCATTGTCGAAGGCTCGTGCAGCGCTCAAAATACCCTGGTCAAGGGTTTCTTTGCGTGCGGCGAGTGTATGGGACACCGCTGCAATGTCAGCAAGAGTATTGGAAAAAGCTAGTTGATTTTTATCGCTGAGCAACGCATCAATGTGACTTGAAGTCCGGTCTAATTTCTCAAGCACAGTGGTCATTACGTTTTCCAGTCGCGCCGCGAGCGACGCCTTAGTGCGAATTTCTGGGTAAGGATTTTGAGCGGTTGCTCGAAGTGGCGCCGCATCACGCCCTCCGCCGCTAAGTTCGACATAGGCAATACCGGTGAGTCCCTGAGTTTTTAGTACTGCCAAAGTGTCCTCCTTCAAAGGCGTGCCTCGTTCAATCGAAAATAAAAGACGTACCCGCCCAGGATCCGCGGGATCGAGGGTAATCTCTCGTACTTTACCGACATCGACGCCGTTAAACTTAACCGGCGCATTTAAGTTAAGTCCGGCGACTGATTCGTTCTCTACCGCAAGGTAGGTATCGTATTTCTTTTGGAAAGCACCGCCGGACGCCAGCCACAATATGCCGCCAATAAGCACGGCGCCGAGCCCCAGCACAAATGCGCCGACTGTCACGAAATTTACTTTAGTCTCTATGACGTGCCCCTCGTATACGCGCTGGCGGCTCTGCCGCGTGGACCATCGAAGAATTGGCGTACCGCAGGGTTTGATAGCAGCGCTAACTGTGCCATGGTGCCGACTCCTTGGACCTTACCATCGCTAAGGATCGCAACTCGGTCTGCGACTTGCCATAAAAGATCAAGATCATGCGTAATCATCACCACTGTAAGCCCAAATAAATCGCGAAGTTTCCGCACCAATTGATCGACGCTAGCGGCGCTGATGGGGTCTAGCCCGGAAGTCGGTTCGTCGAGAAATAAGAGTTCAGGATCCATTGCCAGTGCGCGGGCCAATGAAGCGCGTTTTAACATTCCACCACTGAGCTCGGAGGGATATTGATTGGTAACTTCACCGTCCAGACCGGCCATTTCGATTTTCCAAGCTGCGATGTCATCAATTAAGGCATCGTTGAGCTGGGTATGTTCGCGTAGCGGCAGCCCAACGTTTTCCAATACAGTGAGCGAACCCAATAGTCCGCCGTGTTGAAACATGACCCCCAGACGTTTCAGCAGAGCTAGTTGATCCGGATCTGAGAGTGTATTGATATCAAGTCCTAGAATCCGGATCAAACCACTGTCTGGCCGTTGTAGCAAAATCATTTCTCGCAGCAGTGTAGATTTTCCGGAGCCGCTTGCACCAATTATCGCAAAAATTTCGGCGCGATGTACCTCTAGATTAACGTCCGAATGCACCATATGACTACCAAAATGAGTGCACACTTTAGACACCTCTATCACTAACTCATCGGATGGCGTGGTACTTCTCATTTAAAGATTCAAGGCACTAAACACTACCGAAAATAGCCCATCGGCGACGATCACTAATACTATTGATTGGACCACGCTACGGGTAGTTTGACGACCCACTTGGTCAGCGCCGCCGTGAGTACGAAAGCCCTGGAAACAGCCCACCATTACAATAATGAAGGCGAACACCGGGGCTTTGCCAACACCGAGCAAAAAACTCGTGACGCTGATCGCTTTCAGGAATCGGGCAATAAATTCAGGAAAGCCCACGTCCAGTTGAGTTTGCGCCATTATCATACCGCCGAAAACACCTAGCGCGTCGGCAGCGACTGTCAGGAGTGGCATTGCGATTACAAGGGCGATGACTTTTGGCAGTACTAAGATTTCCATAGGTTTAATGCCTAGTGTGCGCATGGCGTCAATTTCTTCGGTCACTGCCATCGATCCTATCTGAGCGGCATATGCGGACCCTGAACGTCCGGCAATAATAATGGCGGTAATTAGCGGGCCAAACTCACGCAACATGGACAAACCGATAAGATCAGCGACAAAGATATTGGCACCGTATTGACGTAACTGATCAGCGCCCTGGTACGCAACTACAATGCCCAATAGAAAGGCAAGCAGTCCCACAATCGGTAAGGCATTAAGTCCTGCTGTTTGAAGGTTAAATAAAATAGGACGCCAGCGAATTTTGTTTGGGTGGAACAGTGAATTTGCGAAACTCGTCGCACTTTCGCCCACAAATCCGATCAGTCCGGAGGCCTCTTGAGCGCTCGCTAACACGCGGCGACCCATTCCCTCATTCAATCGCCTTCTAAAAGGCGGTAGTTGCGAGTGGGATCGTGCATCACTTGCACGCCTGGAAACCACCTCCATTAGGCGAGAAAAATCCGGACGTAGCCCACGTAGTTCGACTTTGCCATGTCGGCGCAGCCGCGACAAAAGGCCTTGCAGCACCCAAGCCCCAGCAGTATCTAGGGCGTCTATACCGCTTGCGTCGGCGGTGGCAGGTACCGTTTCAATATGCGCGACCGACGCGAGCTGGGACTCGATAGCGCCAATTCCGAGCGCGGTCCAACGACCTGACAGGTTTAGCAGTTGTGGATGCGGCAGAGAAATTACGGCGAGTTCCACCGATGTCTGATTCATACTCGGTGTGAGGATCCAAGAACTGAGCGCTATGGTCTATACGCTAAAATACTCAACTGTTGTCAGTTGTGACCTACAGGCGGAGGTTGTCGGTACGCAAAATTACTATTAGGCATGCATCCAGAAGCTGGGACGCCCCGTATTACTGTCAATCCAGTGGATATAACCGGGGTAATTCTTGAAAATTGCAATTATTGGAAGCGGTATTGCCGGTAACGTGATCGCGCATCATTTGTATCGCCAACACGAGATTACTGTTTTTGAAAGTAATCAGCATATTGGTGGACATACTCATACTCATTCCATTGATTGGGATGGAGAAAATCATGAGATCGATACGGGTTTTATTGTCTTTAACAATTGGACCTATCCCAATTTTATAGAGTTGTTGTGCAAATTGGGCGTCGAGACGCGCCCTTCAACTATGAGTTTTAGCGTGCGCAATGAAACAACAGGACTGGAATACAATGGGACGTCTCTCAATGGCTTGTTTGCGCAACGGCGTAATATTTTTAAGCCGTCTTTTTACAGGATAATTAAAGAGATTGTGCGTTTCAATCGCGACGCACCGAAACTGCTTGCATCGACACTGGAGCTTTCGCTGGGTGATTATTTAGTGGCCGAGAAGTATGGTCAGGGGTTTATTCGCAATTATCTGATACCCATGGCTGCGGCAATTTGGTCTGCACGGCCGTTACAGATATTGGCTGTTCCGGCGCGCTTCTTTGTACGTTTTTTCCATAATCACGGCATGCTTTCGGTTGACGATCGGCCAGAGTGGCGCGTAATTGCGGGTGGCTCAATGCGCTATGTTGAAGCTCTAGTGAGACCTTTCAGAGACAGAATTCGGCTCAATTCTCCGGTGGAGTCGGTGCAGCGTGTTTGCAATAGTGTCCTTATTAAAGCGCGTGGTTGCGATACGGAGCGTTACGATCAGGTTTTCTTTGCCTGCCATTCCGATCAGGCACTTAAATTGTTGGCCGATGGGACACCCCTTGAGCACGAAATCCTTGGCGCCATTCGTTATCAAGAAAACGATGTGGTGTTGCATACCGACGCGTCGGTACTGCCGCGCAATCGGCGCGCCTGGGCGGCATGGAACTATCATGTCGTAGGCGACGGTGATAAGGGACGACCTGATGCCGAGGCTCGCGCGACGCTGACCTATAATATGAATATTTTACAAAATCTAAAGTCGCGAAATACCTTCTGTGTAACCCTTAATGGCCAGCACACCATTGCGCCGGAGCGAATATTAAGGCAATTCACCTATTTTCACCCGATCTATACCGCGACAGCTGTCGCCGCACAATCGCGACAGCATGAAATCAATGGCGGTAATCGCAGTTTTTTCTGCGGGGCTTATTGGGGCTATGGATTTCACGAAGACGGTGTGGTGAGCGCGCTTAAAGCTCTTGAGCATTTTAGGAAGGCGCAGCAATTCGCTGAGCCGTTATTGCACGTGGCCTAGATAATGAGCTCTCAATTGCTGGTCGCTGTACCGAAACTATCGTTCTTAGATGTTGTGGCGAAGCGAGCCGTGCGGCAACGACTTGCGGGGCTTGAATATGGGGTATTGGTGCTCGAAGATGGTTCGTATCTGCAGTCTTACGGCAGGCTATCGGAGTGCTGTCCACTAAAATCAGTGTTGCGAGTACATGACCAACGTTTTTATCGGGAAGTGGCCTTTGGGGGCTCAATCGGCGCAGGCGAAGCGTATATGCAGGGCTATTTTAGTGTGGATGACTTGACGCTGTTAATGCGCATCATATTAAAGAATCGAACTGTCTTGGATGGTATGGAGAAGGGATTCGCGCGATTGCTCAGCCCGCTGCAAAAAATATTCCATTGGACATCGCGCAATACTCGCGACGGGAGCCGCAAAAACATCCATGCTCACTACGACCTTGGCAACGAATTCTTTGAGCTTATGCTTGACCCCACAATGATGTATTCGAGTGCGTATTTTGAGCATCCAGAGATGTCGCTTGAGGATGCGTCGATTGCAAAAATGGAACATATTTGTAAAAAACTAGACTTGCAACCACGGGACCATTTGATCGAGATTGGCGCAGGATGGGGAGGCTTTGCTATTTATGCTGCGCAACGTTACGGATGTCGGGTGACGACCACTACTATTTCACGGCAACAATACGAAATGGCATCGCGCCGCATAGCGAGCGCCGGAATGTCTGATCGCATTGACCTCCTGTTGAGGGACTATCGTGACCTTGATGGGCAATACGACAAACTTGTTTCTATCGAGATGTTGGAGGCAGTGGGACATCAATATTACGACCAGTATTTTCGCAAATGCAGCCAATTACTTAAACCGGAAGGGTCTATGATGCTGCAGGTGATTACGATTGCTGATCAAAGGTATAAGACTGCCAAAGCTTCGGTGGATTTCATTCAGCGACATATTTTCCCGGGAAGTTGCATTCCTTCGGTGACGGCTATCAGCGAGGTGGTCACGCGGGTATCAGATATGCGGTTATTTCATATGGAAGATATCGGCGCACATTATGTAACGACCCTCAAGCATTGGCGTAATAATTTTTACCGAAAACTTGATCAAATTCGTACTTTGGGGTATCCGGAGACTTTCGTCCGTATGTGGGAGTTCTATTTGTGTTATTGCGAGGGTGGATTCATCGAACGCGCTATTGGCAATGCGCAAATGCTGTTCGTAAAACCCCTCGCCAGATCCAGATCTTAAACATGTTGGTCGCGCAGAATTCCACCAAGCACGGCAGAAACACTTGCTATGAATGCGCCAATTAGCATAGAAAGCGCGGTGTATATGCCAGTCTCGGCCGCAACTTTCCTTGCAATGTCGGCGGCGGATTTAGCTTTAACTACATTTTCCGTCGAATCATGCAGTAGGATTTCCACACGCTTTTGTGCATCTGAAGCCGAAATTCCGGTCTTGTGTGCGACTAGCGTAGCTAAGTATGTACTGTCTTCCGCGCTCATATTGCCGGCTACGACAGCATTTGCCAAAATATGTTCTGCTTCGACGCGTACATCGGCTCCGTTGGGTGGCAAATCTAAACTTCCTCTAAAAAGCTTTTCAATATCGTAAATCGGGGGTAAGACGCTCGATGAAGCTTGGCTCGCGGAGATTTGAGTTGCGCTATGCATAAGGCCGCCGCCACCGGAAGAGAAGGAATTGGCAACCATGGCTGCGACCAGCACCGTGGCTACGGCCCACGCAACCAGGCCATGCGCCGTGTCGCGAAAGAAGACCTCATGAGCATGAGTGCCGTGCCAACGGGTTCTTAGTCGGCCGGCAATGTACCCCCCTAGTGCGGCGGACGTCCATTGGGTAACGATGAGCCAAATGGCGGCGGTTACACTAAATGTAGTTGCCGAAATTCCTTGGCTGTTCCAAGGCGAGATAGAGGCAAATTCAAAACCGATTCCCAGTGAGACCAGTATTACCGACACCGAAGTTGCGACGAACGCACCCGCTATTATGGCGCCCCATGAGGCTGCTGATTGGTTACCCCGGTGATGTTGGGGGAGATTATCTCCCCCCGCGATCAATACTGAAGCCATGTTCTTCCCCTTTTGGTGATTAGCGACGCGAATATCACTAGCGATGTGAGCACATCGCTAACAGTAAAATAACGGGTAGAGGTACACCGAGCAGCCAAAGTAAAATTCCGCGTCCCATTGAGATCTCCTGTGCGATAAGCGTTATGACAACTAATAATATCGACCACTCAGGGCGGATCTTATGTACTCGGATGCGGTGTCCCACTGTAAGCGTTATCGGACATACACCTTGTTGGTGTAGGAATATTTGCTAAAGCCTGCATCCGCCGGGCTTACAGACACGTATCGCTAACATGATGCTTAATCCAATGTTTGTAGAGCCATGAATTACATTTTTCCCAAGTTACTGGACATGCTGGCGGCCGACTATGTGGTCGGGACGTTGCGAGGTGCTGCGCGGCTACGTTTCGAGCGTCTCTGTCTATCAAACTCAGGCGCCCGTGCGGCGCGCGAGCGCTGGGAGGATCGCTTGACACCGTTCGCGCTGCAATTAAGTCCCCTATGGCCGCGTGAGCAGGTATGGCCGCTTATCAGGGATCGAATTTCTCCTAAAGAGGCCTCATCTAAACCGCGCTTCGTTCTCAGATCGTATCTTCCCCTGGCGGCCGCGGCGGCGCTAGTGGGAATAGCGGTATGGATAGGGCCAAAAATGATGTCACCGATTTCAACTCACGTGATCGCTGTTTTGGGGATTGACGCGACGCATCCACGATGGCGTATTGAGCGTTCTGTTGATGCGGGCCAAATAAACGTCGTAACGCTTGCGCTAGTGGTTGCGAATCCACAAAAGACTTTCGAGCTGTGGGCGCTACCATACGATGGTAAATCGCCGGTATCTCTTGGGCTATTACCGCAGAGCGGTGCATTGGCACGAACGTTAAGTGAGCGTCAATCAGCGGCGATATTAGGCGCCGGAAAATTGGCTGTCAGCGTCGAACCGCTCGGCGGGTCGTCTACCGGTGCGCCGACCGGGCCGGTGATTATGGTTGGAGTACTAGCCAATTCGTAGCGCTCGCCTAGTTGCCGCGCCTTGGGTTCGCAGCCTAAATAAATATTTACTCGTTCTTGCATCTGCCGCTGGTGGGAGCTCGTATGGGTAGGTAAGGGGGATATTTGACCTCGTCACATTTAACTTATTGGAGAATATCGATGAAACGTTCTAAACCGCCATTACTACTGATGGCATCGCTTGCAATGTTGGGGGCGACTGGTAGCCAGGCTTCGAGCCATCGCGAGGCGCCTTTTATTACTAGCCGTCCTAAGGTTGATGCTAGTGATTTCTATATGTTTCGCAGCTATGAAACAGGCCGCGACGGTTATGTAACCCTAATTGCTAATTATCAACCATTACAAGATCCCTACGGCGGTCCGAACTACTTCTTTATGGACACGCAGGCTCTGTATGAGATTCATATCGATAACACCGGTTCTGGAGTTGAGGGCCTCACTTACCAATTCCGCTTTCAAGATAAACGAGCAGGTTTAGCGGTAACCGCAGGCGGTAAGTCGATTCCTGTACCTTTAACCAATATCGGTCCGATAACCGCAACCGATATGAGTGCTCAGAATGTAATCGAAAGCTACACCCTCACTTTGGTAACGGGCGACCGTCGTCATGGAACAGTCCAGCCGATTGTCGATGCCAGTACCGGCAGCACGAGTTTTTCCAAGCCGCTCGACAACATTGGTAATAAGTCTATTCCTAATTACCCTGATTATGCGAATACCTTTATTCATACGATTACAATTCCGGGTTGCAGTACTCCCGGCAAGGTATTCGTAGGGCAACGCATGGATGGCTTTGTGGTTAATCTAGGCGAGACTTTCGATCTGGTCAATATTAAATATCCGGTCGAAGAGTTAGCCCCTGCAGGCGTTAATGCCCGTAATTCTCAGCCCAACAGCTTGGCGGACAAAAACGTCACTTCATTGGCACTGGAAATTCCGATTGCGTGCTTGACAACGGGTAGCGACCCCGTGATCGGTGGCTGGACAACGGCCAGTGTGCGGCAGGCGGGTGTGCACAATTCGACACCGGAGAGCGATAAGAGCGAAGCGGGCGTCGGTGCTAAGACAAGTCCGACAGGCCCCTTTATCGCGGGCGGTCCTTGGGTTCAGGTATCGCGCCTAGGCGCACCTTTGGTCAACGAAGTAGTTATCGGTTTGCCGGACAAAGACCGTTTCAACGGTTCGAAGCCGAAAGACGATGCACAATTTGCGGACTATGTGACTAATCCTTCACTGCCTATATTGCTGCAGGCGTTATTTGGTGGTGCCGGTGTGGTGGCACCCAATGTTTACCCCCGAGCAGATCTAGTTCAGGTGTTTTTAACCGGCGTGCCCGGCCTAAATCAGCCTGCACACGTGACGCCGGCTGAGCTGCTGCGATTAAATACCAGTACGCCGGTAACACCGATAGCGACCCAAAATGATCTGGGCGTGATTGGCGGTGATGTGGCGGGTTTCCCCAATGGCCGTCGACCGATAGATGACGTAGTAGACGTGGCTTTGCGAGCGGAGATGGGAGTGCTCTTGTCGCCCATGGACGGTAGCGCTACTGATCCTGATCCGAAATCGGATGCTTCGCGAAAACTTCACTACACCGATGGTGCGGAGCCCAACCCGGCCAATTATCTGACGGTATTTCCGTATCTCATGACACCCATTCCTGGATCGCCTAACGGCGCCACCAAGTAAAGAGGGCAATCATGAATACGAAAATACTGATTGGAGCGTTAGCGCTTACGGGGGGGGTGTTGTTGGTAGGCTGCGGCCACAATCACTCAAGTTCGGCCCCCCCGCCTGTTGTGGTACAACCCCCGCAGCCTTTGAGCACTGCTCAAGTGCTGGCGATCGCTCAGCAAACATCGGAGACAGATGATCCGAAGCCTGTAGCCGGCGGAGCGTTGACATTGGCAGATGCTAACGATGAAACCGCCGATCCGATACCGGTAGGCTAGTGATGAAAGCCAGTCAGTTCGTGAAACGACTGCTGGGGACTATAGTTGCGAGCGGCGTGCTATGTGCGCCGCTCGCCGCTAATCCGTATAGACCGACTGATGACGCTAAGGTGCTGGCAGACCTACCGGCAGGTGCTCATCACACGGAGCTAGCCGCGAGGAGGCTGGCGCGCGGACGCCTTGATGTGGCGGTACCCTTGGCGAAGTTTTACATCGGACAAGCCAGAAGTACCGGAGATCTGCGTTTTTTAGGCTACGCTGAAGCAGTATTGCAGCCCTGGGTGGCGCAGGCCGCGCCGGTTCCCTCGGCGTTAGTGCTACAAGCGACTGTTCAACAAAGTCGCCATGAATTCGATGCGGCATTGGTCACACTCAATCGATCTTTAAGCGTACGACCCAACGATGCGCAAGCCTGGCTCACACAATCGACTATACTTCGCGTTCTGGGACGATACGGCGAAGCAGCCGACGCTTGCGGCCAATTTTCACGCTGGGCCGATGTAGCCTTAAGCGTAATTTGTCAGCAGGGTCTTAAGGGTCTTAATGGACATCTGGATAGTGCATACGCGACCCTCAGTGCTTTATCGAGCCAGGGTATGTTGGACACTGAGCGGGTTTGGCGCGACGCCGAACTCGGCGAGATGGCGGTGCGCCTCGGACGGGATGCCGATGCTGAGCGCTGGTTTCGCGACGATTTGCAATTAAGTCCAAGGGATTTTTATGTTCGTGCAGCGTATGCGGATCTACTGTTGACTCAACACCGCAGCTCGGAAGTACTCGCATTACTTAAAGGTGAAGAGAGCATTGAGCCCTTGCTGCTGCGACTCGCCATTGCACAAAAGCAACAAAATGATCCGGGTCTGGCACGCAGCAGAGCACTGTTGGAGGCTGCTTTTTCTGCCGAATCGGCGCGGGGCGAGGCGGTTCACCGGCGAGAGCAAGCGCGGTTTTTACTCGAAGTACAAAATAATCCGCAAGCCGCACTTGTGGCCGCTCTCGCCAATTGGGCGGTGCAGCGCGAGCCAGATGATATACTGGTTTTAGTCAATGCTGCTCACTCAGCGGCTGCTATGCAGAAGGCCGCCCCTGCGATCGAGTTTGCACATACGCAGGGCTTGACTGATGTGCGCCTGGCGAGACTAGGAGTTTGATCGTGAAGCCAGCGCTTAACCAATGCGTTACCCTGCTGATATTGGTTCTTGCCGCGATGAGCGTCTCGGCACATGTGGCGAGCAATAGTTTTTTGAATGTACGAATTAATGACCCTCGGGCCGACGGGTCGCTTGAGCTGGCACTGCGCGATGCCGAACTCGCCGTCGGAATCGATAGTAACCGTGACGGCAAAATTACCTGGGGAGAGGTTCGTGCGGCACAGGAACCCTTAGCGCAATACCTGCGCCAGCATCTGCAGTTGACAGGATCCAAGGGTGGCTGTGCGCTTCAATTTGGGGCGCTACAAATTAATGAACGTATCGATGGCAATTATTTGTGGGTGCCTTTTAACGCCGATTGCCCCACTACGCATCAACTGACTATTAGCTATCGGCTATTGGATGAAGAGGACCCTTCGCATCGTGGTCTATTGACGCTCACCGCTTCGGGTGTGACGCAAACCGCCGTTTTGGGCGGTAATCGCCAAGTTCAGTTGTTTGACCTTAAACATCCGTCAGCTTGGTATGCTTTCGAAGAATATTTCCAGGCCGGTGTGTGGCATATTTGGAGCGGAATTGATCATTTGCTGTTCTTGTTGTCGCTGTTATTGCCAGCGGTGTTGGTGCGTCAAGACAATCGGTGGCTCGCTGTCGCGCAGGCAAAACCCGCGTTATTCAATATAGTCAAAGTCATCACCGCATTTACCTTAGCTCATTCAATAACGCTATCGCTCGCCGCCTTCGACATTATTCGATTACCCAGCCGATTGACTGAGTCTATTATTGCCGCTTCAATCATTGTCGCAGCACTTAATAATGTCTTCCCGCTGGTCACTAAAGCCCGTTGGCGCATAGCGTTTGCCTTTGGATTACTTCATGGTTTTGGATTCGCCGCAGTGCTGTCTGAAATGGGACTTCCAGCGGGGGCGCGACTGGTATCGTTAGTGGCTTTTAACTTGGGCGTGGAGGCAGGACAATTGGCAGTTGTATTGGCGGTAATGCCGATTGCCTACTGGCTGCGTGCCACGCGATTTTATCAGCGTGGTCTAATGCCCTGGGGGTCTACGGCTATCGCTGGTCTTGCGTTGGTGTGGTTTTTTCAACGTGCTACTGGGTCGTAAATTAGTCGAGCGCATAATCACGGCAGTGCTCGAGATATGCAGATTCATGAACTGCGGCAAGTTCCACGACGCTTGACCATAGCCATGAGGGGGCATTTAGCTGTGCCGACTTACGCATTTTGAAGGAATCGCCGAATGACCTCCGGGTCGTGGCATCCATCTGTCCTGAGTGGGCACTGCCTACGACCTCTGCCAAATATTGTGCCGCCTCCACTGCTTCCTGACGCGAGAGTTGATCGATTTCCAATTTTAAATCTTGGGGCATAAGTTCGCGAAGAACAATGGACCGGCCTAACAGTTTGGCTGCCATCATTCGATCGCCAAGGGCTGGAGAAAGATGTTTTGCCCCCTCAACCACTCGTAGACCATTGTCCCGTGGCATTGCCGCATCGCGGGCGTGTGGGGCCGCTGCTAGTGTTGCCTCCTTGATATCTATGAGGCAATATTCACTTTCTTGTGCTGAGTCACTCGTTATGTTCAACAATACTGCAAAGCGTAATCGCCCTAGGGAGCTACAGCCTTTCATCCAATACGCGGAATCGAGTATTTCAATCCGAGCGTCATCCGCTCTTGATTTAAGTGACGTAACTAGCCGTCGCACGTCCTCTTGCACAAATAGCCTATCAATGGCCTTAATTTCTTGTTGGGTGAGGGGCCAAAATTTCTCGCCGCGTGGAATATTCGGCTTCAAATCTTTGAGCCGTTCCCGTGCTAAATGCTTCCAAGTGCGGGACATTGCGCGTCTCATAACCAGCTTGACGCACGTCGGCTTATTGCTTGCGATAATTCGGAGACCGTTGTGGCTCTTAAGGCCTCGTTGATAACCAATCATCATATGTTCGAGCATATGTGCGGTAGTAACGCCCGGAAGATCTGACCCGCGAGCGGCGGACGCGAGTGAGAGGGCGAGCCGAATAAGGTCGTGATTGGGGTTCCCAATAACCGTTTGATCAAGGTCCCGTATCTGAACATGTATGATGCCGTCGGCATCCGCGATGGGGCCAATGTTCCCCGCATGACAGTCGCCGCATATCCAAACCGCGGGACCTTTTGGAACAGAGGCTCCACGCTTTCCTAGCCATTTATAGAAGTTTGCGGTACTTCCCCTTACGAACGCGTGAGCTGATCCCGCCATTTTTAAGGAACGCCGCTTTTCGAGAACCGAGGCTCGCCTAGCGGGTGTGGCATACCGAATTTCTGTGGAGTTGATTGTAGTCACCGAAAAAATAATTTTAGAGTTTCTTTTACGCAACTTGACTGTGGAGTAAGTAATTACTTAAAAATATGTAGGCTTTCGCTGACTCGACCAGCGCGTCGGAGGCCGCTGACAATTGATGACTAGATATTGTCCAAAATGAGGGTTTTTGACCGACAGAATGAAATTACAAAGGCAGCCACACTTCGTAAACATTTGAGATTTAGGAATTAAAATGAAGCTGTTGCTGATTTGGCTTTTAGGTGTGCCATCGCTAGTGATGTCGATGATCGCGCTAAGCGGGCAAATTGGGGTTGGGAATTTTTCGAGTGTGCATGAAGCAAATACTCATAATCAGATCATGGTAGTAAGTGCTAATAGACGTCACTAAAGATAACAGGAGTTATGTCAGATGAAATCAAAAGTTCAAGGTGAGGGCGATTATGAATCGGCGCGTCGTTTTAACGATAAAGAGACGAAATTCGTGGAGAGCGGTGCAGTAGATGGTAAAAAGTGCAAAAATTTGCAGCCTGAGACCAAGCTTGAGGCGGAGGCAGTGGAGAACGGCAAATCCCGCGCTAAACTTCCCGCGCACGAGAGTCAAGATGCTGCAATTATGAAAGCTCGGGTTAGTTTGCGGAATGACAAGCATCGAGGCTAGGTTGAAGCTACGCTGGACTGGTCGAGAGATATGTCAGGCAGCTTATCGACTAGTTGTCCCGGATGTGGCTGGGACTTCGAAGAGTGCAAGCGACCGGGAGTTACTTGATTTAACCAACTATCTGCATCGGACTTCTGAACAAGAGAAATCCGATTTAGGACATAGTCTGCATGCCGTAATGGGTGACGTTTTGACTGCAGCTCGTATGGATTTGGCCTGGGTTCGTACTCGGCTTTCTGCGGCTGACGTTGACATTCTGAAAAAAATTCAGGGCATAGACGCTTTATTAGGTGAGGCGGTAGAAATAGAGCGGGGCGTGGTTGAGGAACTAAGACCAAGCTTACTTAATCACTTTGGGCTGCCTACCGCACTCCAGGTGCTTTTCGAGGAGACCTGTCGTAAGGCAAATCTTAAGTGTTCTATCTCGATTACTACCAATGTTCCGATAATTTCGGCGGCTGTTGGTATAACGTTGTATCGGGTCGCCCAAGAAGCGCTATTTAATGTTATGCAGCACGCCAATGCCACCTGGGTTCGCCTTCTTATTTCCGCGGCAGGTGGATGGTTGCAAATAATCGTGCAAGATGATGGTAGAGGTATTGGCAAAACGGAGTCACCTCCAATACCCGCGAACGGCATTAGTAGCATGCGGCATCGTCTTGAACATCTTGGGGGGCGATTTGAAATTGTTAGCGCATTGAATCAAGGGACTTCCGTTAGATTTTCAGTGCCGTGTGCCAGATGATTCCTACACAAATTAGACTGGCATATCCCGCGAAAAGCGGGCCGCTATATCGTACGCTAGATCAAATATATTATTAACCATGTAAATAGGAAGAATTTTTGCTATGAATAAAGTAATAGTTAAGTCATTTATTCTGGCCTCATTAGTGGCGAGTTCGTCAATACTCGCGGCTGGGATGAGCCAAACACTGTTGGGTGATCAGGAAGTACCTCCTGTTTCGACGGCAGCATCAGCGCGCTGTGACATCGTGGTAGGAAGCGATATGGCGGTGAGCGGAGGTATTGATACCACGGGCATTGAAGGTACGGCTGCTCATATTCATGCGGGTGCTCAAGGGGCCAATGGACCGGTAGTGGTAAAATTAACAAAAACGGGTGATAACCATTGGGCGGTGCCAGCCGGCACCAAACTAACGAGTTCCCAGTATGAAAGTTATAAGGCTGGGAATTTGTATGTCAACGTTCATAGTGCGGCTCACACAAACGGGGAAATTCGTTTGCAATTGAAACCCTAGAAAATGCAGGTACCCGAGGGGCAATCAACCGAATCGTTGAGTTTGGGAGTGTTAGCCAGCCGGTTCGGTCTGCGCTTACGCGGTGACCCTGAACTAATGGTAAATCGGGTCGCAAGCCTGTCCAATGCTGAATCCGGCTCGTTGAGCTTTTTGATCGATTATCGCGGCTCGCGATATAAAAAACTGCTTGAGACAACTCGTGCCACAGCCGTTTTGGTAACTGCTGCAGATGAGCAAATTTGTCCCGTGGCGGCATTAGTTGATTCAAATCCCTACCTTGCGTTTGCGCATATCGCCGCCGTGCTGCACCCGCAACCTGTTGTGAATTCAGGTGTTCATCCAAGTGCCGTTATTGCAAGTGACGCTAGGATAGCGCCGACTGCCAGCATTGGAGCCTATACAATTATTGAAAGTAATGTTCATATTGGTGACCGGGTTGTTATCGGACCCGGATGTTTTATTCAGCAGGGAACGCACATTCATCAGGATGCCCTCCTTGTGGGTAAGGTTACCGTGTATTCGCGTGTCCATATTGGAAAACGTAGCATTGTTCACGCGGGTGTGGTGCTTGGGTCCGACGGATTCGGTTTTGCGAAAGATGGCGGTACCGGGAGCTGGGCTAAGGTGCCCCAATTAGGAGGGGTTAGAATTGGCGACGATGTCGAAATAGGCGCAAATACAACGATAGATCGCGGTACCCTGGATGATACCGTCATTGAAGATGGCGTTAAGTTAGATAATCAAATTCAGGTTGGTCACAATACGGTCATTGGGGCACATTCCGCAGTCGCGGGCTGTGTAGGAATTGCTGGTAGCACAACCATCGGCAAGCGTTGCATGATTGGTGGGGGAGTCGGGATAGCCGGACACTTGTCAATTGCTGACGATGTTGTCATTACTGGCTACAGTCTTATTACAAAGTCTATTAATACTTCAGGAAGCTATTCCAGCGGTATGCCGGCAGTGGAATCGGCAACCTGGCGTCGAATGGTCGCCCGCATGCGTCGGTTGGCTCAAGTGACTCGCTAAGTCACTATCCAGTTCGCGCAGAGTATGTAGGTATGTGCATCATTACCGAGCGGATGGCTGTCAATAACTCCAGCGTATCCCCTGACTTGACAACGAATCCGCTGGCACCCGATGACATTGCTAGTCGTTGGATATCTGCGTGCGCATGCCCGCTGTGAATCAAGAATCGCGTCTTCGGCTGTTGGCTTTGCAGTATCTTTAATATTTGTAGACTAGACTTTCCTTGCAGTTCGATGTCAAGTAAGACTACATCGGCTTGGAATTCTTCGCTGAGTTGCGCAATATTGTCGAGATTTCCCGTCTCGGCCACGCATCGCAAATCGGGTTCACCATCCAGCAATAGTCGTATTGCCATGCGTAGGTCATCATTGTCTTCTGCAATCAATACGCGAATCGTGTCGCTGCTTAGGGGTTGTTTTAATGTCAATTCAAGCCTCTCCCTACGGGGAAATCGATTAGCGGCAGCTTATACAATCGCACACCGATATCTTATAGAAAAACATGCGGCGATGAGTTTTTTAACCCGTCAAAATAGGTTGTAAATGTGTTCGATTGGTGCGATAGCGTACTGACATTGTAGCAAATTGAGGGGCTATTTTCAATTATGGGTAGATCGCATGAAGACTAAGGGGTATGGTAGGGCGATACACTTAAAATCGCGTGAATTTGAAATAAAGATGCCCACTTCGCCTCAGCTCATGCTTTCGCGTCCGCTGTATGTCTTGCAGGGGCTGTTTAACTTGAGTCGATCGGTGTGGTTGCCGATCGTGTCTATGTCGATTGTGGCCCTGAGCGCGTTTTTTTTCAATGAGTGGTCGGTGCGACAGTTGGGTAAAAACACTACACAACTGACATCGTTAATGTCCTTACAAAGTGAGTTGACTGATTTCTGCGCGCGCCTTACCGATGCCGAGTCGGGTCAGCGGGGCTATTTGCTAAGCTTCGACCCTGCCTATCTGGCTCCTTATGAACGCGCCATTGAGGCGTTACCGACAATCGATATGCGTTTACGAGAATTGGCGCGCAGTGATGGATTGTTTTTAAATCATGTACGAAAACTCGCTGCGCTTCGAAATGATAAGATTTCCGAATTGCAGGCAACCGTCCTGCTGGCTCAGCGCGGACAAATAGATTCAGCGCTTACGCTGATGCGCACCGGTGCGGGTCGCGTCGCAATGGACGCAATTCGTTTAGAATCAAGGGTATTTTTTAAAGATATAACTAATAAAATTGTTGCGTTGCAGGCAGAGGCGCAGAGAAATAGCCAACTATCGCGATTCGCATTTGTCGCGCTCACCTTTTTGGCGCTTATATTGGTTTTTTTTGCGGTCCGTTTGCTGATCAGGGATTATTGGCGTCAATATGAAGCACGTTCAATTCAGAACAACGAACGGCATCGACTAGAGGAAGTTGTTAGAAATAGAACCATTGAGCTTTCTAATTTGACGACTTACTTGCAGTCTGTCGCTGAAAAGGAAAAATCCGACCTGGCCCGCAACTTACATGATGAGTTAGGGGGGCTGTTGACCGTTATTAAAATGGATCTTGCGTGGTTGCAGGGTCACGCAGCCGCCAGTGATCAGGAGGCCATTGGCAAGCTTGATGCCATCTCCTCTGGTATTGACAGCGCCATGAATGTGAAACGACGTGTGGTTGAGAATCTGAGACCCTCGCTGCTCGATCATTTTGGGCTGCCAACGGCGTTACAGGCGTATTTTGACGAGACCTGTGAGAAAGCGGGATTGCGATGCACAACCGTTATTCCAGCGCAGCTAGAGGATATTCCCGACCCGCTCGCTATTGCTTTGTTTCGTGTTAGTCAAGAGTCGCTCACGAATATCATACGGCACGCACACGCAAAAAACGTCTGCTTGACCTTCAAAGCAGATATTCATAATTACACCCTAGAAATTACCGACGATGGGGTCGGAATCGCGAGTGTCAAAGTGCTGGGTGCCGCATCGCATGGCTTATCGGGTATGCGCCATCGTATTGCTAATTTAAATGGAAAACTTGATATTACAGACTATCTACCTCACGGTACACGTCTGTACGTGGTCGTACCACGGGCGCTTGCGTAGCGTTATTTGACCGTCAGTGCCGCGCTGCAATTAAGGGATAAACTTGATCGAATTGTTGAACTTTATCCAGGAAATAGTCAGCACCGGCGGCAAGGCAGCGCGTCTTAACGGTCGGTAGTGCGTAGTTAGTTAATACGATGACTAGCGGCAATGGAGGTAACACCCAGTGAGCGCGAGCACCTCGAACGACGTTGATGCCACTTCCTTCACGTAGTTCAACATCAACAACCAAAGCGTCGAAATCCCGATTTACAATCCACTGCAGGGCTTCAGCCTCAGTCTCGGCACTCGCCGTGACGCGCATAACTCCAGGAACCGTCAATAGCTGCGTTAATCGCTCCCGCAGGGGTGCAGAGTCTTCGACTAGCAATATGCGTCTTTCCCCGAGGTCTGAAAGCGGCGATGTGTTATTGGATGAGGCTGTTGCGAATGGCATACGACGTGATATCAGCATTAGTTTTCATGCCCATTTTGTCTAACAACCGTGATCGATACGTGCTGACGGTCTTGACACTGAGAAATAGTTTATTGGCGATGTCGGTGACACTTCGGCCTTCAGCCAATTTGCAAAAAATCTGAAATTCCCGCTCAGAAAGGGCATTGTGCGTAGGTTTATCTGCGTCAGCGTCCATTCCATTAACCAAAAGATCGGCTAACTCCGGACCTACATAGCGTTTGCCCCGCGCCACTGTACGCACCGCGCGCAGTAATTCTGCTTCGTCCGCACCCTTACTAATGAAACCATTGGCTCCGGCGCGTAACACATTGATACCGAATTGTCGTTCTGAGAAACCACTCAATACCAGCACCGAAACGGTGGGGTGATGCTCGCGCGCCGATCTCAATACGTCCAAACCCGACATGTCTGGCAGTGACAGATCCAACAGCAGAACGTGGCAACTCTGTTCCTTGAGTGCAGCTAGCGCTTCCTTGCCGGTACGGCATTGCGCCACAACCCGAAGGTCGCTTTGCGCCTCGATCATTTTGCAAAGACCCGCTCTAACGAGTTGGTGATCGTCGGCGATAATTAAGCTTAATGCGGGCAAGTCTCACCTAACGCTATTAAAAATATGAATTTCAATATCGTGAATGTGCATTTATTTCTTGCACATCCATCAGCACATGTTACCGCATTGCAAGTTAATAATGTTCACAACTATCATGCAGAAGCATGGTTCCCTGTAAACTATTACGCAACAAGTTGAGCGCTCGGGCCGCTGTAGGACTCCACTGACAACATAAAGAACGCTATTTTGGCGACGATCGGCTATATGCCAATCCTGTAAGCTAAACATACTCCGCGTTCACACAAGATTCTGTAGATTGTCAGCGGCGAAGGACCAATTAAGAAGTTTGTCAACGACCGCACTAACATAATCCGCACGTCTATTATGATAGTCAAGATAGTAAGCATGTTCCCATAAATCTATTGCCAATAAAGGTTTAGAGTGCGATGTGAGCGGGGTGTCAGCATTGCCTGTAGTAACAACCTTAAGGGCAGAGCCACTATGAATGAGCCATACCCAGCCGGACCCAAAGTGCTTCAGAGCCGCACCGGACATTTGCTTCTTAAGAGCTGCAATATCACCAAACGAGGAACCGATAAGTTTTTTTAATTCCGCGGGGACTACCCCGCCACCATTTGGCGCAAGGCTCTGCCAATAGAATGAATGATTCCAAACTTGCGCCGCATTATTATAAATTGACCCATTGCTAGTTTTGTCGGCCGACGCAATAACTTGTTCTAGTGACAATCCGGCAAATGACGTGCCTGCAACCAACCGATTCAATTCATCCACATATCCTCGATGGTGCTTGCCATAATGAAAGCTCAGCGTACGCGCGGAAATTACTGGATCCAATGCGCTTTCGTCATAGGGTAGAGGTGGCAATTCGTGTATCGGCCAGAACTTTGGGATGCTACTTATCATATGTCTGAATATATTAGCGCTAACAACTCGATGGCACTGTAGGATTGTCGGCAACCCAAAGTAAGATAGTGGGATCGATTACGCGTAGGGGGACTATCAGTGCAATTTGACGATCTGGAACGGCTGGCTGCCCATTTGCGAAGTCGAAGGCCCAATATATTGGCAATGTGGCGTCGTAAGGTGGACTTGGATGAGACCGTATCCGCATCGTCTACTTTGGCGCGTGCCCAATTTGTTGATCATATACCGAGAATCCTTGACGCTTTTGAGCGCCGATTACGTGCGAGAGATGCAAGTGAGGCAAAAGATGCGGCGGCGGCGGAGCGAGCGGGAGCTGCCGAGCATGGAGTTAACCGCTGGCTGCATGGTTATAATTATCGCGAAACAATGCGCGAGTGGGGACACTTGCAGGTCGCATTGACGGATGAAATTGAGAGCTTCACTCAGGCCAATGAGCGTCTAGATTCGATTGCGATGTGCGCTGCGCGGCGTAATGCGACCCAGTTATTTGTGGATTGTGTGGTAGAGAGTGCTGTGGGTCATGCAAGTTTGCAGCAAGCCGAGGCCGCTAGTCGGCTTAGCGATCTTGAACGAGTGCTCAAGCAGCTAAAAGCCGGCGAGCAAGTTCGAGCGAAGCGCTGGCATGAGTTGACGCATGACCTGCGCGGCAATGTAACTGCGGTAAAGGTTGCGGCTAACGTGCTAATGCGAAACGATGCAAATAGCTCGCCAACTGCAGTATTGGCTATTCAATCGAGTGCCGAAGCGCTCGGCTCTTTACTTAATGACCTCATCGAAGTGACGCGCCTAGAGGCGGGCCGCGAGAGTCGCGTGGTTGCCCCCTTGGATGTGGCTGTCCTGCTGCAGGAAATGATTTCGAGTTTTCAGCCTACAGCCGCCGAAGGAAATTTATTTCTGACTCTATCGGGGCCGACTTCTTTACTAGTGAATAGCGATGCAAGAAAATTGCGGCGCATTGTTCAAAACCTAGTCGTCAATGCGCTGAAATACACTGAGCGCGGAGGTGTTCAGGTGGTATTCGGCGTAATTGATAATGCTGAAATACCTAGTTGGAGCTGTAGTATTAAGGACACGGGTGCTGGACTTTCGGATGACGGAACCTCGTTGGCACAAGCAATGATTGCGGCGACCGATGAAGACGCGAACGTTGCGGGGCAGTCGGGCCGAGATACATTGGCTTCTGCTTCATCAGATAACTCGGCAGGCGCAGGCGAAGGCATCGGACTCGTGATTGTAAAGCGATTATGTGAATTATTGGATGCGACGATTGAACTGCACAGTCCCGTTGGGCGTGGCACTACGTTTCGTTTAGTGTTTCCCATAAGTTATGGGGTGAGTGAGGGGTAGGAAGGTACCTACGCAGTTAATTGTGCGGTGTGACTAGTGAGGTTCATAACAGACCTGCATAGTTAAGGCGTTGAAGCTCGGCCATTTAACTTGTAAGGATTTAAAAATGCATTGGTGTGTGTGGACGGTCAAAAACTTTAAGCTGCAGGCCCTTGCCGCCACCGCAGTATGCCTTCAGGGCTCAATGGCGATGGCCGCTTCGCCGCTGGAGAGCGCTGAATACGGTCCCAACCCGCAATTAGTGCCAGCCAAGAAGGCGTTTTTCCCCACGCTTAACATCGCGAAGACCGAACGTTGGCACAATGGCGTTACACCGATAGCGGCAGAAGGTCTCACGGTTGCGGCCTATGCGAACGGATTGATGCACCCGCGCTGGCTATTCGTACTGCCCAATGGCGACGTTTTGGTCGCGCAAGCCGAAGCGCCGCCAAAGCCTGACGATGCGAAGGGGTTGACGGGAAAAATTCGCAAAGCGATCATGAAGCGTGCTGGATCCGGCGCTGCCCCCAGTGCAAATCGTATTACTCTCCTGCGCGAATTAAAAAGTGGAGTAGTTGAAAAGCATATTTTTCTTGAGGACCTAAATTCGCCGATTGGTATGGCTCTAATTGCTAACACTCTGTATGTGGCGAATAGTGATGCCGTAGTTAGCTTTCCGTACAAAACGGGTGATATCGAGATTAGTGCGCCCGCGACTGTAGTCACTATGCTGCCGGCCGGGACAATTAATCATCATTGGACCAAAAGTCTGCTGGCCAGTCGAGATGGACGTTACCTATACGTCGGGGTGGGCTCTAATAGCAATGCTGCGGAAAACGGCCTTGGCGTAGAAAAAGAGCGTGCCGCAATTTGGCAAATCGACCCGAGTAATGGCTCGCATAAAATATATGCTGCAGGCTTGCGCAATCCCGTGGGTCTCGCATGGGAACCGAGTACTGGTGCACTTTGGGTTGCGGTAAATGAACGTGATGAATTAGGCGATCAGGTACCACCAGATTACATTACAGCTGTGAAGGAAGGTGCCTTCTATGGTTGGCCCTACAGCTATTACGGGCAGCACGTAGACAGTCGAGTACAACCTAACGATCCCGAAAAAGTAGCAACCGCACTGGCTCCTGATTATGCACTAGGTGCTCACACAGCGTCGTTGGGTCTTGGTTGGTCGGGGAGTAACTCTTTGCCATCACGCTTCCAAAGCGGAATGTTTGTCGGGCAACACGGTTCCTGGAATCGTAAAAATCGCAGCGGATACAAAGTCGTATTCGTTCCCTTCATGAATGGCAAGCCTAATGGGCTGCCTATTGACGTGTTGACAGGGTTTTTGGATTCGAAAAATCATGCTCAAGGCAGACCTGTTGGGGTTGCGGTGGATGGTCACGGTGATCTGTTGGTTGCCGATGATGTTGGGGACGTGATCTGGCGCGTTAGGCGCGCGGACATAAGTTCTCCGTAACGATTTTGAAGCGTGCAGGCAATGTCCTACAAGGGCTGTTCCGCTAAGCTCACTGTGTAGGCCTGGATTTTCGCCGACACTCAAAATCGCTTTTAGTTTAGAAGGAGTTTAGAATGAAAATGTCAAACGTGGTGTTAGTAATGGCGTTCGGTGCATTGGGCCTCGCTGCTTGTGACAAAAAGTCACCGGAACAAGTGCAAAAAGATGTAACGTCCGCAGAAATGAAAGGGCAAGAGAATGTTGCCCACGAGCAGGATAAGGCCGACAAGGTAGCCCAAGACGCCGGCAAAAATATTCAGGACGCGAATGCCGATGTCGCTCTGGTAGCGGCGAAAGCAGACTATAAAATAGCCGTAGCGGCTTGCGAAGCTCAAAGTGGTTCGGCCCGCGATGTTTGTAAAAGTAACGCTCAGGCAGCTTTAGATACAGCCCAAGCAAAGGTCGACGCAAATAAACCTAAGTAGGAACCCCAACTAAAAGATAGTCGGCAACAAGCTGTAGGTTTTGAAAACTAAGTCACGGTCATTTTGACCCAATGTTGTCGACCATCTTTAACTAACGGGATTTTCTCCGCCGAACACGAATGCCCGTCTAGTAGAACATATGCCTCCTCGGCTGTTTTCACTCGCTCTATTTGTATCCGGTAATCCAAGTCTCTTGTCTTGATGATGACTTCAAAGCCGTTCCAATGTGGAGGCATACAGGGTACTAGACGAATAGAGGCGCCACGGATTTGTGCACCCAAAACAGATTCTAATATCGCGGTGTAAAACCATCCGGCTGCGCCGGTGTACCACGTCCAACCCCCTCGTCGAGTATGTGGCGGAGTTGAATAGATGTCGCCCGCAATCACGTAAGGCTCCACTCGGTAAGCCTGGACACCGGTGCGTGTGTCGGCACGTCGAATTGGATTTAATATATCGAGCATTGCACCTACTTGAGCATGATTTTTAAGACTCGCGTGCGCCATGAGCGCCCAAAGAGCAGCATGGGTGTATTGCCCTCCATTTTCGCGCACACCCGGTAGGTATCCCTTAATGTAGCCAGGATCGACATTAGAGGTGTCAAAAGGAGGGGTGAAGAGTAGTGCCAATCCGTCACCGCCGCGTAATAGCTGCTGATCGAAGGAATCCATTGCCCGTGCCGCACGCTCCGCGTCTGCCGCTTTGGATAACACCGCCCAGCTCTGTGCGATGGAATCGATCCGGCACTCCGCATTGGCGGCAGAGCCAAGCGGGCTGCCATCATCAAAATAAGCACGTCGATACCAAGCGCCATCCCAACCCTGTAATTCACAGGCTTGGGTCACGGCATCAGCGAGCGTTAACCAGCGACGTGCCCGATCGGTATCTCCGCGCAACGTAGCGATTGGCGCGAATTGACGCAGATTGGCGATCAAAAACCATGCCAGCCAAACGCTTTCTCCTCGCCCCTGGTATCCAACACGATTCATGCCGTCGTTCCAGTCACCGCCGCCCATTAATGGTAATCCATGTACGCCTACTTGCATACTCACGTCAATGGCCCGGGCACAGTGTTCATACAGGCTAGCAACTTCGGCGCTGATGAGAGGTACGTAGTGAGCGTCTTCTTTGTCGGCCGCGAGAGGTGGGCCTTCTATAAAGGGGACTACTTCGTCAAGTACCGCATTGTCGCCAGTTACTTCTAAGTATTGATGAACAGCAAACGGCAGCCATAACCGATCATCGCTAAAATGCGTCCTAACGCCGCGCCCACTTGGTGGATGCCACCAATGTTGAACATCGCCTTCCAGGAATTGGCGCGCAGCGGCTCGCAATAAGTGCTCGCGAGTACGCGCCGGTGCAGTTAGGGATAGTGACATGCAGTCTTGCAACTGATCGCGAAATCCATACGCGCCACCCGCCTGATAAAATGCCGCTCGTGCCCAAAGTCGACAACTGACGGTCTGGTATAGCAGCCAACGATTAAAAAGCAAATCAAGTGCACGATCTGGTGTATGAATTTGAACTGTACCTAACAAACCATCCCACAACTCGCCCACTTGGCGCAAAGTCTCATCGGGGTTAATGCGATGTCGCGAGACTAGAAGCCGTGCTGCGGCCGCGTCGTTGGCTTGACCTAGGAGAATCAAAATTTCTTCGCTGGCGCCCGGTGCTATCTCCAATACTATAGCCATCGCGCAACAGGGGTCTAATCCCGCGCCGACCCGACCGGACCATGCAGCGACGTCGTGCATTCCCGCTGGCGCGCTTAGATCTCCGCCGCGTCCGAGGAATTCACGGCGGCTGCCCGTTACATAGTGTCGACCCGCTAGATCGCAAAAGGCCACGCGAGTTCCGAAGTCGATTTGGGTTGAGTTTCGTGCAAACATAGCACCAGTTTCAGGATCAATTTCTGTCACGATATTGGGTGCACTTGCGGCGCGCTCGGGACCGAGAGTCCATTCAACGTAAGTGGCTAACGTTAATCGTCGGTTGCGTTGAGAGTTATTAGTGAGCCGCAAACGACACAATTTTACGGGATCGTCTGGAGCGATAAATACTTTAAGATCAGTGGTGATTTCCTGAGTATTTAATAAGAATTGGGAATACCCTTGTCCATGACGAATTTCATAGCGTCGATTATGAAGGCGAATAGGAAGCGGAGTTGGACTCCAAAGCGAATTTGAATCGGCATCGTGTATATAAATCGCTTCGCCGCTCGGGTCGGACACCGCATCGTTCGACCAAGGAGTCAGTAAATTTTCGTGACTGTTGAGCGACCAGGTGCACATCGCTCCGCTTTCCGATACCAATGTACCAAATTCCTCATTAGCAATGACATTGCACCATGGCGCGGGGGTTGTAGTTCCTGGCTCCAGAACAATCACGTACTCCCGACCTTCTCGAGCAAAGCCCCCTAAACCGTTAAAAAATTCACGACCCGGCGTGCTACGACTGCCGATCGTCTCCGGCAAGATGTCGCGAATCCTTGGGATGGGGGTGAATAATCGCTCCGCTTGCTGCTTTTCATTGTCAGGTCTGCGTAATTGTTCGGTGAGACTTCCGTGTGCCGGATGCAATACAACCCGCGCGGTGGCAAGTATCAGATCACGCTCGGCTGGAGTAATCAGGTCAGTGCGCAGTGTGTAAACATCGCCACGCTCGTCCTCGGCTGTGATCGATGCACGTACGGTATAGGCACGCACCGTACGTTCAATGTCATTCTGAAGGTCTTGAACATAGGAATGCTGTAGCTCATTGAGTATTACCACGTCCACAAATAGGCGTTTTATGCGTAAATATTCTTGGGCACGTAGACATTGTTTAATAAACTCCAATTCTTCGTTGCCTCGACATCGGATCAGCAGAATAGGGCGGTCGCCAGATATCGAAAATCGCCACAAATGGGTCATATTTAGTCTATTTGAAGCAATAATATCGGTGCCGGTGCGAAGACGCCTATCGGGGAACAATAAATTGGCAGCGAGAATTTGAAACAACCGAGCCTCGACTAAATCGCTTTGCAAATGATGTAATTCGGCACGTACAAAAGTCCACGCGAATGCGCAGGCATGTGAAAATATCGCTGGATGGCGGTATTTGGATGCCAATGCGATTGCCATTTCGCGGGACTCGGCGATGAGTGTTGCGAATGTAACCGTCACCGTTTCTTCAGGCTCGATAATTATGCGAGTCCGTAAACTGAAAATCGGATCTAGGACATTTCCAACTGTATTTGACAGAGCTCGACCGTCTTCGATCACGAGAGGGGAACGGACGTTTCTGCCGCGACCCATGAAACGTAAACGATCAGTCTCATATTCCAAATGCGCGCCGCTGCTAGATGTACTTAAGACATGCACCGCCCAAATTGGCTCATCTGTGCTACTACGCCGTCGTCGTGTTGCGATTAATGCACCAAAATCTTCGGCAAATTCTGTTTGCACAAAGAGGTTGGAGAAACTCGGGTGTGCTACATCGGCGCGGTGGGGAGCCAATACAATCTCTGCGTAAGAGGTGAGATCAACAATACGACTACCGGCACCGTCGTTACGAATCGATACGCGACGTAGCTCTCCGTTGTCTTCGGCAGCTACCACAACTTCTGTTAAAGTCGACAAACTGCCATCACGGCGACGAATTTCAACCGCTTCTTCCTTGTAAACGACCGCATAATCATCAGGGACCACTGCGGTAGGTTGAAAACCTGACGACCAATATTTTCCTGACACTACGTCTCGGATGTATATAAAACTGCCCCACGCATCGCGGGTTGGGTCTTCACGCCATCGACTAACCGCACGTGATCGACATACGCTATATCCTGCACCGGAGTCGGTTAGCATTACTGCGTATAGTCGGTTGGACAGCAAGTGTGTAACCGGCGTAGGCAACCCCACCCCAATAACTGTGCGCTCAAGCGCCGGAAGTTGAAGCTCAGATTCGGTACTGGGAAGCTCTGTTTCGATTACAATAGGAGCATCGGCAAATCGAATAGCGCGTTCCTGAAGCAACAGTTCTGCGGCGCAAATCATGGGATCTTGGTGGAATCGACTTTGCATAATGCGATCGTTTAACGCATTGTCCAAAGCAACAATGGACATTCCTTGGTGATGCGCCATATAGCAGCGAATCACTACTCCTTTTTTCTGATCGGGCACGCGTTGAGTCGTAAAATCGATTGCTTCATAATAGCCGTACTCCCCGCGCCCCGCCCAAGAGTCTAGTGCGTGGAAATTTTGAATTGCTGAAGCGGGTGCGAGCATCGCAGCTAGCGCTGTCGCATAGGGTGCCGCCACATAATCCGCGCCTAGGCCACGTTTCAGCCCTAACGTCGCCAACCCAAAAGCGGAATATTGATAAGTGAGCTCACGATCTCGAACATTATAGGCTGATTCCGAAATGCCCCACGGTAGCGAGTGTTCAACACCAAATTGAATTTGTTGGGTCACGGCACGGCTATTGGTTTGCTCCAACAGACTAAACCGCGGTTCCTTCATCACTAGCGCTGGCATTAAGTACTCAAACATTGAACCCGACCAAGAGGCCAGTACAGGCCGCTTAGAGCCACCGGTCAGGCGTCGGCCTAACCTGCGCCAATGGGACCTTGGCACATCGCCTTTCGCGATCGCCACGAAGCTGGCCAGCCGTGATTCCGACGCAAGCAAGTCGTAATATCCCGTATCAAGGGTATGGTCCGCGATGCGAAATCCAATTGAAAATAAGCCACGATGACGATCATATAAAAACCCGAATTGCATTGCGTCTACTAGCTGCCAGCATTCTTCACTTAAGTCTCGCAATTGTCCCAATAAGGCTAAGCCGGCTTGATGTGCGCGTTCAATGTTGGCTATAAGCAGGCGTTGGTTTTCACATTCGGCTGCTGACCAAGAATCTGTATTCAAAGCGTGGAACTCAGCAAGAGTCTGTTTGTGGTGTTTTATCACGTCTACAAGACTTGCTGTGCGAGCTAGTCGTATTTCAATCCTATTCCACTGATTAGCCAGAAGTGCAGACATTTCATAAGGAATTTTTGGGCAGAGGATGTCTAGCTCGGCTAAATGGCTGGAGATGTCCTTATGAATTAATTGGACCCATGTGAATACTGCGGCATGCTGCGGACCCCCATTTGCTGTAAACGCGTGTGTCATATCAAGAAGTTTTTCTGCAATTTCTAGCGCCGCGTAGAGTTGCTTGGCAGCCATTGACAGGCTCGCCGTTGGTGCAGCTAAAATTTGCAGCAATTCGCTTAAACAAAAATCGATTTCAACTTTAGCAACGTTACTATTTGGAGTGGGGTGAGGCAGCGCAGACAATGCCGTAGTGCATTGGCGCACAGAGTCTAAAATGCCCGTAAGTGCGTTGATTGCCAATAAGGGTTTTTCAATCGCTTGATTGAGTGCTTGGCGCAAGGTAATTAGATGTCCGGCAAGATTTCCGCTGTCGACGGTCGATACATAGAGCGGTGCCAGTGGCTGAAGCGTACGTGTGTCGTACCAATTCAACAAATGGCCATTAAAACGCTGTAGTTGTCCGATAGCGTTAATTGTCGAGTGCAGCCGCAGCGCAAGGTTCGATGTACCTAACCAACCAAAATCATGCGCAGCCACACAAGACAGCAGATATAGTCCCATATTAGTCGGTGAACTGCGATGCGCAATAGTCGGTAGGGGCTCTTCCTGGAAGTTATCGGGAGGCAGCCAACTGTCTTCTGCTGTTACGAAAGTCTCGAAATAACGCCAAGTTAGTCGGGCGATACCCCGCATTTCGCCGTCGGCCGTAGCGCTGGGTGTTACGTCATGCTCCTGGGGATACAAGGGGCGACTTATAAATCTTGCCAGCAAGGGGGATAGCCACCATAAAATCAGCAGGGGCGCAGCCTCCGTTATAGCTGGCGAATTAAACCGCATGATAATCGCACACGTTGCAACTACGACGATTGTTGCGCCTTTGAGCGGCCAAATAAAACTAGACAATGAGTGATCGCGACGCTCATTGAGCTGAGCAGCAGTTGTCCATTCCAACATACGGTGATGGCTGATGGTCAAGCGAAATAAAGCCCTCCCAATTGCGTCGATGCTAAGCCACGCGTTCTGGGCAAGAAGTCCAACCGCAACGATGGTTCGTGCGATATCGTCGACGAAATCGGCTGAAAGTTGGCGCAAGTGATTATAGGCCGACTGGGTGGGTCGCCAAATCGCCAGTCGCGCAATTAGACTTGCCAATGCTGGCCATACAATGGGGAGAACAACCAGAATTATCCAAGTTTCGAATCGGGTGTTAGGGCTGCCCCAAGCAGCCAGTAAAATGAATACTGCCGCGGGTGCGAGTAAGGATCGGCGTAGATTGTCTAGCATTTTCCAACGCGCTAGTGACGGCAACTTCCCACGTATTCCAAGAATCCAAGGTAGAAGTTGCCAGTCACCGCGCATCCATCGATGCGAGCGTGCAGCCGCCACTTCGGAATGCGACGGGAATTCCTCGAACAATTCTATGTCAGTGACTAATGCACATCGGGCGAAAATTCCCTCGAATAGATCGTGACTGAGTAGTGCGTTTTCCGGCACCCTGTCTTTTAAGGCTGCCTCGAATGCCGCTACTTCGTATAGGCCTTTCCCCGTAAATAGACCTTCGCCGAAAACGTCTTGGTATAAATCCGATACTGCGGCGGCGTAAGGATCCAGGCCGCTCCCACCGGTAATAATTTCCCGGTACAAAGAGCGTTCTTCCCGCGTTGGAAGTAGGGGGGTTATTCTGGGCTGTAGTACCCCAAACCCACGCACAATTCGTTGTTCTCTCCGATCAAATACAGGTCGATTGAGGGGATGGGCCGCGACTCCCACTAAATCCCGTACTGCGCCTAGAGGTATACGGGTATCGGCATCCACCGTAAAAACGTACCGAATATTTTTAGGCACGGCCAGCAGACTTCCTTCCGCACCTACAAAGGAGGTATTTTCCGCGCCGAGTAATAGTCTATTTAGTTCAAATAATTTTCCGCGCTTACGTTCCCAGCCCATATGCCATTGTTCATGCTCATTCCATTGCCGACGTCGATGCAAAAGATAAAAACGCGGTTCACGTTCAGGGGGCTGTCGATCTTGTTGGTTTAACGATGCTATTGCTTCGGTCGCGGCTGCAAAGGTAGCGGTGTCGTCGACTGTGGTAGCGCTCTTTGCATCAGCAAAATCTGTAAGTAAAGCGAAACGGACCTCTGAATCCGGATTGGCGAGCGCATGTACTTGCAATTGACGAGAATATAACCATCCATCGCGTATGCTTCGTAGGATGACCGGCATTACTACCAGTGTTTTAAGTTCAGGAGACAATCCTTGTTGTAACGCAAGGCGCGGCATGTGGCGAGGCGCAAATCGGCGCATCCAAATGCGATTTATAACGGCTATAGCAAACTCAGAGGCAGGAAAGAAAGCCATGAGACATAGTGCAAATCCCGCAAAGTCCAAAGTGGATGAGATGCCCCAGTACATTGCGAATCCGACCACTGCCGTAGTTATCGCAAGCACGCACCCAAAGTACAGGGCACGACCATACTGAAGTACCCAGCGTTGAAAAAATTGAGCGTTGGTTGGTATGAAGCCTAACAGCTTCTCTGTTGTTGAGCGGCGCGAGCCAATTAAAAATTCTCCAATATCAATTTGTGAGTCTGGATACGTTTTCGAGTCAGTAGAAAGTTGTGTTAACAACTTTTGAGTAGCCAGAATCTCGCTGAGGTTTGATAGTTTTGCAAGCTCTTGAATGCAGTTGCGATAGCGGTCACGTGTGAGGCGATCACATTGATAGTAGGAGCTATGTTCGCGCAATAACTGCTCAACCAGTGATACGCGCTCAAATTGTGTTCGCCAATCGAATGCCGCAGCCTCGCGAAGGCTGGTCATAATATTTTTTACCGTAAGGTTGTTAGCGCTGCGACGCATATGCTCGTGCTGAATTACCTCGTCTATGGTTGTGCCGATTGAAGTCAGATGCTGTACCAATTGATCAAGCACCGGTTGCCGTTCTTCCCCCATGAATTGCAAACGTTGGGCAAGTTGCACGATGTAGGGTCGCCGCTTATCAGAGCTACGCCGAGCCAAATCCGAAAATGCTTGGTGCGAATATTCCTTGGGACTTGTCGACAGCAAAGTATTTGCGAATATATCGGCATCGCCTCGTGCTATCAAAGCGGCTTCCATCCTCACCGCGATGCGTCGTAATTCATCTATCAGTACAATTCGCAAAACCGGATATAGCGCCCATAATTCCCTCATAGTGAGCGGGGTGACGGATTGATAGCTTAGGAGATAACGACTAAATGTCTCGGTATCGAAGTTGTAGTCCGTGTGCGCCAGATATTCGCGTATAAGATGGAAAATCCGCGGCCAATTGTCGCCGTCTGATTCCCGGGGCAGGTCCCGCCAAACCTTAGGCGTGAGCTTGAGCGGAATGTCCGTGACTTGCTCAGCCAAAACATGGTAATTATCAACTAACCACTCTGATGCCGGCGTGATGGCGCGTCCTGCTCGAAGCGCCGCCGTTACGGTTAGATATGCGCTCTCTAGTCGCTTTGCATTGTCTTTAAGGCGAGTTGGTAAGTTGGCCCTAACCGAAGTGGGTGCTGAGCATGCGTGCTGTGCCAACCAGCGCGCATGCTCTTCTAAGCGCTCAACGCTCCACATTTCCTCGCGTGTTGGATCTTCCTGTATCGAATGCTCTACACCGCGACGTTGTGGTTCTCTGCTGCCGATCACTGCCCGGCATGCCGCTCAGCAGCCGGTGAAAATTGTCCGTTCTCGTCTGAAAATATAATCTCGACTCGACGATTCTGCTGGCGACTGCCAGGACTTGAGTTGGACGCTAGCGGATAGTCCATGCCGCGACCTCGACTACGGATCCGATCTCCGACCACACCCCGGGATAGTAAAGCCTCTCTGACTGCATCGGCACGCCGTTGCGATAGATCAAGGTTGTAGTCTGCACCTCCGATATTATCCGTGTGGCCTTCGACTAAAACAGCCAATTTTGGTTGTTTGTGTAGGAATTCTGATAGGCGATCCACTGTTTCGGCCGCGCCCGGCAATAATACCGCCTTACCACTGGCAAATAACACATTTCCCAGGGTCAATACCATACCACGGTCCGTTTGTTTCGCCTGTAGGTTCTCAAGCTCAGTCCGTAATCGGGAGGACTCATCCGATGCAGCACTGGCTTGATTTTTTGATCTATCAGCATCTGCTTTTGATCGATCTGCTTCAGCCTTTGCTAGGGTGGCCTCGGTGGTACGAGCTTCTAACAACACTTTACTGCGCTCCGCCTGTCCTTTTTCAACATCTTTTCGCGCCGCTACTTCCTTGGTTTGTTCCTCTGCAATTTGAGCCTGACGAGCCGCCACATACGATAAGTGCTGAATATCTACAAGCGGCTTATGTTGTTTGAAGGAATCCTCGGCTGCCTGCAATGCCTCGTCAGCCTTCTTGAGTCGAATTCCTGCCGCTTCTTGCGCGAGCGGATCGCTGTTTGCCTTTTGTACTTCTGCTCGTGCCGAGTCAAGCTCTGGAATTTGTTGTGGTGTGGAGGCACAACCGGCCGTTAATATAGAGGCACAAACTACAAGGTTAAGATTTCTATATGACTTAAACATCGATATCTCCTAATACACACGTTATTTCGTGGTTTGGTGCACTATTTCTGCACGCAATGTTTCTGTGCTGGCGCGTACTTCTTCGGCGGCCTTGGCCGCACTCGCACTTCGCCCGCGAGCAGCCGCTAAATCGGCGTCTAATTCGGCCTGTTCAGCGAGCCTATTAGCGGTTCGTGTGTCGCCTTTGTCTGCCGCTGTTTTTGCTTGTGACAATTTTTCCTTGGCGGAATCAAGATTTGCTGGATCAAAGCGGCGCGCTTCGGCTTGATCTGCCTGATCGATGCTGGTCTGCGCACGTGTCATCGCCTCAGTAGGTCGAGGTGGATTTCCTGAACAGCCTGCAACAGCAAATATCGCTAGCGCTAACACTCCGCACCTGATGCCCATGGTCTTTAATCCTTGCGTTAATTTTACCTACCTTATTTGATCATTTAGATACGTGTAGGGATGTCGGGCATGGAGAGGCTTCGCGTGCAGCATGACCGATTGAAGTGTAAGAAAACTCTTACACACGATTGACTACAACGAGTTTAGGGGCTGTGCTAAAACTGACTTACTGTGCCTAACATTGTAATACTAATAGCCGCTGACGAAAAGACATGTTGGGGCTAACACTGACTCTTAGTGCGACTCTTCTCTCGCTTGTGCATCTATTGCTCGCGACTGCAGTTACGCTGCATGTATTGTATTTTAAACGCGATGCTGGTTCGTCTGCTGCTTGGATTGGTCTTGCATGGTTAGCACCGTTGTTTGGGAGCACCCTATATTACTTACTAGGCATCAATCGGGTGCGTAGACGCGCGGTTACTCAGACAGGCGTGCGTGAACCGAAGGCGCGTCCAATAGCGGAAAGTCCTGCACTCTGCGGTCTACTTTTCGGGTTGGAGCGAGCTGGACAACATATTACCCAGCGCTCTGCTGTGCTCGGTAACAAAATCAAGGTTCTGCGCAGTGGTGATGATGCATATCCTCAGATGATCGCGGCAATTGACGGTGCGATGCACAGTATTGCTTTGGCGAGTTATATCTATAGGCATGATGATATAGGCAATATATTTACAGCAGCGCTTATTAGCGCGAATGCACGTGGCGTACAAACTCGTGTGCTAATCGATGGCGTCGGTGGCGGGTATTTTTCATGCCCAACCTATCGTCAGCTTCGGAAGAATGGAGTGCCGGTAGCACAATTTATGCATTCATCATGGCCGTGGCGAATGCCGTTTCTTAATTTGCGCAGTCATAAGAAAATATTAGCCATCGATGGTCGAGTGGCATTTACTGGCGGGCTAAATATTGGCGATGAAAATTCTAGCGCGCGCCAACCCCGTCACCCTGTAATTGATACCCACTTTGAAATAGTGGGGCCAGTGGTGGGCCAGGTTGTCGAAGTTTTCGCTCACGACTGGCATTTTACTACGGGCGAACAGCTTGCGGGCGAACATTGGTTTCCGTCTCTCGAGCCTGCGGGTGAATGCATCGCCAGAGCGGTGACCTCGGGGCCTGACCAAGATATGGAGAAAATTGAGCTATTAATTTTGGCGGCTATTGGGTGTGCGAAATCCTCAATTAAAATAATGACACCGTATTTTTTGCCGGATAATCGACTAATTACGGCGTTAGCGCTGGCTTCATTTCGAGGCGTAATAGTCGATGTGATATTGCCGTTGCATAGTAACCATCCAGTGTTGGATTGGGCTGCGCGTGGCCAAATTCAAGTGTTATTGGCCGCCGGTTGTCGAATCTGGACACATCCTCCGCCATTTGAACATTCAAAGTTAATGAGCGTCGATAGGTTATGGTGCCTCATTGGAAGTGCCAACTGGGATATGCGCAGTTTTCGTCTTAACTTCGAATTGGATCTTGAGGTCTATCATAGCGATCTCGCCACACGAATCAATACTGTGATGTCTGCCCAGCAGGTTGATCGTTTTACAGTCGAAATGTTGCTTCAGCGTTCGAAGCTCGCGGTGTTGCGCGATAGCGTTGCACGTCTAATGTTGCCCTATCTTTAGGAACTATAATTATGATGAGAATACCCGAATGGTCTTCTTGTAGTCACTTGCCATTTATAAGTGTATGTGCGCTTACGCTACTTCTGTCGACGGGATGCAGCACTCTTCCTCCTGGAAGTAATTTCCATAAAGCACAGTCCTATGCGCTCAATCCAGCTGAGAAAACGCATTTGGGCGACCAAGTGGCGCAAGTTAGCAATGCTCACGCGGGCAACTCGGGTTTTCGAATTATAACGGCAGGAGAAGATGCCTTTTTGATCCGTGTGCAGATGATTAATGCCGCGGAGCGGACCTTGGATCTGCAGTATTACATATTTAGAGGCGACGAAACTGGGCGGCTTATAACCGATGCCCTGTTGAAAGCGGCTGATCGTGGAGTGCGAATCCGGGTGCTAGTAGACGATGGCGACACGGTAAAGGGAGATGAACAAATATTAGCGTTAGGAACACATGCGCATATTGAGATTCGGATTTTTAATCCGTTTGCGTACCGCGGACATCTATTGGTATTTCGAGCTGCGGAGTTTTTATTCAGTCATTCACGACTTGATTATCGTATGCATAATAAGTTAATGGTCGTTGACAATGCTGTCGCACTCGTAGGTGGCCGCAACATCGGCAACCAGTATTTTCAGGTGGATCCTAAGTCGCAATTTGCTGACGATGATGTTTTTGCGGCTGGCCCCATCGGTGCGTTGTTATCGGCGAAATTTGACGAATATTGGAATAGTCGATGGGCCATTCCGGTAGCGGAAAGGCAAGTGAGTCCTGGGCGAGGAAATAAAGCTCATCAGTTGCGGTGGCCCACAGGTAATAGCAGTAATTATGCTGAGAAAATTGTTAGCGGCGAGCCGTATGGGGCACTCATTTCCGGTGGCTTACCCCTGGTTTTCGCGCCGGCAAGGGTGCTTTGCGATAGTCCTGATAAGAGAGAGGTGCAGGAGGGCGTAAGGTCAGGGTATTTGATGAGCCAGGCGATATTGGAGTCAGCTAGACAGGTTCAATCGGAGCTGTTAGTCGTGACACCCTATTTTATTCCCGCACTCGATGAATTGGCGCTGGTCACCGACTTGCGCAAGCGCAACGTGCATGTGGGAATAGTTACTAACTCGCTTGAGTCTACGGTTGATATATTGGCGCAAGCGGCATACTCCGTTTATAGAAAACCTTTACTTCAGGAGGGAGTGGAGATCCACGAGATTAGGGCGCTACTTGGAAATACCCATGGTAGCGGGCAAACGAAGCGCATTTCCAGCTACGGGAATTTCGGTCTGCATGCCAAGCTCTTTGTATTTGATCGCAAAAAAGTATTTTTCGGGTCGTTGAATTACGATCAACGTTCTAGGCATCTGAATACTGAAATTGGCCTAATTATTGATAGCCTTGAGCTTGCTCAGCAAACCGCCACAAGATTTGCGGCGATGGCGCAACCCGCCAATGCCTACACACCGCGTGTGCAGGAGGGTGTTGGTCATCGATTTAATATTGTTTGGCACACTGAAGAACGGGGCATCCCGGTTGACTATTCGAAGGAGCCCTCGCGCAGCGCTTGGAAAAGAGCGCAAATGAAATTGCTATCCCGGCTGCCCGTTGACAAAGAACTTTGAATTGTCATTCGAAATATGTGCTATGTGCGAAAACGCACAGAGTGATACAGCCGTATCGGCTAACTTTTAATGGTCAACGATAAATTAAATTTTTGGGGAAACCGATGGTTAAATATTTGCACGACGCGACAGACATGGGCCAATCGCCAGTTCCTAGTGCAGATCGGCGAGCAGCAGGCATAGCTCAGATGGAGGTACTACGACCCGCCCACAAATGGGCGGGACACTTGCCGCAAACCAGTGCAACATTGCTGTCAATTCTATATAGGATTGCAGCGGGCTCCACTGATCTATCACTAAACGAGTGGTCGCTCTGTGCCATGTGTGAGTTGTGGGCGTCTGTTAATAATAAGGCGTTGATTACTTATCTGGGTGAAGATGCTGGACGGTTGCTTATAACAGCCTGCGTTAGTTTTAGGATTATTGGCTCCACACAGGTCGTGAGTATCTTGGAGCGTGGCGCCGATGAATTGGCGCGCAAGCGGGTTTCAACTGAGCGGCTGGTATGTATTAAAAATATTGAGAAGAAGCTGCGGGATACTACTGATCCTGTAGACCAGTTACTCCTTAAATATGCGCGGAATTGTCGGCCGCTGCGGGTAGCGCGTATTTAGAAGTTTGCGGCGGTGCTCTGAGCTCCTGGCGAAATGATTCGATTCGTGTATTTTCCACCATGTTGGGCGTGATGCGCGGGGACTAGAAAACATTGCCTGTGAGTGTTACTCAACTATCAAAGGCATGTATGAACATACTTTAAGCTTACCTGGCGCACCTCTACATTGGAAGTAATTGCGCTTCACTGAGGTCTAGCAGCAAGCTTTATTATTTTCGTCGTCTGAATATCCAAGTACTGATAAGTTGACCTATTGGCAATCTAGATAAGGCCCCGGTTATAAGGGCCGACCCTATTTGACGGCCTACCGAATGGTTCAGTAGCCACCTAAAGGTGTGACTACGCGGGAAGGCTCCGAGCGTATTGCCCGGTTCAGTTTCCTGCGGCAGTAATAAAGATCTGGCCTCGGAGCGATTTTGTTCTAAGGTTCGCGCCGCTTGCGCTGCGCGCGAGTGGGTGCTGATGGACACTATAATTCCTCGCGGCGTGATCGCGTTAGTATTGCCTCAAGTAAGAGTCGGTCCTTACGCCACTCTGCCTTAGTTTGCGGCAACATGCCTGTGGTGGATCTAGGTGCTTTCAGCGCCATAAGTGCACATATCGATATCAGCGAAAATAAACCCAATAAGCCGACGATTGTCCACATTCTAGCTGGAGTTTCCCAGGTCACCGCAATGGCAGCAACGCAGGCCAGTACCGTTAAAAATGCAACGGCACCGGCCAATATTACTCCAGCCCACAGACGGCGTATGAATGCAGCGTAAGCGGTTGCTAAATCGTCCGACACGAGATCGCTGTAGGCTCCGGCATGGCTGACTATCAACGAAACAATGGCTTCGACACGCTTTAGCACTTGCTATATCTAACGTCTAGCGGCTAAAAATCCAACCACCAAACCAACTACCGCTGCGATTCCTACCGCTTGCCAGGGCTGATCCTGTACATAAGCGTCACCGGCCGTCATTGCATTCTTTGCCTGCCTTTGGACTTGTTCTGTACCATCGGCGATAGCTTTTTTTGCCGTCGTCAAGGCCTGTTCCACTTTCGTGCGAAGGCGAGCGATTTCTGGATCCGCAACATGGGTTACTCGTCCCAGCAAATCTTGAACATCGGCCATTAAATTACTAACTTCTTGTCCGCCTGCGGCTTTTACTTTCCGCGCGGCATCAGCGGCATGCGCCTTAAACTCATTTACATCGCCTCGCATCGCTTTGCTACTATCATTAAATGTAGATTCCATGGCTATTTCCCCTACTTATTTATTGAGACCTTTAACTTTTTCGGCAAGGTCGCCTGCTTTTGCCTGACCGGCACCTACGGCTTCTTTAACCGCGCCCTTAACTTGCTGGGTCTTATTACCTATTAATTTCCCGAACTCCTCTTGAACCTTGCCAGCAACTTCTTTCGCCCGTCCTTCAACTTGATCCTTATTGATACCCATAGATGACTCCTGAAATATTTACCGGCAAGCGGCCGATGCGCGATCTGTCACGCAAACATGAACCAGAACATAAGTGGATACGTTACATGCGCTGTCCATAGCCAACTGTCAGAGGCCAAAACCTATCTGTGTAGGATAAATTACCGTACATTGTACCGAGGAATTGAGCGCGGAGTGCAAGCGGTAACTGCAATAATTAAGTAATGGATACTTATGAATCAGTTTAAACCTGTGCAGGCGGCCTCCTACAGAGCTTTTATCAGCGTACTGACTGTGTCGGGTAACATTAGAAACACACCATTATAGCCTCGAAACAACAGGAGATTAAAATGCTTCATTATGCCGTGATATTTTTTGTAATTGCTCTAATCGCCGCGGTTTTTGGCTTTACCGGAATTGCCGTTGGCGCTGCGAGTATTGCGAAAATTTTGTTCGTTGTATTTTTGATATTGGCCGCCGCTACCTTCATAATCAATGCAACGCGGCGTGTTTAAAATGGCTATTACTATCTGGGACTAAACAAATGAAGGGAAATTTAAGTGCAAAAAATATTGTTCGCATCGGCGCATTTTTCGCGAGCGTTACGCTAGTGGCGGCTTGTGCCTCAACTCGTACTCAAAAATCTACCGGTGAAGTAGTTGATGATGCCGTGATTACTACCAGGGTGAAGACGGCGCTAATAGCGGATCCCGTTACTAAGGCGCGTGATATTGATGTAATTACGTTTAAGGGCCGGGTTCAGTTGATTGGTTTTGTCGATTCGACGCAAGAACGCAACGAAGCTAAAGTTGTCGCCAGCAAGGTGAGCGGCGTCGAGGAAGTGGAAAATAATTTAAAACTCAAAGGATCCGATCGAAGCGCCGGAGTTGCTATTGATGACGCTGGTATTACTATGAAAGTGAAGGCCGCTTTGATCGGTGATAAGCGAACAGAGGCGCACCAAATCGAAGTACAAACCCGTGATGGCGTCGTGCTTCTTGCCGGCTTTGTCGACAGTGGAGTTGCACGTAGTGCCGCAGCGGAAGTTGCGAGTGCGGTAAGCGGAGTATCGAAAGTGGACAATCAAATCACGGTAAAGTGAGGGCTAGTATATGCAACCGCTCAGATTCATGAGTTTAGTGACTTTGTTGGGTGTGGGTTTTGTGGTTTGGAATCGGTATGTCACGGCGCGTGCTGAGGCGCTGCACGACTCCAGGGCAGTACAGCGATGGGAAGATGAGGGAGGTCCTCCCCCCGCGTTATGAGTAATAAAGCCCCCGCCTTAGCAAACCCACGCAATAGGTGAGCATGGAATGATTGGATGAGGTGATGGGATAATTGGGAGCGATAATGGGTAAACCTGATTTGCTGACTAACTCGCAAGGCAGCACCGGGTTCAATAGCGGGAATTTCTTAATTTTGGCGGTACTTGGACTTTTGTTGTACGTAGGACGTACGGCATTTGCACCGGTTGCCCTTGCCTTGCTATTTAGCTTAGTGCTTTCAGGTCCGGTTGAGGCGTTACACAAATTCCGTATACCGCGCAACGTAAGCGCAGCACTGATACTCATATTGGTGCTATCGCTGATGGCGGGTGTCGTAAACCTCATGTGGGCGCCTTCCCAAGAGTGGTTTGCAAAGGCCCCGCAAACGATGGCATTGATTAAGCACAAGCTAAGTCCCGTAGCGAGCTTTATGGTTCATATTGATGATCTGCGAAAAAATGCCGCCAGTATAGGAATTCAGGGGCGCACGCAGAGCGGATCTCAACCAGTTGCGGTGGTTGCCGGGCAGAGTGCCTCGGCATTAATTTTGGATGCCACCAGCGGATCTTTGGCGGGTATCTCCACTTTTGTGATTGTTACGCTTTTCTTACTGGCCGGGGGGCCTCCGATGCTGGCACGTATGACAGCCGCGTTTGTAGATAATTTGAATGTGTCATACGTGATACATATTTTGGAGAAACTACGCGCCGAGGTGGGTAGATTCTATATTACCACTACCCTAATTAATGTAGGTCTAGGGTTTGCGACCGCGGCCGCAATGACCGCTTGGGGTATGCCAACAGCATATTTGTGGGGCATAGTGGCCGCGGTACTCAATTACATCCCTTACGCTGGGGCCGCAATGACTCTGATACTGTTGACCCTGGTTGCAATTGTCTCCTTCAATTCTTTGAGCCACGTTTTTGGAGTGGCGGCGACTTATGGGGTACTTGCCCTAATCGAAGGGCAAATTGTTCAACCTTTGCTGGTTGGCCGCCGTCTGGATGTTAATCCATTATTAATTTTTTTAGGCTTGTGGTTTGGAGGTCTTTTCTGGGGGATATCGGGCGTTATTCTCGCGACGCCGATGTTGGTGGCGTTGAAAGTCATCGCCGAAAATACCGAAAGCGGTGCTGCATTGATGGAATTTTTAGGTCCCAATGGCCAGACTCCGGATCGTGTTAACAGGCTTCGCCAACTAGCGCGGCGCGCAAGAAGGATCCGAGTCAGTGAATAGGATGCCGGCCAGCGTGCATGAATTGGGTGCGTTCCGATGCGTGGTTGGCCAACTCAAAGTCTTAAGTGCTTTTTTTTTGCTGGCTTTGTCCGGATTTTCGAGCATCGCATTGGCGGATGATTCGTCATCGGCGGACTGTAAAATAAAGCCTACAACCTCGTTCAGCGCAGCCGGTCCACCCGTTTGGGTTGATCGTATTCAAGCCGGATTGCAATCCGGCGCTTGCAGTTCAGCTCGCTGGATAGATGGGCTATTTGGTCCCCCGCCTGACAGTAGTGTGTACCGAACGGCCTCGGGTTCGGTGGAGACCGCATTCTTATGGAGTCGCTATTATGGCGCGCATCCGCGGCTAAGATTCCACGCGGACTTGCCGCTGCCGCAGTGGGATGAGCGCGTGCATGCATTTGTGGGCCGATTTGACCGCAACGAGGTTATTTCGGAGGAAAGGCAATCATCGGGAACAATTCCGCGGCAATTCGGCGATTTAGTGGATGAACAAACCCTAGTAGGACTCGGTTATTCGGGACCGCCTCAAAAGACCGGCGGTTGGTTTGATTCAAGTGCCGGAATACGGATTACTACGCCACTCGATCCCTTTCTTAAAGGGAGTTACTACTATGTAAAACCGATTAAGAGCGCGTCGGTCATGACGCTAAAGCAAACGGCATTTTGGGATCAAAGGGAAGGGTTCGGCATCACCAGTCGCGCCGATCTGGACCACGCGTTCAACGGGCGCGTCGATAGTAACAGTTGGTTCTTACGCTCGGAGGCGTCCGCGACTTTTTCGCAACGGTCCCGCGGTGTGCGAGGCTACCTCAACGCGACCTTATTCCATAAACTATCAGAACGGCGGGCCGTCGCGTTACAACTTGCCGCAGATGGTGAAATGGATGCAGTCGTTCCTCTGCATGATTATGGCGTGCATTTAATATATAGACAAAACTTATCCAGAGATTGGCTTATTGTTGAATTGCGATCCAGCGTGGATTGGCCGCGGGAGAAATTGTCAGATCCACGATCGCCCAGCTTAGGTGCCGGTATTGGGCTTGAGTTGCTGTTCGGTGGCGGCCGTCCTTTGGGTGGTTTGTAGTAGGAGAGCCCCTACGCTATGAGTCGATTGTTACGAGTGGCCTTCCCTATGGATGACGCCGACTATATAGGTCGTGTTAATATTTTCGGAGAAACATCGTGAACAAAAAAATATTAGTGAGCGTTCTAGTAGCCTTTGTTAGCATTCCTATTCTGGCTTTGGCCACAGAGTATACGGATACCGACCGGACACATCCCAAGGCATACGTAAAAGATTCGGCAATCACAGTCAAAATAAAGGCGAAGTTAGCAATGGAGCATGTCGCAAGTCTAGCTAAAATCAAAGTGGATACAGATGCTGACGGCGTTGTTTGGCTTAGCGGAACTACCAGAACTCAAGCTGACATCGATAAGGCGGTATCTGTCGCCAAGGGGACGGAGGGCGTTGTTGATGTTCACAATGACTTAAAGCTCAAGATGGATAATTAATAAAAGAGCTATTTGCAATGCCTATCTATGAATGTGATCCTTGGCGGGAACAATATTTTGCTAATGTTTCGTGTCCTGCCGATGTTCATATTCCCACCGACGATGTAGACGGTTACCGATTCAATCCACGCCACCGTTGGATTTACAATAAACTAATGGTCGCCAAGTCACAGTCGTTGGATTGTGGCCTTCCCGATGAGACGCCGCTGCGCTATCCCGTGTTTAGCAAGCCAGTGGTCAATCTTAAGGGAATGGGGATTGGAAGCAGTGTCATCAATCGCCCCATTGAATTGAAAAATAAGTGTCCCGCAGGAAATTTCTGGACTACGCTTTTAGTAGGCGATCATGTCAGTTCGGACTACGCAGTTGTCAACGGACACGCGCTTTGGTGCCGCCATACGTTGGGTATACCGGCGGGGGGAGGGACCTTCGACTACTGGGTTATTGAAGCCTCCCCTCGGCCTAAATTGGAACGTTATTGCAGACGCTGGATAAGAATTTTCATGTCCGATTATACCGGTATGTTGAACCTTGAGACCATTGGCGGTAGAATTATTGAAGCGCATCTTCGTTTCACAGATCAATGGCCCGATCTGTACGGCGAGGGATGGTTAGATGCCGTGGTCGGACTTTACCGATTTGGGAGTTGGCATTTTAATGATTCAAACCGCTCGGACGGTTACAGCATAGTGCTATTCGGTCCGCATAATCGCACCTATAAATATCCGGCAATTTATCAACAAGTCGGTTACCGCTCGGCACCAGCAATCAAGAGCGTACAATTTACTTTCTTTGATGCCAGCGCTTCTAGCCATCAAGCAATGCCACCGGGTGGGTTCAGACTAGCGATTGTTAACACGCAATGTAGCGCCGACGGTTTTTTCTTAAGAGCAGTAATCGCAAATGACTTCGGCCTCCCTGTGCGCGATGAGGAAAGCAGTGCTGGACGAAAATTAGTGCAGTCTTACGGTTGAGAATCGCGTTTGGTTGCCCCCGTAGTGTAGGCATCGGCTGACGTCAATTTGTAGCCAACAGCGCTGATGTGGATTGTATTGCGATGCCACTATGCTATGTGGGTTTGTTTGTGTTCGCACTGGAATATAAAAACGCACCAGGTTTTAAGTACAATCGGGCGTTAGTGGTCAACGTCCAGAAGAGCTAATGCAGGAAATCGTTCACAATCCTCTCCAAAACCATCTACTGGCTGCTTTGCCTGCCGTGGATTTTCAACGGCTATCGCCCCATCTCAAGCTCGTCGATTTGCCGCTGGGTGAAGTGTTGTATGAGTCCGGCACGGCCTTACGCCATGTTTATTTTCCGATCAATTCGATTGTGTCGTTACTTTATGTGATGGCGGATGGCGCGTCGGCGGAAATTGCGGTAGTGGGTAATGAGGGCATCATCGGTGTGTCACTATTCATGGGCGGTGAAACGACCCCTAGTCGAGCCGTGGTGCAAAGTGCCGGACACGCCTATCAGCTGGGCGGCCAGTATCTCAAAGATGAATTTTCGCTGGCCGGAGCAATGCAGTATTTATTACTACGTTATACCCAAGCGCTATTGACACAAATGGCGCAAACGGCGGTGTGTAACCGTCATCACTCGCTGGATCAGCAATTATGCCGCTGGTTACTGCTAAGCCTAGACCGGTTGAGTTCCAATCAGTTGGTCATGACCCAGGAGTTGATTGCCAATATGCTCGGCGTACGACGCGAAGGGGTCACGGAGGCGGCAGGCCATTTACAAAATGCCGGACTGATACAATACACCCGTGGCCGCATTACCGTGATTGATCGGCCTGGGCTTGAGGCGCGAACTTGCGAGTGCTACGCCGTGGTTAAACGAGAATGCGACAGGTTGTTACCCGAAGGGGGCTTTAAGGTGCCCCAACGCACAACAAGCCGTGCTACTGACCCTTAATGGTGGCTCGTCGAGCATCCGATTCGCTCTGTATAATGAAACGGAGTCACTGAGTCAGATGCTGCGCGGTAAGCTCGACCGGATCGGGATTGGCGATGTGACCTTCACCGTCAACGATGCAGCGGGTAAGGTGCTGCATCATTGCGCCATTGAGCCAGATCCTGAAGGTGCAGTGGATGTAGTGCTCGATTGGCTGGAGTCACAGCCGAGCTTTGTAGCCATTCGCGCGGTGGGACATCGTGTAGTTCACGGTATGCGGCATAGCAAGCCTGAGTTGATCACGACAGATTTGCTGAATGACCTGCGCCGCATCACGCTTTATGATCCTGAGCATCTGCCGCGCGAGATTGAACTGATTGAGGCGCTTCGGGAGCGACACCCCAATCTTCCGCAGCTTGCATGCTTTGATACCGCATTTCATTGCGATATGCCGCAGGTTGCGAGGCTGTTGCCCATTCCGCGAAAATACCAGGCGCTGGGTGTGGAGCGCTATGGCTTTCATGGCCTCTCTTATGCCTATCTTATGGAAGAACTGGTGCGTTTAGGAGATCCGGCGGCGACACACGGACGTGTCATCTTGGCGCACCTTGGCAATGGCGCGAGTTTGGCTGCAGTTCGCGACGGCCGAAGCATTGACACTAGCATGGGTTTTACACCGGCGGCCGGGCTTATGATGAGCACGCGCACCGGTGATTTAGATCCGGGAATGAGTTTTTTTTTGGCGCAGACTGAGCAGATGACTGCGGCTCAATTTCAGCACCTCGTCAACCACGAGTCTGGGCTGCTGGGTGTTTCGGAGATTAGTTCAGATATGCGCGATTTGCTAAGCTTGGAAACCACCGATGTCCGAGCCGCTGAAGCGGTGGCGCTATTTTGCTATCAGGTTGCTAAGTGGATTGGAGCCTTCGCAGCCGTGCTTGGCGGCGTTGATACGTTGGTCTTTGCCGGCGGAATCGGCGAGAACGCGCCTATAGTCCGCACCCGGGTTTGTGAAAGACTGGCTTTTCTCGGTATTGAATTGGATGAATCGCGCAATGCCGCCACGGGTGCAGTGATTTCTGGCGATGCATGTCGGTGCGTTGTTCGCGTCATTCGTACTGATGAAGAAATGATGATTGCGCGCTCGCTGCAGCGCTTCAAGGAGCTTCTATGACCCTCACCCCTGAACTGCTTGGGCTGATAGATGCTTACTGGCGGGCCGCGAACTATCTGTCGGTTGGGCAAATGTACCTGTATGACAATCCGTTGCTCAAACGACCACTGAAACCCGCTGATGTTAAGCACATGCTATTGGGGCACTGGGGTACGACTCCCGGACAGAATTTTATTTACGTGCACTTAAATCGAGTCATCAAGAAATACGATCTCGACATGATTTACGTCTCAGGGCCGGGGCACGGGGGTCCTGCGGTCGTAGGGAACACCTACTTAGAGGGCACTTACAGTGAAATATATCCCAATATCAGTCGGGATGAGGCCGGACTTAAGAAGCTCTTTACGCAGTTTTCGTTTCCGGGAGGAATTCCCAGCCATGCCTCGCCGGAGTGCCCTGGCTCGATCCACGAAGGAGGTGAACTGGGTTATTCGCTTAGTCATTCGTTCGGAGCGGTGTTCGATAATCCCCATCTAATAGTCGCTTGCGTCGTCGGCGATGGCGAAGCGGAAACCGGCCCGCTGGCCACGGCGTGGCATTCCAATAAGTTTCTTAATCCTGTTACCGATGGAGCAGTGCTGCCTATTTTACATCTGAACGGCTATAAGATCTCTAACCCCACTCTGCTTGCTCGCATTACGCGCGAAGAATTAGACCAGCTGTTGCGTGGTTATGGCTGGACTCCGTACTTTGTCGAGGGGTACGACCCGAAGATAATGCACGAGACTATGGCTGCGACACTCGATGTAGCGGTCGAGCAGATTAAAGCCATTCAACAGGACGCTCGGCTGCAGGGCAACGTCACGCGGCCACGCTGGCCGATGATCGTGCTGGCCTCACCCAAGGGCTGGACCGGCCCGAAGGTTGTTGATGGCCTACCGGTGGAAGGTACCTTTCGCTCGCACCAGGTGCCGCTCTCCGACCCGGCCGGCCATCCTGAACACCTCAAGCAGTTGGAGGATTGGCTGCAAAGCTATCGGCCGGAAGAACTTTTCGATAGCGACGGTCGGCTGAAACCCGAACTGGCAGCCCTTGCGCCTACGGGCGAACGACGTATGGGTGCGAATCCGCACGCCAATGGCGGTCAACTGCTGCGTGACTTGCGAATGCCGGAGTTCCGCGACTACGCGGTCGAGGTGTCTGAGCCCGGTGTGCATGGCCGTGGCGATACTCATGTGCTCGGGGGTTTCCTGCGCGATGTCGCGAAGCTGAACAATGAGCAACGCAATTTTCGCGTCTTTGGCCCAGATGAAACGCTCTCCAATGGCTTAGAGGCTCTCTTTGAAGTGACCACCCGCCAGTGGGAAGCTGCGACTGTGCCTGAGGATGAATTTCTTGCGGCTTCGGGGCGCGTGATGGAAATGCTCAGCGAGCACCAATGTGAGGGCTGGTTGGAAGGCTATTTGCTGACCGGGCGGCATGGGCTCTTCAACTGTTATGAGGCGTTTATCCACATTGTCGACTCGATGTTCAATCAGCACGCTAAGTGGTTGAAGGTGACCTCACACTTGCCTTGGCGACGCAAGATCGCTTCGTTAAATTACCTGCTGGCCTCGCATGTGTGGCGCCAGGATCACAATGGCTTCACGCACCAGGATCCTGGCTTCATCGACCACGTCGTCAACAAAAAAGCCGAGATCGTGCGGGTCTATCTTCCACCGGATGCTAATTGTCTATTGTCGGTGATGGATCATTGTCTTCGCAGCCGCCACTACGTCAATGTGGTGATCGCCGGCAAACATCCGGCACCGCAATGGCTGAGTATTGAGGCCGCCGCTAAACACTGCACGGAAGGAATCGGCATATGGGAATGGGCGAGCAACGATTTGGCTAGTGCGCCGGATGTGGTCATGGCTTGTTGTGGTGATGTGCCCACTCTTGAGACGCTAGCTGCCGTCTCCATATTGCGTATACATCTGCCTGCTTTAAAAATCCGCGTGATTAACGTCGTCGATCTTATGAAGTTGCAGTCACAATCCGAGCACCCACACGGGTTGAGTGCTCGTGACTTTGATGAGCTGTTCACGACCGACAAGCCTGTCGTCTTCGCCTTTCATGGCTACCCTTGGTTGATTCACCGACTAACTTACCGTCGTACTAACCACCAAAACTTACACGTGCGCGGCTACAAGGAAGAGGGCACCATTACTACTGCCTTCGATATGACTGTGCTGAATGATTTAGACCGATTTCACCTTGTGATGGACACCGTTGACCGCTTACCTCAGACGGGTGATCAAGGCATTTATCTGAAGCACCAGATGAAAGATAAGCTTGCTGAACACAAGCAGTATATCCATAAATATGGCGAAGATCTGCCGGAAATCCGCACTTGGAAGTGGCACGCGGTACGACATCAATTCCTAAAGACGTGAGATGTAGTCAGCGACTGCATCTTTCTCCTGAGGGCTCATACCCCTCAGTGCGCTGGTCATTTCAGGTGGCGCAAGGTCCTTGTGTAGATTCGCACCCTCTTCGATTTGTCGTCGCAAATAGGGGTAGTGTTGACCTGCTATGCGCGGTGCTGGGTTATTCAACTCGCCGCGGCCGTCGACACCGTGACACGCCGCGCAGATGTGGGCGAACAATTCTTGTCCCACGGACAAATGCGCTCCCGCGCCATTAACCGGTTTAGGGTTCGCATCTAATCCCGAAAGATAGTCCGCAAGCGCGATGCTATTATTTTTATTGTTGAAGCTTGAATGCGCCGTCACGATTTGCATGGCCGTATCGATTCGCGCTCCCGATCGGAACACGGACAATTGTTTTTCTAGATATCGCTTCCGCTGACCGGCAAGGTTCGGTATCCCACCATCGGGTGAGCCCCAGGCATTGGGCTGATGGCAGGGTACGCAAGGCGCGTACAATCGGCTGCCGTCCGTTAATGCGGGGGCCGCTTGGGCCGCGCTAACGATCACTAACATCAGCGTGACTGGTAAAAGCCTACTCTGAAATTTCTGATAAACGTGTTGCATAAATATATACTTACCATAGCACTGGTATTGACGCGTGTCATGAAAAGCTTAACTATCTTTTTGCAAGTAGTGTTTTTACCGCTAAGCGCTCTAGCGCACCGACAACGTCAAAAACGGACTTCAGTGTTTCGGTGTTATGGCTGATTTTCGACGCATTTTTACGGAGACTGAACATGGGCAATAAAGGCGGAGTATGGATTGATCATCGTAAAGCGGTGATAGTGGTGTTGAGCGACGGAGCAGAGCACCATTCTGTGATTTTATCGAAAGTAGAAAAGCATCTTGAGAGAGGTGGTGATAGTCCATTAGAAGGCGGATTCGAAGCGCATCAAGTCCCCGCAGACGATAGTCAGCAACGATCACTTACTGCTAAGCTCAACATTTTCTACGATGAAGTAATAGTAGCGCTGGCCAATTTAGAATTAATTCTACTTTTTGGCCCGGGAGAAGCAAAGCATGAGTTGGATAGACGGCTTAAAAAACTGAAGCGAGATGCACACGTCGAGCCGCTCGAGACAGAAGATAAAATGACTGATCCCCAAATTATCGCGAAGGTGCGGTCGCATTTTGGCGCAGGGGCAGCGCGGGCGTAGCCGCCGCGAAAATAGTCATTTGGCAAGACGTGCTCGAAAAGAAGCTAATTCCTTCAAGTGTTTCGTGCTGTTTATGGGAAGAGATAAATCTAGGTCTACCAGAATTTTGAGGACAATATGAGAAACTATCAATCGGGAATTTAGTTTGTCGTCCGCTGGAATGATGTACCACGGCGCATACTGCGAGCTCGTGGCTGACAGGCATTGCTCATATGCGCTTTGGTAATCGTTCCAAAATTTTCGCTCTTCGATGTCAGCAATACTGAATTTCCAATTCTTATCGGGCTGGTCGATTCGTTCAATTAGGCGTTTTCGCTGTTCATCTTTCGACAAATGGAGAAAAAATTTGATGACTCGCGTCCCATTGTTTACGAGGTGTCGTTCAAGATCAATGATGGAACGATAGCGCTGTTTCCAAATAGTTTTTTTGGCCACTAATTCGCGCGGAAGGTTCTCGTTTCTTAGAATCTCCGGGTGCACCCTGACGATCAATACTTCCTCATACCAAGAGCGATTAAAGATGCCGATACGGCCGCGCTCCGGTAACGCTTCCATAGTTCGCCAAAGGAAATCGTGCTTGAGTTCTGTAGCGCTTGGATGCGTAAAACTGAAAACTTGCACACCCTGGGGATTCACGCCAGACATGACGTGCCTAATGACTCCATCTTTGCCGGCTGTATCCATGCCCTGAAAAATGAGAAGGATCGAATCACGATTGCCTGCGTAAAGCAGTTCCTGCTGCGCGCTCAACTTGTCGATATGTTCTTGGAGGATTTCCTGATACCGAGCTTTAGTATTGTAAACCGCGGTTACAAGGGTGGGCCATTCGCCTAACCTTATCCGCTGCCCCGGTCGCACTCGATAGTCGCTTGCCTTGATCTTCATATCGGCCCTCGAGATCCCGAATTTCCGGGTGGTAGAGTTGAGTATATACTTCAGGATGCGCTGGAATATTAACGCGAGGGCTACCTTGAAAAAAATGATGAATCGATGTCAATAGGGGTCTGTAGTATGAATTTCAAGACTGCGCTACTTGATGTGCAGCAGATGAGCGAAGCTGATCGTATGACGGTCGTGGCAGGCACCCCTGCCGCTGAGTTGATGGAGAGAGCTGGTAAGGCGGTGGCGAGTCATATCGAGCGGCGCTGGTCGATGCGCCCCGTGGTGGTGCTGTGCGGACCGGGTAACAATGGCGGCGACGGATTTGTGGCCGCGCGCCATCTCGCTGACGCGGGTTGGCCTGTGCGCATTGCATTGCTGGGGTTCCGAGATCAGTTAAAGGGCGCAGCGAAAAGCCACGCACACCGGTGGCTAGGATCAATCGAACCTTTGCAACCCTCCGTCTTGGATGGGGCGCTGTTAATTATAGATGCAATTTTCGGTGCCGGGCTCAGTCGACCCCTCGAGGGGCAAGCCAAGGAAACCTTGGCGGCGGCAGCACAAAAGAAATTACTCATTGTCGCCATTGATGTGCCTAGTGGGGTGATGGGCGACACTGGCGAAGCATGCGGGGCGGTTACCGCAGCGTTGACCGTAACTTTTTTTCGTAAGAAGCCGGGCCACCTACTGATGCCCGGTCGCGAATTCAGCGGTGAAGTTATCGTCGCAGATATCGGAACGCCAATGACGGTGCTTGCCGAGATCCGACCAAACACTTTTGAGAACGATCCGTGCCTGTGGCTCGATGCATTGCCACATCCAGCTCCAGACGGAAATAAATACACTCGCGGTCACGCGCTAATTTGTGGCGGTTTTCCGATGACGGGAGCCGCTCGATTAGCCGCGCGAGCAGCAGCGCGGGCAGGTGCTGGCCTTACGACAATTGTGGTGCCCGCGGTGGCGTTTTCGATCTATGCGAGCGTTCTCACTAGTATCATGGTCGTACCAATTGAGACGCCGAAGGACTTCTTTGCGCTTTTATTGGATGCGCGTCTGTCGGCATTCGTGATCGGTCCCGGAGCGGGTGTGAGCGAACACACGCGCGATAGAGTACTTGCAATTCTGGCAACCAGACGACCCACGCTGCTCGATGCCGATGCAATTACCTCATTCGAGGACGACCCCAAGAGCCTGTTTCGCGCGATCACAGGGCCTTGCGTGATGACGCCTCATGAGGGCGAGTTTCGACGTTTGTTTGATCTGACTGGCGATAATCTCACACGCACCCGTGCTGCGGCCGTGCTCAGCGGCGCGGTTGTAATTCTGAAAGGCCTAGATACCGTGATCGCCGCCCCCGACGGGCGAGCAATCGTGAATTCAAATGCACCACCGACGTTAGCGACTGCGGGAGCAGGTGACGTGTTGAGCGGCATCGTGCTTGGTTTTCTAACTCAGGGAATGGACCCGTTTCTTGCCGCTGCTGCCGCGGTATGGATACACGGGGCTGCCGCTACTCAGTTCGGAGTGGGACTTATAGCTGAGGATTTGCCGGATTTAATGCCTGGTGTGTTACGCAACCTTTATGCCGCGATCGTTCGCATGCAATAAGTACGGTAGCGCACCGACGAGACTCATCGTTCCGTGTGACAGTGGCATATGAATGGATTTCAGCGATTTGTGGTTCAGAGTCTAGGCGTCGGAATTTTTTGCACCCTAGCGGCACCTACTTGGGCTGTCCCCAGTTTCGCGCGACAGACCGGCATGAGTTGCTCCTCTTGCCACACCGTTTTTCCCGAACTCACACCATTCGGCCGCGAATTCAAATTAAATGGCTACGTGCTCGATAACATTACACAGATCAAAGGCAGTACTACGGAGAACCGCGAAACTTTGTCGCTTAATTCGACGCCGCCGATCAGTATGATGTTGCAGATTTCTTATACGCATACCGGAACTGCACGACCGGACAGTGCGCCGCAAAGCCAAGCGCTGGCAAAGAACGGCGATCTGTTGTTTCCGCAGCAAGCCAGTCTGTTTTACGCGGGAAAGATTGCGGATAATTTGGGCGCGTTCGTACAGCTGACGTACGATGGTGTCGGAGACAAATTCGGCTTTGATAATTCGGATATTCGTTACGCAAAACATTTTGACTTTGGTCAAAAAACAGCACGAAGTCTCATTGTTGGCGTCACGGTTAACAACGGTCCAACCATACAAGATGTGTGGAACACCACCGCTGCGTGGGGGTATCCCTACGCTGGCAGTAGCGTGGCTCCCTCACAAATTGCATCGACCAAACTCGATTCCGGAGCCGGTGGATTGGGTCAGAATGCAGCGGGCATCGGTGTTTACGCGTGGTTGAACGACAGTATTTATGCTGAACTTAGCGTGTACACGGCGGCGATACGCGGCGGGGCGCATCCTCTCGACAGTACCCAAAGCCGTATCGTTCAGGGAGTCTCGCCTTACTGGCGCCTAGCCTATGAATATCGTTGGGATCGAAACTCAGTATCCCTGGGAACCTACGGAATTGTCGCGAAAATAAATCCCGGAAACGGAATACCGTTGCAAGGCTTGACCGACCAATATAAAGATACGGCCGCAGATTTTCAATATCAATTTATCGGCGAAAATCATCTGTTCACGGTGCTCTCGACCTACATCAATGAGCGACAAAATCTCGATGCAAGTTTCGCTAATCAGGTTGCAGCCAATACCAGCAATACTCTTAAGACCTTCAAAATCGTGGGTGAATATAGTTACCAACGTATGATCGGCGGTTCGCTCGGAGTCTTTAATACCCGCGGTAGCAGTGATTCCCTGTTGTACGCGAATGCGCCTGTGACCGGCAGTGTTAGCAATACACCAGACTCGCGCGGCACAGTCTTAGAGGCGGATTATTTGCCTTGGCTTAATACGAAATTTCAACTGCAATACGTCCGTTACTCTAAGTTCAATGGACTTAATACGAATTATGATGGGTCAGGCAGAAACGCCTCGGACAATAACACTCTCTATATGCTGGCATGGATAAATTTCTGATGCGTCACATTGTCTCGATTCTTATGTATTCAGCCCTGCTGCACTCGGTAGTCGTTTCGGGCGCCGATGTAGTACCGAATCCACAGAATGCTGCCCTGAAAAAGACTGTCGTCAGTTGCGGCGCTTGCCATGGGGCTAACGGTCGGAGCATATCGCCCACTTTTCCGAATTTAGCGGCGCAGCTCGCGCCGTACATTGAATTGCAACTGAAGGCATTCAAGGACCAGTCGCGCGCCGATCCCGATGCGCAGGCCTACATGTGGGGAATGGCTGCGCAACTTAATGAGGGAATGATCAGCGAATTGGCGGCGTACTACGCAGCGCAGCCAGCAGCGCCGGGGCGAGGGGGTAGCTCAAGTTTGATTAGCCAGGGTAAGCAGGTGTTTGAGGGGGGCGTACCGGCACATCAAATTCCGGCCTGCGCGTCGTGCCATGGCGCTCAAGGCCAAGGCATGGACACGTTTCCGCGCCTTGCCGGGCAACATGCGCCCTATTTGCTAAAGCAATTGTTAGTGATTCAGAATGCTTTACGCACCTCTCCCGTTATGCACGGGGTGATAAAAGATCTAACTAAGGACCAAATACTAGCCGTCGTCGCCTACCTGGAATCGGTATAACATTGCTACAGAGCGGTTCGATGTCTATGATAATAAATGGCCTGTCAGGCAGCCAAGTGGTGAGGTAGGTCAATTGTGAAGCCACATCCTGAGCCTGGCGTATCATGCACTCTCAGAATGCCATTGTTAGCTTCAATGTTGCGTCGACATAGGTCCAGCCCGGCTGCCCCCGCTGGAAGTCCGCCGCAATGGTCCTCAACTTCGATCAAGACTCGAGTGCCGACAATGTGTGTATGCAATCGTACTTCTGTATGGGCTTTCGTTAGTTGGAATCCATTTTGCAGCAAATTGCTAAGTGCCGAAGAAAGCATCTCTGGGTCCGCATGAATCCAGACGTCACTGCCAACCGGACTTACAACGAAGCGGCATTCGCGTGCCTGCGCATCGAGTGAAGCGGATGTCTCCAGCTCGCTTAAAAACATCGCAAGGCGAATTGGTTTTGGACGCGGCGGCAGCATGGCGGTGATTCTAACTTCCGTCAGCGAACGATCGATGAGATTGCGCATCCCAACCAAACTGCGATCCAGGACCGAGGCTGTCGCACCCGAAATGCCGACGTTTCCGGATTTGATCGCTTTGATGACAAGAGCTACCGTATGAAGATAGTTTCGAAGTTCGTGCGCCACAGATCCGAAGCGCAAATTTAACTCACGAAAACTGGTTTCGCTCGACGCCGCGCCATAGCGTGCAAATTCAGTAACGGCGCCCGCAATAGCGATATCGAGACAGCGGTTGAGAGTACGAAATTCGGCAACGGTGATCGGTGTTTCAGTTTCAAAAGCCAGATGCGTAATTGATTGGCCGACATCGCCATAATCCCGTACGACCTGTTCGATTGTGAATCCTTGGTCAAATAAGTCGTGGCCATGCAACGCCGCCATTTCAGCAATTTCGGATATCTGATTACCGCCACGTTCCTCAATCGATAATGTCTTGATGAGCTGATCTAGGAAGATGGGTATTCCGTGGGCCAATTCGCAATCGCTATTCTTGGGTGCAGATCGGCGGGCAACCAATGCTCTGCACCGATCAATCAACAGGGCTCTATTTTCCGTGAGAAACTCATGCAACATGTCGCGTATTATAGGAATGTAGCGTTGCACGTATGTACGGTGCAACACATAGCCCACAAACATCCTAATCTACTCTCTGCTTCATCGCTTAGGAGCTGGGTGTCGTACCGCACAGACGCATCGCGTTGCGCCCGCGCACGCTACTTAAATTCTTATCTATTGGTATCGTCCTGACACGAGGTTCTCCGTATGTTACGCAGCATAAAGGAATTAGAAGGGTATACGGTTAGCGCGACCGACGGCGACGTAGGTCACGTTAAAGACTGTTATTTCGACGATGAAGCGTGGGTCATCCGTTACTTCGTCGTGGGAACCGGTGAGTGGTTGAATAGTCGCAGCGTATTGATCTCCCCGCGTGCGATCGGGAAACCGATGGGGTCAGGGAAGAGAATTCCAGTCTCGATCACCCGTGAACAGGTAAAAAATAGTCCTGATATCGACACCGACAAACCAATTTCGCGTCAGCATGAAATTCGATACTTCGGTTACTACGGGTATCCCTTCTATTGGGCGGGGTCCGGCATTTGGGGTGAGACCTCCTATCCTGGGATGTTGCTCGGAGGCGCGGGGTACGATGGAATTGCTGATGAGAACAACAATCAGCGCGCAAATTCCGCAACAGAAGATGGCGTACAAAAATCCAATGATCAGCATCTTCGGAGTTGCAATGAAGTCAGTAAGTATCGCGTGCATGCGAGCGACGGGGACCTTGGACATGTGAAAGGACTGCTCGTAGATGAAGCGACTTGGTCAATTCGCTATCTGATTGTCGCTACGAGTAATTGGGGCGTTGGCCATGCTGTTCTCATCTCACCTGAATGGGTCGATGACGTGAGCTGGATCAACGAGAGAATGTCGATTGATTTAACTCGTCAAGCGATCAGAGATTCGCCGATCTATGACCCTACGGTAAAGTTAGGCCGTGATCATGAACTGAGTATATACAAACATTACGGGCGAACTGGCTATTGGACGGAGCATGCGAAACACAAAAATCTCCTGTGAATTAGAGCGTGCGGGCACATCGAACGGAGTGCGGATGCTGGTGTTGACTGAGCATATTTCGGATCCGGCGTTCGTCAAGGAACTCAAAACTTGGATCCGCTTCAACGGGTCTGATGCGGTGCGCACCAGAGACGGTCTGTTCAGCGTGACTTCGGGTAACCCGGCCATCCCGACCTGGCTGGGTGAACTGGCCTTTGGATGGTTTTTCAAGCCGAAGGGCGAGAACGATAAGTACACGCGCCAGATTCGCAGCTCGGCCGGCCTCGCGGTGTTCATTGGCCAGAATGCCGATAAGGCCCATTGGGTGGACGTGGGTCGTTGCTACGAACGCTTCGCCCTGCAAGCCACAGCGCTGGGTATTCGCAATGCGTTTCTGAACCAGCCGGTCGAAGTGCAGGCATTGCGGCCGCAGTTTGCCGCGGCGCTCGAGCTCAAGGACCAGCGTCCCGACCTAGTAGTGCGCTTCGGTCGCGGGTCTAAGTTGCCACCCTCTCTGCGTCGGCCGGTTGCAGCGGTGCTGGTCTGACTCGAATGACGTTGCTACTGTGCCTCGGTCTGGTTCTAATCTTGTTGACTGTTGCGGCCCTCGGCATTACTGCTTATGGCTCCAAGCGGTGGACATGACGCCATGTGTGCGTTGACCCGCAGGCTCGAAGCGGCCCGAATTGACGAGAAGGTTCGGTCAGCGGCCCCTGCACGCTTCGACTCGCGCGAACTCGACGGTCTGCCTGCACCCGTGCAACGCTACTTCCGTGCAGTGTTGAAGGAGGGCCAGCCCATCGTTTCCGCCGTCACCATCGAAATGACGGGCAAGTTCAACATGTCGGCCACCGGCGAGCAGTGGAAGCCGTTCACAGCGCGGCAACGCGTCGTTACGCGCCGTCCGGGTTTCCTGTGGGACGCACAAGTGTCAATGCTGCCGTGTGTGACTGTGCGCGTGGTCGACAGCTACATCGCAGGCTCGGGCCTGCTGCGTGCGGCGATGTTGGGCTTGTTCACCGTGGCCGACGTCCGTGGCGGCGGCGAAATTGCCCGCGGGGAATTCATGCGCTTCTTCGCTGAAGCGGCATGGTACCCGACCGCACTTCTGCCCAGCCAGGGCGTGCGGTGGGAGGCGGTTGGCGACCGCTCTGCCGACGCCACGATCGTGGATGGTCCGCTCACACTGACCTTGCTGTTCGGGTTTAATGACGCCGACTTGATCGACTCGGTGCGTGCCGAGGCCCGTGGCAGCACGGTGGCCGACAAGATTGTCATGATGCCCTGGGAATGCGGTTTGTCCAATTACCAGGCGCGCGACGGCATGATCGTGCCGATCACCGGCGAAGCCGCGTGGGTTCGTTCCGAGGGGCGCAATGCGTATTTCGTTGGCACCATCACGTCGCTAGCCTACGAGTTCGTGTCGCAATGAAGCGCCCTGCGGTCGCGCATGCGGTCGTTGGCGCGACGGGATTGATCCTCGGGATCGCCTTCCTGTGTATTTGGTGGCGCTTCGACCGCGACATCACTCGGGCCAGCGTCCGCGTCGCGCACGGCAGCCTGCTGGCCGCAACACGTTGCGGCCCGATCGAGTACCAAGAAGCTGGAACAGGTGTTCCACTGTTAGCTGTCCATGGCAGCGGCGGTGGGTACGACCAGGGCATGTCCTTCGCCGGCTCCCTGGCAGGTCACGGCATCCGGGTGATCGCGATGTCTCGCTTTGGGTACCTGCGCACGCCGATGCCCACCGATGGGTCAGCGGCCGCGCAGGCCGATGCCCATGTATGCCTGCTCGACGCGCTCGGCATTCGCCAGACCGCAGTCATGGGTGGCTCAGCAGGTGCGCAGTCGGCGTTGCAGATGGCCATCCGCCACCCTGATCGGGTCAGCGCGTTGGTGCTGCTGGTGCCGCTCTCCTACAAGCCCCCGACACTGGCAGACTCCGCACCACCGTTGCCGCCGTGGGTCGAGAGCATCATGATGCGGATGCTCGGATCGGACTTCCTGTTCTGGGCTGCGATTCACGTGGCGCGCGACCAGGTGATGCAGGCCGTGCTGGCCACCCCGCCCGAATTGCTGACCGTCGCCAGCCAGCAAGAGCGGGCGCGGGTCAATGCGATGCTGGATAATATCCTGCCGGTTTCCGCCCGTGCGGAGGGTTTGCGCGCCGACACCATCGCGAGCAAGCACCTGACGTCGACATCGCTTCGGTCGATTCACGCACCGACGCTGATCATCAGTGCGCGTGACGACCGCTACGGTACCTATGCCAGCGCTCAGTACACCGCCGGCCAGATTGACGGAGCGAAGTTTATTGGCTTCGATCAAGGAGGGCACACCTGGGTCGGGCACGACGACGAGGTGCGGGCGGAGATCGTAAAGCTGCTTATCCCAGTACGCAGGCCATGATACTCGTACGCTGGCTCCGGCGCTGGCCAATGGCATCTGTCACAGTGGTATGGGGACCCGCGACCCTTGCTCGATACAAGAACGACTGATTGGGCCAATTGATGCGATCCCTTGAGACTCTGTTGCTGATTGCCGATCTGCTGACATTGTTCGTCTTGTCGGTCCCGCCTTTCCGCGTGGCACGTTGGATACGTTTTTTGGCAACCGTCGCGCTGGTGATCGCTATCACGCAAGTGCTGGTGGAGGGTCCGCGCTGGCAATTGTTCCCGGCGTATTCGCTGACGGCGCTGTACTTCCTGGTCTCGATGCTGACGAACTTTTCCACTGCGGGCGGACCTGCAGAACGGAACCGCCTCACGCAGGTTGCAGTCGGACTGGGCATTCCGTGGCTCGCAGTGTCAATCGCTCTACCGATGATCGTCCCGGTGTTCCGCTTCCCGACTCCGACTGGGTCGTATGCAATCGGAACCTTGACCTACCACTGGGTCGATGCGGCTCGTTCGGAGGTTTTTACCGCCGATGCGCAACAGCGTCGCGAACTGATGGCGCAAGTCTGGTACCCGACTAGAGGACATCCATCGGCCCCGCACGCCGCCTACTTGCCAGACGCCACCGTGGTGACGGCAACGTTTGCCCGCATCCACCACATACCGAGGTTCGCTTTCGGGCACTTCAAGTATGTCACCACAAACGCCATTTCCTCCGCGCTTGCCGCCAGCGATCAACTCAAATATCCAGTGCTGCTCTTCTTGGAGGGTGCTACAGGGTTTCGCCAAATGAATACCTTTCAGGTCGAGCAGCTGGTCTCGCACGGCTATATCGTTGTCGCCCTGGACCAACCAGGCGCAGCCGCGGTCGTCGTGTTCCCGGATGGTCATCGGGTCGCCGGGTTAACCCTGGCTCAGTTGCGGGACACTGTGGGTGCAAGTTACATGCCGGGCATGCGAAATACGCCGCACAACAGCATGATCCCCTATCTTGCGAAGGATGTCGTCTTCACGCTGGACCAGCTTGCCGCGCTGAACCGGGCGGACCCGAACGGCATTCTTACGGGCAAACTGGATCTGCAGCGTATCGGCATCTTCGGGGTCTCGCTCGGCGGCATCGTCGTGGGTGAAGCTTGCCGACTTGATCCCCGCCTGCGAGCTTGTCTGATCATGGACGCCCCGATGACCACCGACGTGGTCACGGCAGGCCTGCAACAGCCCAGCATGTGGATCACGCGAGATGCAGCAAGCATGCGACTCGAACGGCAACGATCTGGCGGTTGGTCAGACGCAGAGATCGAAGCGCATCAGACCAGCATGCGCGCGGTGTATGAAGGACTCTCGGGTGATGGATACTTCGTGCGGGTGCCCGAGATGTTCCACAGCAACTTCACCGACATTCCGAATTGGACCCCAATGGCCTCTGAATTGGGCCTCACCGGGCCGATCAATGGGCAGAGGGCGCACGACATCGTCAACGCCTACACGCTGGGCTTCTTCGACCGGCACCTCCTGGGCCGCGTGGCCACCGTGCTTGATGCGTCAGCGGGACAGTATCCCGAAGCGCTGTTCGAATCGCGCCGACCTTAACCGAACGCATGCATTTTTAATGGTCTCTTTGACGTAACATGGCAGCAGCGTCTCAAACTGCTTCACAGTACGTATATCTGCAACGCCTATTTGTCGAATTGCCGATAGCCAAAACTGTCGAAGACTTCCATGCGCTATTGCCCTTCAATGCCGCGTCGCATTTATAGTTGCCACACACCATGCGGACTCAACATCCGAATGACATGCGTTGATGGATATAGACGCAATTCGCAAATACGCTCTGTGTCGATCGCTTACGTTACAGGTCACAGGATGAGCATGCAATTAGGAGCTCGAAGTTCTAGTTTCATCGATTGGCGAACTGCCACTCGGTCGGGTATCGTCTATACGCTAGCCGTGCGCTTGAGCTCACAGCTTTGCCGGCGCCAGCAAACTCTTACAATAGTATAGTTTTGGGGGTTTGCGATCACCTCAAGGATGATAGCTGCGTTCCGCGTGGGCGCGAACCTCTTCCGGACTAAAGAGAACATCGCGAAAGCGTCCTTCGCTGAACATTAGGGCTTGATCGTTAAAATGAGGCGAAGACGGATCGCCACTTTCCCCGCCGCTCATAATCGCTTTGGCATGAATATGTGGGCCAAATTCCACAGCCGCGACGAAACTGTTGCCGACTGCCCCGTAGATCTTCTGGGTTTTGCGGGGCTTGCTCCAGTCGAATGAGGCCAGCGCACCCCATTGCGAGGGCGCAAGACCTACCGGCAGACTGAGTTTGGCATCATCAAACGGTTGCACGATGTCGTTAGTCAGGCGTTGATATCGGTTGATCTCACCCCAGGGCACTTGCCAGCGACCGAAGTCTCGCTGCAATTTTTCCAAGGCAGCGCTCAATGCTTCGACGCGCTCCGCGTCTGTGAGTTTGCCGACCAAGTAATCATAGACAGGTTCTTCGGCATCGCGCGCATCGGCGCCTTTGCGTTCAATCAATTCCTGACCCCAAAAAATCGCGACCGTGGTCGGTATCGAATCCTTAGCGGTGCGCCGATCCCAGGCACGTAGAGCTGCGATGGCTTCGCTTAAAATATGGCGCCGGGAGTCATCCGGGCGCAGGGCGTCATAGCTCGCGAAAAGCGGCGGCAGCAGTACCTCGAAACCCGTGAGATGACTGTCGTAACCAGTGGCAATCAAGCTGTCCAACGTTACATCATGAATGTCTTGTAGGACCTCGACGGCATGTAGTCCCCGTGGATTCTCACCTTTGGTCCACATGTAAGCGGGATAATTCTCGCGCTTGGGACTTGCGCCACCGGCCGATGAGAAAGGCCAATTATTGGTGTTCGCAATCCAGCCATTGCTGGGATTAAGTAAAGAGATGCAATCTTCCAGCGCATGCGCGCCTTGCCACTCAGTGGCTGGATTGCTGCCGTCGACTGGATGCGTGTAATCGAATGCGGTATTTCGTTTCGGAATAAAGTTTCCGTGAAAGTATGCAATGGTACCGTCCGCGTCCGCGTACACCGTATTGTTAGAAGTGTCGGTACGAAGTTCCTGTGTCTTGCGGAACGAGGCATAGTTCGTGCTCTTGGTGCGTAGGTAAGACTGTGACAAAGCCGGTACGGGATCTTGCAGCAGTTTGATCGCGATCCAACGCTCGCCCTCGACCCGGATGATCGGGCCATGGTGGCTGTGATACACCGTAAATTTTCGATAGGTTAGTCCACGGTCGGTTTTTACCGGGATGCTAACTTCTTTGACTTGCAATCTTCTAAGCTTTCCGGCGTACTTGTAAAAGATGCCGCTAGGTTTTTTGATGATGCTCTCGGCGTATTCGTCAATGGCATCGCCGCCGTAAGAGGTGTGCATCCAACCGTTGTGCGCATTGAATCCTTGATAGATGAAGAACTGGCCCCAGGTAACCGCGCCATACACATTCAATCCCTGTTTGCTCACCATCTGCAGCTCTGAGCGAAAATAGTACGACGTATGAGGATTGATCCAAAGAAGTGCGTGGCGAGATGCACTAAGAGAGGGCGCAATTGCGAAGCCGTTCGATCCACCGGGGGACGGCTCTTTTAAAATCGGCGCTATGAGTGCCGCCGATGGTGTAGGTTGAGCGTAGAATTTTTCCAACTTTCCCAAGTCGATAGTTTCTATGTCGCCGCCAATGCTGCCTTCCGTGAAGGATAAAGCCATCCAAGGTTCGAAATGGTGAATGACCTTAGGTGTTACGGCCGGATGCTTCGATAGGTAGTAGTTCAGGCCGTCGGCCCAGCCAACCATCAAGGTCTTGAGCCACGCTGGGCTTACGCGATATTTCTGTTGCAAAAGATTGACGTCGATGAACAACCGCTGCCGCAAATCGCTATAAATAGCGCTTTCCCCTTCGGCTTGCGCTAACCAGCCCAGGGCGTTTAAGTAATTGTGCTCGATACGATTAAAGTCATCCTCGGCCTGCGCGTAAATCGTGCCGAACACGGTATCGGCGTCAGTGTTTCCATAAATATGGGCGATGCCCCAATTATCGCGAACGATGTCGACGTTTTCTGCGGTGTGGTGCCAACGCGTGTGTTCGATGCTGCCTGCTTCGGCGGCGTGAAGCAGCGACGATAGGCAGCACAATGCGATGAACAGAAACTTCCGCATGGTCAATGCAATGTAATTTTACATTCCTGCTTTGGAAAATGCGTCAGTCACTTGACGCAATACTGCCGCGATACTCGGGTGTTCAGCCTCGAAGCGCACCGCTAATTGTCGCGCTGTAGACATTTGCGATTCAAATTTCGCGAAATCCTGTGCAAGGATAGATAGCAGTTCCTTGGATTCTAAATCGAGGCTATTTGCACGATTCAACTCGATATGCAGTTGCTTTAAAAGTGTGGGAATGTCACTAACGCTCACCGCAATCTCCAAGTACGAACCGGTCCGGTGTCCACGTGCACGAAGTCGGAAGCGCCGTAGAAACCCACGCCGCCCCGCGCCAGCATGCGAGCGTGTTCGCTTAACAGACGAGTGGAAAAGCCGGTCAAGCGGATATCGATGGCCTTGCCCAGCAAGTGCTGACTGTGTTCAGCAACGCCACTGGATCGGCTGTGCAGCATGACGTTCGTGGCCGGTGAGCGATAGCCAGAGATAATTTCAAAAGTGGCGTCATGATCCGCCTGTACTTGTAAATCGTAAAGAATATCCAGCAGCGCTGGATCGATAGTGTGGCTCTCGCCGGTGCGAAAATCGCGCAACAAGAGATTGACTTGGTCGAGGCTGTCCGAGCTGTAGTTAGTGCCATCGAAGTAAGGCGCGGTGAGCGTCTCGCCGGTGTGCGTATGCACAAAACGTAGGATACGCGGCCTACCTTCCACGGCTTGGGCTGGGAAAGAGCAAACGGAACCCACGACAGCGCAAATCCCCAGTGCCTGACGCAATAAATGGCGCCGGTGCAGGGATTCCACGCAATTGTCTTGATTAGCAGATTTTTCCATCGGCAACCCTAATAATATAGTTCGGATCATAAGGCTAAAGCGTGAGCCAATGCGAGCAATTGCGCTAATTTTCGATCGTGCCCATAGATATCGTCAAAAAACTCCACCGGTCCCGCCTCCGTCGCCTGAGCTGTCGCGTAGAGGATCATGACCCGAATCGGTTTGAGCAAATCGATGCGCGTGGAATTGGCTCCGCGCATCGCGGCGTCAATCTTCTGGGCATTCCAGCCGCCGGACGCATTACGCAGTACATAGGCTGCGAGCGCCATGGGATCGCTGACGCGGATGCAACCGTGACTGAAGGCGCGCCGTGACTGGGCGAACAGCTGGTGCGCGGGTGTGGAATGCAGGTAGACATTGTGCGAGTTCGGAAACATAAATTTCACCAGACCCAGTGCATTATCCTCGCCCGGTTGTTGGCGCAATCGCAACTGACCTGCGCGGAGCGCAGCGATCACGTCGGGCGTCGGACTCATGGCGGTGGCGTCGTCGCCTTCACCGCGCACGATCTCAAGCTTATTGCGTTGCAGGTATTCTGGATTGGCCTGAATTTTAGGCAGCATTTCGTGCAGCAGGATGCTGCGTGGGACGTTCCAATAGGGCCTGAAAATCACGTAGCGCATGTCGCCCACAAAGACGGGCGTACGGGTACGCGGATAGGTCTGCCCGACGATGACTGACATCTGTTGGATGTCGGCAACTCGGTCTTCGGTCGAGCTAAACGCAAACAGGCGAAACTCAGGAATATTGACGATGATGGGCGGTGTGTCAAAGGCCGGCAGCCAACGCCAGCGCTCTAGTGTAAGTTCAATCTGCTGGACGCGCCGTGCCAGAGGTGTAGTCAGCGCCCGGTAGGTAGTCGCATTGAGTGCGCCGTCGCCAGGCAATCCGTGGCGTGACTGGAAACGTTTGAGGGCGTCGCTGAGTGCGGCGTCTAATAGCATAGCGTCAGCCGCGGGCGGAGCGAGTTGAGCAGGGTCCGAAAGATCGCCTAACGCTAGCAGCAGGCGACGCAGTGCGGGTTCACCGCCGTAGCGGTCGCCGATCTGCAGCGCGCGGTGCCCAATGCCCGGCAGTTGGCTCAGGCCGGGGTCCGCTGCGAGTAATCGGTAGTGGGCCAGAGCCGCCTTAAGCAGTCGATAGTGATAGAACTGCGGTTCCACAGCAGCAAGAGAATCGGCAACGCTTGCGGCTGAGGTAAGCCCCGCAACCGCAGATACCACGTCCAGATCGTTTCGGGATCCTTGTAATTCAAAGCCGGCAGTGCGCGGGTCGATGTGGCCGTAATGCAGGTGAGTGACCAAGCGAATGGCAGCCCGCGAGAGTAGGGCATCAAACCCCGGCTCAGTATCCTGTAAAGCATTGTGGGCCGTCATGAGGGCCTCCAATCCGTAATCGCTCGTCTGCAAGCCGAAGCTGCTGGCCGTAGCGAGGATGCCCAAAAGGGCTGTTGCCTGAGGAGTCGGCCGCCCCCGCGCCAACCAAAGTGGCTGCGTCGCCGCGCGCGCATAAAGCGTTTGCAGCAGGGCGTCCTCATGCGCACGTCCGCCGAGTGCGCTGGTCGTGAGCGCCAAACTGTAACGCAAGGGCAATGTTGCAAGGGCCACGATCAGCAAGAACTTGTACATAGGGCTCCGGGGAACTGCGGTTGTGGCCGCGCGGAATGCAGACGCGCGAGGCGCCGATTCAGGTAAGCTTTATAATACCTTGTAACGCCGTGAATGCTCGCCTATGTCGGAATCCGCAGTGCGCGAGTCTCTCGAACTCCTCGGCACCCGCCGCTTCGGAACTTTCTGGTTTGCCAGTTTGCTTTCTAGCATCGGCACCTGGGCGCAGCAGGTGGCCCAGCCCTGGTTGCTACTCAGTATCGGCGCTTCAGCAATGCTGGTCGGACTCGATTCCTTCGCGATGAGCGCGCCAGTCTGGTTGCTGACATTGGTCGGGGGTATGCTGGCCGATCGGTTCGATCGCAGACGTATCATTGCATGGTTTCAGTCTGTCCAGATGCTTTGTCCGATTGCCATTGTCGTGTTGCTGCTGATTAGTGGCATTCGTCCGTGGATGATTATCTCGCTGTCATTGATTGTGGGAATTACCGACGCCTTGTCCATGCCCTCATTCTCCTCGATCGTGCCGTCAATTGTTGAAAAACGGTAAATCGGTGCCGGTCTGGCGCTGAACTCGACCCAGTTCAACATCTCGCGCATAGCCGGGCCGGCGCTGGCAGGCGTTCTAATTAGTAGTGTCGGTGCGATGGCCTGCTTCGTGGTCAGTGCCGCGTCGTATCTACCTTTTATCGGTGTCGCGCTATGGATTCTGCCACGCGGCACAGCAGCGGGTGTTTCGTCAAAATTCGAGGCAGGCCATCACTTCGAGGCGCTCGGGACCTTGGCACGTGAACCGTTTCTGCGCGGTGCGCTGTTCACCGCATTTTTTTCCGGCTTGTTGTGCGGTCCGGTTATCGCATTCTGTCCGGTGTTGGTGCGAGATGCCTTTCACGGCGGCGTTCTACAATTCAGTTTGGCGATAGGCGCTTTCGGATGCGGCGGATTGTTGGGTGCGCTCGGATTGCTAGGCGTCGATGCGCAGCGCGATCGACGCGGTTTAAGTTCCTGGTTCGCTGCGGCATTCGGCTTGACGCTTATTGCGGTAGCGAAAGTGCCTTGGTTTTGGGCGCTGGCCGTACTGCTGACGCTCGGCGGGATGTCGATGAGCATCACTAACACGTCGACGAATACGATAGTGCAGACCACCGCGCCGGCTAAACTTCGTGGACAGGCGGTAAGCCTTTACATGCTGGTGACGCGCGGTGGCATTGCGTTGGGGAGCCTCGCTACAGGATATGCAATTAGCCTGTTCGGTATTCGCCCATCGTTGTTGGTCGACGGCGTGCTCGCGATTGCGGCGCAGGCGGTAATAAGTCGGAGTTGGTCGCGCGTAAAAGTCGCGTCGCAGTAGCAATCCCCTTTCACGCAGTAAATAGGCTACTTCTTTAAATATTGATGCACAATATCGATGAGCTCTTCAGCTGCAGCGACCTGCGGCGAATCGCGCGACTCGCGCGGATCGAGCATGTGCTCGCGGATGTGGTCCTCAATGACCTCCGCGATAAAACCGTCCAAGGCGCCGCGACACGCGGTCGCCTGTTGTAGAACGGTAGCGCACTCATTGTCCGCATCAACCGCGCGTTCGATGGCTTCGATCTGACCGCGCATTCGTTTGAGGCGATTCAGAAGCTTGGTTTTCTCTTTTGCGACGTGGCCCATAAAAAATGTTATTTCCTGTTGCTTTGGTATACGGGGGTAGGGTATAGTTCATCCATTGTAGGAGACGCTGAAAGCAGCGACTACACGCATTAAGTTTACAGGAAAATTTACACATCTTATGGACTCACATTCTAGTACCGCAACCCGCGATGATGGCAGGGAGGCGCTGACGCGCTGACCGAGCGCAGCCCTTCATCTTCGGGCTTGGGCATCACGGCTTAGCCCACAAGGAGATTGTTATGGCGGCGTTTTTTTTGCACTCGCGCATCCCGCGCTACCGCTCAATCGAGCTGTCCCAAACGTTCACAACGATGTGGAGTCTGATTCGCGAGGGGTTGTTGTTTCTATGGATGCTGGGTGTGGTCGCATTCTTTTTTCTAGTTGCCGCGGGTGCCGTGGGTTTATTGCCCTGACCAATGACATAAATGAGCTTTATTATGATTCACCAATTAATTAAACCTTTGATGGTCACGATTGTGCTTCTGGCCGCAACCCAAACTGTCTTGGCGGAGGAGTCGGTGTCAGACAGGATGCGCGAGACTTTTGCGCTGCATGGTCAGTTCACCTACGTCGAGCAGGAAGCCTCCAACTTTAAGTCGCCCTATGCAGGAGCCAACAGCCTGACGCCGCACCAGGGCAAGGAGACGGCGGATATAACCCTTTACTGGGGCGCGCGCTTGTGGTCGGGTGCGGAAATTTGGATCAACCCGGAAATTGACCAAGGTTTTGGACTTGACAATACGTTGGGCGTCGCCGGATTTCCGAGCGGAGAAGCTTACAAGGTCGGTAAGAACCAACCGTATTTGCGGTTGCCACGAGTCTTTTTCCGACAAACGCTGGATCGTACTGGCGAGCGTGAAGCAATCGAAGCTGAAGCCAATCAGCTCGGTGGTGAGCGAAGCGTCAATCGTTGGGTATTCACATTGGGTAAGTTCGGAGTTGCAGACATTTTCGACGTCAATCAATACGCTCACGATCCGCGCGGCGATTTCTTGAACTGGGCCGCCATCGATGCAGGTACCTTTGACTACGCGGCGGATGCCTGGGGCTATACGGTGGGAGCCGCGGCCGAGTGGTACCAAGGCACCTGGACAGCCCGTTTTGGCGCCTTTGATTTGTCGACCGTGCCGAATAGCGAGCATCTGGACCCGGGATTTCATGAGTTTCAAATCGTTGCCGAAGTCGAGAAGCGGCACACTCTTCTCGAACATCCTGGCAAGCTGATGGTCACGGTTTTCGATAGCCGTGGGCGTATGGGACTGCTCAATTCAGCAACCCAACTCGTCGTGCGTCAATACCGCAGTCGGTTGGGAGTGAGCCTCAACCTTGAGCAGCAATTGGTTAAAGATTTAGGTTTCTTCGCGCGCATAGGAAAAGCGGCGGGTAATGTTGAAGCGTACGAGTTCACCGATATCGACCGGTCAGTTGCGGCAGGTTTCTCGCTGAAAGGATCCGCTTGGAATCGCGAACAAGACACCGTGGGGCTAGCGGGACTCGTCAATAATATCTCTGCCGATCGTCAGCGTTTTTTGAACGCCGGCGGTCTCGGCGTTCTGGTGGGTGACGGACAGCTGCCGCATCCGGGGCCTGAACAAATTCTCGAAGCGTTCTACAGCGCACAGCTCTTTGCGCACTCCCATCTAAGCTTCGACTATCAATGGGTCGAGCATCCCGCCTATAACCGTGATCGGGGACCGGCGTCGATCTTTGCCGTGCGCTTCCATGCGCAGTTTTAGACCCATGACCTACAACACTCAATAAGCAACGGTTCGCGCACACGACGTTGGGCCGCGCAAAAATGGGTGGGCTCGCTTTAAAACCTTGCTTGCGATCTTAGGGCCCGGCCTCATCGTCATGGTCGGCGACAACGATGCCGGCGCGTTTGGGACGTACACGCAAGCAGGGCAAAATTACGGCACCTCCAGGACGCGAGCGCGGTCGCGACGGGCGTAAGGTTACAGGCCAGCCGCACCGCCGGCGTGCTGTTTGCGATTGCCCTCATTGATGCCTGCATCATCGGCGCTTCCGCCGTGTCGCTGGCAACGGCTTACGCCATCGGCGATGTCTTGTCTCTGCGTCACTCCTTGCACCGTAAACCGACTGACGCAAAGGGATTTTATGCTGTATATTTTGGATTAATTGCCATATCGGCGGCGGCAGTGTGCTCGCACTCGTAGCCACGATCGGTATCTTAGTCTGGCAACGTCGCCAGGGAATAAAACCAAGTCTCACATGTCCGGTGGTGCAATTTGAACGCGCGACCTGGCGCATGCCGCCAATAGCTGAACTACCGCGGCCGCGACTCACATTGCTCAACCGAGCCCTTCTGACCGTGTTGCGCGGCTACCTGTTCATAGCGGGAGGTCTGGTGCTGGTGCGACTTGCCCAGCTCTCCATTTGATTCAATTACGTGCGCTATCGAACAGTGCATGTCATTCGGATTAAGTAAGATGAAATATTCTTACTAAAAAACCCGAGGATCAAGCCGTGAAAACGGATTTACAAATACAGGAAGATGTGGTTAGCGAGCTCGATTCGGACTCTGCGATTAACGCATCAAAAATAAATACTGCCGTTAAGGACGGATGCGTAACGCTCGGCGGTCGAGTAAATAAATACTCAGAAAAATGGGCAGCCGAACGCGCGGTACAACGTGTTGCGGGTGTGAAAGCATTGATAATCGAAATTATTGTGACGCCGCATGACCTGTGCACCGGTGCTGATGTCACCAGCGGCGCGGAAAACGTGTCACGCTGGGTATCCTAAGCGCTTGATGATTCGAAAAAAATCCAGGTTAAAAAGCGGCTCCCCTTAAAAATATCAATCGTCTTTATTAATGCCCAAATCGCTGTGAACGGTCCGCATGCTGATCATCGGCCGACCAGACCCGTCATCACAAATCGCCCAATGCCCGCTGCAGCCGAAATTGGGCGTTAAGTACATCGAATGCGGCGTCATCACGATTGGTTAGCGCGGTAACTCGCAGAGCTTCTGCGTCCAACACCTGGTTGCTGGTTCCCAGTCCGCTCGCGTAAATTTCCTTGGCGACCCGAACATTTTCTTCCGCCTGACCCACCGTCGTGACGGCGACATAAATTCTCGCGACCGCCTCCGCTCGGTTGAGGAAGGCTGTTTCCACTTGGAGCGCCACTACCGATCGAAAATCGGCGAGTTGTTGACCGGTTGCGCGGGCGTGGCTGCGCAAGGCGTTTGCTCTCGCTTTGAGCTGTCCACTGTCGAACACTCGCCATTGAATTCCGATACCGACCGAGGCGAAATTCTCGCGATCGAGAATCTGATTGTCGAAGTGATTGTAGCCTGCATGCAAAGCAATCTGCGGTAAGCCTTGCGCGCTTTCCGACCGAGCGGATTGTTCGAATTTGTCTTGCTGTGCGGCAAGTGCGGCAAGCTCGGGGCGACGCTCAAGAGCTCGCGCGACCAATTGATTGAGTGGCTCGCCGGTGTCTCTAGCCGGCGTACTCGACGGCTCATCGAGATCAGGAGCGCGATCCAGGGGCTGACCCACCCAGCGGTTGTAAGCGGCTGTGGCCAAGCGCAGGGCATTAGCGGCACGCAAGCGTTGCTGTACGGCATTGGCGAACGATACTTGCCCCCCGAGAAGATCAGATTGCGGCACAGCTTGTTTGTCATACATAATTTGCACAGCATCGCGATGTCCCTTGAGGCTTTCAGCGTTCGACTCCGCGACGGCCAAAGCTCTGCGAGCACGGAACACGGTCACATAGGATTCGGAAACCGCGAGCTTGATATCGGCCGCGCTGCCGACCTCCTGGGCGGCGGCGCCTCGGGCGTCAGCGGCCGCGGCACCGATGGTCCCGCTGATGCGCCCGGAGGTCCAAACCGGCAGCGATAGATCGGCGCCGGCTGTCGCGTAGCCGTTGTGCGCCCAAATCGGTGCCTTAAGCTGGCCCGCGGGCGTTGCGATATCAAGTTGCGGAGCGTTTTGTAGGTGGGTGTAGTTTCCGTTGAGATCGAGCGATGGCCAGCGCGCGAGTATGGCCGCGGTGTATGCTGCCTCTGCGGCATCCCGTTCACTGTGCGCTGCCGCCACAGTACCGTTCGATTGGAGCGCCATTGCCCAGGCGTCAGTCAGCGATTCGGCGTGCAGCGCCCCGGGATATCCCAGAATCGCGCATAGGGTTCCGAGCGCGCTAACACGTTGTATAGTTCCTGCCGACGGAATACGAGCGTTCATGAGCCTATCCGTCAAGTGGCTCGTTGCTTCAATGAAACTATACCGAGCGCTTTGAGTACGTAGGTTTCATAGACCGGTGTCAGCGAGCCCGTGCGAACTTTGCGCAAGAAATACTTTTCGAACGCAATCTTCGCCAGATGAACCCACTTGCCCTTCTTAGACCAGGTCACGTTGCGGGGTGGAATCTGTGGCAGCGCTACGAAGGCCGCACCCGTATCGCCGAAGTCCGCCAAGCAAATTGCATTCCACGTAGCTTCGGCCATCGCGGGCTTGCCGGAAATTTCGGCGACGATGTTGGCGGCGGTTGCGGAGACCATTGATTCGATCATGTAACCGGTCTTGGGCGCACCGGTCGCGACCGGGGTGACCTCGACCGGCGGGATCGCAACACAGACACCAACCGAGAAGATCTTGGGATACTTGGGACTTCGCTGCTGCTTGTCGATCAGCACGAAGCCGCGCGGATTGCATAATCCCGGCACAGACGCCACCGCATCGACACCCTTGAATGCAGGGATCACGGCGCTGTAAGCAAAGAGGAGCTTATGTTCCTTCTTCAATGCCCCCGCTTCGTCGAGTTCTTGTACCGTCATCTCGTT
>JAYUFB010000038.1:0-5431 GCA_043738945.1 Gammaproteobacteria bacterium
CTTCGGAATCTCGCAGTTTATTCAAGCGACAATGCAAGGAAACTGCGCTTGGCACTTCATAGGAAGCTTCGACCTCAACGTAATCCCGATTTCTTGTACACAGGCCCGATTCACGATCACTAATAATTCTAGTTTTACCTCGTTTTCATACGGTCTCGGTCCATCATGGCAAGGAGGGCCAATGGGTAACTTTAGGCAGACTTATACATGGGATGAGACGCTATGATTCTACGGAGTCTAGCTGTAGCTGCCTTTGTTGTCCTAGGCTTGGCAGCGTGCTCGAGTGTATGTACACCTGCAGGCGTAGTTGGTTCATATAAGCTCACGGCGAATGGGTCCGAATATCGACTGGAATTGAGATCCGACGGAGAAGCGTCTTTGCTTGTCGGAGATCAAAACATTGGTGAGCTGCGCTGGGAGCTATTGCAGAGTGATGAGCAGCGCGTTGAACTTCAAGCAAGAGGTGAAACTTATAAAACACTCTCCGCGCTAACAGCTTTCAGAGCAGAGGCCGCCGGTATCGGGGCACAGCCGACGCAAGGAGCAATCGCGGTGCCGCTAACCTGCGCGAACAAGGGAACTGTTGAGGCATTTACGATTGATTCAGGGCGAAAACTCCGCTTCGAGCGGGTTTCTGGTCCAACGTAGTAGGATCTAGCGCAATGGGGACACGGGGGCGTCAACGGCAAACATGAAAAGTAGGTTTGGCGTGACGTGAATCAGTTCAGCCACCGGTCTCTTTGAGCAACGCTTCGCGGTGACCCCAAGCCCAAGCGTCCAGGCGACGGAGGAACCCTATCTGTGGAACTTTAGTGACGTTTGTTTAAGTTCACATGCCAAACGCACCGCGAAACTGACCGCTTGTGCCCAGACCGACTTGTTCCATCATTGCCGCAGTTCCTGAAATAAACCCCAGACAATACCCTACTTTATACACATGTGTTGCCTCAACCTTGACTGTGTGTTTTAACGTCGGGACAACTGGCATAATGAGAGGATGTACACCCTTGGATATTGCGCCCGCGAGGCGTGCTATGTTTGAGCGCTATGCATTGCCCGAATTAGATGTTGCTGAACGGGAATTTCTGCCCTCGAATGCCTGGTGGAAATTTGAACTAAAATTCAATGTAGCGGGTGATCAGTACGTGCCCGCGATTCGTGTGCACGACACTAAGACTGAGGGCGTGATGATGCGTTGGGGTCTCATACCCGCATGGGCCGAAGGCAAGCCCGTGCCGGGTCAGACTTTATGGCTCAAAAGCAACGACATCAAACGCTCTATCATTTATGAAGGGCCGTGGCTTGCCGGACAGCGCTGTATATTGCCGGCAGCGGGATACTATGTATGGAAGCTTACCAACGAGAAATATCGGCAACCCTATTTTGTTCATGTAGCGGGCCGCTCCGTTTTCGGCATCGCTGCGCTCTGGGATCGATCCGTAACTGAAGAGGACGAAGTAATAGAAAGTTGCTCAGTCGTGTGCTTGCTCGCTAATGAACTCTTAAGGGAAGTTGTACCCACGCATAAGCGTATGCCCGCAATTTTAAAGCGTAAAGACTACGCTGCGTGGTTGTACGGAACCGCTGATGAGGCGCAGGCGGTGTTGGAGCCCTATAAGACTCATTGGATGCATGCCTATCCCGTCAGTCCTCGGGTTAACTCGATCAACGAAGATGATGCGGGGTTAGTAACGCCGATCACATAGCCGGATGGCAGGGTAGGGGCTTTTTACCGCGGCCTATAGACTGCGAGCTTGCTTTGTGTGCGCTCTGCCTCAGCCTCGGAGAACTCTGGCGCACTGGGCTGCTTGGAGCGTACAAGTTCCTCAAACTGAGAGGCGGGAACCGCGGGGCTAAAGTGAAAGCCTTGATATTGATCGCAACCGAGTGTCTTCAGGAATTCAAGCTGTTCGGCTGATTCGACACCTTCCGCCACAACTTTCAATCGCAAACTATGCGCAAGCGAAATTATTGCACGCACAATTGATGCATCGTCGGGTCGCGACATTATTTCACTGACGAAGGTCCGATCAATCTTTAATTTGTCGATTGGAAATTTTCGCAAATAGCTCATGCTGGAATAACCAGTACCGAAGTCGTCGACCGATACCAGGACGCCCATAGTGCTCAATTTCTCAAGGATGGCGATTGACTCTTCTGGATCGCTCATGACCACACTCTCAGTCAGTTCGACTTCAAGGAACCGTGCTTCAAGACCCGCGTCATGTAACGCATCGCGAACCATCTCGACTACATTGCCTTGCCGAAACTGCGAAGCCGATAAGTTCACGGCAACCCGCAGCGACGGCAGACCATTAAGTTGCCAGGCACGTGCCTGTCGACAGGCTTCGCGTACCACCCAGGCGCCGATGGGACCTATCAAGCCGGTTTCTTCAGCAATCGGGATGAACTCTACGGGTGAAATGGAGCCACGCGTCGGATGCGACCAGCGTATTAGGGCTTCCGCGCCGTGTACGACCCCCGTCGCAGTGTTGACCTTGGGCTGATAATGAAGCTGAAACTGATTCTGTTCGAGAGCGACACGCAAATCGACTTCCAGCCGAATCTTGTCGTGCGCGGCTGTATCCATACCTGGCATAAAATATTGGAAGTTGTTGCGGCCGCGTTGCTTGGCGCAATACATGGCCGCATCCGCGTGTGCTAGTAGAGCGTCGGCCGTCCTTCCGTCATCTGGATAAAACGCAATACCGATGCTCGGCGAAATATAACTGTCGACCCCGCAGAGGCGCACTGTTTCTCGCATCATTTCGATGATGCGGCTCGCAACCTTTTGGGCTGTGTCGCGCTCAGGGCTAGGCGCAATGATCAGCACGAACTCATCTCCTCCCATTCGAGAGACGGTATCCACCTCACGCACCACACTTTTAAGACGATGTGCCACCTCCTTGAGTAGCTCGTCGCCGGCCCGATGTCCCAAGGTATCATTGATTAACTTGAAGCGATCAAGGTCCACCAACATAACAGCGAAGGATTGGCCCTGGCGGTCGGCGAGTACAATGGCTTGGCTTATCCGATCATCCATCAATACCCGATTCGGCAATCCCGTGAGGGCATCGTGGGTGGCCATGTGGCGCAATTGCTTGTTGGCAGTCTCAAGGCCCTGCGTGCGTGTTCCAACGACCTGTTCAAGCGTCTCGACCTGACGGCGGACAATACGTTCATTTTGCCACTTGCGCGTGAGTGCGTTCGCGCATTGTAAAACTTCGATGGCTTCGAAGGGTTTTTTGACGACCAATAATTTATCAGAATAATTCAGTCGCGCAACCACGTCGGCCCAATCATAGTCGGAATGAGCCGAACATATAACGACTTGCACGTCCGGATCAATGGCCCACAGGTGTTCGATCGTCTCTAAACCGTCCCAGCCTGGCGGCATGCGCATATCGACGAATGCCAACGCATACGGGCGCCCCTCGTCCAGCGCCTGCTGCACTCGCGCGACTCCTTCCTGACCCTGGAACGCGGAATCGACTTCAAATCCGGGGTGCATGTTCGAGGGTAGTTCTTCACCCAGCAATGCGAGCTCAGCCGCAGCCAAGGGGTCGGCGTCATTGGGTCCACCGCCGATTACCTTGCGGAAATCACCGTGAATATCGCGATTGTCATCAATGATAAGGATGCGGCGATTGACGAGCGGTGTGCTATTCAGCATAAACTGTCTCCGGAGATCTAAGCGGTAGATCGAGGGTAAAGGTCGCGCCTTGCGCAGGTCCTGCACTGTGCACCTGCAAAACGCCGCCAAGTTCCCGGGCGGTCAATGCGCCGCTGTGTAACCCATAGCCATGTCCGTTCTTTTTGGTGGTGAAGCCGTGAGTGAAAATTCGCGTCATGTGCTGCGGTTGTATTCCGATCCCATTGTCGCTGACCACGATTCGTACCCCGCTCGCGTGATTGGATATGCGCGTTACGACTTGCTTGTCCGGCCTTCCGGATTCTTCGCAGGCGTATTTTGCGTTACGCAGCAAATTAATTAAAATTTGCAGCGCCTTGTGCTTTTCTACAATGATTTCCGGAACGTTCTCAAACTCGCACTGCAGACTGACGCCGTGGCGAGTGAAGGCTCCCGCATTCATACGCAACGCGTCTTCAACAAGAGTTGCGACGGAAATTTTCTCCGGTACGCCGACCAGCTTCGAGTAACTCTGTTGCATGGCTACAATTTCTTTTATGTGATCGATATTTTTACGCAGCGAGTCGAGTTCCTGAAGAGTGACGAATTGTTCGCGCGCAAGGTGTTCAGATAATTGGGTGAGGTACGCCGGCAAGTGTTTGCCGCGTTCGTCTGTTGTTACAAACGCGCCCAAATTGCCCTCGTGCCTTTGCAACAGCGCCGCGACTTTGCCGATTCCCGCCGTTTTAGGATTGTTAATCCTTTCGGTGACAACGCTCGCCGAAATATTGACGCTGTTCAGTACATTACCGATATTGTGCAGTACATTGGTCGCAATCTCGGCCATTCCGGCCTGTCTTGAAGCATCACGCAATTGTTGCTGCAGATTGCGTTCGCGCTCGTCCGCTTCAACGCGATCGGTTATGTCGAGATCGATGCCGACCAAACGCGGTACCGCGTCAACTGAATCGGTTGCCACGGCTGCCAGGGACTGAATGTGGCACACCGATCCGTCCGGGCGAACGATACGATATTGGGATCGCAACTGGCTTTGTTCATGCAACGCAGCGTTAACTGCGGTCTGCGCAGACCTTCGGTCATCGGGGTGAATCAACTCTAGCCACGCGGGCATCGTGGGCCGAAATGTCTGCGGGGATTGAGCATATAGCTCATACATAGTGTCGCTCCACCATACATCCGATCCATCTCTCGTCAGTTCGTAAACTCCGGCGCGTGCCGCGCGGGTTGCGACGCCAAATCGAACCGAAAAAGTCTCGAGTTCCGCCCGCCGCTGGCGTTCCGCTGCAATGTCTGCTTCCAAACTCGCCTTTAGGCGTCGGCGGGTGGCCATAACAAACCATACCGTGAGGATCGCGGTGATGATCAGAGCTCCCGTGACCGCGTACTTTTGACGCAACGCCGAGGCGATGGCATCTTTGACCACAAATTCGTCCCGTTTCGCGAATTCATCGGCGATTGCCTTGGTCATCGCATCCCCTTGCTGGATGCGTGGCCGTAGAACCATTAAAGCATTGAGCGTCGTACCGCTAGGGATCGTAGCGGCGAGCTTCTTCACGATACGGGCCGCGTCGCCCACGACAGCGGACTCTTGACGCTTAGCGAGGTCGGCTAAGCGCGCCGCGCTAGCGTTCAAAGCCTCGACCGACTGTGCGCCGAGCGTTCCGGTATCGACCGCGTCCGCCGCGCCGTTGGTGAAAATCTTATAGTCAGCGCGAGCCTCTACGGCCAATATTCTGAGTGGGCGGGAATGATCGAGCTCCGCGGCCCGTCGCGCATCAA
>JAYUFB010000039.1:0-5415 GCA_043738945.1 Gammaproteobacteria bacterium
ACGCAGTGCTGTTACTGCTGCGGAAGCCGAAATCCTAATGGAAGACATGCGGCCAAATGATGTATTCATTACGGATTATCACCTCGAGGGGAAACTCACGGGACTTGATGTACTAGTACGATTGCGGACGGTGCACAATCGCGATGTTCCGGCAATACTGCTGAGTGGTGACCTGCAGGCATTGAAGCGGGTCGTCAAGACATCGATAAAGAATTGCCGATTTCTCGATAAGCCGGTCGATACCAAAGCATTACTCCTGGCCATTACGGAACTAAGCGCAGGGTAGCGTGCAGGGGATGAGTTGGCGATCGTGCCTATCAACACATGGCGATCGCTGGCCGCCGTAATTTAATCAGTACTCAGTGCCAGAAGGGTCGCACACGGTGCCACCGCTTATACGCCCGGACCGCTTTGGCTAGAAGCTTGGACTCGTCCCGATCGCGAGCACCGATGACTAGGGCGACGCGGAAAGCGATTTCGGCGCTGCCGCCGGCCACCACCGCAGCGGTTTGCCGCGCCGAGGCCATATCCCTTAATAATCCCAAACAATCCTGGAGTGCCTTCAGAGACGAAATGAACCTTCGATGCACCTTATCCGTAGCGTTACCGAATGTTTCCGCGAAGAATTCTCCGGTATAGTGCAGTTGCTTAACTTTAATACGTAGTTTGTGTCGAGCGACGGGTTCTAGCGTTGTGAGATTTTTGCCGTTCTTGCGTACCTGACCTCGCAGGCGATCTAAGGCTTGAGTAGCAAGAACGGATGCGCTGACATGGCGCGCGCCCGATAGTAACGGATCGTTGTTGCTCAGCCACGGCGCAGTCTCGACCCATTCGGCGCAGTCCAACAGGAGGGCAGCGAAGCGCGCGGAATCCAATGCTGCCACGGCCCGAATGTACGCTTTTGACTGCGCCAGCAACAAGCATTCGTTAAACGCAGATAATATTCGGTCACCTTTCAAACCCGCTTTAGCCCAATCAAATCCATTTGTTATGAACACATCGAGGTCTCGCGCCGGATTAAGTTCATGCATAAACCATTTTGTCTCGGCCTTCAATCGATCAGGCCGTGCGTTGACAAAGATGGGCTTGAAGGTCGCGAACGCCGTCTGCAACCGACGCAACCCAATGCGAAGCTGGTGCAGCGCTTTGCAGCTTCTGGCCTGGCACACCAGCTCCGCGTTGGCAGTCACTTGAACCAAACAGCTGCGTGCCACCTGGGCGAACGCCACGTCTGCCGCCATGTCAGTAGATATTACAATGATTTTTGTCTTTTGAGCAGTGGACCTTTCGTGCCCGATCAGCCGATAGCCACGCTCCGCCTTGCTGATGAACGAGAGTTTAAGGATGGCGTCGGCGCCAAGCAGCCGGGCGACGATAAAAAGGTCGGCCACTTTGCCATTGTTCAACTCTAGTTCGAGCTCCTCGATCGGTTCGCATAAATCTCCGGCCACCAGTTCGCCCTGGTCGAAACATATCTCTACCAGACTTGTCTTTTCTTTAAATAGTCGAAGGGTCCGCTGCACCGAAGTGCTAAACACTGGAACCAGCATATTAACGTTTTTATTACCTAAGATACTCAGCACCGGAGTCTCAGCCCAGGCCGACGGGTCGGGCCGTTCGTCCGTAATTTCGCTCTCCCATTCGTCACGGTCGAACAAACCCAAGCCTGCCACACGCTTCACGGTCTGGATGAATGCCCCCCTAACATGCCGTACGCGCAGGCTGATTCCGGCTCTGTGCAACTGGAAATTGACAGTGTCGAAGTAAACGGACTTAAGGAAAACCCGCGTCGACTTATCCATCAAGATCGGACTGCGCTCAACCGCTGCCAGGCTGCCTTGCCTGACCAGAAACTTCATCTCCCGCTCAGGCGCAGCCCTCAAGGGCACGCTCCTGCGAGCCTCTTCGCCCCGCTGAATGTGCTTTGCCGACATGATTTCTCCTGAGCCATTGTCGTTGCGTGTATAACGCAACAGGAACCGCTAAAGCTTACTCGCAGGGATCCGGAAAATATCTGACTCTCTTAGCGCCGCAAAATCAAGAAAGGCGCAACCGATATTTTGGGGTCAGTTATCCTCCGTGGTACCGTTCATTTCGCGCCGAAGCTGCTTGCGTTGGCGCCAACCGCGGACGGCTAGATTCAGTGCGAACCACCCGGCCATCGCCGCGAACGGCCAGCTGATCAACGTCGGCCACAGCAATACAAGTACCGCCAGTGTGGCCAAGACCAGCGCGCCGAAAAGCAGGGGTCCGTTCGACATATCAACGAGTACTCGATGATTGCCCAACGCCGTACCCACAGTGTTGGCAATTCGCAATGCGCCGGCAGCCGCGCGGCCAGCGCTGCCGCCAGCGCGCGGTAGCCTCGGTGGCCGTACCGTGTTGCTCTGAACCTGCTCACTGCGCCGATTTCGGCGTGGTGCGAGCACGATCTCGGTGGCGTTCTGCAGATCGCGTTCAAATTGGCTAGCGAGCAGCTTAGCGAAACCGACATCCTCCACGGCCACGTCGATCTCGCGATTGCCTAGCCAGCTGGCGATGTTGAGATTGGAGGAACCTACTCGCGCCCATTGCCCATCAATCACCGCGGTTTTTGCGTGAAGCATTGAGCCGTTCCACTCGAAAACACGGATACCGGCCTTCAACAGAGGCCGATAACCCGTTCGCGACATTCTGGCAACGACTGGAACATCGCTAGTGCCCGGAACCAGCATCCGCACATCAACGCCATCGCGCGCCGCCGCCACCAGTGCCTGCACGTAAGGGGTTATACCTACGAAATACGCATCGGAGAGCCAAAGCGTCTTGCGTGCAATTGCCGCGATCAACTGATCAAGACGATACAAACCGGCGCTTAGCGGCTGAGTGGCAATCACCCGCAATGCCACGGAGCCGGCGGGTTTGAGTGGCTCTGGAAGCGTTGAGAAGACCTCCAGCGCCTTACCTGTCATGTTCCAGCTTTGCGAAAACGCGGCCTCCAACTCTGCCACTGCAGGGCCGCGCACCGCAACCCCAGTGTCGCGCCACGGCGGCACGTTTTGAACGGGTTTACCCAGCCATTTTGCGCTGATACATAAGCCTGACAAAAAGCCATAAAGGCCGTCGACCACGAGCAATTTGCGATGATCGCGGCTAATCCAGCCAAAGGGTTCACCCAGCCGCGGCGGGTTGAAAACGCGCACTTGACCGCCGGCGGCGCGCAACGGTGCCCAGAACGCGGTCCGCGACTGGCCGAGGCAACCGAACCAATCAACCACCACTGCGACCGGTACCCCTGCCTGTGCACGATCCACTAGGGCCGCGCGAAACGCGCCGCCGACTTCATCATCTCGAATGAAGTAATTCTCAAGCAGCACGCATCGTTGTGCGCCGCGGATTGCCTTCAGCCAAGCGTCGTAATTTGCCGCAGCGTCAATCAGGAGCTCCAGCGCGTTGCCGCTTAACAGAGGAGCACCGGCAGCTCGGCTCAAAGCCTGCTCAGCCAGCAGACGGTTAGGCGTTTCAGAAGTGTTCACTATCGTCGACATGTGTGAAGTGTAGGTTATTAAGCAAACTACATCTGCTAGCTTTAGATCCACTGCTTCCGCAACAGCCATATTTTGATGAACTGCGTCAGGCTCATGTAACCAACCAATGTGAGCAGTAATATTGGCCAATACATCGGTGGCAAATGCGTGAAGCCGAGCGCCGCAGACAGCGGAGAGTATGGCAACCAGACCCCTAATGCCATGCTAGAAACTGTGGTCACCGTCAGCGCCCAACTCGCTCGGCTCTGGAGGAACGGTATTTTATTGGCACGAATGACGTGGATGATGAGGGTCTGAGTCATCAACGACTCAACGAACCAACCAGTTTGCAAAGGAAGGAATGCACTCGCGCCCAGCACACTGAACATGTTCCCGAAGTTTGAACTCGCTCCCATTCGGATGTACTTAATGATGTTCGCGAAGACCTTGCGGCCCTCGATAACGCCCTGTTCCAACACCATGAGGTCCTTTTCGAGCAAAATCAGATCCGCCGACTCTTTAGCTATGTCGGTCGCGGCATCTAAGGAGATTCCGACATCCGCCGCCCGCAAGGCTACAGCATCGTTAATTCCGTCGCCCATAAATCCTACCACATGGCCTTTGCTCGTTAGGGCACGGACAACACGCTCTTTGTGCGCGGCGTCAATCACAGCAGGCGAAACACGGATAATCGAATGATTTAAATTGGGTCTCGTCATTGATTTTATTTGTTTGCGTGGTAAAGCCTATAAATACAGTATACCCATCAGTCGTCCGGGGACCTCGGAACCCCACGTATTAGTTAAGTGTATTCGCGTACATACTAAAGCGACTAAGGGGTGCAAACTTCATCTCCTAGTCATCACACAGAAGCACAGGTCATGAAAACAGATACCCAGTTACAATCAGACGTGATCGCAGAACTTAAATGGGAACCGTCAATCAGCTCGGAGGCAATAGGCGTCGAGGTCAAGGATGGCATTGTCACTCTAGCCGGCCACGTAAACAGTTATGCAGAAAAAGTAGATGCTGAGCGCGCGACTATGCGGGTTTCGGGAGTGAAAGCTCTTGCCGTCGAAATGGATGTAAGGCTAGCCGGATCTAGCACGCGAACTGACGCAGATATCGCGCGTTCTGTTGACAACGTTTTGCAATGGACAACCTATTTGCCCAAAGACGCCGTGAAAATTAAAGTTGAAAGCGGCTGGGTTACCCTTTCGGGAGAGCTGGTTTGGGAATTCCAGCGACAATCGGCGGTCAATGCCGTGCGTTACTTGATGGGGGTTAAAGGCATCAACGACCAACTCGTTATCAAACCCGCGGTATCAGCGCCTGTCGTCAAGGCCGATATAGAAGCGGCATTAAAACGACGTGCGCAAAGGGATGCGAACAAGATATCGGTCAGCGTCCACGGCACTGATGTAACCTTGTCAGGCCAGGTTCACAGTTGGTCTGAGCGGGAATTGGCTACACATACCGCATGGGGATCACCTGGGGTGCGGAGTGTTGTCGATAAAATCACCTTGGCATATTGAGTTCACTAAAGGGTCCGATTAATTCGGACCCTCTTCACCCTGTCAAGTACGGAGCCTGACTAGCGCAACGCCGTGTTTATCGCCAACGCGAGTTTACAGATTATGCGTGCAATCGAGCAATTGACTAGGTGACATGATGAACAACGCTATCATTAAACACCGCATGGACAACTCACCCTTGCGGGTACCGGTGGCTATCTCGGCGGCGCACGTATATCTCACACCCGCGATCATTGAACAATTGTTTTGCGACAGGTACCGACTTCATGAGCATTCCCGACTGGCACAGCCAACCCAATATGCGGCTAAGGAGTGCGTAACTTTGATTGGCCCTAAGGGTCGTATATCAAATGTGCGCGTCATCGGACCACCTC